>JAVBLU010000011.1:0-125144 GCA_031553225.1 Eubacteriales bacterium
TTTTGTCGCTGGTGGTGTCGGTGTCGAGGCTTGAGGGCTCGGTCTCGAGGCTGCTGGGCACGGAGACGAGCCTGCCGGGCACGGATACGAGCCTGCCGGGCACGGACACGAGCCTGCCGGGCACGGACACGAGCCTGCCGGGCACGGACACGAGTCTGCCGGGCACGGATACGAGCCTGCCGGGCACACCCTAAGGCTTAGACAGGCCTGCGCACACGCCCGGATCACGGTTTACGCCGCGCGGCTCTTGAGCCTGCGCGGCGCTTTCGCCGCGCGGATGACGGCCCGCGGCCACGGGCCCCGCCGCGGCGTGCCGCACCGGCACCGTCGTCCGTCGCGCACACCCCGCCGGGCGTTGCCCGGTCCTTTTTTCGGCGGCAACGCGCGTTTTCTCCCCTTAAGTGAGAGGAAAAAACGACCGATATAGATGGGGAATTGTTGTCTTTATCGGTTGGGAGCGTGGTGGATCTTGAAGCGTATTTTATGCCTGGTTGCCTGCGCGGTGCTTGCGCTGGGCGGGCTGCTCGGCCCGGGCCTGCCGCCGGGGGGCTATGCGGCCGCGCGTGCCGAGGGCGAGCTTCCGCCCGTCATTACGCTGAGCAACCCGTCCGACGCCAGCATCACGCTCATCGAAGGCTACACTGACCGCAGCATCGGGTTTTCCGTTATGCCGGCTACGGCCACCACGGGCGTGGAGTATCCCGTGGGCCAGAGCCAGACCGGCTTTGCCTCCATCGCCGCCGGGCAGCTGACCATCGCCGCCGGCCTGCCGTACGGCAGCTACCAGGTGTCTATTTACGCCACGGCCACCTACCTGGACGCTTCCGGCACATCGCTTGATCTGTCCGTCGCGCAGCCCATCAGCGTCACCGTGCAGGAAAAGCCGGGCATCACGGCCTCCGCCACCGGCACGACGCTCGTTTTGGGCTACGCTTCCGGTCCTCTGCCCGGGCTTGCCTTTACGGGCGTCATTACCGGCGTGACGGTCACCCCCGTCCTCACCGGCGGCAGCGTAATCACCTCGTACCTGCACTACGACCCCGTCACGCGCGCCATGGTGCTCAACGAGGGCATGGTGAGCGGCACCTACTCCTTCAAGCTGAAAGCCGTGAACGGCGCGACGGAAGGGAACGAGGTCACCTATGAGCTCATCATGCGGGAAAAGCCGCCGCTCATTAAGCCCCAGCAAAGCGATCTGGTGCTGCAGGAGAGCACCTACGCCGACCGGAGCATCCCCTGCCCGGTCACCTCGGACACGAACCCCGCCATCGACCTTCCGCTGGACAGCTTCACCATCAACGTAACCGGCCTTGCGCCCGGCGTCAGCGTTGACCCTACCCAGTTCATCACCTGGCAGAGCAACACGCTGTACATCAAAAAGTCGCTGCCGGCCGGCGTGTACAACCTCGCCATGACCGCGCACTACGGCAACAGCGAAACGGCTGCCAAGACCGTGGTCATCACCGTGCAGGCCATCGGCCAAACCTACAAACCCGTGTTCCGAACGACCACAACGCAGTTTTTTGCGTACGAGAATTACGACGCCTTCGCCCTGCCCATCAACATAGAAGGGGCTCCCGAGCCCACCATCCTGTTCGCCGTGTCCCCGGCCACGCCCCTCATCTACTGGGATAACGCCGAGCGCAAGGTGAAGGTGGACGCCGGACTGAAGAAGGGCACCTTCAGCATGAACATCACCGCCACGAACATGGCGGGCGTGGCTACGGCCACCTATCAGCTCATCGTGAACCCGGTGGGCAAGCCGGTCATCGCCGGCCCGGCCAACAACCGCTTTACTCTGGTGGACGGCTACAGCGACAACACGCTCACCGGCATCACGGTGACGGGCGTGCCCACGCCCACCGTAAACATGACGAGCTTCGACGGCAGCACCAACTTTTTGTACACGCAGGGGCAAAGCCCGCAGACCGTGCGTATCCACAGCGGCCTGGGCGTTGGCGAGTACGAGTTTGTGGTAACCGCCTACAACGATCCCTCGAACCTGGAGAAGAAGACCTATACCTTTATCGTCACCGAGGGCGGCAAGCCCCCGCAGCTGGCCTGGCCGTTCGGCGACACGTACGAGTTGTACGTTGGGTACGCCGGTTTTGACCTGCCGCTGCAGCTGGTGAGCTATACGAGCATGAACGTCACCCTGCCCAAGAACCTTGGAGGCAAGGCGAAGTGGGATTCCTCCCGCGAGGTGGTTCACATCGACGCGGGCCTCACCATCGGCACGTACTATTTAAGCGTGAAGGCCAGCAACCGCTCGGGCGACACCACCTTCGATCTGAAGGTGGTGGTGAAAGAAGCGCCCACCGCGCCCACCATCAGCATACAAAACCCCGTCGCCCTGGCGTTTGGTTACGAGCGTACCGAGACGCCGCTCAATATCGGCGGGTCGCTGGAGCAGCAGCTGGCGTGGGTGGATTCCACCGCCTGGCTCATCTCCCTGTCGCCGGACTACACAAAGCTCATCATCAGCCCGGGCCTGCCCACGGGCGTGTACACGGCCACCATCCACGTAACGAACGTGGCGGGAGAAAAGGAGATTCCCATCCGCGTAACCGTGGCCAGTCCGGTCGTTACGCCCACGCCCAAGGCTACGGCCACCCCAACGTCCATGCTGCCCACGCCGCCGCCCCAAACCACCCCCACCCCAACGCCCAAGGTGACGCCCACGCCCGCGCGCGGCACAACGGGTACGACGGGTGCGGCCGGGACGGGCGCCGGCTCGGGGTCGGGCAGCGGCATGTACTCCGCGGCGGGGCGGCCCATGTCCACGTCGCCAGCCGCCGGCAGTCTCTCGCCCACGCACACCAGCGCGCCCATGATCAACGCCGCCCCCCTGCGCAACGCGGTCACCGGGCTTTTGCGCCGCACGGGCGACTTTAACTGGGTCACCGTGGGTGATATGGCGACGGACGGCTCCGGCATGATGTCCGCGTACTACGAGGCCGGCAGCACCTATCGCGTGTCCAACCTGGGCAAGAGCGGCGCGCCGCCCATCTACGCCCTGCTCGCTATGGACGAAAACGACGACGAAAAGACCTTGCTGCGCGTGTCGTCAAACGGCATGACGGACGCCTTCACCCCCACGACAAGCGGCTGGTACATACTGGAGACAGCCGCGTTTACGCAGGACTATCGCGTGACCACCTCGCGCGTCAAATCCGGCGGCCGAACGCTCACCTCCGGATCGGCTGTGAGGCTGCTCAACACGTACGGCGACATGGCCAGCGTAAGCTACGAGCTGCGCGACTATGAGGTGCCTGTGTCCATCCTGTCTTCGGGGCGCGTGTCGCGCCTGCGCAACGGCGGCAGTAAGACGCTCTCCATGGGCGGAACGGGCTACAGCCTGTCGCGCATCCAGGCGGGCAGCACGGTGCTGGACAGCTTGCTCATCTTCTCCGTGGAGGACGACAGCGTGGCCGCCATCAGCCACGGTCAGCTAGTGGCCGTAGGCCCGGGCACCACGTACCTGCTCGTGGACGCCGCGTACGGTTTGTCCTTCCGCATCCGCGTTCGCGTGAGATAGCGGCGGCTCTTGCAGGCCGGGACATCCGCCGGCGGGATGGTCCGCTCATCAAAGTCGCCCGCGCGGGCGTCGCACGTCCGCGCCCAAAGGACAAAAAACAAAAATAGGCCCGCCTGGAGCCTGCGCCGCAGGGCTCTTCGGCGGGCTTTTTGGCGGGCGAGAGGCGTCAGCGGTTCATCTCGGAAGGGTTCTCGCCCTTGTGGGCGGCGATCACGCCCCGCACGTCGCGGAGGTCGCAGCCCGGCATGTCGCCGTAGATGGTGTTCTTGATGGCGGCCATGGCGTTGCCGATCTCCAGCATCTCCGGAAGCGGCAGGCCCAGGCACAGCCCGACGAGCACGCCGGAGACGTAGGCGTCGCCCGAACCCACGCGGTCCACTACCTCGATGTCCACGTAGGGGGCCTCCTCATAGGCCGTGTCCGTGGCGGCGTCATAGATCAGCGAGCTCCAGTTCTGGCGCACGGGCGAGAGCGCTTGTCGCATGGTTAGCCCAACCAATGAGCAGCCGTATTCCTCGCGGTAGCGCCGCGCAAGCTCCTCGGGTGTACCGGTCATGCCCATCATACGGCGGGAGGTCTCCTCCGAGACGAACAGCGCATCCACCAGGGGCAGCACGTCGCGCAGGGCGCCCCGCGCCGCGTCCTCGCTCCACAGCCCGGCGCGGTAGTTCACGTCGAAGGAAATGAACGCTCCGCCGCGTTTGAAGGCGTGCAGCAGATCCAGCGTCAGCAGGCGCGAGCGGTCGCCCAGGCCAAGGGTGATGCCGCTGACGTGAAAGCCCCGCGCCTGGCCGCCGATGCCCGCGGGCAGCTCGCTCATGCTCAGCGTGGTGAAGGAGGAGTTCCCCCGGTCGTACAGCACGCTGGACTTGCGCGGATACGCGCCCATCTCGTAGTAGTAGATGCCCAGCCGCGCGGTCGGGGAACGGTCGAAGATGAGGTAATCGTCGCTTACCCCTGCAAAGCGCACGCGGTTTTTTACGAACACGCCCATAGCGTTGTCGGGCAGCTTGGTGATGATGCCCGAGCGCAGCCCCAGCTGCGTCAGGCCGCACATCACGTTCAGCTCCGAGCCTCCGGCCTTCTTCTCCAGCACATCGCCCAGCGCCAGGCGTTCCTTGTCGGGCGGCGACAGGCGCAGCATCACCTCGCCCAAACCCAGCATATCAAACGGACGCGAGCCTTTGGGCAGCATGAGTTTCCCTCCCGTACACACCTTTTCGTATCAGCTTATATGATCGTATTCTTTTCCCGGAAGGTGAACGGCCGCGTCGCCCTCGGCGTCGCCGCAGCCTTGTTGCCGGCCGTGCGCCGTGCCGCGAAAAAACGGAAGGGAGCCCCTCGGCGAGGGACTCCCTGCGGCGCGCTACGCCATGGTGGAGAGCATGGCGAGGGACACCTCGAAACGTACGGGCTCGCCCGCGCACAGCGCGGCGCATTCGTCCAGCATGAACAGCGCCTGGCGCGCGCATTCCTTGGTGATGCTGCCGGCGGTGTGGGGCGTTAGGTACACGTTGGGCAGCTGAAAGAGCGGGTTGGCCGCCACGTCCGGAGGCTCGGGGTCGGTCACGTCCAGCACCGCGGCGCGGCCCGGCTGTTCGCTCAGCGCGCGGTACAGGTCGGCCTCGCTCACCTGGCGGCCGCGGCCGGTGTTGATAAACGTGCCGTTGTCCGGCATCAGGCGCAGCACGTCGTAATTGACGATGTGCGCGATCTCCTCTTTGTTCGCCAGGTGGTTGGATACCGTCTGGCAGCTCTCAAACACCTCGGCCAGAGAGGCCTTGCGCACGCCCAGCTTTGTAGCGCTTTCCTCGCTGAGATAAGGGTCGAACACCAGAATCTCGAAGTCGCCCGGACGCTCCATCAGCTTTTGCAGGTTGGCGATCACCATCCGGCCGATCATCCCCGCGCCCAAAAGGCCCACCTTCACGCTGTAGTTGCCCGGGAAGGTGCCGGAAATTTTCCGGCCTTCCTGGTAGCCCTTGCGGCAGGCCGCGGCGTTTTGAAAAAAGCCCTTGTTCGCCAGAATGATCTGCGCGGCCGTCACCTGCGCCACGGGCACGGCATTGGCCCCCCAGGCCGAAAAAACGCGCACGCCTGCCTGCAGGAAGGGCTCCGCAAAGTACTGAACGCTGCCCGCTGCGTAGAACACGGCCTTGAGGCGAGGCATCCACGCCTTGATCTGCTCTGCGGTAAACTGGGCCATGCCCCAGGTACAAAAGGCCACTTCGGCTAAGGAAAGAGCCTGGGCGTGCTCATCGGCGTTGTGCGGGCCGATGGGCGTATCGAAATAATCGTAGTGCGCGCGCAGCTGCTCCATCACGGGGGGGGTGAACACGCGGGCGAGGCTCCCGTTGTTCGGGACGGAGAGCATAACGGCTTTGACCATAATCGTTTCCTCCTCAGTCGCCAAATACGCGGCCTTCGCGGTAATCCCGCCAGACCGTTTCAAACCATCCGCCGCCCTCGGGCATGGGCCGGGGCGCGACCGCCTGCGTGGAGGCGGACAGGCCGTCCCGCGCGTTCAGCACCGTGCGCATCACCTGCGGCGCGGCCAGGAAGCGCGCCGCGGGCAGAACGCCCGGCGCGGGCATACCCGGGCAGGAGAGCGCGCCGCCGTCCGGCGATGCCTTCTCCGCCTCGGCAAAGGCCGACAGCATGGCCGCGTGGCAGGCGAGCACCTCGCGCAGCTGTGCGGCGACGCAAAGGGGCTGTGGGTCCTTCGGGGCTTTTTGGATGGTGTCAAAGTCCGCCGCCGTGTCTGCAAGCAGCCGCTCAAAGTGCGCCGGGCGGCGGATGTGCGCTGCCTGATCGCTCATGCGGCCGCGCGCAGCGTTCAGCATGGCCGCGGCGTCCCAGTCGTCCGTCCCGCCGCCGGATGTCACCATCTGCGCCCAGGCCAGGGAAGCCTCCAGGCAGGACGGCGGGAGGGAGGGGGCCTTCACGGGGTGCGCGGCGATGTGCATGGCCGCGCGCAGCGATCCGCACTGCGTCTCGTTCAGCGCCGAGCCGCCCGGCCGGTATACGCCGAACGCACCCGCCGTTTCCCCCGCGGCGTACAGGCCGGGCAGGCTTGTGCGCCACCAGGCGTCGATGCCCAGCCCGCCGTTCGTATGCTGCGCGCACACGGCGATCTCCAGCAGCTCCGTCTCAATGTCGATGCCGTGGTTGCGGTAGAAGAGCACGGCGTCCGGATTCATGTGCCACAGCCGCGCAAAGGGCGTGTCCTGCGAGCAGCCGCAGTTGTCCAGATACGCCTTTGCCTCCTTGCCTACCTGCGCCCATGCAAGCGCGCCGCCGGCCGGGTTGTTCATAAAGTCCAAAAACACGCGGCGGCCTCGCGAGGTCTCAGCCCACACGGCCAGGTCCACCACCGAGGAGCCGGGCACCTTGCGCGCGTCAAAGGGCCACTGGTAGCCCTTCAGAAAGATGGCGTCCAGGGTCGCGCCGTGCGAGGCAAACCACGGGTCAAGGAATTCCCGCGCGTCGCCGCCGTTTTCGTCCGTGGACACGTAGCGCGGCAGTACCTGCTGGTACGAGCCGGAGAGGTTCCAGCGCACCTTGGTGGAGGCCAGGCCAAACTGCCAGCGGTCGATATTCTCGGCCGCCACGCCGCGCAGAAGCGGTATGCCCATGGCGCCTGTCTGCTGGGTGGGAAAAACGCTGTCGCGGTACGCGCCTGCAGCGCCGCCCGTGCACCAAATGAGGGAGCCCGCCGCCACGGCGAGCAGGCCGCTTTGACCGTAGCGATTGCCTTCGTCAATCATGAGCAGCCCGACAGCGCGGCCGCCGTCCACCAGCACGTCCAGCGCCTGCAGCCCTTCATAGATGGGGATGTTCTTTTCCTGCACGGCTTTTTGCAGCATGGTGCCCATAAAGCGCGAGGTCAGCGGCCCGGCGGAGGTGGCCCTCTGGCGCGGGTCGTGGTCTGTGCGGTAGCCCATGTACTCGCCCCACTCGTTGTGGGGGAAGGGCACGCCCAGCTGTACGAGCTTGAAGTAGCTGCGCGCAGAGAGCGCGGCCAGCGCGTAAGCGATATCGCCGTGCATGGCGCCGCCTTTGTGGAAGGTGTCCGCCAGATCCTTGATGGAGTCCGGCTCGCTTCCGGAGAGCGTGAGCTTATAATAGGTCTGCTTGTCGGAACCCGCGTTGAAGCTTGTGCCCGCGCCCAGCCTGTCCGTTACGATGGCGACGGATGCGCCCCGTGAAAACAGCTCGTCGGCTGCGTTCAGGCCGGCTGCGCCCGAGCCGACCACCGCGGCGTCTACGACCAGCACCGGGATTTTTACCCCGCGCACGGTTATTTCCTCCATGGTTTTTCCCCCTTTAAGAGCATATTGGTCTTTTCGTCTACTATATCACAGGAAGCTGCGGCGGGAAAGGGCATGAGCATTGCGCCGCGCAGCGTTTCGTGGTATTCTTACATTAATATAGCGCAAAAAATGTCGCCGGGAGGAGCGGGGCGAAAGATGGAGGCCGACCGGGTGCTGTCCGGGCTGATGCAGGCGCTGCTTGCCCGCGTGCGTGCGTGCGCCGGTATGGCGCGCGAAACGCAGGGCCGCCCCGCTGGGAACGGCGGGCCTTTGCCGCGCGAGGAGCTGGAGGAGCTGTCGGCGCCGGAAATCCCGCCGCGGGAGGCGTTTGCGCAGGCCGAGCGCCTGGAGGCGGCGGCTTTGGAGCGCGCGGAGGAGGGCTTTTCCCCCTTTGCCCACGTGTGCGCCGCCTTTGACCTGGACGGATTTGCCCGCCACGCGCTGCTGCTCTCCTGCGCGGCGGAGGTGGACGCGCGGCTTGCGCGCGCCTTGGCTTTCCTGCAGGACGACGAGGGGGGAGACGCCCCGACCCTCAGGCTGGCCCTGCGCCTGTATGGCGCGCTCGGCGAGGAGGCCGAAGGGCTGCTCGCCCGCCTGCAGCGCCGCGCAGATACGCTTCATCTGCTGTTTTCGCGGGGCGGCCCTTTTGCCTGCGGCGCGCTCTCCCTGCACGCCCCTTTGACCGTGCACCCGCGCGTGCTGCGTTTTTTGCGCGGTCAGGCGCAGGAAGAGCCGGGCGAAGCCCTCGTTGTGGTGGAGGATGCGCCTGAGCCCATCATCGGCGAGGAGGACGGCCCGGGCCTTGCGGACTTCCTGTCCGCCCGCGCGCAGACAGACGAAACGACCATAGTCTGTTTGCATGGACCGGAGGGTGCGGGCAGACGGCTGCGGGCGCGAACGGCCTGCGGCGCGCTTGGCCAGCTGCTCGTCGAAGCGGACGCCGCGCGCCTGTTCCAGCTGCCCGAGCCGGCGGACGAGGCGCTGCGGGCGTGTCTTCTGTATCCTGCGGCGCTTGCGCTGACGGCCGCGGAGGCCGCCCTTGCGGAGGACGGCGTGCCGGACGCCCGGCTGCTTGCGCTGATCGCCAGGCTTAGGCCGTACGCGCGCGTTCTGTTTCTCATCAGCGAGCGGCCCCTGCGCGGCTCTCTGCCGCAGGGCTGCGCGCGGCTGAACGTGTGCGTTGAGCCGCCTACGCCCATGCAGCGACTGCTCCTGTGGGAGGCGTTCCTTCGCCCGGCGCGCCACGCGCCGCTGGACGTTGCCGCCCTGGCCAACAAATACGCCTTCACGCCCGGCCAAATGCGCCAGGCGGTGGCGGACGCGCAGGCGCGCGCACTGTGGCAGGGGCACAAGCGCATCGACGAGCAGACGCTCACCTCGGCCTGCCGCGATCAAATTGCCCACGGCCTGGGTAAAAAAGCGACTTTGGTCCGTGCGGTGTACGGCTTCGACGATCTGGTGCTTCCCCCGCCGCAGAAGCGCGTGCTGCGCATGGCCATGGACCAGGTTAAATACCGCCATATCGTATACGAGGGCTGGGGCTTCCGGGGCAAGACGCCTTACGGCCGGGGCCTGTCCATGCTGTTCTCCGGCCCGCCCGGAACGGGCAAAACCATGGCGGCCCAGGTGATTGCCCGCGAGCTGCAGCTGGAGCTGTACAAGGTGGACCTGAGCGCGGTGGTGAGCAAGTACGTGGGCGAGACCGAGCAGAACCTCAGCGAGGTGTTCGCCCAGGTCGCGCGCTCTTCGTCCATCCTGTTTTTCGACGAAGCGGACGCGCTCTTCGGCAAACGCACCGAAGTGAAGGATGCGCACGATCGCTACGCCAATGTCGAGTCATCCTATCTGCTGCAAAAGATCGAGGAGTTCGAAGGCATCGTCATTCTGGCCACAAACTTTTTGCAAAATTTCGACGACGCGTTCCGCCGCCGCATCAAATTCGTAGTGGACTTTCCCTTTCCCGACGAGCGTTATCGCCTGCTCATCTGGCAGGGCGTCTTCCCGCCGGGCGCGCCGCTCGCGCCCGATCTGGACCTTGCATACCTGGCGGCCACCTTCGAACTCTCCGGCTCCAACATCCGCAACGTGGCCCTGGGCGCGGCATTTTTGGCGGCGCAGCAGGGTGCGGCCATCGGCATGGTGCACGCGCTGCAGGCCCTGCGCCAGGAGATGCACAAGGCCGGAAAAGTGGTGCTCCGCGAAGACTTTGGCGAACACTTCGCCGCGCTGGACCCATAGGAAGGGGGCGGCTGCATGCGCACGCATCTAACGCGCGATAAGGGCGACCGGGAGGCCGGCAAGCCGGACGCTCCGCTTGGGTATATGGCGGACAAGCGGCGGAAGGCGGAAGGGTCCTTCGCCCTGCGCGCGCACTCCGAGCAAGCGGGCGCGTCGTACGAGGCGGGGGTTGAGGAGCGATTCCTGGCGGGCAGCGTCTACCGGCGGCTCACCCAGAAAACGGTTCAGCCGCGCAAGGACCAAAGCCGTCCGGGCATGGAGACCTACCGACCCGCCGAGCAGGAGAAGCGCGTGCAGGGGGAGCCGGAGGCATTCTCCCGGCTGAGCAACGAGTACGGGCAGATGGAGCTGGGCATGGACCGGCGCAAAAATCGCCTGGTCGCCTCCGTCGCCCCGCAGAAGCAGGCCGACCTGACCGGGCTGCCCGCGGACGCAAAGCGGCTGGACGCGCGGCGGGCGACTCTCGTGCGCGGCATGTCCGGCGAACGTGGCCGCTTGCTGGTGGATACGCTGCGCCCGCCGCGCTCGGCTGTCGCCTTTACCGGCCTTGCCGGGCGCGGCTACCGCGACGCGCACGCGCTGTTGCGCGAGGTGCGTGAACGCGGCGGTTCGCAGACCATGGCGGAGGTTCTGCCCTTTCTCAGCGTTCGCGACGAGAAGGCCCTGCTAGCGGATATTTCGCGGGCGGTGCTGCAGGAAAAGGACGCCGGGCGTCGCACGGCGCTTCAGGTGCGCGCCGCGCATCTACACCGTGTGATTGCCCAGAAGGAGCAGCGCCACCAGGAGCTCATACAGAGGATGTCCCTGGCCATCGCCCGTAAGGAACGCTCGCCCAAAGGGCAGGCCGACGATTTGCTCACCCGCCTTGTCCATACCGCCGTTCCGTCCGACGCGGAGGCGCCGCCCGCAGGGGCTGCGGAAGGCGGCCTGCCGCCCCCGGACGACGGGCGGCCCGCGGGCGGGGCAAACGCGGTTCACGCGACGCCGGCCGACGCGACGACCTCGTCGGAACTGGATGAAACGGGCGGCGAACCGCGGTGATCAGCGGCGGTACGACATATCGGCCGGCGTCTGGGCGGCATTGAGGCTCGTGATGCGCGCGTAAGGCAACCGGCGCGTCCGGTGATGTTGGCGTGCGGTTGTAAAGCATACATCCTTTATTGCTGCCGTCCGGCCCTGGGGGCCGGGCGGCATTTTTGCCTGCAACTGCGGCAACACCTAAGCTATAAACAGCGCTATTTTGCACAAGCAAACAGACATCAAAAACTGCGCAGTTCATACCATAACTGCGCAGTTACAACTTCCTTTTGTATAGAAAGCAGGCCGCTTATCGGATCCGCTTGTGGTCATAATCAATCCGGAAAATGATCCGAGTTGATTACAGAATACATCTTTTCGTCCGAACGTCCGTTGTAGAGACGTAAAATGCCCTCGCACACCATTCCGGCTTTTTCGAGTACCCGTCCTGAAACGGGATTGTGGATCGAATGATATGCTTGGATGCGAACTAGACCCAAAGCGTAAAAACCATATTTGACAACGGCGGAGACTGTTTCCGTCGTATACCCTTTGTTTCTGTAGGGTATAGCTATCCAATAACCCAGCTCGGCACGAGGGAAATATGTATGCACATCTATTATCACACATCCAAGGAATATATCGGATTACCGTTCAGCGATCGCAAGTGTTCTGAATTTTCCTTTGTCATACTCTTTATTCAATACATCGATATATGCGCATACGGCAGGAACACCCTGAAATCCACCGCTATGCTATAGAAGCGATTTCCGGGCAGACCATGGATGCAAGCACCTGTTCAGCATCAGACATGCGGACATCGCGGATATTACATTTTTGAGTCAAAATCGAAAACTTTCCAGCCATGCCGTAAGTCCCTCACACAAGCTCGCTGCGTTTATGCAGCAAGTTGGCGGGAGCGCGAATAACAACCCTACTCATACCAGCTTGTTGCGTAAACGAGTTCAGTCCCAACCCTATTGTTCAAACGCATTGGCTGTGGCGGCCTGAGGCGAAGAGAGGCGCTGCGCGTGGGCGATGGAACCGGTTGCGGCAGACGTCAAGCCCCCGCCACGAGGTAGCTCTTGCACTCGACCACCTTGTCCTGCTCGTCAACCTCCACGTCGAGGTGCGAGCCGTCCGGATTTACCCAGGTGTACAGCCGGGTCACCACCACGCGGCCCTGCTGGTCCTCGCGCGAGGAGGAGGCGATCTCCACCCCTTCGTTGCCAAGAAGCGCCTGCGCGTACATGAACTCCGTGCCGGCCTTGATGAGCATGGCGTTGGACAGGTCCACCTCGCCCGTTAAGGCCTGCAGCTGGCGCAGGTCGTCGTAGTAGATCACCTTGCCCTGCACGGTTTCATCCAGCCGGAAGGACGCAGCAACGCCCGCCCCGTCCTTCCTCCACTCGTAGTACTCCTCGCCGTTCGCAGTCTGCCTTTTTTCGGGCTGCCCAAGCCGGACGATCACGTCGGCCAGCTTGTCCTCAATGTGCACCTGTTCGTACAAGGCGCTCAATTGAGCGCGGTCCTGAAAAATGGGAGCCGAAAGCGGGGGGAGCGTGGGCAGGGGTTCCTGCTCTCCCGCCGGAGCGCATCCGGCGAGCAGGGAAAGGGCGGTGAACGCCGCCAGCGCAAGTGCGATTCGTTTGGTCAGCTTCAAGAATGACGTCCTCCTACATCCTGCGGATCAGGGAAACCACGCGGCCGAGTATCGCGCAGTCCTTTACGATGATGGGGTCCATGGTTTCATTGCGCGGCTGAAGGCGAATGTGGTCGCTTTCCTTATAGAAAGCCTTCACCGTGGCCTCGTCGTCGATCATGGCGACCACCACGTCGCCGTTGTCGGCCGAGGGCTGCTGACGCACCACGATGACGTCGCCGTCCAGAATGCCAGCCTCGATCATGCTGTCGCCCTGCACGCTGAGCGCAAAGTGGTTGCCCGACCCCAGAAGCATCTGCGGCAGGGCGATCTGCTCCTCGATGTTCTCCACCGCGGTGATGGGCACCCCGGCCGTCACCTTGCCCACAAGGGGCACCAAAACGCTGTCGCGGATAGCCGTGTCGGCTACGACCACCATGGCGCGCGGCTTTGTCAGGTCGCGCCGGATGAGGCCCTTGCGCTCCAGACGCTCCAAATGGCCGTGCACCGTGGAGGTGGATTTGAGGTTCACCGCCTCGCATATCTCGCGCACAGAGGGCGGATAACCCTTTTCGCGAACGCAGCGCTGGATGTATTCCAAAATGAGCTGCTGTTTTTCATTGCGTGCAGGACGCATCGCCATGCCGACTCCTCCTTATGTACCTGTGGCATCTTTATAATTGATTATAGCATAGGGAAGACGGAAATGAAACACTTGTTCTGCGATTTTCTCGAACAAATTTTCTCGAACAAATTTTCTGTGTTCTCTTGACAGGGGAAAATGAGTTCGCTATACTCGGAAACAAGAACAGAAGTTCCGAACAAACATTCTGGGCGGAGGCGTTGGTTATGGAGCGTCGCAGGGCACAAGTGGAGTTTTTCGCCGTTCGTCACGCCGTGCGTATCGGTGCTGCGCGCCGTCGTTTTGCTTCCTGCCTGGTGCTCTTGACGGCCGGTGTTATCGTCTGCGCGTTTTTTCTGGCCGCCACGGCTAATGCCGAGCAGAGCGCGCCCGTCAGGACGCACCTGGTTCTTGCGGGAGACACGCTCTACGGCATCGCCAAAGCGAACACGCAGGGCGACGTGCGCGTCTATATCGACAAGGTGAAGGAGCTTAACCATCTCGCCTCGGCCACCATCCGCCCGGGAGAGGTGCTCGCCCTGCCTGCGCGCTGATTCTTTGGACGGGCCCTGAGCCGCGCCTTGCTTCCCGTCCGGGGCTTTGCCGTCCGCCGCACGAGCGCTTGCGGGGCGAAGCCAAGCGGAGCACGCGAAACCTGCGGCCTGCGCGGCGTGCGGCCGGAGCGCCCTGCCTGCTTCCTGCAGGCCCTGCCGCGGACGACGAGGGCGATGTCGGCGGTTTTGCATACGGATCAACAAACGCTCAAAGGTGCGGGATCAGCCGGCCGATCGGTGTTGTAACGAACAGTTTGATGCAGGAGGATTGGACATGAAGCGGAGGATCGTGTACGTTTGCTCGCCCTTGCGCGGCGACATCGAGGGGAACATAGCCCGCGCCAAGCAGTACGCCCGCCTGGTGTATGAGCGCGGCTGCCTGCCCATCGCGCCCCACGTCTACTTCACCACCTTCTTGAACGACCTGCAGCCCGAAGACCGCCGCGGCGGCATGGACATGGGGCTGCAGATGCTCACCGCATGCGACGAACTGTGGGTCTTCGGGGGCCTCATCTCCGAGGGCATGCGCGCGGAGATGGAGCTCGCCCAGCGCATCGGCCTGCCCGTGCGCCATATTGGGGCGCGCTGGATGTCGCCCGCGGCCGAGCTCACCCTGGCCGTGGCGCACTAATGATGACCCCAAAAGACCGAAAAGACGGGGACGCAGGGCGAAGGAAAGCGATCGCCTTCGCCGCGCGAGCCCTCCGGAGAGCCTGCCCGCTTTCACAGAAGCGGGCAGGGCGCTTGAGGGCTCGCGCGGCGGCATTGCCTTTATAAAATGCGCCGCAAGGCACCGACCGTTGCCGCCCGGGTATCAGCGGGAAGACTGCGGAACATTCCGACGGGCCGCGGGCCCGCATATGCTGGGATGGCGGCGTAAAAGCGCATAAGGCGCGCGCGTTCGTGCATCTCTTCGTTTGCGTGCGGCATAATCTTCTGGTATAATGAAATCGAAGCGTTCATTTGCCATGGAGGTGCATTGTTCATGAGCGAAAATTTGCCTGTACAGGTGACCGACACGCAGAGCATGGGCACGATTACCTTTGCGGACGATGTCGTCGCCATCATCGCGGGCTTGGCCGCCACGGAGATTCCGGGTGTCGCCGGCATGAGCGGCGATCTGGTGGGCGGCATCGCCGAGGTGCTCGGCCGCAAGAACCTGAAGAAGGGCGTCAAGGTAGAGGTGGGCAACCAGGAAGCCGCCGTCGATCTGTATGTCATTCTCAACTACGGCGTTCGCATTCCCGACGTGACGCACGCCATGCAGGAAAACGTGCGCAAGGCCGTGGAAACCATGACAGGGCTGCGCGTCATCGAGGTGAACGTGCATGTGATGGGCGTGCAGTTCGAGAAGGAGCTGCCCCCGCCCAAGGAGCCCGAGCCGCCCCGCGTGCGATAAAGCGGCGGGCCGTTATCGCTGAAGGACGCGCGTCCGGCACGCGGCCTTCGGCGCTTGCCTATTTGAAAGGAGACGACGCGGTTTATGAAGATTCGTGCGCTAGATCGGGCGTATCTTGTTCTGTACGCGCTCATTACCGCACTTTTGTTCCTTTGCGGCGCGGCCTGGTCGGCCTATACGCTGCTCGGGTTCAGCCAGCCGTTCATTCCCGTGCCGCTCCCCACGCAGTACCAGATCGTCATGCTGGGCGTGTGCCTGCTGCTTTTGGTGCTTGGGCTGCATCTTCTGTTTCTGCGCCGGGCGCGCGAGCCCAAGACGCTGCAGATTAAGTCATCGGAGGCGGGCGCCATCGTGATGTCGGTGGAAGCGCTGGACGCGCTTGTGACGCGCACGGCGCGCAAGTGCCAGCAGTTGACCGACGTGAAGACGCGCGTGTTGCCGGGGCAGGACGGGGTCATCATACGCCTGAAAGTGCTGCTGAGGCCCGATGTGGTCATTCCCGAGGTGACGGCCGCGCTGCAGGCGGACGTGAAGGACAGCATTGAAACGCTCGCGGGCGTGCACGTGTCCGGCGTGCAGATCTTTGTGGACAACCCTCCGCCCTCCGCCGCCCCGCGCGTGGAATAGGAGGGGCGTATGGCTAGGGACAGGGGCGCTAAGCTTCTTGAACTTTTACGCGCCAACGCGCTGCCCATCGGTGGCGGCGCGCTTGGGCTGATCGTCGCCGTGCTCATCCTGCTCGTCGGGTTCTGGCGCATGCTGCTCGTGGCGCTGTTCGTGGGCGGCGGCGTGATGGCCGGGTTTCTGCTGAAGAACCGTACCCCGCTGGGCGAGGCGATTTCCCGCCTGATGCCCAAGGAGGACGAGGACAGCTTCTAAGGCCCGCCCCCGCCGCTGATAGATTTGCTAAAAACCCGCAAGCCCCCGCGCATGCCGTATGGCGCGTGTGGCATGGTAAAGGCAGGCGAGCGACCGGCGGCACTCAGTCATTTTCCTTTGGAAGGCCGAAGGCCCGCAGGCGAGCGCCCGGCCGGATTTGAAGCAACCGACGGCACTTATAGGAGGGATGCTACCTCATGGCTCGAACCGCCGCCCGCGACGTGGCGATGCAGTTGCTCTACGAAGCCGAGATGGGCGGCACAGGGCGCTTTGACACGCTGAATCATCTGATTGAACTGCCGCAGGGCCAAGAGCTCACCGCGGACGACCGCGCCTACATTCAACGCGTGCTGGACGGCGTACAGGACGATCGCACGGCGCTGGACGCTCTGCTCTCCGCTTGCCTGCGCGAGTGGACGATTGAGCGGCTGGCGCGCATTGACCTGTGCGTTCTGCGTTTGGCGGCCTATGAAATGACGCGCATGCAGGCCGAGGTGCCGCGCCCCGTGTCCGTCAACGAGGCGGTCGATCTGGCGAATCGCTACTCCACGGACAGCGCAGGCGCATTCGTGAATGGTGTGCTTGGCACGCTTCTGCGCTCGCTGGAAGCATAAGCGCATGAACGCCGTGGTTCTGGGCATCGACACGAGCTGCTATACGACATCCGCTGCGGCCGCCGCGCATGGCGGCTTTTCCAGTGCCAGGCGGCTGCTGGATGTGCCGCCGGGTGATCGGGGCCTGCGGCAGAGCGAGGCGTTCTTCCAGCATGTGCAGCGCCTTCCCGCCCTCATCGAGGAGGCGCTTTCCGGGCGCGACGTGGCCGCCGTGTGCGCCTCCGTCCGCCCGCGCGATGCCGAGGGCAGCTATATGCCCGTGTTTACCGCCGGGGCGCAGTTTGGGGCGGCCATTGCCGCCGCGCTGCGCGTGCCGTTTTTGCAAACCACGCACCAGCAGGGGCACATCGCCGCCGCGCTGGTGGACAGCGGCCTTGCGCAGGAGCGCTTTTTGTGCCTGCACCTCTCGGGCGGCACCACCGAAGCGCTGCTTGTGGAAGGGAACGAGCTTCGCGTGACGCTTGTGGGCGGCTCGGCCGACCTGCACGCTGGCCAGCTGGTGGACCGCGTGGGCGTGGCCCTCGGCCTTCCGTTTCCTGCCGGACCGCACCTGGAGGCCCTGGCCACGGAGGGAACCGACCGTGGTCGGCTAGGCGCGTCGCTGGAGAAGGACGACCTGTGCATGCACTTCTCTGGGGCGGAGGCCGCGGCGCACCGCCTCATCGCCGCGGGCGAGCGCCCGGCGGACGTGGCCGCGGAGGTGTTCTCCTGCCTTTGCCGCACGACGGCGCGCTTCATTGCCGCCGCCTCAAAGAGGGCGCAGGCGCAGGACGTGCTTGTGGCCGGCGGAGTCTCCTCCTCGCGTCTTCTGCGCGCCGCCTTGCCCGAGAGGCTCTCTCGGCTTGGCTGCACGGCGCGCGTTTTCTTTGCCCGGCCGGATCTGGCAGCCGATAACGCCGTGGGCGTGGCGCTCATCGGCCGGCAAAAGATGCGCCTGTAGGCGCTTTATCGGCCAAGATCGCCGGCCGCATGCGCTGAAGGCCTTTGGGGCGGCAGATCCGGGCGGAAACGGGATGCGCGGGAAGCCGGCGAATGCGTTGCTTTCATCACATAAGGGGCCCGCAGGCGCGGCCTTCGGCCCGCAAAGGAGTGCATGGAATGTCCGCTCAACTCATCGACGGCAAGGCCGTTGCCAACAAGGTGAAGCAGGAACTGCTCGAGCGCATCGCGGCCCTGAAGGCCAAGGGCGTTACGCCCGGCCTGACGGTGGTGCTTGTGGGCGCGGATCCCGCCTCGCAGATCTACGTGAGCATGAAACAGAAGATGTGCGAGGAACTGGGGCTTGCGGGCCGCACGATCGCCCTGCCCGAGAGCGCTTCGCAGGCGGAGCTTCTTTCGCTGATCGACGAACTGAACCGCGACGACAAGGTGCACGGCATTCTCGTTCAGATGCCGCTGCCGCGCCACATGAGCGAGCAGGCGGTGCTGGCCGCCGTGAACCCGGACAAGGACGTGGACGGATTTCACGCCGTGAACGCCGGACGGCTGATGATCGGCCAGCCCGGCTTTGTGGCCTGCACGCCCGCCGGGGTGATGCGCTTGCTGAAGGAGACGGGCGTTTCCCTCAGCGGACTGCACGCCGTGGTGCTCGGCCGCTCCAACATCGTGGGCAAGCCGGTCGCTCAGCTGCTTTTGCGGGAAAACTGCACCGTAACGGTGTGCCACTCCCGCACGCGCGACCTGCCCTCGATCACCCGCCAGGCGGACGTGCTTGTGGCGGCCATCGGCAAGAAGCACTTCGTCACGGCGGACATGGTGAAGGACGGTGCCATCGTGATGGACGTGGGCATCAACCGCACGGAAGGAAGCCGCAAAATTTATGGCGACGTGCACCCGGACGCGGCGGCGAAGGCTTCCTATATCACGCCCGTACCGGGCGGGGTCGGGCCCATGACGATCGTGATGCTGATGCAGGCGAGCGTGCAGGCGGCGGAAATGCGGCCATGATCTTTTCGGTTGCGCAGCTCAACGAGTACGTGCGCGGCATACTCAGCCGCGACGACGTGCTGCAGTGCTTGCAGCTGCGCGGCGAGATCTCCGGTTTTCGGGCGTATGCTTCCGGCCATTGGTACTTCGCGCTTAAAGATCAGGACGCCTCGGTGCGCTGCGTGATGTTTCGCCAGAGCGCGGCGGGCGCGCGCTTCACGCCGCAGGATGGGCTGCGCGTCGTGCTGTCCGGCCAGGCGACGCTGTATACGCGCGAGGGTGCCTTTCAGTTTGTGGCCGACAAGATGACCGCGGACGGCGAGGGCGCGCTGTACCAGGCGTTTTTGCAGCTGTGCGACCGGCTGCGCGCGGAAGGGCTGTTTGCGGAGGACCGTAAGGTTCCGCTGCCGGCGTTGCCGCGTACGCTCGGGGTGGTGACCTCGCCCTCGGGCGCGGTCATCCGCGACATTGTGAACGTGGCCCGCCGGCGAGACCGCGGCATCAACATTTTGCTTGCGCCCGTACACGTGCAGGGCGAGGGCGCGGCCGCCGAGATCGCCGCGGGCGTGCAGACGCTGGACCGCTCCGGGCTGTGCGACGTGATCATCGTGGGACGGGGCGGCGGATCCATAGAGGATCTGTGGCCCTTCAACGAGGAGGCCGTGGCGCGCGCCGTGGCCGCCTGCCAAACGCCCATCGTTTCGGCCGTGGGGCATGAGACGGACACCACCATCTGCGACTTTGCCGCCGATCTGCGCGCGCCCACGCCTTCGGCTGCCGCCGAGCTGTGCGTGCCGCTTGCGGACCAGCTGCGCCAGGCGGCCGATGAGCTGCGCATGCGCCTTACCCGCGCCGCGCAGGAGGATTTGCGGCGACGCAAGCAGGGTCTGCTGCTCACCGCGCGGCACCTGGCGGCGCTTCACCCCGGCGCGCGCATGGCCGCCGCGCGCGCGCGGCTGTTCTCGCTTTACGCGCTTTTGCCGCTACATATGAAAGCCCGGCTCGCGGCAGGGCAAGGGCGGCTGGCCGCCGCGTCATCACGGCTGACCGCGCTGGGGCCGCGCAGCGTGCTGCAGCGCGGGTACGCTTTGGTGGAAGCGGCCGGAGGCCTGCGCACAAGCGCCGCGCAGTTGCGCGCGGGCGAGGAGATCCGCGTGGTGATGCGCGACGGCAGCGTTCATGCGCGCGCGGTAACCGTTTGCCTGAAGGAGAATGAGCATGAAGCCTAGAAACGAAATGAGCTACGAGCAGGCCATCGCCGCGCTGGAGGCGGCCGTTGCGCAGCTGGAGGCGGGCGAGCTGTCGCTGGAGGAATCGCTGAAGCTGTACGAAAAAGGCGTTGCGCTGGCAAAGACCGTGGACGCGCTGCTCAAAGAGGGGGAGGGCCGGCTGCAGAAGCTGATGCAGGACGGGACGATCCGGCCGATGGACGGCGAATGAGCGCCATGGACGTTTACCGCGCCCGCGCGCAGGAGGCGCTGGAGCGCTACTTGCCGCAGGGCGTGTCCGGGTACGCGGTGGGGCAAACGCCCGAGCTGCTCGCCCGCGCCATGCGCTACACGGCCCTTCTGCCCGGCAAGCGTCTGCGCCCTTGCCTTGTGTACGCCTGCTGCGCCGCGGCCGGGGGCGAGACGGGCCGGTGCGACCCGTTCGCCGCCGCGGCCGAGATGATCCACGCCTACTCCCTCATCCACGATGACCTGCCCTGCATGGACAACGACGCCCTCCGGCGCGGCCAGCCCACAAGCCATGTGGTGTTCGGCCAGGCCATGGCCTTGCTCGCCGGGGACGCGCTGCTCTCCCAGGCGGCGCAGGTGATGGCCGAGGCCGCAGCGGATGGGCCCGCCTGCCGCGCGATGGCGCAGCTGCTTCGCGGCGCCGGCGCGCAGGGCATGGTGGCCGGTCAGGTGTACGACATGCTGTGGGAGACGGACCCGCCAGAAGAGCGAATGGGCGCGCTGACCGCCATTCACGCCGGCAAGACGGCCGCCCTGATTGCCGGGTGCTGCACGTGCGGCGCAAGCCTCGCGGGTGTGCAGGGCGAGGCGCTCGCCCCATTCATCGCTTACGGGCAGGCGCTTGGGCGCGCCTTCCAGATCGCCGACGACATTTTGGATTGCGAGGGATCGGCCGCGCAGATCGGCAAGGCCGTGGGCAAGGACCAGGCGCACGGAAAGCTCACCTATCCCGGGCTTTGCGGGCTGCCCGCCGCGCATGAGGAACAAAAGCGCCTGACGGCCGCCGCCTGCGCCGCTCTCGCCCCGCTGGGCGACGCGGCCGCCGATCTTGCGGTTCTGGCGCGCTCGCTGCAGACGCGCCGCAGCTGACGCCGCCGCGGCCGGAAAAGCCGCGGTGCGGCCCGGCGCGAACAGCCAGGGGAACCCTGCGTCATTCGCGCGGCGGTTTTGCCGCGCCGAATGTGAAGATGAACGAATAAAGACTAAACCGTTCGACAACTGGGCGTTCAGGCAGGAAAGGGGGGATGCGCATGTGGGACCTGACCGCCATCCTGCGCAACCGTGTGCTGATCATCGCCCTCATCGCCTGGTTTATCGCGCAAACCCTCAAGGTAGTCCTCACGCTGTGCTTTCACAGGCGTTTGGATTTTACGCGCTTTATCGGCATGGGTGGCATGCCTTCCTCGCACGCGGCCTTCGTCATGTCGCTGGCGGCCACCACCGGGCGGTTCTACGGGTTTGATTCCGGGCTGTTCGCCATTACTGCAGCGCTGGCGCTCATCGTGATGACCGACGCGGCGGGCGTGAGGCGCTCGGCCGGCAATACGGCCGCGGCCCTCAACCGCATCGTGAAGCACCTGATCGAGGGCGGTATCCAGGGGATCACGCAGGAGGAGCTCAAGGAGCTCATCGGCCACACGCCCATCGAGGTGTTTGTGGGGGCGCTTCTGGGGATCGTGGTGGCCGCATTCCTATCGTAGGGGGATCGACTTGCTGAGCGAAATTCGCGGCCCGAAGGACGTTAGAAACCTCCCCGAGGCCGATTTGCCCGCCCTGTGCCGGGAGATACGCAGCCAGATTATCGAAGTGACGCGCAGGAACGGAGGCCACATGGCCTCCAACCTGGGCGTCGTGGAGTTGACCGTGGCGCTGCACCGGGCGCTTTGTTTGCCGCGCGACGAAATCGTGTGGGACGTGGGGCATCAGGCGTACGTGCACAAGCTGCTCACCGGCCGCTTTGCAAGCTTTGCCACCCTGCGTACGAAGGGCGGCCTTTCCGGCTTCCCCTCGAGGGAGGAGAGCGCATGCGATCCCTTCGGCACGGGGCATGCCTCCACCGCCCTGTCGGCGGCGCTGGGTCTGGCGCGCGCGCGCGACATGCTGGGGGAGGAGCGCGCTGTGGTGGCCGTGGTGGGCGACGGCGCGATGACCGGCGGTTTGTGCTGGGAAGCGCTCAACGACGCCGGGCAAAGCGAGACGCCGCTTGTGGTGCTGTACAACGACAACGGCATGTCCATCGCACGCAACGTGGGCGCGCTGTCGGCCCGCTTGGCGCGCGCGCGCGGTAACCCCGGCTGGTGGCGTTTTAAGGCGGCAGTGCAGCGCGGCCTGGGGCGTTTGCCGGGCGGGGGACGGCTCTCCTTTTTGCTCAAATGGGCCAAGAACTCTCTCAAGCGCCTGGTGGTGCAGGGCGCGCTCTTCGAGGAGCTGGGCGTTACGTATCTGGGGCCGGTGGACGGGCATGACATCGCGCAGATGGAGGCGATCATCCGCCACGCCGTGCAAATCAGGCGTCCGGTGCTCGTGCATGCGGTTACCAGGAAGGGGCGGGGATACCAGCCCGCCGAGGAAGCGCCCGACCGCTATCATGGGGTCGCGCCGGACCTGGTGAGCAAGGAGAACGGCAACCGCCCCTGCGCCGAGGTTGTGGGCCGGGCGCTGTGCGATTTTGCGCGGGAGAACCCGCGCGTGTCGGCCATCACCGCGGCCATGCCGGGCGGAACGGGGCTTGCGCGCTTTGCGCAGGAGCACCCCGGCCGCTTCTTTGACGTGGGCATAGCCGAAGGCCACGCCGCAACGCTGGCCGCCGGGCTGGCCGCGGGCGGCATGAAGCCCTTTTTTGCGGTGTACGCCACCTTTTTGCAGCGCGCCATGGATGGCGTGGTGCACGACATTTGCCTGCAGAAGCTGCCCGTTACGCTGCTCATCGACCGCGCAGGGCTTGTGGGCGAGGACGGCCCCACGCACAACGGTCTTCTGGATATCGCCTGGCTGCGCGCCGTGCCCGCGCTGACCCTGCTGGCCCCGCGCGACCTGACGCGGCTGGCGGCCTGCCTTCAGTTTGCGGTCGACGCGGCCGGGCCGGTGGCGATCCGTTATCCCCGGTCCCTGCCGGAGAACCTGCCCATGGACGCGCCCGCGGACGGCTGGGCGCGCGTAGTCCGGCCCGGCGCGCAGGTGGCGCTCGTCGCCGTGGGCGACATGACGGGCCCGGCGCTTAGGGCCGCCGGCCTTCTGGAGGAACAGGGCATACCCGCCGACGTATGGGACGCCGAGCGCGTGTCGCCGCTGGACGAAGCGGCGCTTGCCGCCCTCGCCGGCGCGGGACAGGCCGTGGTCACCGTCGAGAACGGCTACGCGGCGGGTGGGTTTGGGGAAGGCGTTGCGGCCTTTTTGTCCGGGCGCGGCTGCCGCGTGACGGCCCTGGCCGTGCCGGCGCAGTACCCGGCCGTGGCCACGGCGCAGGAACAGCGCGAGGCGTTCTGCCTCACCGCCGAGGGCATCGCGGGCGCCGCGCGGCGATTGCTTCAATGAGCGTACGGCTGGACGTTCTAATCGCAGCCTGCTCGCTTGCACGCTCGCGCACGCAGGCGGCCGAGCTGGTCGCCGCGGGTCGCGTGCGCGTGAACGGAGCGCTGGCGAATAAACCCTCTCAGATGGTTCCGCCGGACGCCGAGCTTCAGGTTCTGCCCCCCGATTTCCTCAGCCGTGGCGGGCAAAAGCTGCATCACGCCCTGGGCGCCTTCGGCATCACCGTAAGCGGTCGGCCGGCGCTGGACGTGGGCGCGTCCACGGGCGGCTTTACGCAAGCCCTTCTGCTGGCAGGCGCGCCGCACGTATACGCTGTGGACGTGGGGCGCGATCAGCTCGATTCCTCCTTGCGGGCGGACGGGCGCGTGAGCGACATGTCCGGGCTGAACGCGCGCGACCTTGCGCCCCGGCATTTTCCGGCCCCGCCCGAGGTGTGCGGGGTGGACGTGTCCTTCATTTCCTTGCGCCTTATTCTGCCCGCCGTGGCCGCTTGCCTGGCCGAGAACGCCGACCTTGTCGCCCTGGTGAAGCCGCAGTTTGAGGCCGGGCGCGCGGCGCTCAACCGCCACGGCGTGGTGCGAGACCCGGCCGATCAGCTGCGCGCGCTGCGCGAGGTGACGCAGGCGGCGCTTGCCTGCGGCCTGCATGCGCAGGGGGTTGTACCCTCGCCCGTGCGCGGCGGAAGCGGGAATACCGAGTACCTGCTGCACCTGCGCCGGGAGGCTCCGCGCGAGCCCCTGCCGCCCGAGGCATTCCGGCAGGCGGTGCGTTCTGCGCAGTCGATAACGTAGAGAGGCGGCCGTAAGGCCAGATTATCGCCTGGCGCGCCAGCCCGGCACGCGCATGCGCTTTCGCGCGGGCAGCCTTTTCGCGCTCGCTCAGGGAAGCATGCGCGCGTCCTGCGCAGGTATTTGGCCGGTTGTTCTTGTATTGTTATGCAGATACGTGTATACTCTTTTTATGAGGTGAATGGCACTGCTTACATGCGCTGCAATCGGCATCATCGCCCACAAGCTGTTGCCGGAGATCGTGCGGGCAGCGGCCGTGGCGGCCGACGCGGTCAGCCAGGCCGGCGGGCGCGCGCTGCTGCCCAAGGCCCTTGCGGATATGGCGGGCCTTCCGGCGTGCGAGGATGTGTTTGGCCAGGCGGACGCGCTTGTGGCGCTGGGCGGAGACGGCACGTTTTTGCACGCGCAGGAGCAGGCGGCCGTGCGCGGCCTTCCCGTGCTGTGCGTACACTTCGGGCGGCTTGGTTTTTTGTCGGAGGTGAGCAGCGGGGAGCTGCCCTCGGCCATCGTGCGGCTGATGCGCGGCGAGTTTGCGCGCGAGGAACGCATGATGCTGGAGTGCGCGTACGAAGGCATGCGGCGCATCGCCCTAAACGACGTCATCCTCAGCCGGATGGCGGTGCAGGGCGTTATGCGCCTTTCCCTAAACGTGGACGGAAAACCCATGGACCGTTACGCCGCGGACGGAGTGGTCGTCGCGACGCCTACGGGCTCGACGGCGTACGCGCTGTCGGCAGGCGGGCCGATTGTGGGGCAAAACCTGCCGTGCATCGTGCTGTGCCCCATCTGCGCACACACCTTGCGCGCGCGTGCAACCGTGCTCTCGCCGGACTCGGCGATCGACCTGCGCATTGAGTCGGACGAGCCGGGGCACCTGGTCGCCGACGGCGCGTGCGTGTGCGACATCGCGCCCGGCAAGCCGGTCATCATCCGCCGCGCGCAGGAGAGGGCGGTGTTCGTGCGCCTGCACGAGCGCGATTTCTACGCTCACCTGCACAGGAAGCTCATCGAGTGGAGCTCGTGAAGCCCGCCCCGAAACGGCCGCTCACCAGCCCGCACGCTTCAAAGGAGGCAGAGCATATTGAAGTTGCTACGCCACGCCGCCATTCTGGAGATTATCCAGCAGCAGGAGATTGAGACGCAGGAACAGCTGGCCGCCGCGCTGTGCGCGCGGGGTTTTCAGGTGACGCAGGCGACCGTGTCGCGCGATATCAAGGATTTGCGGCTGCTCAAGGTGCTCACGGGGCGGGGCGGCTATCGCTACGCCATCGCCGAAAAGGCCGACGCGTGGCTTTCCGAGCGGCTCATCCGCATCTTTACCGAGTCGGTGCAGAGCATTCAAAGCGCGGGGAACATCATCGTCATCAAGACGCTCTCGGGCAGCGCGAACGCCGCGGCGGAGGCCGTGGACGCGCTGCAGTGGGAGGAGATCGTGGGGTCCATCGCCGGCGACAACACGATCTTTCTGGCCGTCCCCACGCCCGAAGTCGCACAGGAGACCGTCGTGCGGCTGCGCACGCTCATCAAGTAGGCCATGCTGCTGGAGCTGTACTTAACGAACGTCGCCCTCATCGAATCGCTCCGGCTTACCCTGCGGCCGGGGCTGACCACCGTGACGGGCGAGACGGGCGCGGGCAAGTCGATTTTGGTGGACGGCGTGTCGCTGGTGCTGGGCGGCCGCGCGGACAGAACGCTCATCCGCACGGGCGAAGACTTCGCCCGCGTGGAGGCGCTCTTTGACGTGCAGGGCAACGAGCGCGCGCAGAAGGCGCTCGACGCCCTGCAGCTTTCCTGCGAGGAAGGCGTGCTGCCCCTCAGCCGCGAACTGACCGCTTCGGGCCGCAGCGTGTGCCGCGCGTGCGGCCAAATCGTCACCCTCGCGCAGCTGCGCGGCCTGTGTGCGGCGCTGGTTGACCTGCATGGCCAGCACGAGCACCAGTTTTTGCTGGACGAGGCCCGCCACTGCGCCTACCTGGACGCCTTTGGCGGCGAGGAGCTGCTGTTGGCGCTTCGGGAGGTGGAGGGCGCCTTTGAAGCGTTTACCGCCGCGCGGATGGCTTTGGAACGGTCCTTTTCCTCCCCGCAGGAGCGCGCGCGGCGCGCGGACATGCTGCAGTTTCAGCTGGCCGACATCGACGAGGTGAAGCCAAAGCCCGGCGAGGACGAGGACTTGCAGCAGCAGCGCGCGCTCATGCGCAGCGCCGGAAAGATCGCCCAGGGCGTGGCGGACGCGGTGCGGCATTTGAGCCAGGGCGATGGCCGCTCGCTGCCCGCGACGGATGCGCTGCACTCCGCCGCGCGCGCGCTGGAGCCGCTCATCGCCCTGAACGAGGAGTTTTCCGCCGCGCACGAACGCGTGATGGACGCCTACTATGCCGCGCAGGACGCCGCGGAGATCGTTTCCTCCTTGCAGAGCGCGGGCGTGTTCGACGAGCGTGCGCTGGAGCGCGCGGAGGAGCGGCTGGACGCGCTGCAGCGTCTGAAGCGCAAATATGGGGCGACGCTTCAGGCCGTGATCGCCTACCGCGCCGCCGCGCAAGCGGAGCTGGAGGAGCTGCGCGACAGCGAAGGCGCCATGGAGCGCCTGCGCCAGGAGAAGGACGCCGCGTGGCGCGCCATGTCAGCCGCGTGCACAAAGCTCAGCGCCCTGCGCGCCGCCAGCGCCAGCGCCTTTTCCGCCGCGCTGGAGGTTGAGCTGCGCGCGCTGGGCATGCCCAAGGCGCGCGTGGGCGTATCCGTTACGGCCCCGGAGGGCGAGGAAGCGCGTCAACGCGCCGCTACGGCGGCCGGCGTGGACAGCGTGGCCTTCCTGTTCACGCCCAACCCGGGCGAGCCCCTAAAACCTCTGGCAAAAATCGCCTCGGGCGGGGAAATGTCGCGCGTGATGCTCGCGCTCAAGGCGATCGGCGCGCAAAAAAACGATGTGCCCACCCTGATTTTCGACGAGATCGACGTAGGCATATCCGGCCACATGGCCCAGGTCGTTGGAGAAAAGATGGCTTCATTGGCCAAAACGCGGCAAATCCTGTGCGTGACGCATCTGCCTCAGATCGCCGCTTTGGGCGATGAGCACCTGCTCATCGAAAAGAGCGTCGACGGAGCGCGCACGCGCACCTCGCTCACCTCATTGCACGGTCACGCTCGCGCCGAGGCCCTCGCGCGGATGCTTGGCGGCGCGGCGGAATCCTCCGCGTCCGCCCTGGAGCACGCAAAAGCCATGCTCGACGCCGCGGCGCCTCTGCGCTCGCAAGCGCACAAACCATAGCGCCCGCGCCGCGGCCCCGCCCGGGGCGGGCATCAGCCGGGCAACCGCGGTGTCCGATCGCGCAGATTGCGACGGCAAATGAAAACCCCTGCGGCACATGCGCTGCAGGGGTTTATGTGCGATGCCGGAATGAGGCGCGCCGGGCGCCGTCCGCTCATTTTTCGGCGGCGTTCATGCGGAAGAGCAGCACGAGGAGGGAATCGAGCATGTGGACGTTGACGACGTGCACATGGGGCGGAACCTGCAGATCGACGGGCGCGAAGTTCCAAAGAGCGGTGATGCCCGCGTCAATGAGCAGATTGGCCGTGTCCTGAGCAACGGGCGCGGGCACGGCGACGATGGCGATATCGACGCCCCCGTGCGCGAGGTGAGCGGTGAGTTCCTCGATGGGCTTTACGACGATGCCGCCGATGTTCTGTTCCACCACGCGGGGGGAGGTGTCGAAGGCCGCAACGATGTGCAGGCCCAGCTCGGCGAAATGCGCGTACTTGATGAGTGCCTGCCCGATGTTGCCCGCGCCGACGAGGATAAGGGAGAAGGAACGGCCAAGGCCCAGCAGCTCGGCGATGCGGTCGCGCAGCTCGTCGGTGTTGTAGCCGTAGCCCTGCTGGCCAACGCCGCCAAAGGAATTGAAATCCTGCCGAATCTGCGAGGCCGTAAGGCCCATCAGCTTGGCCAGCTCCTGCGAGGAGATGCGGCGTGTGCCCAGGCGGCACAGATCGCACAGATAACGGTGATAGCCGGGCAACCGGCGAACGACTGCTTCTGGCAAGCTCTTCTTGATTTGCATGTCCGCCCCCAAAATCAATTGTTAAAAAGTTCACATACAGTATACCACCGTTCTGGAGACGGCGCAAGCACAGCCTTCGTTCAATAATACCTCGCATGACAAAATGTATCAAAATTAGCGCTGCTTCCAGTAAAAACTACAATTTCTTGTGGGGGACTTGCAATTACTGCCAACATATAGTATACTTTGCAACAAACGACCACGGTCTGTACATGTCTGCTCTTTCACGTCATGGTGCCGGAGGGATGCTGCCATGAAAAATGTGGCCCAGGCCATCTATGAACGGCTGGCGGCGCATGAGGTCTACTATCGGGACGTTGCGCGCGGGGTAAGCATCAGCCGCGAGCAGTTTGTGGAGCGGCTGAACCGGGGAGATTACCCGTCGGGGCGGGTGGAGCTGCTGGGCAGCGCACAGGCGCTCATCAGCCAGCAAAACCAGCGCGGGCGCGGCCGGTTGTTCTAAACGACGGTTCAATGCAAAAGCCATGCAACAAACATGGCGAGGTTTTTTACCCCACAAAACGAGGCGAGAGCGCGGCGGAGGCCGCTTTTTTCATGCCCAAGCGCGGGCAAAAAACCCGCCCAATGGGCGGGCAGACGATAAATGAGGCGCTGAAAGCGAGCGCGCAGGCCCGGCTCGTTAAAAGCCCGTTCAACCGTGCCAGGCCAAAGGTCACGCACAGGCACGCGGCGCACGCACGGGGCGCAAGGCTGTGAGCGGCGCTAGGGAAGGGCCACGCGCACCCGCGCGATATGGGCGGCCACGGCCTCCGGCGCGGGGCCGCCGGGCAGGCGGCGGCGGGAGACGCACGCCTCGATGGACAAAGCGTCGAACACGTCTTGCTGGAAGAGAGGGGAGAAGGCCTGCAGCTCGGAAAGCGACAGCTCGAGCAGCGCGCGCCTTTGCTGAATGCAGTGCAGCACGAGACGGCCGACCACCTCGTGCGCGGCGCGGAAGGGCAGGCCGCGGGTCACCAGGTAATCCGCGGCGTCCGTGGCGTTGGTAAAGCCGCCCTCGGCGCCCCGTCGCATGACGTCCACGCGGAACTGGCATGAGGCCAGCATGGCCGTAAAGAGCTCAAGACACCCCTCCAGCGTGTCCACGGCGTCAAAAAAGGCTTCCTTGTCCTCCTGCAGATCCTTGTTGTAGGCGAGCGGAAGGCCTTTCACCACCATGAGCAGCGCGGTTAGGTGGCCGCACACGCGGCCGGTCTTGCCGCGCACCAGCTCGGCCACGTCCGGGTTTTTCTTTTGGGGCATGATGCTGGAGCCCGTGGAAAAGGCGTCGTCCATCTCCACAAAGCCGAACTCGTGGCTGGACCACAGGATGAGCTCCTCGCAGAAGCGCGACAGGTGCACCATGCACAGCGAGGCGGCGGAGAGGTACTCGATGAGGAAGTCGCGGTCGGCCACGCCGTCCAGCGAGTTGGCGGTGATGGCTGAGAACCCCAGCGCGGCCGCCACGGCCTGTCGGTCCAGAGGGTAGGTCGTCCCCGCCAGCGCGCCCGAGCCCAGCGGCATCTCATCGGCCCGGCCGCGCGCGTCGGCAAAGCGCGATTTATCGCGCGCAAACATCTCGGCGTAGGCCATTAAATGGTGCGCCAGCGTGACGGGCTGCGCCTTTTGCAGGTGCGTGTAGCCGGGCATTACGGTGTGCAGGTGCCCCTCGGCCAGGTCGCACAGAAGGCGGAGGAGGTCATCCAGCAGGCGGCCGGCCTGGTCCATGTGCGCAAGGGCGTACATCCGGGCGTCCAGGGCCACCTGGTCGTTGCGGGAACGGCCGGTGTGCAGGCGCTTGCCCGCCTCGCCGATACGCCCCGTAAGCAGGGTCTCCACATTCATATGGATGTCCTCCGCCGCGGGGTCGAAGCAGACGCGTCCGGCCTCGATGTCCGCCTTCAGCGCGGTCAGCCCCTCTACGATGCGGTCCGCATCCTGCGCGGGAATGATGCCCTGGCTGCCAAGCATGGCCGCGTGCGCGATGGAGCCGTCAATGTCCTCGCGAAAGAGCCGTTGATCGAAGCGGATGGAGGAGTGAAAGTCCTCCACGGCCTTGTTCGTGCCCTTGGTGAAGCGGCCGCCCCACAGCTTTTCCGACATGCGCATGCTCCCTTTCCTGCCGGGGCCCCGCGGCGCTGTGGCCGCAGGGCCCCCGGGTACCCGTTATCAGCAAGCCGTTGCGGCGTCCCCAGAAAGACGCTTCCCACGACAGCGGCCGTTCATCAAATCCTGCGTAAAATGCCCGCACGGGCATGTGTATTGAAGTTTATCGCTTCCTTCGTGAAGGAAAGGGGTTACCGAAGGGCGCTCCCTCGCCGGCTACGCCTTGTCCCACCCGCGCTCGGCCATGGCGCGCACCTTCAGGGGCAGCCCGAAGCAGTTGATGAAGCCGCCGGCGTCCTTGTGGTCGTACAGCGCGCCGGAATCGCCGAAGGTGGCGATGTCGGGGTTGTACAGCGTGTAAGGCGACTTGACGCCCGCAGGGGTCAGGTTGCCCTTGTACAGCTTCAGGCGGGACACGCCGGTAACGGTCTTCTGCGTCTCGTCCACAAAGGCCGAGATCGCCGCGCGCAGGGGGGTGTACCAGCAGCCGTCGTACACCAGCTCGGCAAAGCGCAGGGCCACCTGCTGCTTGTAGTGCAGCGTAGCGCGGTCCAGCGTCAGGGACTCGATTTCCCCGTGCGCCGCGTACAGAATCGCTCCGCCCGGCGTTTCGTACACGCCGCGCGACTTGATGCCCACAAGACGGTTTTCCACCATGTCGCACACGCCGATGCCGTGTTTGGCGCCGATCTGGTTGAGCGCCTCGATGAGCTCAATGGGGGCGAGCTTTTTGCCGTTCACGGACACGGGCACGCCCTTTTCAAACCCAACCTCCACGTACTCGGCCTGGTCGGGCGCCTTGTCCGGCGTGTTGCACACCAGCAGCAGATCGTCCTTGGGCTCGGTCCACGGATCCTCCAGGTCCGCGCCTTCGTGGGAGAGGTGCCACAGGTTGCGGTCCATGGAATAGGGACGCTTTTTCGGAATGGGCGTGGGGATACCGCGCGCGCTTAAGTAATCGATGGCGTCCTCGCGGGACTTGATGTCCCACAGCCGCCAGGGCGCAATGATCTCCAGCTCGGGCATCAGCGCCTTCACGGTCAGCTCGAAGCGCACCTGATCGTTTCCCTTGCCGGTAGCGCCGTGGCACACGGCCATAGCGCCCTCCTGCTTGGCGATTGCGCACAAATGCTTGGCGATGACCGGCCGCGCGAAGGACGTGCCCAGCAGGTACTTGCCCTCGTACACGGCCCCGGCCTTCAGGGTCGGCCAAATGAAGTCCGTGATGAACTCCTCGCGCATGTCGATGATGTGGATCTTGGACGCGCCGGTCTTGATGGCCTTTTCATTCAGCGGCGCAAGTTCCTCGCCCTGGCCCACATCGGCCGCCATGGCGATAACCTCGCAGTCGTAGTTCTCCTTCAGCCACGGGATAATCACCGTGGTGTCCAGCCCGCCCGAGTACGCCAGTACGATCTTCTTCTTTGCCATCTTCCATGGCCTCCTTACAAATGGGTTATTGAATTATTATACGAGATATCGCATAAAAATGCAATACCTATGCCCGCGGAAATTCTCGCGGCTTGACAAGCGCACGGGAATGAGATAAACTACAAGACCAGAACAATAGTGCGTGTTGCGGGGTGCTTGATTGGTTATTCTGGGGCTGGACCCGGGGCTTGCGCGGCTTGGGTGGGGCGCGGTGCGCCTGCAGGGCGGCGCGCTTTCGTGTTTGTCCTTCGGGGTGATCGAGACGCCCGCCCGCGCGGCCATGCCGCTTCGGCTGCGCACGCTGTACGACGGGGTTCGCTCTCTCATCGACGTATACAGCCCGGACGAGGTGGCGGTTGAGGAGCTTTTCTTCAGCAAGAACATTACCACAGGCATCGCCGTGGGTCAAGCGCGGGGCGTGGCGCTGCTCGCCTGCGTGCAGCATTCGGACGCTGTATATGAATACACGCCCATGCAGGTGAAGCAGGCCGTCACCGGCCAGGGCAAGGCCGGCAAGGAGCAGGTGGGGCAGATGGTGCGTTTGATCCTGTCCCTGCCCGCGCCGCCCCAGCCGGACGACGCAGCCGACGCTCTGGCCGTGGCCATCTGCCACGCCAACTCGCGCGCGCTGGCGCCGCGGCAGCTGGGCGCGCGGTAGGATGAAAGCGGCGCCGGCGGCCTGCCGGAGTGCCGAAACCGGGGCAATGCGCCGGCACAGGCGCCGCCGGGCCCATAGGAAGCCGCAGGGCGCGGCGGCAGGGGGTTGAAAGGATGATCGCTTCTCTTGAGGGGCGCGTGGCCGACCGGCGCGAGGGCGCGCTCGTCGTCGAGTGCGGGGGCGTGGGCTTTTTGGTCAACTGCACGCCCGGCACTGTGGCCGGTGCCGGAGAGCGCTGCCGCGTGTACACGCACCTGGTTGTGCGTGAGGACGCCATGGAGCTCTTCGGCTTTCTCACGCGCGAGGAAGAGGAGATGTTCGGCCGCTTAACGACGGTCACGGGCATCGGGCCGCGCGTGGCCGTGGGCATTCTGTCGGGGCTTTCGGTGCGCGATCTTCAGCTGGCGGTGGTGACGGGCGACGAAAAGACGCTCACGCGCGCGCCGGGCGTAGGCAAGAAGCTCGCACAGCGCTTGATCCTTGAGCTGCGCGGCAAGATCGGCAGCGGGGAGCTCACGGCGTCCGGCGGCAGCGCGCCGCTCGCCGCGCTGGGTTCAGGGCCGGAAGGGGAGGCGCTGGAGGCGCTGATGGCCCTTGGCTACACGGGTGCGGAGGCGGCCGCAGCGCTGGACAAGGCCCGCGGCCAGACGGACGACCCCGCGGAGCTCACGCGCCTTGCGCTTCGGGCCATGGCGGGCAGGAGGTGAGCCTATGGACGAGCAGGACGAGAGGATGATCTCCGCGCGCTCCCTTCCCGAGGACGAGGACTCCTCGCTTCGGCCGCGCACCCTGCGCGAGTACTTTGGCCAAACCGACGTGAAAGACTCCCTTACGGTGTACATACAGGCGGCCCTGCAGCGCCGCGAGCCGCTGGATCACATGCTGTTATACGGCCCGCCGGGCCTTGGCAAAACAACGCTGGCGTGCATTGTGGCGCAGGAGATGGGCCAGCAGATTCGCGTGACGAGCGGCCCGGCCATCGAGCGGCCGGGCGATCTGGCCGCCATTTTAACCAACCTGCAGCCGGGCGACGTGCTCTTCATCGACGAGATCCACCGCCTGCCCCGCACGGTGGAGGAGATCCTGTATCCGGCCATGGAGGACTATGCCCTGGACATCATGATCGGCAAGGGCCCGTCGGCGCGATCCATGCGCGTGAACCTTCCGCACTTTACCCTGGTGGGAGCCACCACGCGGGCAGGCCTGCTCACCAACCCTCTGCGCGACCGCTTCGGCATCATCTACCGCCTGCAGCTGTATACCCCCGAAGAGCTTTGCCAGGTGGTGCGCCGCTCGGCGGGCATCTTGGGTATATCCGTGGACGAGGCGGGCGCGATGGAGATCGCCCGCCGCGCGCGCGGCACGCCCCGCATCGCCAACCGCATGCTGCGGCGCGTGCGCGATTTTGCCCAGGTGCGCGCCGGCGGCCAGGTGACCCGGCCCGTGGCGCGCGAGGCGCTGGCCATGCTGGCCGTGGACGAGCTGGGGCTGGACTATGTGGACCGCAGCGTGCTGTCGGCCATGATGACCAAGTTCGGCGGCGGGCCGGTGGGGCTGGATACGCTGGCGGCCTCCACGGGCGAGGACGCCGGCACGATTGAGGACGTGTACGAGCCGTATCTTCTGCAGCTGGGCTTTTTGATGCGCACGCCGCGCGGCCGCGTGGCTACGCGCCTGGCGTACGAGCACATGGGGCTGCCCTACCCGGAGCAGCAGATGGAGGGGCAGCTGCGCATGGCCCTGCCCGAGGAATGAGGCCGCTGATCGTCGTGGCCGGGCCCACGGCCTGCGGCAAATCCGACGCGGCGCAGGCCGTTTGCCTGGCGCTGCAAGGCGAGGTGGTGTCCGCCGACGCTTTTGCGGTATACCGGGGTATGGACGTGGGCACGGCCAAAACACCCCCGGAGGAGCGCCTCGTACCGCACCACATGATCGACGTGGCCGACCCGCGGCAGGGGTACGACGTGGCGCGCTACCAGGCGGCGGCGCGCGAGGTCATAGCGGATATCCACGGCCGCGGGCGTTTGCCCGTGCTCGTGGGCGGCACGGGCCTGTTCATCGACGCCGTGCTTTATCCGATGGACTTTTCCGGCGCGTCCTCCGACCCGGGCGTGCGCGCCAGATGGGCGCAATATTTGGAAGAGAAAGGACCGGCGGCGCTGCACGAAGCGCTGGCGGCGGTGGACCCGGCCTCCGCCGCGCGGCTGCCGGAAGGCGACGTGCGCAGGGTGCTGCGCGCGTTGGAGGTGCACGAGCTGTCCGGCGCGCCCATGAGTGCGGGGCTGCGCGACTATCGCTCCGCGCCGCGCTACGACGCGCTGTACATGGTGCTTATCCGGCCGCGCGCCGAGCTGTGCGGCCGTATCGACGGGCGCGTGGACGAGATGATGCGCCGCGGCCTTCTGGAGGAGATACGCGCCTTGCTCGGCGGCGGCGTTTCCCCCGACGCCCGCGCCATGCAGGCCATCGGCTATAAGGAGCTGGCCGGCCATATCCTGCAGGGGGCGCCGCTTGACGGGTGCGTCGCGGCTGTCAAGCTGGCCACTCGCCGGTACGCCAAACGCCAAATGACCTGGTTTCGGCGCGCCGGTTCCATCTTCTTAACCCCTGACGACGACCCGGTGGCCCTTGCGCGCGCATGGATGGCAGGACGGAGCGGCGCGGGCTGAGGGCGCACGCCGCCAGCCGTGTGGTGAGAAGGGCACGCCCTTGTGAACAAGCGGCCGCCGCTGCGCAGGTGATTGCGCGCGCGGCCGTTTTCCCTTCGCATGCGCACGCTCGCCTGTCGTCCGGCCAAGGCCTGAAAAAAGTTTTTTTCGGTATTGCAAATTTATGCGAAATAACGTATAATTATTAGTATACGTTTCGGGAGGTTGAGGACGATGGCGACGGGCAAGGTTAAAGCGAGCATCATTGGGGCGACGGGGTACGTGGGCGTGGAACTCACGCGCCTTCTGTGCATGCATCCGGAGGTATCGCTTGCGCATTTGGTATCGCAAAGCTATGCCGGGCAAAGCATGGCGGACGTATACCCGGCTTTTTCCGGGGTGGTGGAGGCAAAGCTCTCCGATGCGCCCTACGAGCAGGTGGCGGCCGAGTCCGACGTGATCTTCTGTGCCCTTCCGCACGGCGCATCGGCGCAGGTGGTGGCGCAGCTGTATGAAAGCGGCAAAGTGGTTGTGGACATGAGCGCCGACTACCGCTACCGCGACGCGGACACCTACGCCGCTTGGTACGGCGCTGCGCATCCGCGCCCGGAGCTGCTGCAAAAGTCGGTATACGGTTTACCGGAACTTTATGCAAAGGACATTGCCACGGCCAATCTGATCGGCAACCCCGGCTGCTACACCACCTGCTCCATTTTGGCGCTGCACCCTTTGGTGAAGGCGGGGCTGGTGAAGACGAACGGACTGATCATCGACGCCAAGTCCGGCACCACGGGCGCCGGCCGCGGGCCCAAGGCGGAGTTTCAGTTTTGCGAGGTGAACGAGGGCCTGCGCGCCTACAGCGTAGCCAAACACCGTCACACAAGCGAAATTGAGCAGGAGCTGTCGCTGGCGGCGGGCGCGCCGCTGACCGTGCAGTTTACCCCGCACCTGCTGCCCGTCGAGCGCGGCATCTTCGCCACCTGCTACGCCCCCCTTGCGGGAAAGGCGGCGCACGCCGACCTGCTTGCGGCGTACAGGGAAGCGTACAAGGACGCTCCGTTCGTATATCTATACAAAGAAGGCGCATTGCCCGAGCTAAAGAACGTGCGCGGCAGCAACTTCTGCCACATCGGTTTTGTAATCGACGGCCGCACGAACAACGTCGTGGTGGTCTCCTGCCTGGACAACATGGTGAAGGGCGCGGCAGGCCAGGCGGTGCAAAACATGAACATACGCTTTTCCTTTGCGCAGGAGACGGGCCTTAAAACACCCGCTCTGTGCCTATAGAAAGGGGCGGGTCGCCGTGGCCGATTATAAGGACTACATTCAGAAGGCGGACATTCTCATCGAGGCGCTGCCCTATATTCAGCGCTTGAACGGCAAGACCATCGTCATCAAGTACGGCGGCAACGCCATGGTGGACGAAGCGCTCACCATCAAGATCCTGCAGGACATCACGCTGCTCAAGTACGTGGGCGTCAACCCCATCGTGGTGCACGGCGGCGGGCCGGAGATCAACAAGCTCCTTTCCGCGCTGCAGATCCCCACGCAGTTTCACAACGGGCTGCGCATCACCGACGAGGCCACCATGGAGGTGGTACAGATGGTGCTGTGCGGCAAGATCAACAAGGATATCGTATCGCGCTTAAACGCACTGGGCGCTAAGGCGATCGGGCTGTGCGGCAAGGATGCCGAGCTGATCCGCGTGGTAAAAAAACCCGCCTCCGACGGAGTGGACCTGGGGTATGTGGGGCAGGTGGTCTCCATCAACACGAAGCTGCTGGAGACCCTCTCCCGCGACGAGTACATCCCGGTCATTGCCCCCATCGGCGTGGGCGAGGACGGCCACAGCTACAACATCAACGCCGACACCGTGGCCGCGGACATCGCCGCCGCCCTCAAGGCGGAAAAGCTGATGTTCCTGACGGACGTGGACGGCATCCGAAGGAACGCCAAGGATCCCTCCACTCTCGTCTCGGTCATCTCCATCGCCGAGATTCAGGCCATGATCGCCGACGGTTCCATTGACGGCGGCATGATTCCCAAGGTGAAGGGCTGCATCAAGAGCGTGCAGGACGGCGTGAACCGAACCCACATTCTGGACGGCACGATTCCCCATCCGATCATCCTGGAGATCTTTACGGACAAGGGAATCGGCACCATGGTGACGAAATAACAAGGCCGGAACCTTTGCCCGCCATGCGGCTGGTCGGCCGTATCCGTTGGCGCCGGGGCGGCGGCAGAAAAACAGAAGCGCGCGCAGTGTGAGGAGGGTTTTTCATGGCGGTGTTGAACGACAAGGATTTCGCCGACAAGGTGTACGGCTGCTGGATCGGCAAGAACATTGGCGGTACGCTGGGCACGCCCTTTGAGGGCCGTCAGGAACTGCTCGACGTTACGGACTTCCACTCCCCCTCCGGCAAACCCCTGGCCAACGACGACCTGGACCTGCAGCTCATCTGGCTGAAGGCCCTGGAAGACCGCGGGCCGCTGGGCGTGAACGAGCGGGTGTTGGGCGAGTACTGGCTCAACTTCATCCCTCCGCACTGGAACGAGTACGGCATCGGCAAATCGAACATGAAGGGCGGGCTGCTGCCCCCCATCAGCGGCGATTACAAAAATGACTGGAAGCATTCAAACGGCGCATGGATCCGCTCGGAAATTTGGGCCTGCGTGGCCCCGGGTTGCCCGGACATCGCCACGAAGTATGCCTGGTACGACGCGGTGGTGGACCACGGCGGCGGCGAGGGCACCTTTGCGGAGCTCTTCACCGCGGCCGTGGAGAGCGCGGCCTTTGTGGAAAGCGACCGCGACAAGCTGATTGCCATCGGGCTCTCCCGCATCCCGCCCAACTGCCGCGTGGCCCGCTCGCTGCACATCGCCCTGGACGCTTATGCCGCGGGCAAAACGTGGCAGGAGGCCCGGCGCATGGTGCTGGAGGATTCCGCGGACCTCGGGTGGTTCCAGGCGCCAGGGAACGTGGCGTTCATGCTGATCGGCTGGCTGTACGGCGAGGGCGACTTCAAGAAATCGCTGCTCATCGCCACCTCCTGCGGGGACGACACGGACTGCACCGCCGCCACGATCGGCTCCATTTTGGGCATCCTGTGCGGCGCGTCGGGTATTCCGGCCGATTGGAAGAAGTACATCGGCGACGACATCGTGTCCGTGGCCATCGACCGCGGGTCCTGGCACGCCGTGCCCAAAACCTGCCGCGAGCTCACCGAGCGCGTCATCCGCATGACCCCGCAGGTGCTCGCCGCGCACCGCGCGCCCATCAGTTTGTCGGGCAAGGCCACCGACCTTTCGGATTTTGACTGGGCAGGCCTGACCGGCGGGGAGGCCGCGGGGCTGCTCATGCGCAAGTCGGGCATGACGGTGTCCTTCGATTTCATTCACACCGCCGCCGAGCTCGCCTACTCGTCCGTATCCGTGCAGCCAGGGCAGAGCGTTAGCCTCACCCTCACCCTGCGCAACCTGATGCCCGACCCGCGCCACATCGACATCTGCTACCACTTCGACGAGGCCGTTACGCTCCTGAAGGCCCCGCAGCGCGTGGTGCTCAAGCACCGCAACATGATCGATCCGGGCTTCGTCGCCTTCGATATCGAGCTGAGCGTGGCGGACTTTGCGCCCCCCGCCATCCGCGGCATTATCGAGCTGATCGCCCCCGGCAGGCCCAGCGTCGGCCTCATCCCCGTGCTGTTGCTCAGCGATTAATGCGCCCGAATGGCGCCTCATCCTTCCGTGTGCGAGGTGTTTATCATGTCCGAATTGATGAAGATGGACGAAGCCTACATGATGCCAACGTTTGTGGGCATCCGTTTGGCCGCGCTGTCCAAAGCCGAGGGCTGCTACGTATGGGACGACCAGGGCAAGCGATACGCCGATTTTCTGGCGGGCATCGCCACCGTCGCCCTGGGGCACTGCCACCCCGGCGTGCGCGCTGCGCTCATCGAGCAGTCCGGGCTGTTGTGGCACGGTTCCAACTACTTCGTGAGCGGCCCGCAGGCCCGGTTGGCCCAGGCGCTCACCAAAGCTACGGGATATGAGCGCGCGTTCTTCGGCAATTCCGGCACCGAGGCAAACGAGGGGGCCGTCAAACTGGCGCGCAAGTACTTCTACGAGAAGGGCGAGCCCCGCTTTGGCGTCATCACCTGCAGCGGTTCCTTTCACGGCCGCACGCTGGCCATGGTGGCCGCCACGGCCCAGCCCAAGTATCAAAAGCCCTATCATCCTCTGCCCGAAGGCTTTGTGAACGTGCCCTACGGCGACGCGGACGTGCTGCGCCGCGCCATCGGCCCTGCGACGGCCGCCGTCATGCTGGAGCCCATGCAGGGGGAAAACGGCGTGATCGACCCGGGCGAGCAGTACCTGCGCGAGGTGCGCGCCATTTGTGACCAGGCGGGCATCCTGCTCATCTTTGACGAGGTGCAAAGCGGCATGGGCCGTACGGGCAGGATGCTCTGCCAGGAGCACGCCGGCGTACGCGCGGACATCACCACGCTTGCCAAAGCGCTGGGCAACGGCTTTCCCATCGGCGCGATCCTGGCCAGGGAGAGCGTGGCTCAGGCGTTCAAGCCCGGCGATCACGGCACCACCTTTGGCGGCAACGCCCTTGCCTGCGCCGCTGCGTGCGCGGTGCTTAAGATCATGTGCGACGAGCAAATCCCCCAGCGCGCGGCGCGCGTGGGCGCGGCCTTCCTGCAGCGGCTTACGGCCATCGCCGCCGCGCGGCCGGACGTGTGCGTGGAAGCGCGCGGCCGCGGCCTGCTGCTCGGCCTGCAGTTGAAGGCCGAGGTGGACGGCAAGGCGATCGTGCACCGCATGATGGACCGCGGTTTCATCATCAACCTGGCCGGAAACAACACGCTGCGTTTCGTGCCGCCCCTTGTGGTGCCCGAAGAGCTCATCTGCGAAATGACGGACGCTCTTTGCGCCTGCCTGTAACCTCATCCTGATATATGGGGGCTTCCCTTTGACTGCTACATTGGTCCTACAAGACGGTACTGCCTTTCGGGGGACGCATTTCGGCGCGCTGGGCGCGGCGTCCGGACCGGTGCTCTTCCACACGGGCGGCACGGCCGCCCTGCGCAGCCTGGCCGATCCGGAGGGCGCAGGGCACATCCTGTGCATGACCTTCCCGCTGATTGGCAACACCGGCGCGACGCAGGAGGAGATGGCCGCCCCGGCCTTTGCGCGCGGGTTGATTGCGCGCGAGGCCTGCGGCGCGCCTTCGCACTACGAATGCGCCGGCACGCTGAACGATTACTGCAAAAAGGCCGGCGTTGTGGGCCTCTGCGAGATCGACACGCGCGCCCTAACGCGCCACATCCGCGATCATGGCGTGCAGAGCGGTACGATCGCCAGCGAGGGCGCCGCCGTGGGAAACGGCGCCCCCTTGCCTGTGCCCGGCGCTTCCGGGCGCTATGAGCTGCCCGGCGACGGGCCGCGCCTGGCCGTGCTGGACGGCTGCGCCCAGCCTTGGCTTTTGCGCGCGCTCAAAAGCGGCCTGCAGGGCGCGCACCTCGTCGTGCTGCCCGCAGGGGACGCCGCCGCCGCTCTTGCCTGCGGCGCGCAGGGCGTAGTGGCCCTGGGCGATGCGCAGGTGACGGGCGTTCTTGGCAAGCTTCCGCTGCTGTGCATCGGCGCGGCGGCCCGCGCCCTGGGAAGGGAAGCTGGTTTTCAGGAGCGGGCCCTCGCCGCGCCGCACTTGGGCGCGCAACCCGTGCGCGACATTGCCCGCGGCCGGGTATACCCGGCGGACGAGTACCGGCTTTGGTCGCTTTTTGCCGAGCCGGCATCGGCGCAGGTGACGCACAGGCACGTGAACGACGCGGAGGTGGAGGGCTTTGCCCTGCCGGGCCGCCGCGCGCTGGCCGTTTGTTTCCGGCCCTCGCCGGATCCGGCGGACGACGGCGCGGTGTACGGGCAGTTCCTTCAATTATTAGGCGCACAGGGAAAGGGGGCGTAGCAATGCCCAAGCGTACGGACATTCACCGCATATTGGTCATCGGCTCCGGCCCCATCGTCATCGGTCAGGCCGCCGAGTTCGACTATTCCGGTACGCAGGCCTGCAAGGCCCTCAAAGAGGAAGGCTACGAGGTCGTGCTTGTCAACTCCAACCCCGCCACCATCATGACGGACGTGCAGATGGCCGACCGCGTGTACATCGAGCCGCTCACGGCCGAGGTGGTCGAGGCGATCATCGACAAGGAGAAGCCCGACGGCCTTCTGCCCACGCTGGGCGGCCAAACCGGGCTGAATTTGGGCGTTGAGCTCTCCCAGAACGGCGCCCTTGAGCGCCATGGCGTGGAGATGCTCGGCACGCGCCTTCATTCCATCCGCATGGCCGAGGACCGTTCACTCTTTAAGGATCTGATGGTGCGCATCGGCGAGGAAGTCGCCCCTTCCGTCATCGCCCAGGACCTGGAGACGGCGCTTAGCTTTTCCGAGGGAAACGGCTACCCGCTCATCATCCGCCCCGCCTTTACGCTGGGCGGTACGGGCGGCGGCACGGCGCACAACGAGGAGGAGCTTACCGAGCTGGTTATGCGCGGGCTTACGCTCTCCCCAATCGGCCAGGTGCTGCTCGAGCAGTCCGTGGCCGGGTGGAAGGAGATCGAGTACGAGGTGATGCGCGACAGCGCGGACAACGTGGTCGCCATCTGCAACATGGAGAACGTGGACCCGGTGGGCATCCACACGGGCGACTCCATCGTGGTTGCCCCCTGCCAAACCCTCACCGAGGACGAGTGCGCCATGCTGCGCGCCGCTTCCATGCGCATCATCCGCGCCCTGGGCATCGAGGGCGGCTGCAACATTCAGTTCGCCCTGCACCCAACCTCCCGGCGCTACATCGTCATTGAGGTGAACCCGCGCCTGTCGCGCTCCTCAGCGCTGGCCTCCAAGGCCACCGGATACCCCATCGCCCGCGTGGCCACCAAGATCGCCGTAGGCATGCACCTCTCGGAGATTCCCAACGACGTGACCGGCTCCACCATGGCCTGCGCCGAACCGGCGCTGGACTACGTGGTCGTGAAGGTTCCGCGTTGGCCCTTCGACAAGTTCGTTACCGCCAACCGCCTGCTCGGCACACAGATGAAGGCCACGGGCGAGGTGATGGCCATCGGCCGCACCTACGAGGAAGCGTTGCTGAAGGCCATCGATTCGCTGGACATCAAGCTGAACTACCACATGGGCATGGCCAAGATGAAGGCCTGGACGGATGAGGACATCCGGGCGGCGCTGCTGGCACCGGACCACGAGCGCATCTTTGTGCTCTCCGAGGCGCTGGACCGCGGCATGACGGTTGCGGAGATCTGCGAGCTGACGCGCATCGATGCCTTCTTCGTCACCAAGGTGCGCGACATCGTGGCCCTGGCGGCCGAGATTCGCCTCACCGGGCTGTCCGGGCTGTCGGAGGGGCCGCTTCTCCTGCGCGCCAAGCAGGTGGGCTTTTCCGACAACTACATCGCCGCTCTGGCGGGCGGCCGCAGAAGCCAGGTGGAGGCCCTGTGCGCTAAGCGCGGCTACCGCCCGGTATACAAAAAGGTGGACACCTGCGCGGGCGCCGTGCGCGCCGTAACGCCTTACTATTACTCCACCTACGAGCAGCAGGACGAGGCCGCGCCTACGGGCGAGCGAAAGGTGGTCGTGCTCGGCTCCGGGCCCATCCGTATCGGGCAGGGCATCGAGTTTGACTATTGCTCGGTGCACGCCTCTCTCATGCTTAAAAAGATGGGCGTCACGTCCATCATCATCAACTCCAATCCCGAAACGGTCTCCACCGACCCGGACACGTCCGACCGACTGTATTTTGAGCCGCTCACGCTGGAGTGCGTGATGGACGTGATCGCCCGCGAGCAACCGGAGGGCGTGATCGTGCAGTTCGGCGGCCAGACCGCCATCAACCTGGCCGGCCCGCTCGCCCAGGAGGGCGTGCGCATTTTGGGCACGGACGTGCGCGGCATCGACCTGGCCGAGGACCGCGACCAGTTCATGCAGCTGGCGGGACGCCTGGGCATTCCCCTGCCGCCGGGCGGCGCGGCCGTGGGGGCCGCGCAGGCGCTGGCCGTGGCCGAGCGCGTGGGGTACCCCGTGCTCGTGCGGCCCAGCTACGTGATCGGCGGCCGGGCCATGGAGATCGTGTACACCCCCGAGGACCTGGAGCGCTATATGGAGGCCGCCGTGGCCGCCTCCAACGACCACCCCGTGCTCGTGGACAAGTACATCCTGGGCCGCGAGGTGGAGGTGGACGGCATCTGCGACGGGCATAGCGTGCTTTTGCCCGGCATCATGGAGCACGTGGAGCGCGCGGGCGTACACTCCGGCGACTCCATCGCCCTGTACCCGCCGCAAACTCTGCCGCAGGTGGTTATTGCCCGCATTTGCGAAACGGCCGAGGTGATCGCCCGGGCCATGGCCATCCGCGGCCTGTTCAACATCCAGTACGTGCTGGACGAGAACGGCGAGCTGTTCGTGCTGGAAGTGAACCCGCGGGCCTCCCGCACGGTGCCCATCCTGTCCAAGGTGACCGGCGTGCCCATGGTGGACGCGGCGACGCGCATCTGCCTTGGTGAAACGCTGGCGGATATGGGTTATCCTGCGGGGCTTTTGCCGGCCGCGCCGCACATCACCGCCAAAGCGCCGGTGTTCTCCTTTGGCAAAATGACCACCGTCGATCCGTTCCTTGGGCCGGAGATGAAGTCCACGGGCGAGGTGATGGGCACGGCGGATACGGTGGAAGGCGCGCTGTACAAGGCGCTGCTGTCCTCCGGCTTCCGCTTGCCGCGCGCGGGCACGGTGCTGCTGTCGCTGGCCGACCGCGACAAGCCCGAGGGCATCATGATCGCCCAGAAGCTGCAGCGCGCCGGTTTTAACGTGGCCGCCACGCAGCACACGCACGACTATCTGGCCGCGCACGGCGTGCAAAGCGCGCTGCTTCCCCAGCACAGGGCCGAGCCCCTGCTGAAAAAGGGCGGCATCGCCATGGTCATCAACACCCCTACGCGCGGGCGTTTCCCGGACAGGGCCGGCTTCCGGCTGCGCCGAACGGCCATGGAGTTCGCCGTGCCCTGCGTCACCTCGCTGGACACGGCCGGCGCCGTGCTGCGCGCCCTGCCGCTTGTCGGCTCACGGCCGCCAGTGCGCCCGCTCAGCGCAAAACCCGAGTGATGGAGAGCGGCGGTCGCGCGCCGCATGATGGAGGAAGCAAGGAATGGCACAGGTAAATTTATACAAATACAAACAGGAAGCGCCGTTTGCGCAGCGTAACCTGCTTTCCCTGGCCGAGTGGTCGGGCGAGGACATACGCCACTGTTTGGCCGTGGCTCTTAAGATTAAGAACATGGGGCGGGGGAGCAAGCAGGCCGTTATGCTGGCCGGACGCTCGCTTGCGATGATTTTCGCCAAGCCCTCCCTGCGCACGCGCGTCTCCTTCGAGATCGGCGTGATGCAGCTGGGCGGGCACGCCATGGTTATGACGGAGGCCGAGATGGGCCTTGGCAAGCGCGAGTCCGTCAGCGACATCGCCAAAGTGCTCTCGCGCATGGTGGACGGCATCATGATCCGCACCTTCGCCCAGAAGACCGCCGAAGACCTGGCGAAGTACGGTTCGGTTCCGGTCATCAACGGCCTGACGGACGAGGAGCATCCCTGCCAGGCGCTGGCCGATTTGATGACCGTGTACGAAAAAAAGAACACCTTTGAGAACGTGAAGTTCGCCTTCATTGGCGATGGCAACAACGTGGCGCACTCGCTGATGTACGCCTGCAGCAAGCTGGGCGTGGATCTTGCGGTGGCCCATGCGCCCGGCTACGCGCCAAGCGAGGCGGTGACCCGCCATGCCAAGCAGTTCGCGCAGGACGCGCACAGCCAGCTGGTGGTGACCACAAACCCGGCCGCGGCCGCGCGCAACGCCGACGTGATCTACACGGACGTGTTCACCTCCATGGGCCAAGAGGCCGAGAGCGAACAGCGCCTGCGCGCGTTTGCGTCCTACAAGGTGACCGACGAGCTCATGGGCATGGCCAAGCCGGACGCCATGTTCCTGCACTGCTTGCCCGCCCACCGCGGCGAGGAGGTGGATGCGTCCGTCATCGACGGCGGCAAATCCGCGGTGTTCGATCAGGCCGAGAACCGCATGCACGCACAAAAGGCCGTTCTTGCCATGCTGCTGGGAGGTATGACCATTGGACGCATCTAACGTGCAGGTTCGCCGCGCCGCGCCCGCCGACGTGCCCGCCCTGTTTGAGATCACCAAGGAAGCTTTCCGCCAGTACGCGGCCGAGCTCGGCCTCCCGGACCGCGTGACGGCGCTGAAGGAGACCACGGCCGATATCGCCCGGGAGTTGGCGAGCAAGCGCGTGTATATCGCCACGCTGGACGGGGAGCCGGTGGGTTCCGTGCGCGTGGAGGTGGTCGGCGGCATCGGCTACATCACCCGCTTCGGCGTAAAGCTGGCCGCGCAGGGGTGCGGGGTCGGCCGCATCATGCTGGACGCGGTGAAGAGCGACGCACGGGCCTTGGGCATCCACCTGCTGGCCCTGCACACCGCCACGCGCATGTTCACCCAGATGCGCTTTTATTACGCCAACGGCTTCTACGTTCATTCCACAAGGAACGAGCGCGGATACATCCGCGGGCTGCTGCTGTGCGATCTTTCGCCCGAGGCAGCCGGCGTGGACCTGCGGCCGGTGTGGGATTATTAGGCGCATACGCGCCGCCCGGAATGAACAACCGTCAAAGGCACGGCGCTCGTCAGGAGCCGCCGTGCCTTTGACGGTTGTTTGGCGATGCCGCTAGTAGGTGATGATTTGCCCGTCGTACCCGACGCTGACGGGGACGCAGCACCGCCGGTTCAGCTCGGCCTGCAGCTCGTCGTGGGGGTAGGCCAGGTGGTGGTGGCCGATGTGCGTCGCCACAACCCGGGTGTCCTGGTCAATGACGCCCCGGGCGTACAAGGCGGCCAGGGTGCGGGGGAAATTGTTCATGTCGTGGTGGCCGCCCATGGGATCGTCGCGGTCGTCGCTGAAGGTGCACTCCAGCACGAGCACGTGAAGGCGGACGCCCGACAGGGCGGCAAATTGCTCCTCGCGGTAGGGGCCTGTGTCCGTGGCGTATAAAAGGCGCTTGCCGTCTTCGCCGGTAACCAGGTAGTTCAGCGCGCGGCCGGAGCACAGGTCGCCTGTGTGATTGCCCCAAATGGCGGCCACCTCGTGGCCGGGCACGCGCGCGCCGTTGTGCGGGCCTACGGGCACAAAGCGAACGAGATCGCGTTTTTGCAGATGTGCGCGCAGCGATACGTACAAGGGATGCATCGCCAGAGCGTCGAACACGCCTTGGCTGGCGTACACGCTCAGCGGGGTCCCCCGCTCGTGCTTGGACATGGCCAGCAGCTCCAGCGCGTCCACGGCGAAGTGGTCCGCATGGTAATGCGTGATGAACAGGTGCTCAAGGTCCGTCAGGCACAGGCCGTTTTTCATGGTTTGCCAAAACAGGTCGGGCGAGAGGTCGAAGTGGAGCGTATCGTCAAGGCGCGCGGAGGCGCGCGTGCGCACCTCCAGGCCGCCCGCCTTGCGCGCCCGATCGCAGGACGCGCACGCGCAAAACGCATTGGGGATGCCGGAGGCGTCCGCCGTGCCCAGCAACAGGAGCTTGTGCGCCATATCAGTCAACCGCCTTCCTATGTGCAGCTTGCACACACAATTCGCCGCGCGGCAGCGCAATTCCCGCCTGCTCCGGGAGGGCCGGCCGGTGCGCATGCAAAAAACGATTTGTATGCGAAAGGTTTGCGCGGGCGGGCCGGGCATGCTATACTACACACAGAATGGGACGAGATCGGCTTAGGAGGCTTGTTACAGAATGAAGAAGGAACAGTTGCTGGCGAAAATATTCGATGCCGGCCTGGTTGCCGTGGTGCGCGCGGACGGCCCCGAGCAGGCGCTGAAGATCGCCGACGCCTGCATGGCCGGCGGCGTGGCCGCCATCGAGGTGGCCTACACAACGCCGGGCACCACCAAGGTAATCGAGCAGCTCGCCGCCCGCTTCAACAAAGGGGAGATCATCTTGGGCGCGGGCACGGTGCTCGACCCGGAGACCGCGCGCATCGCCATTTTGGCCGGTGCGCAGTACATCATCTCGCCCTCCTTCAGCGTTGATACGGCCAAGCTCTGCAACCGTTACCGCGTTCCTTATATGCCGGGCTGCATGTCCATCAAGGAGATCGTGGACGCCCTGGAGATGGGCGTGGACGTCATCAAGCTTTTCCCGGGGGAACTGCTTGGCCCCAAGGCCATCAAGGCCATTCACGGCCCGCTTCCCCAGGCGCAGCTGATGCCCACCGGCGGCGTGGAGCTGGGCAACATCGCCGAGTGGATCAAGGCCGGCGCCGTGGCCTGCGGCGTGGGCGGATCGCTGGTGGCCGGCGCCAAGACCGGCGACTACGCCGCCATCACGGCCACCGGCCGTGCCATGGTGGAAGCGATCGCGGCGGCGCGCGCGTCCAAATAGCGCGCTCATTGCAGAAAGGATGACATGCCCATGAAAGCGGTTTGTTTTGGCGAGATCATGATGCGCCTTTGCCCGCCCGGCTACCTTCGGCTGACCCAGACCGACGCCCTGGAGATGACCTTCGGCGGCGCCGAGGCGAACGTGGCCGTGTCCCTGGCCAACTACGGCCTGGATGTGCACTACGTCACCCGCCTGCCCAAGAACCCTATCGCCGACGCCTGCATGGCGCAGCTTCGCTCCTTCAACGTAAACGTTTCGGACGTGGTGCGCGGCGGCGAGCGCGTGGGCATCTATTTTGTGGAGAAGGGCGCGTCCATGCGTCCCTCCAAGGTGATCTACGACCGCAAGCACTCCGCCATCGGCGACGCCACACCCGCCGATTTCGACTGGGAAAAAATCCTTCAGGGCGCCAAGTGGCTGCACTGGACGGGCATCACCCCCGCCCTGGGCGAGCAGGTGGCGGCCGCCACCCTGGAGGCCTGCAAGGCCGCGCGGGCCATGGGCGTTACCGTCTCCTGTGATTTGAACTACCGCAAGAATCTGTGGTCGCGCGAGAAGGCCGGCCACGTGATGGGGCAGCTGGTGCCCTTTGTCGACGTGCTCATCGCCAACGAGGAGGACGCGGCCGACGTGTTCGGCATTCATGCCGAGGCTACGGACATCAACGCGGGCACGCTGTCCGACGAGGGCTACAAATCCGTCGCGCGCCAGCTCGCCGCCCGCTTTGGCAACAAGAAGGTGGCCTTTACCCTGCGCGAGAGCCACTCCGCCAACGACAACGGCTGGTCCGGCCTTTTGTACAACGCCGAAAAGGACGAGTTCTGCAAGTCCAAAAAGTACGACATTCGCATCGTGGACCGCGTGGGCGGCGGCGATTCCTTCGGCGGCGGCCTCATCTACAGCCAGCTGCAGGGCTACTCCGACCAGGACTCCATCGAGTTTGCCGTGGCCGCTTCGGCGCTTAAGCACACCATCGAAGGCGACTTTAACCGCGTGTCCATCGACGAGGTGAAGGCGCTTATGGGCGGCAGCGCGTCCGGCCGCGTCGTGCGCTGACATACGGGCGGCACGTCCGCCGTCTCTATGTTCACGGTTGTCAGGCGAGGGGCGGAGGCCTTTCGCCGATCGAATGGAATCGGAGGGGAACCCTATGTTCACCGGCATTGAACACTTTGGTATCTGCGCCAAGGACACCGTCGCCATGAAGGACTGGTACATCAAGCTCTTTGGGCTGAGCGTCGTTTACGAGAACGCCAAAACGCCGCCCACCTTCTTTCTGCGCTTTCCCGAGGGCGACATGATTGAGATCTATCCGGCCACCGAGTGCGGCCATGCCGCCAGCTCGCATAACCGCGTGGGCGGCCTGCGGCATGTCGCCCTCACCGTTACGGATTTTGACGGCGCGGTGCAGCGCCTGTTGGACGCGGGCGTGGAGGTGGTCGACGCGGCCGCAACGTCGGCCGTGGGCATCTCCACCTTCTTCTTCCGCGACCCGGAGGGGAACGTGCTGCACCTCATCAACCGTCCTCAGCCGCTCTAAGGACCACGGTCTGGAAACCGACAGCGGCGCAGAACCGCGGCGGCATAAGCCGACGCGTCGCATTCAAGGGGGGCATGGGTAGAACCGTGCCTCTTATTTGCAAACGAGTCCGCATCATGTGCCTGCCGCATACTGTATGGTCCTTTCAGCGGATTCCCCTTACGGAGCGAATGCGGCATTATACAGGAGATGGTGTGGAGAGTATTTATTTAATCTACGCCTCACATATTGTCATTGCGGGCTTGACCCGCAATCTCATGCGGCGTGAAAGTTTTTTTACAGGAAGGAATTTGTATTATGGTAATTAAAATCATAGAAAACAACAAGAAAGATTTTTTCGATTTATTACTTTTGGCAGACCAGGAAAACATGATTGACAAGTATTTAGATAGAGGAACACTTTTTGCTTTATATGATGACGGATTAAAAAGTATTTGTGTTGTGACGGATGAAGGAAACGTTTGCTATGAAATACAAAATTTGGCGACATATGAACAATTTCAAAGAAAAGGATACGGCAAACATCTGGTATGCCATGTATGCAATTATTACAAGGAAAAAGGAAATTCAATGCTGGTTGGAACTAGCGATGTTCTTTCGAGTAAAGGTTTTTTGCTCGGATATGTTTCTTTTTATGAGCGATGTGGGTTTGTTTTTTCGCATCGGCTTGAAAATTATAATTTAGAGAACTACGATAAACCTATTTTTGAAATGGGTGTTCAGCTAAAAGATAAGATTTACCTTAAAATGAATTTACATGCATTATAAACATTAACTTCATACAAAGTAGATTGCGGGTCAAGCCCGCAATGACAGGGGAGCATACTGTAGATAATAAGCATTTTCTGCATCCGCGTTATTGAACAAAAGCAGACAAGAAGAGACAGCGGACAGCGCTGTTTCTTCTTGTTCACTTATGTTAGCCGCCTCATGCGTCCGCGGCTTTCCTCGCTCCAAAAACCCGCGCCGCGGGCTTTTCCGCGCCTGGGCTGCTCCCTACTTCCCCGGCGCGGCAGGCTGCCGACGAGCGGTCCGCCGCTGTGCCGCCCAAGGTTGCCGCATCCTCTGGCTCCGAAAAGGCCGCGGTTCCCCGCGGGGCGGTGCGGCCGGCCGGTTACGCGTTTTGGTTAGCAGGGGGCGAGCTGGGCGGAAACGGGTTGACCGGCGGGGTGGGCGTGGGGGTGGGGGAGGGCGTGGGCGCGGGAACGGGGACGGGCGCCGCGGCGCCGCCCTGCGCGGCCAGCAGGCGGGCCTCCACGTCCGTCCAGTTGATCAGCCGCAGCCAGGCCGTCACGTAGTCGATGCGGTTCGCCTGGTAATCCAGGTAATAGGCGTGCTCCCACACGTCCATCACCAGGATCGGCACGGCGTTTTGCAGCGCGGACAGATCATGCCGCAGAACCGCCATCAGCGTTAAACGCTGCAGATCGTTCTGCCAGGCGAGTACGGCCCACCCGGGGCCCTGGATGCCCGCTCCGGCCGTGCTGAACAGGCTCATAGCCGTCTGCAGCGATCCAAACGCCTCCGTGCAGGCGGCGGTGACGGCCGTGCCCGGCTGGGTGGCGGTGGGCGTCATGTTGGGAAAATACACGTCGTGCAGCTGGAATCCCCCGCCCTGAAAGGCCTGCGTGGCCAACGCTTCGCGCAGGCTCTCGCTGTCCGTGGCGGCCAGAACGGCCGCCCGCGCGGCCTCATACCCTGCGGCATAGGCCTGGTATAGCTTGTAGTGCGCCTGAATCGTGGCCGCGCTGATGTAGGGCTCCAGCGCGTTCTCCGCATACGGAAGGGGTTTGACGGTGGGCGTGGCTTGGATACGACGCATGGAAAGCCCTCCTTGAACGTCTGGTTATCCAAAATATGCGCGCGCGGCCGCCGCCATGCCCACGGCCTGCACAACATGGGCCCGGCGGGCATACTAAATTGTAACAGCGCCCTGATGCCTTGACATGGCCGTGTCCACCGTGTATCATTTTCTTGTAGACAATGCGGCGTCACGCTGTTACCGCCGCCCTGCGGGCGCCCGCTGCGGGCTGCCCCGGGCGCCGCCAAGAATTGCTGGCGGGCCTTGCGCGCAGGGCGCGTTGTCTGGGCTGTACGCCACGTCCCTATTCCAACCCCACAGATTACGTGAGGGGATCCTCGTCGCGTGAACCAATGCCAGGCCGCCTTTGCTAGCGGAAGGCAGCGGCGCACCGCTGGATGTACCCAACCTGCTGAGGAAGCGGGTGTTGGAATCGGGGCGAGCGGCACTCTGGATCCATCAAGAGCCCTGCGGGGCTCTTGATGTTTACCGCGGGGCATGTGGCTTGGGGCGTGCGCGTGGTGAGCGCCTTCTTTGCGCTTATTTACATCTCACACGTTTTTCTTTTGCAGCCCCCGTGGTATAATAGACACATGGAGCTTTGCCGACATCCCGCCGCGTGCAAGCCAAGCGATCGGCGGCAAGCGTAACGGGCGAAAGGCGATATGAACCGACGTAAAGGGGATGTGCCCATGGCGGATCTGCAGATCGTCGTCGATTCCACGGCCTACCTGAAACCGGACTACATCGAAAAGCACGGCGTGATCGTCGTGCCGCTTCAGTTTGAGTTTGAGGGCGAGCTGTGCGAGGAGCAGCCCTCCGGCGACGGGTTTCGTGATTTTTACAGAAGGCTGATGAATTCCACGGGCACAATCCGCACGTCGCAGCCCTCCGTTGAGCGTTTCATTCAGGCCTTCGAACGCGCTCTCGGCTGCGGGCGCGAGGTGCTGGCCACGGTCATTTCCTCGGGCGTTTCGGGCACTTATCAGGCCGCGTGCCTGGCCGCAAGCCAGGTGGATCCCGAACGCATCACCGTGATCGACTCGAAGATCGGCGCGACCGGCCTGCGCTTCCTGGTGGAAACGGCCATTGATTGCGCGCAGCAGGGCATGGCGCGCATGGACATCGCTCAGCGGGTGACGGACATCTCCCGGCGCCTGCACTTCGAGCTGTGCGTGTCCACGCTGGATTATCTGCGCCGCGGCGGACGGCTGACGAACATACAGGCCATGATCGGCAACCTGTTGCAGATGCGGCCGATCATCTCCTTGCGCGACGGGGTGCTGGTGGCCGTGGACCGCATGCGCGGCCAGCAGAAGGCCATCGAGGCCATCGTGCGCGGCATACCCGACAGCGTGCGCCGCATCGGCGTGAACCATATCATGAACCAGGAAGCGGCCGTGCGGGTGCTGGAGACGCTGCGCGCACGCTTCCCGGACGTGCTCATCACCCTGGACGACATCGGCCCTGTGATCGGCGCGCATGTCGGGCCGGGCACGGTGGCCATCTGCTACGAGAGCTGACGGCCATGCTGCGGATTCTCTCTGGCCCCGTAGGCACCGGCAAGAGTCTGCGCGTCTTTGCTGAGATGCGGGCGGCGCTTCATGAGGCGCCGCTTTTTCTCATTGTGCCGGAACAGTACGCCGCCGACGCCGAGCGCGAGGTGATCGACCGCCTGGGCATACCCGGCCTTGGGCTGACGGGCGTGGACGTGGTCACCCCCTCGCGTTTGTACCTGCGCGTGCAGGACGAGCTGCAGCTGCAGGGGCTGCCCGCGCTGGACGCGCGCGCCTCGGGCATCGCCTTGGCCGGTGCGCTGCAAAGCGTGCAGGGCGAGCTGGGCGCGCTGCGCCGTTCGGCTTTGCAGCCGGGATTTCTCGCGCCGGCCGTGCGCTTCATTGCCCAAGCGCGCTCGGCGGGCATCTCGCCCATGGACATGATGCAAGCGGCGGAGGCGGTGGGTGACGAGGCGCTGCGCGGGCGCGCCCGCGACCTGGCAACGCTGTACGGGGCGCACCGCGCGCTTGTGGAGGGGCGGTTCCGCGACGAGGAGGACGTACACCGCGCCTTTATCGAAGCGCTGCCGCGCGCCTCTTTTTTGCAGGGCGCGCGCGTGTACGTGGACCGCTTCGACGTGATCTCCCGCGCCATGGCCCAGTGGCTGGCGGCGCTTTCGCGCGCGAGCGAGGTGCTGGTGGTGATCGACGCCTGCGCGGGCCATCCGGCCTATGCGCCCATGGCGGGGATGATCGAGCGGGTGAGTGCCGCCGCACGCGAGGCGGGCGTGGAGGTTCATCTGGCCGAGCACGCCGCGCCCCTCACTCGGGTGCGCCCGGCGCTGGACCATCTGGCCGCGCATCTGCTGGACCTATCGCCCCCGCGCTACTTCAGCCCTCAGGAGGAGGTGGCGCTGCAGCGCGCCGCCTCGCCCCGTCAGGAGGCGGACGCTTGTGCCGCGCGCATCGCCGCCCTGGTGCGGGGCGGGTACCGCTACCGCGACATCGCCGTGTGCTGCGACCTTGCACGCTACGGCCCGCTGATACAGCACCGCTTCACGCGCGCGGGGATTCCGTTTTTTTTGGACCGAAAGAGCAGCGCCCTGGCCCATCCGTCCGCGCGCGCGCTGCTCTGGGCGCTGGAAGCCGCCGTATCCGGTTGGGCCCCGGAGGCGATGCTCTCCTTGCTGGGCAGCGGGGCCTGCGGCCTTGACGCGCAGGAGGCGCAGCTGCTGCGGTTGGTGGCCGAGGAGATCGACCTGCGCGGCCATCACTGGGAGATGCCTCTGCCGCAGGCGTTTTTGGAGGCGGAGGCCGCAAGGGAGAAGCTGATGGTACGGCTGCAGGCGCTTCGCAGGCGGTTGTCCAGCGCCGACACGGCGCGCGCGTGCGCCCTGGCGGCCTTCTCGTACCTGGAGGACACGGACGCCTGCGCCCGCCTGGCGGAGGAATCCGAGGCGCTGGCGGCACGGGGGGCGCTCCTTCCGGCACAGCAGGCGCGCCAGATGTGGGACGTACTGCTCGCCTGCTTGGACGCCTTGGTGGACGTGTTGGGCGAACGGCCGCTCTCGCCCCGGGCGCTGCCGGCGCTGCTTGAAGCGGCCCTGTCGGCCACCGAGGTTGGCGTGATACCGCCCGAGCCGGATCAGGTGCTCATATCGCCGCTGGAGCGGCTGAAGACGCCGCCCATCCGCGCGCTGTTCGTGCTGGGCGCAACCGAGGACAGCCTGCCCACCCCGCCGCCCCAGGCGCTGCTCACGGACGAGGAGATGCAGCTGCTGCACAAGGCGCTGCCCCGGCGGGGGGACGCGCTGCTCCTCTCGCGCCTGCGGCTTTTGTCGCTGTACGCCCGGCCGTCCGACAAGCTGATCATCACCTCGCCCGTGGCGGACGAGAGCGGCAAGGCCATGCGCCCTCCTGCGCTGCTCGCCCAGTTTGTCCGCCTGTTTGAGGGAAAAATGGGCGGGCTGCTGCGCCTGTCCGCTCGCGAGGGCGTGCTTTCACAAGAGGACGCGCTGGCCCTGGCCGCCGCGGCCGGATACGGCGGGGCGGGTGAGGACGAGCGCGACGCGCTGGCCTTTGTGCGCGCCGATCCGGTGCTTTCCGGCCGGCTAACCGCATTGCAGCGCCCGCCCGAGCAATCGCCCGAACGGCTGCCGGCCGCGCTGTGCCGACAGCTGTACGGGCCCTCGCTCTCACCTTCCAGGCTGGAGAAGTTCTCTTACTGCCCCTGGGCGCATTTCGCCCGCTACGCGCTGCGGCCCCGCTACGCGCTCACCCCCTGCCCGTCGGCCTTCGACATGGGCAATGCCCTGCACGCCGCCATGCAGCACGGCCTGGAACGATTGCAGGACGCGGATCTGGCCGCCTTAACGCCCGACGTGACGGCCGCCTGGGCCGGGCAGGACCTGCAGGACGCTTTGTCCGCCTGGCGTGAGCGGCCCACCTACAGCCTGGGGCGCATGGCGTTTTTGCGCCGGAAATCCGTGCGGACGGCCGGGCGGGCGGTGTATGCGGCGGCGCTGCAGCTGCGCGCCGGCGCCTTTCGGCCGCTGGCCATGGAGCTGCGTTTCGAGGGCGGGGGCATCGAGGGCGTCATCGACCGCGTGGACGCCATGGACACGGCCGAGGGCCGTTACCTGCGCGTGATCGACTACAAATCCGGGCACACCGGCCTGCGCCTGCAGGACGTGATGCTCGGCGTTAAGCTGCAGCTGCCGCTGTATGTGCGCGCCGCGCAGCAAAAGTTGGAAGGGCTGTCCTGCGGGCTGTATTACATGTCCCTGAAGGATACGCCGCCGCCAAGGGACAGGACGGGAAAAAATGCGCAGCCGACGGACGCGCTGCTGCGCTCCTTCCGCCTGACCGGCTGGACGCTGCAGGATGCGGTGGCCATCGCCGGACAGGACAGAGAGGAAGCCGGTGCGGTGAACGGCGTGCGCCGCAACAAGGACGGGAGCCTGAGCAAGCTCGCCCCGCTCCTCGCCCCCGGCGCGTGGGACGGCCTGCTGGCCATGGCGGGACGCGTGGCCCGACAGGCCAACGACGCCATCCACGCGGGCGTCGTCGCGGCTCTGCCGCTGCAGGTGGGGAGCGACCCGCCCGCGTGTGAGAACTGCACGGAGCCCGGATGCCACCACGCTCTGCTGCCGGGCGCGGCGCGCAGGCGGGCACAACCCGTGCCCAACGAGGAGATGCGCAAGGTTCTGGAGGAGGAGATGGGCGCAACCGAGGAGGATTAGCCGCGTCGCGCGGCGCTTTGCCGGGGCAGGGCCGGCGTGCGGGAAGCCGCCTGTCGTCACGGGGCGTTATCAATTCTGAAACTTCATCATTTAGGGAGGATTCGCTGATTCATCCGCAGAATATTGCTCGGATACGGCGAAAGGTGAGAGGGCGTTTGCTGCTCAAAGAGGATTTGGAGCATATCTTCGCGCAAAACGGCCAAGCGCTGCGCCAGGGCGCGCAGCTGGCCGAGCAGCGCCGTGTCTTCTTTACCGGCTACAGCAAGAGCGGCCGCTACACGGCGCAAACCGGGTGGCAGGCGTCTTGGGCGCAGCTCTCGGCGCGCAGCGAGCTGACCGGCTGCGGCTGCAGCTGCCGCGCGTGCACGCCCGCCGCGCCCTGCACACACGTGGCGGCGCTTTTGTGCTACCTGGCGCTCAACCCGGGCCAGCAGCGCCACATGCCCACCGATCAGGAGCAGGCGCTGGAGTTTCTGCAGCTGTTCGATCCGCCTCCCGCGCCCGAGGAGATGCTCCGCCTGGAGCTGTTCCTCACGCTGGCGCAGGATAGGTTCTACCTGGGGCTGCGCATGGGCGAGGGCCGGCTGTACGTCGTGCGCGACGTCAGCCAGCTGTTCGACGCGATGCGCACGCATAAGCCCCTCCTGTTCGGTAAAGGCTTCACCTTTACGCCGGGGCTTCATCAGTTCGCCCCGGCGGATGAGCGCGCCCTGCGCTATCTGGCCCAACTGCACGGCGACATGGAGGCCTACGGCGGCATGCCCGCGACCGACCGGCACATGATTCTGACCTTTGCGCAGGTGGAGCGGCTGCTGCGCACGCGCATGGGCTGCCCCTTCCAGCTGCAGCTGCCTGGCGAGCCGATGCGCGCCGTTACCGCCGCCATGGGCCCGCTTCCGTGTACCTTCCATCTCTCCGCCCTGCCGGACGGCATCGAGCTGACCACATCGTTTCCCGCGGGCGCGCGCTCTCTTACCCCGAGCGCCGCCTTCCTGTTGCTGCCCGACGAGCGCGCTCTGGCCGTGCCCGAACGCTTTCGCGGGCTTGTGCAGCGCCATTTGGCCGCCTGCACGCCGCAGGGCGCGTCCGTGCTGCGCTTTACCGGCCCCATGGCCGAGCGGCTGGTCTCCGAAGCTCTTCCCACGCTTCGGCAGGCCGGGCAGGTGTGCATCGACGATACGCTGGGCGAAAGCCTGCTGCAGGCGCCCATCGATGTGCGCATCTATCTGGACGTGGACGGAGCGGGCATTACGGCGCGCGTGGCCTTTGGCTACGGCGAACACACGATAGATCCCTTTGGCCATACGCCCGCGGGCGGCCCGCTCATCGTGCGCGACACGGCGCAGGAGCGCGCCGTGCTGGACGCCCTGTCGCGCTACGGCTTTACCGTGCGGCCGGGCGGCGCGCAGCTGTGCGGCGAGGACGCGGCCATCTACGCCTTTTTCGAGGAAGGCGTGGCCGCGCTGCAGGCGCTGTCCACCGTGTACGTAAGCGATGCGTTCGGGGCCATGCGCCCGCGCCGCGCCGCGCCCCGCGGGCGGCTTGCCGCCAAGGCGGGGGGCATGCTCTTCTCGCTTACGCTGCAGCTGGAGGACGGGGATGAGGAGAACCTGCGCACCGTTCTGGCCGCCATGCGGGAAAAGCGCGTTTGGGTGCGCCTGCCGGACGGCGCGTTTCTCACCCTGCCCGAGGACGAGGGCTGGCAGGCCATCGCCGAGGACGCCGGCCCGGACGGCAGCACGGCCATGGGACGCTCGCAGGCGCTGTGCGTGGGCCTCATCGCCCGGCAGGCCGGTTTGGACGTCGATCTGGACATGGAATCGGCCTCGCTTCTGCAGGCCATCGGCGGGCCGGTGCAGCCCCCGCAAACCCTGCGCGGCGTGCTGCGGCCGTATCAGCAGCGCGGGCTTGAGTGGCTGTGGGGCCTTTACCGCTTAGGGCTGGGCGGCGTGCTCGCCGACGACATGGGCCTTGGCAAGACCGTGCAGGTGCTCGCCCTCATCGACACGGCGCGTCAGGAGCACGGGCCCATGCCCTCGCTCATCATCGCCCCCACCTCCCTCACCTACAACTGGCAGGAGGAAGCCGCCCGCTTTACCCCGCACCTGAAGGCCGTAGTGCTGTGCGGGACGCCCGAGGAGCGCCGCGCGTCAGCCATGACGGCGGACGCCGACCTGATCATCGCCTCCTACGCCCAGCTTCGGCGCGACGAGGACACCATGAGCGGGCTGAACTTCCGCTTCTGCATTCTAGACGAGGCGCAGCAGGTAAAAAACCCGTTCTCGCAGGGCGCGCGCGCCGCGCAGAAGCTCAATGCGCAGGGGCGTTTCGCCCTGACCGACACGCCCATGGAGAACCACCCGGGCGAACTTTGGTCGGTGTTCGCCTTTGCGCTGCCGGGGTATTTGGGCGATCTGACGGACTTTATGCAGCGGCACGGCACAGGGCAAAACGCCTCGGTGCTCGCCCGGCGCATCGCGCCCTTTCTGATGCGGCGCTTGAAGAGCGACGTGTTGCGCGATCTGCCCGATAAGATCGATCACTTGATCTCGGTAGACCTGCCCGACGAGCAGATGGCCGTGTACCGCGCCACGCTTTTGCGCCTGCGCGAGGACATTGGCGGCCGTGTGCACGAGGGCGGCGTGTCCTCGGCGCGCATGCGCATTCTGGCGGCCATCACCCGCCTTCGGCAGATCTGCTGCCACCCGAGCTTGTATCTGGAGGGGTACGAGGGCAGCAGCGCCAAGCTGGACGTGCTGGGAGAGCTGGCCGCGGAGGCGATCCAGGGCGGGCACCGGCTGCTCGTATTCTCTCAGTTCACCAGCATGCTTCGCCTTATTCACGAAGCGCTCAGCGGCCAGGGCATCGTATGCTTCATGCTCACGGGCGAAACGCCGCCCATCGAGCGCACGCGCCTGGTAAGCGCTTACAACGGCGGCGAGGGGCAGGTATTCCTGCTGTCACTGAAGGCGGGCGGCGCGGGGCTTAACTTAACCGGCGCCGACACCGTGGTTCACTTCGACCCGTGGTGGAACCCGGCCGTGGAGCAGCAGGCCTCCGACCGCGCGCACCGCATCGGGCAAACGCGCGCCGTGCACGTCATCCGCCTGATCGCCCGCGGGACCGTGGAGGAGCAGGTGGTGCGTTTGCAGGAGCGCAAGCAGCAGCTTATCGACCAGCTCGTGCGCTCGGGCGAGACGCTTCCCTCACAGCTCACGCCTGCCGACCTGTACGAGCTGCTCATGAACAAAGCATAGCCAAAGGCCTTTTAGGGGGAAGAGCATGGACCACACGGGGCATCGGGCGCGGGTGCGCGCCCGCTTCCGAAGCGAGGGCCTGGACGGCTTTGAGCCGCACGAGGTGCTGGAGTTGCTGCTCTTTTATGCCATTCCGCGCGCGGACACCAAGCCCATCGCCTATGAGCTGCTCAACCGCTACGGCAGTCTGTCCGCCGTGCTGGAGGCCGATCCGATGGACCTGCAGCAGGTGCCGGGCGTGGGGGAGGGCGCGGCGGTGCTGCTCGCGCTTATGGCCCCGCTCACGCGCAAGTATCAGATGGACCGCTACCGCGACAAGCCCTTCATCAAGGGTTTCGCCGACGCGGGCAAGTACGCCCTTGCCCTGATGGAGGCCCGGCGGTACGAGGTGTTCATGATCGTCTTTCTGGACGCGCAGCAGCGCCTGCTGGGCACCACCCTTCTGGGAGAGGGCACCCTGGACGAATCGCCCGCCTACGTGCGGCTGGCCGTGGAGGCGGGCATGCGCCACAAGGCGCACTCCTGCCTGCTGACGCACAACCATCCGGGCGGCACGCTTCGCCCGTCCATGGAGGACATGCGCGCCACCGCGGCCATGGTCACCGCCATGGGCGCGGTGGGCATCACCGTGCACGACCACATCATCGTGGCAGACGGGCGGTACTACTCCATGGCCAACAACCGCCAGCTGGGGGGCGTTCCCGTGGACTACGACATCGGCATGCCGCCGGAAAAGCTGAGCGCGGCCGGGCGGAGCGGCGTGAAGGTTGCGGGAAACAGGGGCGTTATGGAGACGCCAGCCCAGGAGACGCCCGATGAGTGACCCCCTCAAGGGCCGCCCCAACGCCCTGGACGGGATAATGGAGTGGCTGACCTTGCCCTGGTGGGCGTCGCGCGCCGTGCTGCGCAACGCCTTTGGCAGAGGCGGCTGCCGCAGGGCCGATATCCGGGTAGCCGGCACGGGGAAGCGCATGGCCTGCGTGTTCCCCAAGACCGGCGCGGCGCGCCCGCTGGCCGTTGTGTTGCTGCATGGCGGCGGCTGGAGCCTGGGCTGGCCCACCATCTTTCTGTTTGCGGCCTATCGCCTGGCGCGCGCGGGGTATGTGACCTACCTGCCCGCACACATAGGCGGGGCGACCTACGACGGCATGATCGGCAACCTGGTCGGCGCGCTGCAACAGATCCCCGCGCGGCGTCTCGTGCTGGTGGGCGTGTCCAGTGCGGCGCAGCTGGCCTGCCACCTGGCGCAGGACCGGGCGCTGTCGGGCGGCAAGGTGGCGGGCGTTGTGTGCGTCGGCGGGCCTATGGCCATGCAGACGCACTGCGGGCCCATGGTGAGCTGGCTGTTTCGCCGCAAGGTGCCAAGCGAGGCCCGCCGGCGGGCGCTTGACCCGTGCTGCCTGCTGCGCTCCGGGGCGCAGTGCTTCTACTACCTGCTGCACGGGCGGCTGGATACCTGGTGCCCGGTGCAGGGCGCGCGGGACTTCGCCGCGATCGATCCATCCCATGTGCGCCTGCGCGAAGCGCCCATGCGGCATACCGCCGTGGTGGGCAGCGCGTTCTTGGACGATGGCGCGATGGCCGAGGGCTTGTTGAACTGGCTGGAGAAATTACCGATATAAGGAAACGGGGGGCGGGGGCGTGGAAACCTATCAATACGTGCTGCTCGGCCTTGCGGCGCTGGGCTTGCTGTTCTGGGTTCTTTTATTTTTATATGTGCTGATCGGGTATTACCGCGCTGTTCACACCTATCCCGTGCCCAGCGACGCGATCGTCGTGCTCGGTACGCACCTGCAGGGCGACAAGCCCGGCGCACTGATGCGCCGCAGGCTGGAGCTTGCGCTGCAGCTGTACAGGGCGGGCGCGGCCAAGTATATCATCGTGTGCGGCGGCAAGCGCCGCGGCAAGCCCCCTACGGAGGCCGTCGCCATGGCGGTGTGGCTCGTGCAGCGCGGCATGCCCTCGCGCTACGTTGTGCGGGAGGGGGTCTCCCGCGACACGCGCGAGAACATCACAAACGCCAAGCGCCTGCTCGACCTTTTGGGCTTTCACACCTGCATCATCGTCTCCAGCGACTTTCATCTGTACCGCGCCATGTCCATCGCCCGCCACCGAGGCATGATCGTCTCCGGCTCGGCCGCCAAGACGCCCGGCGCGCTCTTTCGCATACGGCTGATCCTGCGCGAAACGCTGGGCTGGTGTAAGATGTGGTTCACCCGTGAGGCTCCCGGCGCACCCCTCGTTCTGCCCAAAATAGAGGAGGAAGAGGAGGCCGGCGCATGAGCGCGGAGGCGACGCTGTACAAAGGCACGCCCCTGATACAAACGCCGCGGCTTGTGCTGCGCAGGCCGAGCCTTGAGGACGCTCCGGACGTGTTCGCCTACTCCATGGACGAGCTGGTGACGCGCTACACCTACATCGAGGAGCCCGGTGAGCTGAAGGCGACGCAGGCCATGCTTGCGGATACCCTAAACCGCCTGGACGAGGACCGCTTTGCCCGCTGGCACATCGTGCCGCGCGGTACGGCCCGTGTGGTGGGGGCCATCCAGATCCGCTACACCGACCTGAGCGCGGGTGTGGCGGAGGTCGCCTACGTGCTTGCGCGCGCGTGGTGGGGGCAGGGCATTGCCACCGAGGCGCTCGTCGCCGTGCGTGATTTCGCCTTCGATGTGATGGGGGTGCAGCGCCTGTGCGCCGACCACATCCTGCAGAACGCTGCCTCCGGCCGCGTGATGGCCAAGGCGGGCTTCCTTTTTGAGGGCGAGCTGCGCGACAGCAAGCTCATCAAGGGCGAGCTGCGCACCATGCGCGTGTACGGCATGCTGAGCGAGGACCGCAGGACGCCTGCCGACAAGGAACCGCCGCTCTTTCGCGGCTGTCCGCCCCTGTGCACGCCGCGGCTGCTTCTGCGGCGGCTGTCCCACCGCGACGCCCCGGACGTGTTTGCCTATGCCTGCGATCCGGAGGTGACGCGATATCTTCCCTGGGCGCGCCACACGGATATGGCCGAGACGAACGCTTTCATCGCGTCCTCGGCCGCGGCCGTGGAGCGCGACGAGATCGCTGACTGGGGCATCGCCCTGCGCGCCACAAACCGCGTGATTGGAACCATCGGCGTGGTGCGCTGCGACAGGGATCACGGCTGGGCCGAGATCGGGTACGTGCTGCAGCGCGATTTCTGGAACCAGGGCATCGCCACGGAGAGCTGCCGCGCGGTGCTGGGCTTTTGCTTCAACGAGGTCGGTTTTCACCGCGTGCAGGCCCGCTGCTGCACGGATAACGCTGCCTCCGCCCGCGTTATGGAAAAAATAGGAATGAAGCGGGAGGGCGTGTCCCGGGAGGCGCGCCGTCTGAAGGGCGCCTTTGCGGACTACGCGCACTTTGCCATACTGCGCCGGGAATACGCCCCGTAGCGCAGCCGGCCGCCGTGGTATGAACGCACCCCCGCCGCATACATTTGCGGATGGGGGTGTTGCCGTTGAAAAGGCGCATTTGGCCGCTGGCGCTCGCGCTGTGTTTGCTGCTCTCCGCCTGCGGCGTTCGCCCTGCCCGGGCGCAGGAGGGGCGGAGCCGCCACACGATCGACTGCCTGCTCAGCCTTTCGCCCGGCGGCGCGCCGCGCGTGGAGGCCGCGCACCGCATTGTGTACACGAACGGGACGGGCGGCACGCGCACGGACGTGTCGCTCAGCCTGTGGGCCAGCGCATATCAGACGCAGCAGACCGCGCCCTTCGAGCCGGCCTCCTTTTCCGACGCCTATCCCCAGGGATTCTCGGCGGGCGGCATCGACGTCCGCTCGGTTACGGCCGACGGCGTGGCCGCGCAGACCGCCATGGGGAACGGGCCGCACATGCTCGTGGCTCTGCCAAAGCCTCTGCCGCCGGGCGGCACGCTCACGCTGGAGCTGCGCTACCGCCTGACGCTGCCCTGCGCGCAGGGGCGGTATGGGTACGGCGAGAACACAATCAAGCTGCTCAACGCCTTTCCCCTGATTGACCCGTGGGACGGCGCGGCCTGGGTGCAGCACCCTTACGGCGCGGTCGGCGACCCGTTCGTGAGCGAGGTGGCCGACTTTGCGCTGCGCCTGCGCGCGCCCTCGGATTTTCGCGTGTGCGCTACGGGCGAGACGGTACGTGAGGAGAACGACGCGGGGGTGTCCGCGTACCTGATTACCGCCGAGCGCGTACGGGACGTGGGCATCGTGCTCAGCCGCGACGCGGGATTGGCCCGGCGCGAGGTGGAGGGCGTGTGCGTGCTGTCCGTCGCACCGGACGATGAGAGCGCCGAGCGCGCACTGCAGACCGCCGTCCAGTCGCTGCAGACGTTTGGCGGCCTGGCGGGCGCGTATCCCTACAAGACCTACACCGTGGTGGCGGCGGACTTTTTCATCGGCGGCATGGAGTACCCCGGCCTGTCGGTGGTGGACCGCGGCCTATACCGTGAGAGCCGCGCGGAGACGCTGGCCTTCGTTGTGGCGCACGAGACGGCGCACCAGTGGTTTTACGCTTTGACGGGGAGCGACCAAACCCTGCGGCCGTGGCTGGACGAGGCGCTCACCCAGCAGCTTACCTTGCGCTACTATGAGCTGGCGCAGGGTAAGGAAGGGTACGAGCGCGCCGTGCAGCGATTTGTGAGGCCGTACATCGCCCTGGCCGAACAGCCCGGCATGCCGCCCGTCAGCGCGCCGCTCGCCGAGTTTGCCGACAACGTGGCCTACGACGCGGTGGTGTACGAAAAGGGCAGCCTGCTTCTGGAGGAGCTGCGCGCGGCCATGGGCGCAAAGCGTTACGACCGATTCCTGCACGACTACGCCCTTGCGCACCGCTATCAAATCGCTACGGACAAAGATTTTTTTGCCGCCCTCGCCCGGTCCGCGGGCAAGCCCGCAGCCGAGCGCTTTGCGCGAGAGCTGGGCGAGCGCCCCTAGGCGGTCTAAGGGCGGCGGCACGCCCGCCGTGCGGGCTATACCGACGGTACGGCCGCGGCCGGGCGCTCCGGCCTGGCATGACCAATGGACAATCGCCTCCCCGCCCCGGCGGAGCTGCCGGGGAAGGGAGGCGCCTGCCGCGTTCGGGCAGCAAACCCTCCTAAAACCGCCGCTGCACGTCACGCGAGCGTACCTGGCGGCCTGTACGGCTTTGGCATGCGCGGCCGGCGTGATGACAGCGCCGGCCGCATCTGGTATACTCGGGGGCGTACAAGGAGGTACCGCATGCCGAACCGTATTTTTCTTCTGAACGGCCTTCACCCGCACGTCAACCTGTCCCTGGAAGAATCGCTTCTTGCCGCCGTGCCGTCCGGCGGCCTTTGGTTGTTGCTCTGGCAGAACGAGCGCACGGTGGTCATCGGCCGCAACCAGAACGCCTGGCGCGAGTGCCGGGTGGAGCAGCTGCGCGCGGAGGGCGGCCTGCTTGCGCGCCGCATCTCGGGCGGCGGGGCCGTGTACCACGACGGCGGCAACCTAAACTTCTCGTTTTTGTGGGGCGGGCCGTACGACGAGGCGCACGACAACCACATCCTTATGGCCGCGCTCAGCCGACTGGGCGTCGCCGTACGCGCGGGCGGCCGGAACGACTTAACGCTGGAGGACGGCCGCAAGTGCTCCGGCCATGCCTACCACAACGGGCGGGAGGCGTCGCTCCACCATGGGACACTTTTGTGCCGCACGAACACGGAAAACGCCGCGCGCTATCTGACCCCGCCTGCGGCTAAGCTGGCGGCCAAGGGCGTGGCGTCCGTACGCGCGCGCATCGCCAACCTGAGCGACGTGCGGGCGGACGTGAGCGTGTCCCAGGTGATTCAAGCACTGGCGGAGGAGTTCCGCGCGGCCTACCCGGGCGCGCCGACCATCACCGACCCTTTCGCGGTCGTGGACCGCACGGTGTTTGACCGCGCGCTGGAGCGCCACAGCAGCGACGCCTGGCAGCTGGGCGAGAGCCCGGCCATGTCCGTGCAGATCGAGCGCCGGTTCAGCTTCGGCGGGCTTGCCTTGGGCTTTTTGGTGGAGCAGGGACGCGTGCGCGCATGCACCGCCGAATCGGACGCGCTGGACGCGCCCGGCGTTCAGGCTCTGGCGCATACCCTGATCGGCGCGGATTTCACGCCCTCCGCGCTTGCGCGGCGCGCGCGCGAGCTGTTCACCAGCGGGCCGCACGCCCTGCCCGCGCAGGAGATCGCCGAGTGGCTGCAAGACGAGCGCATTTAAGATGTGCCATGGCGCATCTTGCCGAACTGCCGTTTCTTTGGTAAAATAACGCGGATTATTAAGAAGTAACGGAGGAAAAGCAATGCCCTCGAGGATGGCCCAGGATATGGGGTGGAAGGACGAGAGCGGCGGCGTGTTCGGCGAACACGCCGGCGTTTTGTACACGCTGCGCAATGTGTATCATTCCCGGTACGACACGCGCCTGCATGTTTTTCTGCTGCTGCCCGGTCTTACGGACGAGCAGCGCGCGGCTTTCGTGCAAGAGCTGAAGGACAGCCGCAAGCAGATGCGCAACAACGGCGCGGCCTTTGTGGGCGACGAGATGGACATCGACGTGGGCGGTTTTTACCGCACGGGCTTTACCGGGCGGCTGAAGACCGAGAAACTGCGCGAGTTCCTCGGCTATTTGTCCTCCTACATCGCCGAGCAGCGCCTCTGCAGCCCGGGCGCGTGCTACGTGTGCGGTGGCGCAAGCGCCGACGCCTTCGCCCTGCGCGGCCTGACCGCCGCGCACATCCACGACGCCTGCTATGACAAGTTGGTGAGCGATATGGCCGAGCAGAAGGCCCAGTACCGCTCACCGGCCGATAAACGGTATCTGCGCGGCCTGCTGGTGGCCCTGCTCTTCGCGCTTGTGGCGGCGGCCATTCACACCATCGTTTACCCCATCGCCGGGGAATATATCGGCTTTGGCGGCATTACCGCGATCCTCATCGGCTGGGGCGCGGCTTGGGGGTACCGCGTAGGCGGCGGGAAAGCCGGGCCCCTCACCCTGCCCGTTCTGCTGCTCGTGTGGCTTGCGTCCCTGGGCCTGTTTGCCTTCGTCCTGGACTCCGCTTACGTGCTGTACCAGATGGGCGAAGCGGTCACCGCGGCGAACATCCTCGACATCAACGCCGGATGGGCCACGGAGGACATGCTGCCTTTTCTGGCGTACAACGGCCTGTTCTCCTTCGGCGCGCTGCTTGCGGGCTTTGCATGGCTGCGCGAAAAGGTGAAGGCCGCCCTGCCCTCGCGCGTCAAACGCATCGTGTAACCGGGCTGTCAGTGCCCCTGCTTTCCAAAGGGTTCGCATAAAAAGTCCGCCGAGCGGATGCTCTGCGGGCTTTGTTATGCCTTCGGACGCCGGGTTTTACGGCGGCTTGGCGCAATGCTTGTTCATCCACAGCTGCGCGGCGGCGATGCGCTCGCCCACATGGCCCGTGTGTCCGCCCGGGTGCCATACCAAATCGTGCGCCCAAACGAGCGCAGAGGATGCCATACACGCCGCTGCCTGCCGCGTCGCCTCGCCCACCTGCCGGAACAGCGGGTGGCGTGCGTGCTCCTCGCGCTGGCCAAGGCTCAAATACGCCGCGCAGGGTCCCTTCGGAGCGCGCGCGGCCAGATACGCTGTGAAGCCTTCGTACCACAGCGACCCGGAGCAGCTGGCGCACACGGCGAAGGTGTCCGTCTCGTGCACGGCCCACAGGGCGAACAGCCCGGCCATCGAGTAGCCCAGAATGCCCCGCGGCCCGCCCCGCACGGCGGGAACGGCCCCCTGCGCGGCGGGCAGCACATCCTCCCTCACGATGCGCAGCGTGTGCGCCGCGCCGCCGGAAAAACCCGCGTGCCCTGGCGTCATGGGCGGCGCGGGCCAAGGCGAGAGCGCGTTCTCCCAATCGGGCATATTCAGCGTGCACAGCGCAAATGGCCGTGCGTGACCGTCCGCCACTAGGCCGTCCAGCCGCTCGTGCTGGCCCGACAACAAATCGTCCGGCTCCCCGAAAAAAGGCATGACGAACAGCGGCGCGGCCGTCGCCCCCTGCAGCGCGCCAAACGCGTGAACGCGGCAGGATATCCCGCTCGCGTAGAAAGCCGCAACACTGCTGTGCATGCAAGAATTGTACCATCATTCCCGCCGCATGCCAATACCTCGCCCGCCGCCATACCAACCCGCTTGCGGATGGCGCCTGGAAGGATGCGGATGGGGAAGCCGTCGGCCTTCGCTCTTGGCCGTGCGCACCTGCCGAAACCCGGGGCCGAGCGCATATCGAAAGGCCCGCGGCGTCGCGCCGCAGGCCTTTGTTGTGCGTCCGGTTTAGTAGTGCGCAGGGGGCGGCAGGTTCCGTCGGCCGGAACGGCCTGAGGGCAGCGCGGCGGGTGCGTCCCCCATCAGACGGTAGTGAGCGATCAGCTGCTGCAGGTTTTCGGCCTGCACGGCCGTGACCGAGCTTGCGGATGCACATTCCTCGGCCGTGGCGGTGTTGTTCTGCACCACTTTGGCGATCTCGCCGATGGCTACGTTCACCTGTTTGATGGCGTGGGCCTGCTCGTCGGAGGCGCGGCTGATGTCGTTCATCAGATCCTGGGTGCTGCGCGCGTGCTCGTCCACCTCGGTGAAGGCTTTCTTTGTCTGTTTCGCCACGCTCACGCCGTCCCGCGCGCGCTGTACGGACTGGGCGATGATTGTGTTGCTCTCGCGCGCCGCGTTCTGCGCGCGTGTGGCCAGGTCCTTCACCTCGTCGGCCACGATGGCGAAGCCCCGGCCGTGTTGCCCGGCGTGGGCGGCCTCCACGGAGGCGTTCAGCGCGAGGATGTTCGTCTGGAAAGCGATGTCCTCGATGGCGTGCATGATGTTGGCCAGCGCCTGGGAGGATTCGTCGATCGTCTGCACGATGTCCATCAGGTGGTCCATACGCTCGGTGGACACGCCGATGACGGCCTTGGTCTCGTTTGTGGCGGCCGTGGCATGCGCGGCGCGTTCGGCGTTTTCCTCCGTCTTGCGGGCGATCTCGCTGATTGTGGCGGAGATCTCCTCTATCGCCCCGGCCTGTTCGGTCGCGCCCTGCGCCAGCTCCTGTGAGCCGTTGGCGATCTGCTGGGAGGAGGAGGCCACCTCGTTGGAGGAGGTTCTGATGGCCCCGATGAGCTCGCTGACGGATGTCACCGTGGCGTTCAGGCCGGAGACGATGTTGCGGTAGCCGCCCTTGTAGGCGCTCTCGTCGGCGGGCGTGTCCAGCCGCCCCTCGGCGATGTTCGAGGAGAGCTGCTGGGCGTCCTGCACGATGCCGTCCACGGTGTTGCGCACGTTGAGGAACGCGCCGGCCAGCTGGGCGACCTCGTCCTTGCCCTTCACCTGAACGTCGACGGACGTGTTGCCAGAGGACAGCTCGTTGGCTACGTGCGCAAGGCCGCGTACCGGGCGCGTGATGGAGGTGGCCACGTACAAAACGAGCAGCGTGATGAACAAAAACACCAGCCCGAAGGCGACGATAATGACGCTGCGCAGCTGCGTGACGGGCTGCAGGGCCAACTGCATCGGCACGCTGACCTGTGCGGACCATGTTTCGGCCGAGCCGTTCATGCGCAGGGGCATGTACATGGTCAGCCAGCCGTCCTTCTCCTCTTCAAAGCCGCGGCCCTCCACGATGGCCGAGCGGGCGGCCTCGTCCTCGATGGGCGAGGCAAGCTTGGCCGAATCGGGATGGGTGACATATACGCCGTCATTGGAGATGAGGCGCACGTAGCCCTCCCCATAGGGGTGCATGGCGTTAATCGACTCGTTGAGCGTGTCAAGGGCCAGATCGAACCCCACGACGCCCCGCATCTCGCCGTTTGAGCCGATGGGCATGCAGATGCTTGTCATCAGGATCTGCTTGCCGAACACGATGTCCAGGTACGGCTCCATCAGCACGATTCGGCCGCTGCGCAGGGGCAGCTGATAAAAGTCCGCGCGATCGTCCGGCGCGTCGTACTCCGTAAGCACCTCGCGCTTGGCGTCCAAGCCGTCGTCGGAGGAGACCCAGTAATCGATGAAGCGCCCGGTGGCGTCGCCCAGCTCCTTGCCGGCATAGGCCGCGTCATTGTTGTCGTAGGCGTTCGGCTCCCACACGAGCCATCCGGACAGCACCGTGCCGTTGTGCTGCACAATGTCGTGGAGCATGTCGTCCACAACCTCGCGCGGGATGCCGCCTGCATCACGGATGGAAGCGATGTCGTCGGCGATCGTGCTTGCGATTGAGGCCAGCTCGTCAAACTGCGCTTCCACGAGCAAAACGCTCTGCGTTGCCTCTCCGTCCACGGTGGAGCGTACTTCCGCTGTCATCATCGTGGTGGCGGTGCGCGACACGACGATCAGAAGCGGGACGAAGGAGATGATCAACGCTGCGATGATGAGTGCAAGCATACGCGTGCGTAAGCTACGAAACACGGCTACGCCTCCCTGAAATGAACTCTTACCTATATTTTTCGGGCACCCTTGCGCGCATGTTTACTCAATTTCTCAACATATTTTCATCGCTTGCCACAACCAGGGAATACTGTCCGCCCGAACGGGAGAGGAAGCGCGGCCGCTCTCCCACCGCCAGGGTACGGCCGTCCTCCAGCACGGCCATGGGACGGGGCAGGCGCAGGCTTACCTCGCCCGCAAGCGAAGTGTGCAGGCTGCCCTGCGTCAGAAGCCCGCCTGCCCAGGCGGCGCTTACGCTGATTCCGCCGCGCGCGCGCAGCCCGGTGAAGCAGCCCTCCGGCCAGGCGTCCGGCAGGGCGGGCAGCAGGTGAACGACGCCATCGTGGCTTTGCAGCAGCATCTCGGCTATGCCCGCGCACCCGCCGAGGTTGCCGTCGATCTGGAAAGGCGGATGCGCGCCGAACAGGTTCGGGTAGCTGGATTTGCGCAGCATCTGCAGCACATAGTCGTGGCTGCGGTTTCCCTTCCGAAGCCGGGCGAACAGAAGAATCGTCCAGGCGCAGCTCCAGCCCGTGTGTCCGCCTCCGCTGGCCAGGCGCGCCTCCAGCGACGCGGCCGCGGCGCGGTCGTATCCCTCGGCGTCGCCCGGCCGGATGGCGTCGCCGGGGTAAAGGCCGTACAGGTGCGACACGTGCCGGTGGCCCGGCTCGGCCTGCCCGCCCGGCCCGCCGTACTCGCTCAGCAGCCCGTCCGGCAGAATGAGCGGCTTGTGCAGGCGCGCAAGCACGTCCCGGATGCGCGCCACAAGCGGCGCGTCCACGCCGAGCGTCTGCGCGGACGACGCCACGCGGCCGAGCAGCTCGGATGTGATCGCCATGTCCATTGTGGAAGCGAAGGACACCGTGCAGCGCGCGCCGTCCGGCAGCAGATACGCGTTTTCCGGCGATGTGGACGGGCTCGTGCCCAGCGTGCCGTCCGGCAGCTCCACCAGAAAATCCAGCAGGAACTGCGCCGCCTCCTTCATCACCGGATAGGCGCTCTCCCGCAGAAAGACGTTATCGCCTGTGAATAGATAGTGCTCATACAGGTGGCTGCACAGCCACGCCGCGCCCATGGGCCATTGCGCCCAGCGCGTTTGTCCCAGCGCCGTGCCGGCCTTGCGCCATAAATCGCTGTTGTGGTGCGCGCAAAAGCCCCCGCACCCGTACAGGGCGGCGGCCGCCGCCCGGCCGTTTTCCCGCAGCTCGGACGTCATGCGCAATAGAGGCTCATGCAGCTCGGATAGTCCGGTTACCTCGCAGGGCCAGTAGTTCATCTGCGTGTTGATGTTCGTGGTGTAGTTGCTCTGCCAGGGCGGCTGCACGCTCTCGTTCCAGATACCCTGCAGGTTGAGCGGCTGGTCGCCCGGGCGCGAGCCGCTGATGAGCAGATACCGCCCATAGGCGAACAGCAGCGCTGCCAGGTGCGGGTCCTCCGCACCGGCGCTCACGCGCGCCAGCCGCTCGTGCGTGGGTAGGGCCGGAGCCGGTCCCAAATACAGCGACGCGCGGCCAAAGAACTGCTGATAGTCAGCCAGATGGCGGGCGAGCAGCTCCTCATAGCTGAGGCTCAGCGCGCCCTCCAGCGCCCGGGCGCACAGGAGCGTTTCGTTCCGCCCCTCGGCCACGGGCTGACGGTTCCAGCCGTTAAAGCTGGTGGCCGCGCACAGAACGATCACCGCCTCGTCCGCGCCGTTCACCGCAAGCGCCTCATCGCTTCCACTGGGCGCCCCGCCCGTGCTGCGCAGCGCGGCGCGCACCTCAAAGCGGATGCCCGTGTGTCGGCTGTAGTCCACCGGGCCGCGCGATGAGAGCGCAAACGTGCGGATGATGCGGTCGGGCGCCTGCCCGCGCAGCGCCAGCGCTTCGCCGCACAGCGACACGGCCGACTCAAGCTGCGAGGAGAGCTCAAGCCGTAGGTTCAGGCCGCCGGGCCGCGAGGAGCGAAGCCGCATAACGAGCGCATCGTCCGGCCGGCTGATGAAGGTTTCTCGGGTGATGAGCGTGCCGCCCCGCAGCTCGTGGCTTACATGCACGGCCGTGGACAGGTCCAGAAACCGCACGTACGTGGCCGCCTCCGCGTCCTCGCCGTTCACGCGCACGCGCAGCTCGCCCATGGGCAGGTACGACTGCCCGTCCCCGCAAAAGCTTTGCTCGCACAGCGCTTCCGCCTCAAGGCAGCGTCCCTGCGCGATGAGCTCGCGCACCCTGGGCAGGTTTTTCAGCGCGTCCGGGTTCAGCTCGTCGCCCGGCGTGCCGGACCAGAGCGTGTCGTGGTTCAGGCTGACCCGCTCGCACGGGTACGCGCCGTATACCATCGCCCCAAGGTGGCCGTTGCCCAGCGGCAGCGCCTCGGTAAAAGCGGCCGCGGGCTTCGTATAGAGGAGCTTTAGGTCCTGCTCTTGCGCTGTCATATGCAAATCCCCCCGTCGCGTCTGATTATACACGACGGGGGGACAAAAAGGTAGGCGGGGCTACACGGCCGGGCGGCGGTTGTACAGCAGAATCTTCTCGCCCGCGCCCAGCGGGTCGGCGATATCCGGATTGAACTTGGTGATGGCGTCCGCGGTCACACGGTAGCGCTTGGCGATGTCCCACAGAGTCTCGCCCGCCTGCGTGAACACGAGCACAGCGCCGCCCGGCGGCAGGGGCGACTCACAGGCGTCGGCGTCCAGCGCCACGGTGTGCTCGGCCGTTTCGTACTGAACGCCCGACAACCGCAGGGAGCACTTGAATTCCAGGCGGTCGGCCGTGATGGGAATGGCGTCGCACTCCTCCGCGGTGATGTTTACCCAGGAATCGTCCGTGAGCGAGGCGTCGAAGAGCACCCGGTAGGGCACCTCCTCGCGGTATACCGCGGGCGTGCTCCCGCCTGCGGGAATGTACACCACGTTCATGTCGATGACGCCCTCAAACGCCGTGCGGCCCTCGCTTCCGGAGGGCTGCGCCGAGGCCGGCCGCGCGGACACGCACAGGATGGTGCCAAGCGGCGGCGCGCCCGCGGGCAGCGACAGGGAAGTCTTCATCGTGTCCAGAGCGCTGTAGGGCAGGGCGCGCGTGCGCAGGCTCACTTTTTCGCTCTGCAGCTTAATGCCCACGTCCGAGGCGGCATATGCATCCTGCAGGATGGACACCCGCAGCACGTTCACGGCCTGCACCTGCGTGTTCAGCTGCAGGTCAACGCGCAGCACGGGCGTGCCCTCCTGGTCGAAGGCCAGCTCGGCGCGGCAGTCCCGGGCGCTGATCAGCGAGAGCACCTGCAGGTCCGGCGTGCACCCGGGCACGGGCACATCCACGCTGTAGGGGATGACCAGCCTCTGCCGGGTGAGGGGGCGCTCGGGCAGGTCGGACAGAAGCCAAACCTCGGCGAGCGCCTCGCCGCGCAGGGTGGCGTACCCGTCGCCCGCTTCCGCCGGGGAAGCGGCGATGGTCACGCGCGTGTACAGCGGCTCTACGGGCTGAAGCGCGTCCGGCAGTTCCATCTCGCCCGTAATGGGGATGCGGTCGCTCCCCTCGCCCACGGTGCTCAGCGAGGTGATGTCCCGCGAGAGCTGCTGCAGGCCGGAAATGCCCGTGAGGCCGGTGACGCACAGCACCTGCGAGGCGACCGAGCACTGCGCGCACAGCGAGGTAACCGCGCGCAGCGTGATGCGCCCGCCCGCGTACTCGGCCTCCACCGAGTCCAGCGCGCCGCGCACCTGCGCCTGCATGCGCGGTCCGGCGCCCTGCACCTCCAGGGTGTGATGGAAGGGGGTTGCGGCTTCCAGGGCGTGCAGGTTGCCCTCCTCGCCTTGGCTGTACAGCACGTGGAAGATGACCGTACCTTCCAGCGCCACACGGTCGCTCTGTACCTCGGTGTTGCCCAAAATGATGTCTCCGTCGCTGAAGAGCAGGCGGATGTCCTCGCGGCCGTTGCCCGGCACCAGAACCGATCCTTCGACCAGCGCCTGCGCCGCGCCCTGAGCCATAACCCGTTCGACGTTGATGCTTTCGCGGATCAGATCCAGCGCCATGACTGCCCATCTCCCTTACGGTATGTCCTTGCGTTCATGTCATGTATATAAGGACAGACGGGCAAATATGATTGCCGGACGGCACGACTTCTTGCGAAAGCCGCGTCATTGCGCCGCCGGGCGGGTATGTGTATACTGGAAGAAAGAGTTTTTCGCAAGGGGGAAGGCGCATGGAGCTGTCGCTTCGCAAGCGGGCCTTCGAGGAGGCGCGCAGCGCCTATGTGGCCGCGCCCGTTCGGCGCACCCGCTATTATCTGGACGCCTACCTGGAGCGCCTCTGCAGCCCGCCCATCGCCCGCGAAGCCGCCGCGCTGCGCGCGTACTGGGAACAGGCGGACATCGTGCGCCTGCCGGGCGAGGAGCTGGCCGGGTACTTGCCCATGAGCGAGCCGGCAGGTTTTCTGTATGGAAGCGCCACCTGGATCAGCCGGGAGAACGCCGCGGCCCTGGCCGATCAGGAAAGGTACGGCCAAGAGGAGCGCGCGGCGCTGGAGCGGGACCTTGCGGCCGTGGACGCCGCCCGCTACCACCCCGCCTGTCCGGACGTGTACAGCCGGGAGGAGTCGGCCTCCATCGCCGCGCACGCCGCCACGTCCACCTGGTTTGCCGGGCACATGGTGCTCGACTTTCAGCGCGTGCTGGACATCGGCCTTGACGGCTACCGCCGGGACGTCGCTGTCATGCGCGCCATCCGCCCGGACGCGGCCGTGCTGCAGGACGCCATGGACGACGTGCTTGCGGGCGCGCGGGCCTACATCCTGCGCTGCGCGGACGCGGCGGGGGAGGGGGCCGTGCGCGAGAATCTCCTGGCGATCGCCGAAGGCCCGCCCGCCACGTTTCACCAGGCGCTGCAGCTCGTGTGGATGCTGCACATGCTCAACGGCTACGACAGCTTCGGCCGCTTCGACGACTACATGGCCCCCTTCTACCGCCGCGATCTGGCGGAGGGCCGCATTACTTACAGCCGCGCCCGAGAGCTTGTGGCCGAGCTGTACTTCAAGGTGGAGCTCTGCGCCTACATCCAGAACATGACCATCGGCGGCACGGACGGCGCCGGCCGCGACATGTACAACGACCTGACGGCCGTCGCCATGGATGTGGCGGCGGAGCTTCGCTACAAAGGCCCGAACCTGTGCCTGCGCGTCACGCCCACCATGCCGGGGGAGCTAATGGACAAGGCGCTGGCCTGTATCGCCACGGGACTGGGGCTTCCGGCCCTTTACAACGACGGGGTGTACGTCTTTAGCCTCGTGCGGCACGGCATCCCGCTGGAGGAAGCGCGCGGGTACTGCCTGGCCGGCTGCAGCCAGGTGATGGTGCCCGGCCGATGCCACTTCGTGAACGACATCGGCATGTTCAATGCCGGCAAAATTCTGGAGATTGCCCTGAACGGGGGGATCGACCCGCGCACCGGGGAGCGGGTGGGGCCGCAAACGCCGCCCCTCGCCGACGCGCAGAGTTTTGCCCAGGTGCTGGAGGCCTTTTATGCGCAGCTTGCTTACTTCGCGGGGGTGGAGGTGTCCATCCACAACAAGGAAATCGCTTACCGCGCCGGGCGCGAGGGATACGCCCTGCGCACGCTCTTTACGCGCGATTGCCTGGCCAAGGGTCTTCCCGTGAACGAGGGCGGCGCGCGCTACAACAACATCCAGCTGGAGATCATCGGCATCACGAATTGTGCGGACAGCCTATACGCTCTCAAGCGCGTGGTCTTTGAGGAGCGACGCTGCACGCCCGGGGAGGCCGCGCAGGCGCTGGCGAACAACTGGGCCGGGCGGGAGGAGCTGCGGCGGGCATTCCTGTGCGCGCCCAAGTTTGGCAACGACATACCCGAGGTGGACGAGCTGCGCGCGGACATTGCGCGGCGTCTGTACGCTCGTTTTAACGCAGAAAAAGCCGCCCTGGGCGGCGTGTTTGTACCTGGCGAGGTGATCTTTACCGCGCACGAGCGATGCGGGGCGGCCACGGGCGCAACCCCGGACGGCCGCATGGCGGGCTCGGTGCTCGCCGACTCGGCGGGGGCATCCCAGGGACGCGACATGGCCGGCCCAACGGCGCTGATGAACTCGCTGCTGCGCGTGCCGGTCGGCGAATACCTGCTCACCAGCGTAGTGCTCAACCTGCGCTTTTTGCCAAGCGCGTGCGCCGGCCGTTCGGGCGCGGCACTGGGCAAGCTGGTGCGTGGTTTTTTCGCGCAGGGCGGCATGCAGGTGCAAATGAACGTGTGTGATACGGACACGCTGCGCAGCGCCCAGGCAAGCCCGGAGGAGTACGCCTCGCTTGTGGTGCGCGTGGGCGGCTACAGCGATTATTTTACCCGCCTTACCCGGTCGCTTCAGGAGGAGCTGATCTGCCGCACGGCGCACGGAGCGCCCGCATGAGGGGGTACGTGGGGAGCATCCAGCGCGGGTGCGTGGACGACGGGCCCGGCGTGCGCACGGCGGTGTTTTTGCTCGGCTGTCCGCTGCGCTGCCCTTGGTGCCACAACCCGGAGTACAGACCCTACACCCCCGCGCTGCTGCGCGAGGCGGTGCGCTGCGGGCGCTGCGGGGCATGCGCAGCCGCCTGCCCGCGCGGGGCCGCCTCGGCCCTTGGCATACGGCGCGAGCTGTGCGTGTGCTGCGGCGCATGCGTGCCCGTGTGCCCGTCCGGCGCGTTGTCGCTTTCCGGCAAAAGCATGGAGGCGCGGGAGGTGCTGGCCGTTGTGGAACGGGACGCGGGCCACTACCGCGCGACGGGCGGCGGCCTTACCCTCAGCGGCGGGGAGCCGCTGGCCCAGCCGCTGTTCGCGCGCGAGCTACTGGCCATCGCACGCGACAAGGGCATTCACACGTGCGTGGAGAGCAGCGGCGTGCCCGCGGAGCGGGTGTCCGCCCTGCTCGGCCTGGTCGATGTGTGGCTGCTGGACGTGAAGGCGGACGAGGAGCGCCATGAAGAACTCACAGGCGCGCCGCTTGCGGCCGTGCTGCAAACGCTGCGCGCTTTGCTGGACGCAGGAGAGCGTGTGCGGCTGCGCTGCCCGCTCGTTCCGGGCGTCAACGACACGCCCGCGCTGCGCGCGCTGCTCCATAAGCTTGCGGCGCCGCCGGGCGTTGAGGGGGTGGATATTCTGCCCTACCACCGGGCCGGCATGGGCAAGTACGAGCGCATGGGCCTTGCGTATCGCCTGGCGGACGTTTCCCCGCCCGGGCCCGACACCCTGGCCCTGTGGGAAGCAGGTCGCTAGAGTAAAAAGCCGCGGCGCCCGGCCTCCCCTTCGCAGGCCGGGCGCCGCGGGCGCGGCATGCCGCTCGCATCCGCCGCTAGGCGGACATTTCCATGGTCAGCTTATCGGCGATTAAGGCGATGAACTCGCCGTTTGTGGGCTTCATGTCCGGCGAGCACACGCGGTAGCCGAACACCTGGTTGATGTTCTCGATGCGGCCGCGGTTCCAGGCCACCTCGATGGCATGCCGGATTGCGCGTTCCACCTTGGAGGAGGTGGTGTTGAAGCGTTTGGCGATGCCCGGGTACAGTTCCTTGGTGATGCGGTTGATCAGATCGCCGTTCTCCACCACCATTTTTACCGCCTCGCGCAGGAAATGGTAGCCTTTGATGTGCGCCGGGATGCCAATGGTGAGGAACATACTGGCGATGCGCTCGTCCTGGGAGTGCGCGGTGGAAGGCGCGGCTTTGCTGGCGGGCTGTGGCGCGGCGCCGCTGATGGAGGGCCCGTTGTCGGCCATGCCGGCCACCTCGAGGATGCGGCCGTAGAGCATATCGTATTCGAAGGGCTTGAGCACATAGTATTTGGCGCCCAGCTCGATGGAGCGCGTAATGAAATCGTCCCGCGCGAGCGCCGAGAGCATGATGATCTCCGGCGTCTCAATCTGCATTGTGCGCAGGCGTTCCAGCAGCCCAAACCCGTCCACGCGCGGCATGATAATGTCCAGCAGCATGACGTCGGGACGGTTTTGCTGTATCAGCTTGATGGCGTCCTCTCCGTTATCGGCAGATCCGACCACCGTCGTGCGCTCTTGTTGGTTTAAGTACTGCTCGAGGAGCGTGCGCAAGTGTGCGTTATCATCTACAATCAGTACCTTCACTTTTTCCATGGGGCTCGACTCCCTTCATCCGGCTCATAGGGCGGGAAGTCATGGTTTGGCGGTTCTTCAAAATAACCATGTTTTTCCGTTGGCCAAAGTATAACAAATACAGGCAATAAAGCAAGTAAAAAGAAGCGTGAAACGTACAGGTTCTTGCGCGGTAAAATCGTGCAAATCGTATAATATGGAGTCGAAATTTAGCAAATAAACACGACGAAGAACTCCCGGCAAAAGGCCGATTATCAGCCAATCTCGCCGGGAGAGCGTGCTTGCGAGCATGATGCGATCGCGCAATTAATGTCGATTATTTTGGTTTATTGCCACACGATTATCTGCTAAGATATGCGCGGACAAGCATGTTTATTCGTTTGTCGCGGGCGAATCTGGCAGAAGAAGCTCGTTCGCCGCTTCAGACAGGGGGCTCTCCTGTTCCTGTTCGGAGGGGCCGTTTGTTTTCGGCGTGGAATCGATGAGCCGTCTGCGCCATTTTCCGCGGGAGATGTACCAGCTGGAGAAGGCGACCGAGATGACCGGCGTTGCGTACATGGCCAGGTAGACGCCCTTCATGCCCAGCGCCGTTTGGCTAAGCACATACGCTAGCGGCATGCGCACAACATACTGAGTGACGATGGTCAGCACCATAATGAAGAATGTGCCGCCCGAGCCGTTGATGAAGCCGTTGTTGGCGTGCATCACCGAGAAGAGCACGTATGTCCACACCGCCACGCGCTCGCACTCCACCGCCAAGCGCACGACCTCGGCCGCGGCCGCCTCGCCCGGGTCCAAAAAGATGGAGGCGAGCACGGGCACGAAGGCGAACACCGCAACGGACACCACCGCGGCGATGGCGGCGTTGAAGAGCGTGCCCCACCAAAGCGTTTGCCGGGCCCTGTCAAAGCGAAGCGCGCCCAGGTTCTGCCCGGTTACCGTGGAGATGGCTCCCGAGAAGGCGAAGGAGGGCATAAAGGCGAAGGAGTCGATACGGCCGATGATGCCGTTGGCGGCAACGGCCGCCTCGCCAAAGCCGTTAATGAGGAAGGTGACGAACAGGAACATGACCGACAGGAGCGTTTGCTGCACGGACATGGGCAGCCCGAGTTTAAACATTTTGCCAAGGATCGTGCGGTCGATGCTCAGCGTGCGGCGCTCCAGGCGGATGAGCTTCTTCACGCGCACCATATATAGGAAGGCCAGCGCAAACGCCAGCCCCTGGGAGAGGATGGTCGCCCACGCCGCGCCCGCGATGCCCAGACCCAGTCCCCAGGGCGCGATAAAGATGGGGTCGAGCACGATGTTTGTTGCGGCGGCGATGAGCGCAAACCACATGGCCGAGCGCGAGTCGCCCAAACCGCGCAGAATGGCGCCCACGGCGTTGTAGCCGAACACGAAGATGCCGCCCATAAAGATGATGCGCAGGTATACGGCGGCGTGCTCCAGAATGGAGGGCGGCGTGTTGATGACGCGCAGGATGGGGGTACAGAACACGATGCCAGCCACGGTCATAAACGCCCCGCCGATCAGCGCGAAGGTGAGCCCCGTGTTGATCGTGCGCGTGACGCCCTCGCGGTCGGCCGCGCCCGCGTACTGGGCGATGATGAGCGTGGAAGCCATGAAGATGGCGAGCACGAAGGAGATGATGACCATGGACACAGGGTTGGACACGCTCACAGCCGCCAGCGCCTGCGAGCCCACCAGCCGCCCAAGCCACATGCTGTCCGCCAGGGAGTAGCAGCTCTGGATGACGTTTTGCACGAGCATGGGCCAGGCAAAACGGATGAGCAGCTTGGGAACCGATCCTTCGGTCAGGTTAACCCGGTAGGAGGTCTGTGACATATGCTAGCCCCCAGATTGTGAAATATTTATAAATTCTAGCATAGCAGAGGACGGCAAGCAAGATCAAATGTTTCCTTTCGGCAAAAAATCATGTACAATGAAGACAACAAACGCATGGAGGGCCTGTCATGGAGGAGCGCAGTCTGCGCGTTCTGGAGTTTACGAAGATACGCGACCGGCTTTGCGAGCGCGCCGTGGGCGAGCCGGGCCGGGAGCTTTGCGCCGCCCTTGCGCCCATGAGCGACCTTCAGGAGGTGCGCCTGGCGCTTTCCTATACGGACGAGGCGGACGTGTGCCTGTCGTTTATGGGCACGAACCCCGTGCACGGCTACGAGGATATACGGCCGTGCCTTACGCGCGCGGCGCTGGGCGCGGCGCTGTCCATGCGCGAGCTGCTCGCCTGCGCGTCCTTCCTGCGCGCGGTGCGCGGCACGAAGAAGAGCCTGCAAAACCGAGACGAGCAGCCGCTGCTGCGCGACCTGGCCATGGCGCTCACCAGCCTTTCCTCGGCCGAGGAAGCGATCTCCGCGGCCATCATCTCCGAGGAGGAGATGGCCGACAACGCCTCGCCCGCCCTGGGCGACATCCGCCGCAAGAAACGCGTGGCGAACGACCGCATCCGCGACCGGCTGCAGGCTTTTTTGCACAGCCAAACCACGCAGAAGTACCTGCAGGAACCCATCATCACCATGCGCTCCGGCCGGTATGTGCTGCCTGTAAAGCAGGAGGCGCGCCAGTTTGTGCCGGGTATCGTGCACGACCAAAGCGGCAGCGGGGCCACCCTGTTCATCGAGCCTATGGCGGTTGTGGAGATCAACAACGACCTGCGCCAGCTTTCGGCCGAGGAAGCCGAGGAGATAGAGCGCATTTTGGCCGCGCTTACAGCCATGCTCGCCCCGGATGCGCAGGCCCTTCGGCGGAACGTGGAGCTGCTGGCGGAGCTGGATTTCTGCTTTGCCAAAGCCTCCCTCGGGCGCTCCATGCGCGGGGTTGCGCCCGAGCTGAACGAGCGCGGCTACATTCACCTAAAGCGTGCGCGGCATCCCCTGCTGAACCAGGACACGGTGGTGCCTATCGATCTTTGGTTGGGCGAGCAGTTCACCACGCTTGTGGTCACCGGCCCGAACACCGGCGGCAAGACCGTCACCTTAAAAACCGTCGGCCTGCTTACTTTGATGGCCCAGGCCGGGCTGTTCATACCGGCGGATCTGGGCTCGCAGATGCCGGTGTTCGACGCCGTGTACGCCGATATCGGCGACGAGCAGAGCATCGAGCAGTCGCTGTCCACCTTCTCCGGGCACATGACGAACATCGTGCACATCGTGCAGCTGGTGGGCCCCGGGTCGCTGGCGCTGTTTGACGAGCTGGGCGCGGGTACCGACCCCACCGAGGGCGCGGCGCTGGCTATGGCTGTGCTGGATCACCTGAGGGGAAAGCACGTGCGCACCCTGGCCACCACGCACTATTCCGAGCTGAAGGCCTACGCCCTGACGCACGAGGGCGTGGAGAACGCCTCCGTGGAGTTCAACGTGGAGACGCTGCGGCCGACCTACCGCCTGTCCATCGGCGTGCCGGGCAAATCCAACGCCTTTGAGATCTCCAGGCGCCTGGGCCTTCCCGGCGAGCTCATTGAGGAGGCGCAGGCCCGCCTCTCCCAGGAGCAGATCCGCTTCGAGGACATCATCCAGTCCGCCGAGTACCACCGCCAGGTGGCGCAAAAGGAGCGGCAGCTGGCCGAGGAGGCCGCCGTGGAGATGACCCGGCTGCGCGACGAGGCCGAGCGGCTGCGCCGCCAGGTGGAGGAGCAGCGCGCCACGCTGATGACCAAGGCCAAGGACGAGGCGCGCACCCTGGTAAAGCGCTACAAGCAGGAGGCCGAGGAAGTTATCGCCCGGCTGCGGCAGGTGGAGAAGGAGGCCTCCTCCGAGCGCGCGCGCGCCGTGCAGGAAAGCCGAAAATCGCTCGACACGGCTATCTCCAGCCTCACCGAGAACGCCCTGCCCGGCGGCGGCATGAACCTGACGCCCCCGCCCAAGGACGTGAAGGTGGGGCAGAGGGTACACATCATCCACCTGAACGTGGACGGCGTGGTGGCCGCCCCTGTGAACCAGAAGGACGAGCTGCTCGTGCAGGCGGGCTTGATGAAGCTGACCGTGCCGCGCATGGGGCTTCGGCTGGCCGAGCAGCAAAAGGAGCAGAAAAGGGGCTCCGGCAAGGGCGTGGACATGGCGGCCCGCGCGAGCGTTCCGCTGCAGGTGGACGTGCGGGGCATGACCACCGACGAGGCGCAGCTGGCCGTGGACAGCTACCTGGACGAGGCGTTTCTGGCCGGGCTGTCCGAGGTGACGGTGGTGCATGGCAAGGGCACGGGCGCGCTGCGCGCCTTCCTGCAGCAGCATTTTCGCAGGCATCCGCACATTGCGGAGTTCCGTTTGGGCAGGTTTGGCGAGGGAGAGGACGGCGTGACCGTGGTGAAGCTGAAATGACCCCGCGCATCGCCTGCGGCGACCGGGCGGCCTTCCTGTCGCTTCTTCGCGGCGCGGCAAAATGGCTGGAGGATTCCGGCCGCGGCATGTGGCCGCCCGAAGAGATTGCCCCTGAGGCCTTTGCGCACCTTCCGGACGAGGCCTTCGTGGTCGCCTACGACGCCGACCGTCCGGTCGGCGCCATGACGCTCACCTTCGCCGACCCGCTTTTTTGGCCGGACGTTCCTGCGGGCCGGTCGGGCTACATTCATAAGCTGTGCATCGACCGCGCCTACGCCGGGCAGGCCCTGCCCGAAGCGCTTCTGGCTTTCGCCGAAGCGCTTTGCAGGCAAAGGGGCATCCCCGCGCTGCGTCTGGATACCGGCGCGGACCGCGAAAAATTGCGCGCCCTGTACGCCCGCCTGGGCTTTGCCGAAGTGGGCATCCTGTCCGTCTGCCCGGAATGGACCGCCGTTCTCCTGTGCAAACCCCTGCTCCCGGCCCTCTAGCGCGCACATACATATAGAGGAGGCTTTTCCATGAAGGAAAAAAGCCGCATTCTCGTTGTGGACGACGACCGCAACATCCGCCAGCTCGTACGGCTGTACCTGGAGAAGGACGGATTTGAGGTGCACGAGGCGGAGACGGGGGACAAGGGCCTGGACGCGTTCCGCAAGCAGCCGCCCGACCTGATGCTGCTGGACCTGATGCTGCCCGGCATGGACGGCTGGCAGGTGTGCCGCGAGGTGCGCAAGGTGTCCAACATCCCCATCATCATGCTCACCGCCAAGGACGAAACCTTCGACAAGGTGCTGGGCCTGGAGCTGGGCGCGGACGACTACGTCACCAAGCCCTTCGATCCCAAGGAGCTCATCGCCCGTATCAAGGCCGTGGCGCGCCGTACGCAGAACGCCGTGCCGCCCGCCAAGGAGATCATCTTCCCCAACCTCGTCATCAACATGACGAACTACGTGGTCACCTGCGACGGTACGGATATGGAGCTGCCCCCCAAGGAGATCGAGCTGCTCTTCCACCTGGCCTCCCATCCCAACCAGGTGTTCACCCGCGAGCAGCTGCTCGAGCAGGTGTGGGGGTTTGACTATTTCGGCGACAGCCGCACCGTGGACGTGCACGTTAAACGCCTGCGCGAAAAAATTCAGGGCGATAGCGATCACAATTGGCAGATCAAGACCGTTTGGGGCGTTGGCTATAAGTTTGAGGTCAAGTAGCCCGCGCCGCCGGCCCCATGCGCCGCCGCGTTGCGGCGATGCGCCGGGCCGCTTGGAGGGAACCCCTTGAAAACGCTGTTTTCCCGCGTGTTTTACGCCGTCGTCGCCACAACGTTCGTGCTCGTGCTCACGCTGTCCACGCTCATTATGGGCATCGTGGGCGATCAAAACTACAGCCAGTCGGTGCGGATGATGATCGAGCGGGCCAAGGAGCTGGCGGGCATCATGGAGTCCACCCCTACGATGAACATGGCCATGCAGTCCTACCTCGGCCGCCGCATCAACAGCGTGGGCGAGAGTATGAAGGCTCCCGTGTGGATTGTAAACGCCAGCGGCATTCGCGTATACGCCAGCGGAGAGTCGTCCACGGAGGGGCTGATCACTTTTGACGAGCTCGTTGCGTATCTGCCCGAGCTCACCTCCGGCAAGACCGACGCCTTGGTGATGCCCGGCGCGTTTGACAAGCGCCTCAACATGAAGTGCGTCTCCGTAGGCGTGCCGTATCACGACGGGGTCGGCTCTGCGCGCGTGAGCGGCGTGGTGATTGTGAACGCGCGCTTGAGCGACCTCACCAAGGGGTACGGCGACATGCTGCCCCTGGTGGTCGGCCGCTCCATCGTGGCGCTCATGGCCGGCATGGTCATCTCCTGGGTCATCGCCCAGTCCATCGCCCGCCCGGTACGCAGCATCGCCCGCGCCGCGCACGGCATCTCCAAGGGCGATTTTTCCAAACGCGTGCATATGCCCGGCCGCAAGGACGAGGTGGGCCAGCTGGCAGCCGCCTTCAACGACATGGCCACCGAGCTTGAGGGCATGGAGAGCGTACGGCGCGCGTTCGTGGCCAACGTTTCTCACGAGCTGCGCTCGCCCATGACGAGCGTGCAGGGCTACGTACAGGGCATGCTGGACGGGGTAATCCCGCCCGAGGACTATCAGCGCTATCTGGGCGTTGTGAACGACGAGTGCAAACGCCTCACCAGCCTCATCAGCGACCTGCTCGACCTCTCGCGCATCGAGGGCGGCAACGTGCCCCTGCACATCCAGCCCTTTGACATCAACGAGCTGATCCGGCGCGTGCTCATCAAGTACGAGGGACGCATCGAGGGCAGGCATCAGGGCGTAACGCTGCGCTACCGCGAGCCGCAGCTGGTCGTGGAAGCGGATGCGGCGCGCATCGAGCAGGTGCTCTCCAACCTCGTGGACAACGCCTGCAAGTTCGCCTCCGAAGGCGGCCACATCACCGTATCCACCTACACCAAGGGCGCCGAGGCCGTCATCGCCGTGTCGGACGACGGCCCGGGCATCGCCTCCGAGGATCTGCCCTACGTGTTCGACCGCTTCTACAAAGCCGACAAATCGCATTCCGGCCAGGGCACGGGCCTTGGGCTGTCCATCACACAGCGCATTGTGGAGCAGCACGGCCAGCAGATCGTCGTGCGCTCAGAGCCGGGGCACGGCGCCACGTTCGCTTTTACGCTCAAGGCGGCGGGCGCGCAAAAAAACGAAATTCCTTTACAGGTCGTTCATGGATTTGACAAAAAGCGGGGATAGAATAGGGGCAGATGAACAACCAAGGGTCGCCAAACGCTAAGGAGGCTGCACCATGAACGATTTTTATGATTACGAACCGCACCGCAGGCAACCGGGCGGAGGCGGCGGACGCTGGATGGCGTTCATCGCCGTCGCGCTCATCTTCGCCGTGCTGGGCGGCCTGGGCGTGGCCGCGCTCACGAACGTCTCCGGCCGCAACGGCTCGCCCGACGGCGCGCCCGTGCAGGCCAATCTAACCGCGCCCACCGCAGCGCCCACCGCGTCCCCCGCGCCCGCCGTATCCGCCACGCAGACACTGCCCAACCTGGGCGGCAAAGCCTTCATCCTTACGGGCGACAACCCGGTGGTGGACATCGCCGAAAAGCTCACGCCCTCCGTCGTGGGCATCAACAACTACCAAATGATCACCTATCCCAGCTATTACGGCTTCTTCGGCGGCGGCCGCCAGCCCCAGCAGCAGCAGCCCGCGCAGGAGACCCTGTACTCCACGGGCTCGGGCGTGATCATCACCCAGGACGGCTACATCATCACGAACAACCATGTGGTGGCGGACGCCGCCCGTCTCACCGTCACCCTGCCCGGCGCCGACGACGAGATCGACGCCAAGCTGGTCGGTCGCGACGCGAACACCGATCTGGCCGTGCTGAAGATCGATCGGTCCGGGCTGCCCGCCGCGCCCCTGGGCGATTCCAGGCAGCTGCGCGTGGGCGAGCTGGCCATCGCCATCGGCAACCCCCTGGGCTCCGAGCTGGCCGGAACGGTCACGGTGGGCGTTATCTCCGCTTTGGACCGCAAGATTGAGCACGAGGGCCAAACCTTCACCATGATCCAGACGGATGCGGCCATCAGCCCGGGCAACTCGGGCGGCGCGCTCATCAACTCACGCGGCGAGGTCATCGGCATCAACACCATGAAATCTTCCGGCTCGGGCAGCGACGCCTCCGTGGAGGGCATTGGGTTCGCCATCCCCATCTCCGACGCCATGCCCATCGTGGAGGAGCTCATCCAGCACGGCAAGGTGTCCCGGCCCATGCTGGGCATCACCGGCCAGGAGGTCGGCACCCTTTCCCAGACCTATAACATCCCCCAAGGCGTTATCGTCACGAGCGTCGTGCAGGGCGGACCGGCCGACAGAGCCGGCCTGCAGCAGTACGACATCATCACCAAGATCGACGATAAGGACATCACCACCTTTACCGATCTGTCCAGCCTCGTTCAAAGCCACAAGATCGGCGACACGGTTACGGTGAACGTATTTCGCGACAAGAACCAGCCGAATATGACGATGAAGGTTACCCTTTCCGAGATGACCGACCAGGAGGCCGCGGCCCCGGACAGCTCCCAGGCGCCCCAGGCCACTCCGCAGCCCTGGCCGCCGGCGCGCTAGCCGGCGTCGCCCGCTCCGACAGCGGCTTCTCCGAAAGACGCCCCCAAAACCCCGCGGCATAGCGCCGCGGGGTTTTTCATGCCGTATCGTATTGTGGTACATGATCGTAGGATCTATAATGTCGGCAGACGCACAAACGGAGGTGGAACCCATGAAGGTCTTCATCAGCGCGGACATTGAGGGCGTGACGACCACCACGAACTGGAGCGAATGCGATCCCTCGCATCCATCGTACGCGCGCCACGCCGAACAGATGACCCGCGAGGTCGCCGCCGCGTGCGAGGGCGCAAACGCTGCCGGGGCGACGCAAATTTACGTTAAGGACGCGCACGGAGGCGGCCTGAACATCAACATAGCCGAGCTGCCGGAGAACGCAACGCTCATACGCGCCTCCTCCGGGCATCCGTACTGCATGGTCGAGGGAATCGACCAAACCTTCGACGCCTGTATGTTCGTCGGGTATCACTCCGCGGCCGGGCGGTGCGGCAATCCGCTGTCGCATACCTTCACCACAAGAAACATCTATACGAAGCTCAACGGCCGCCTGGTCAGCGAATTTATGCTGTACAGCCGCGCCGCGGCGCTGGAGGGCGTGCCCACCGTGTTTCTGGCCGGAGACCGAATGCTCTGCGAGGACTATCGGGATCTGCACCCGAGCCTCGTCACCGTGCCGGTGAAGGACGGAATCGGCGCGCTGACCATGAACACATCGCCCCGCAGAACCCTCGCGCAGATCAGGGACGGCGCGAAAGCCGCGCTTTTGCAGGATCTGTCCCGCGCAAGGGTCAAGGTGGAGGGCCCCTTCACGCTGGAGCTGTGCTACAAGGAGCATACGGCCGCCGTACGGTGCTCGTATTATCCCGGCGTCACATGCGTGAGCGACAACACGCTGCTCTTTGAATCGGACAGCTACTTCGAGGTGCTGCGCGCGCTCATGTTCCTGTTCTGACCCCCGCCTGGCGCCCGGCGTATGGCAAAACAAAAACCAACGCATGTCTGCAGCAATAGCCGGGGCAGACATGCGTTGGCGGTTTTGCAGGCGCTATGCCGAGCGATAGACGAGGCGGTTGCGGCCGCTGTTCTTGCCCTGGTACAGGGCCTCGTCGCTGCGCCGGATGCAGTCGGCGTAAGTGGCGGCGACGGCGCAGGAGTCGTAGCCGATGGTCACCGTGAGGGGAATCGGGTGGCCGTCCACCGTCAGCTCGGCGCTTTGGATGCGGTCGCGGAAAGCGGAAAAGGCCTTGTGCGCGCCCCGCTGGTCCGTGTCCGCCAATGCGACGAGGAACTCCTCTCCGCCCCAGCGCACCACAAGATCCGTGGAGCGAAAGCTCGCCAAGGCCTCCTGCGCCAGCCAAACGAGCACGCGGTCGCCCGTTTCATGGCCATATGCGTCGTTGACGTTCTTAAACAGGTCGATGTCCAGGATGGCCAGATACGCACGATTCTTACGCGTCGGGTCGGCAAACAGCGCTTCCAGCGCGGTTTCGGCGTAACGGCGGTTCCACAGCCCGGTCAGCACGTCGCGGTTGGCTTTTTCGGTGAGGGAGCTGATGGCGGAGCTGTAGTAGCGCTCGGACAGGTTGTTGCCCAGCGTGAGCACGGATATCACGAGAATGGGGCCGGCGATGGCCAGCAGCACGTTTGCGGCGGTCATCAGCTCCAAATGCGGGCTGGCGTACACGGGCACGCAGAAGCATTTCACCAGATAGCACGCCACAAGCGACACGGAAAAGCAGCCCACCGACGCCTTGCGGATGACGCTGGGAATGCGCCCCACGAGGTAGAAGGGGATGGCGATCATGGTGACGTACCACTGCGCGCCCACCTCCCATCCAACAAACCGGGCGGACACCACGCAGTACGTCGATATCTCCACGGCCACAAGCAGTGCGCTTGCGGGGTACACCTCGCGGCGGTTTACATACAGCAGCGCCGCATACAAAACGGCGCTTGCGGCGTTGGCCCATACAAGCGGCGTGATGCCGATAACCAAATAAAACGCCAGGAACAGCGTGTGACAGGCAAGAAAAACGGTGGACACAAACCGGAACACAATCCGTAAAAAAAGGGCGTCTTTCGGGTCGCCTTTCAGCGTCGCGCCCCCGATCAGCCAGCCAGTCAGCCGCTGCATGGCGTCACCTCGGCCTATTTTGTAGGTTGGATATTTCACCGCGCAAGATAATGCGCTATGATTATAGGCGAAAATTCGGACGGGTACAAGCCTTCCGCAACAATTCCGGACAGTTTCGTGAGCGGCGTGTGAAGAGCCGGGCGACGCGCTGCCAGGCCGCCGCACTGGCGCGCTCATACATTGACGCTCTGCCGCAATGATGCTATACTGCGCATGCATACAAAACCCGAGCTTAGGAGGATGCCCTGTGAAACGTACCCTGCTCCTCGCCTGTTGCCTGCTGCTAATCGCCGCGTGCTTTGCCGGCTGCAAACCCGCTGAAAAGACGGATTGGGCCTATGTTCAAGGGAACGGCACGCTGATCATCGGCCTGGACGATACCTTCGCGCCGATGGGCTTCCGCGACGAGGCGGGTAAGCTGGTGGGCTTTGACATCGACCTGGCCACGGCCGTGTGCAAGCAGATGGGCGTAACGGCCAAGTTCCAGCCCATCGATTGGGACGCCAAGGAGATGGAGCTCTCCACCAAGAAGATCGACTGCATCTGGAACGGCATGTCCATCACGCCCGAGCGTGAGAAGACCATGTCCCTCACCAAGGCGTATCTGAACAACCGCATCATCATCATGACCATGCCGGGCGTCAGCGTAAAGAGCAAGGACGACCTAAAGACCCTGCGCGTGGGCACCCAGGCCAAGAGCTCCGCCCTTGAGACGGTGCAGGCCGATCCGGTTTTTGCCCAGATCAGTGACTTTCACGAGTACGGCACCTACGACGAAGTGATCATGGACATGGACGCCGGCCGCATCGACTGCATGATCGTGGACGAAGTGCTGGGCATGTACAAAAACAGCAAGCGCCCCGTGGCGTTCGGCGTTGCGGAGGTGGACTTCGGCGACGACTTCTACGCCGTGGGCCTGCGCAAGGAAGACAAGGAGCTGACGAAGAAGCTCCAAGACGCCATCGACGCCGTGGTGAAGAGCGGCGCGGCGGCGGAGATCTCCAAGACGTGGTTCGGCGCGGACATCGTCGTTAAGAATTAGCCGCTCATGGAGTACGCCGCGCGAATCCTGCCGGCATTGATGGCCGGCACGGCGGAAACGCTGAAGATTTTCGCCTTAACCCTTTTGTTCGCCTTGCCGCTGGGTTTACCGGCGGCTTTTGGCAGTATGTCCAAAAACTACCTGCTGCGGGGCCTCTCCACGGTGTATATCTGGATCTTTCGCGGCACGCCGCTGCTGCTGCAGCTGTTCTTCGTGTACTACGCCCTGCCGCTGTTCACGCCCATCCGGCTGGAGCGATTTCCCAGCGCCGTGGTTACCTTTGCACTCAACTACGCGGCATACTTTGCGGAGATATACCGCGCCGGTATTCAGTCCATCGACAAGGGCCAGTTTGAGGCCTGCACCTCGCTGGGCTACACGCGCTGGCAAACCATGACGCTCGTGGTTCTGCCGCAGGTCGCCCGGCGCATCATACCGCCCGTGTCCAACGAGGTGATCACCCTGGTGAAGGACACGGCGCTGGTGGCGGCCATCGCCGTGCCGGAGTTGCTCAAGAGCGCGCGCGACGCCGCCAACCGCGACGTAAACCCTGCGGCCTTCGCCGTGGCAGCGGCCGTGTATCTGCTGCTCACGCTGATGCTCACCGTGGGCTCCAACATGCTGGAGAAGCGGTTCTCGCGGCATGAGCAGGAGGGCGCGGCATGAGCGAATACGTTTTGTCCATGGAAGGCATCGTAAAGCGCTTCGGCGTAACCACCGTTGTGGACGGCGTGAACCTGAACGTGCAAAAGGGAGAGACCGTGGCCATCATCGGGCCTTCCGGCGCGGGCAAGTCCACGCTTTTGCGGTGCGTCAACCATCTGGAAATCATTCAAAGCGGCCGCATCGCCGTGTGCGGCGAGGAGTTTGTCCACACCGACGACAAAGGCCGGGCCCGCTACCTTCCGGAGGCCGAGCTGCGCCGCATACGCAGCCAAACGGCCATGGTGTTTCAGCACTTCAACCTGTTTGCGCACCTAACGTGCCTGCAGAACGTGACCATAACGGGCATCAAGGTGCGCCGCGAGCCGGCTGCGGACGTCACCTCGCGCGCGTTGGCCCTGTTGCAGAGCGTCGGCCTCTCCGATAAGGCCGACGCCTACCCCGCGCAGCTCTCCGGCGGCCAGAAGCAAAGGGTGGCCATCGCGCGCGCCCTGGCGCTGCAGCCCAAGATCATGCTCTTTGACGAGCCCACCTCGGCGCTGGACCCGGAGATTATCGGCGAGGTGCTCGCGGTCATCCGCGCGCTGGCCAGCCAGCACATGACCATGCTCATCGTCACGCACGAGATCGGCTTCGCCCGCGAGGTCGCCGACCGCATCGTGTTCATGGACAAAGGCAGAATCGCCGAAGAGGGCCCGCCCGAGCTGCTTTCGGCCCCCCGCAGCGACCGTCTGCGCGCCTTCTTAAGCGCCATTTTATAGCGCCGGCGCAAAACAGCATAAAATCCCCGGCGGATTTTGCCAGCTCCGCCGGGGATTTGCCTTGCTCGTGGGCAGCGCGCCGCTTCCAGGCGGCGGGTTTTCCTACGTCAGATGCGTCGCGAAATCGGCAAATGCGTCCAGAATGAGCCTGTGGCCCTCCACGTTGGGATGAACGCCGTCCTGGCAAAGCAGGTTTTGAAAGTTGCGCTTGTCCAGAAAGTAGCCGCGCACGTCCACAAGGAATGTGCCGGTCTGCAAGGCCAGGCGGGCGATGGCGTTGGAGTAGTACTCGTGGAAGCGGTAAATCATCTGCGCGTCGCCCAGGAAGCGCAAAATCTCGCGCGCGTCGCTTCCGCGCTGGGCGATAAAGCGCAGATACCGCTCGGCGTCCAGGGGCGGCAGGGTCATCAGGATGGGCTTTACGCCGCGCGCGCGCAGATCGTCCAGCATGGCGGCGGCGATTTGCAGAAACCGGGGCAGGCAGGTGCGCGGGCAATGGTCGTCCGCGGGGCGCTGCGCCACCTCGTTCCAGCGAAAGTCGCAGTCGTTGCCGCCGAACTCCAGCAAGGCGTAGGCGCAGGGAAAATCGCCCGCCAGATCGCGCTGCAGCAGCCGCTGCCCCTGATCGATGGTCAGCCCATAGCGGGCGCGGTTGCGCATTTCTACGTGAAAGCGCGCGCCAAAGCGTCTTAGATTCTCCTCGATCATGGAGCGGTAGCGCCCGTTTTCGTCCATGACGGTGCCGTGCATGATGGAGTCGCCGTAGATGGCCGCCTGAATCATCTCGCCCATGTGCCCTCCAAAAAGATATCATTACCATAATACATAGAGTATAACACCAGATAACGCGGATGTCAATCCTGTTTGACGGTTATTATTACCCTGTGATAGAATGGAATATACCATGGAAAGGGGAAAACGCGCTTGAGACGGACGAAGGAGCAGGCGGCGACCTTCCACTGCCCTCGGTGGGCGGAACTGCCGTCGCTTTCGCTGTATATGGACCAGGTGATGATCGTGCTGGAGGGCGCGCTGCGGCCGCTGTGCGACGAGGAGGAGCCCGTGGTGACGCCCACCATGCTGAACAACTACGTAAAGCTACGCATCGTAAAGCCGCCGGTGCGCAAGAAGTACGACCGCGAGCACATCGCCTCGCTCATCGTGGTGCTGCTGATGAAGCGTGCGCTCTCCATGCCGGAGATAGGCGCCCTGTTGACGGGCATGGGACGCGAAGGAGATATGCCCGCCGCGTACGACGGCTTTTGCGAAGCGATGGAGCGGACGCTGCGGCAGGCATACGCCCCGGACGGCGCTCCCGCCCCGCACGAGCGCACCCTGCAGCAGGCGGCGCTCACGGCGTGGGTGGGCAAGCTGCTCGTGCGCGACGCCCTGGAAGGGTAGGTTGCGCGGGCGGGGGGGGGGACGGCCCTTCTCAAGCGGCGGACGCCATGAAAAGCGGTCCGAAACCCGCACGCCGTGCGCCGATGTGCGCGCGCTCATCGGCGACGGCCATTGGGCTGCGCAATGGCCCGCCCGGTGGAACACCGGGCGGGCCATGTGCATAGCCGGGAGGGGGGCGACAGGCGCGCTCGCGCCCGCGGGTCTTGCGTCACTTGCCTTTGGCCACCACGGGGTATTGGGCGATTGGGATGAGCTTGGCGGGGTCCACTTCGGGGATGACGGCGTGTCCCGCGCCGTCGCTCTGCACGGTGAGGGTGTCGGCGGCCACGGGGTATATCCCCTCGGCGCCGATCAGGCAGGCGGAGTAGACCGCGCCGGTCGCGTCGGCGATGGGCGCCCCTTCGGCGCGCGCAAACACGTAGTCCGGGCTGAAGGCCCAGGGGGAGACCGTGTCCAGCAGCGTGTCGCTCAGTTTCACCAGTTTGCCGGTGGGGTATACGATGTAGCTGCCGGTCTGCTCGCTGGTGACGAAGATGCAGGTCGTGCCCAGCAGCTTGGCCTCCCGAAGGTTGCTTTGCATGGTGCAAAGCGTGGTGCGCTTGCCGGAGGCGGTATACAGGTTCACCTGTTCGCGGCTCCAGCGCACCTCCGCAACTTTGCCGTCCAGCATACCGATGATGCCGCCGTTTACGTTAAACCCCAGGGAGACGGAGCGGTTGTTGTGCAGCGTATAGCGTACGATCTTGCCCGTCTGCGCAAAACAGACGTCGCCGCTTGCGCCTATGGGGGAGTAAAACTCCGACTGACGCTTGTCGATCACCGTTCGGCCCTTGCCGTCCGGGGTCAGCAGGATGCTGCGGTAAGGCTTGCCTTCGGCCGGGCGTGCGTACACCATTACCCGGTCGTCCCATACGTGAAACGGGATCGTGTCCGCCTGAAGCAGAATGGGCTGGGCGTCCTTCGCCTCAAGGGGAAGGGAAAGGATGTCCCTGCCGTCCCAGTACACCCAGTGGCCGTTCACGACCGCGCCTTCCACCTCGCCGCTCGTGGCGGAGCGGGGCAGCTGAAAGGCCTCGGGCGCGGCGCCGGCGGTCGGGCACAGGATGGCAAGCGCAAGGCAGAGGGCGAACAGGGCTGCACAGGTGCGGAACAGGCGTTTCATGGCGGAAACCTCCCGGCGTATCTATGTGCGGCTGCACAAAAGTTAGACGAACCAAAGGCGCAAACGGTTGCCTGCGGACGCGGCGCACAGAGCTGTCCGCAAACCTCTTTTCATTAATTGGCTTTTCAGGTAAAATAATCCTATAAAGCGGGGTGATTGTTACGCAGGGCATGCACCTGGGCACGCACTTTTATGCGCCGCGGCTGTGGTCGCGGCTTCAGGGGATGCTGGAAGCGCCCACCACCATCGTGGAAGCGCCCGCCGGGTACGGGAAGACCACGGCCGTGCGAGACGCCCTGGAGCGCGAAGTGGGGCATGGCGGGCCGGTGCGCTGGTTTTCCGCGGGCGCTCGCCCGGCGCGGGAGGCTTGGACGTGGCTGTGCGCGGCGCTGGAAGACGTGGACGCGGGCGTTGGCAAGCGCCTGTCGGATATGGGATACCGCACGCAGGAGCAAACGCTGAAGACGGCGTATCTTCTGCGGGGCCTGCGGTGCGCGCAGGACACGTACCTGGTGATCGACAACCTGGACCTGTTGCTGCCGGAGCTGCCGCATGAGGTTTTGGAGGCCATGCTCGGCCATGGCGGGGAGAAACTGCACCTGATCCTCATTGCGCAGCGCCTGCCCAGGAGCAGCCATCCGTCCGTCGGACGGCCGATCCACGCCATCACCGCCGCCGATCTGACGATGAGCGAGCAGGACGTGGCCGACTGCTTTGAAGCGCAGGGCGTCGCGGCGTCTCCGGGGCAGATGGAAGAGCTGTACCGCATGAGTGAGGGGCTGCCTCTGGCCGTACACGCGCAGCTGCAAAGGGCCCTGCGGGGGCAGGGCTTTTCCCTGCCGCCGGAAGTGCCGGCCTTCTTTGAGCGCGTGGTGTGGGCGGGCTGCTCGGTTGCGGAGCAAGAGCTGCTGCTGGCGCTCGCTCCGCTGCCGGGCGCCGGCGCGGGGCAGCTGTGCGCCGCCCTGGGCGTGCAGGACCTGCCGCCCTTCGCCGCGCAGGTGCTCTCTCCCCTCCGCCACATTCGCTATGACCGGGAGGAGGGCGTCTACCGCCCGCATCCCGCTTTGCGCGCCCTGCTGCAGGACAAGCTGCATGCCGTCGACGCGGTTCGCAGCCGCATCTGCCTTCGTTCCGGGCGCTGGCTGGCACAACAGGAACGTATACACGACGCGCTTGAATGCTATCACATGACGGCCGCGTACGACGAGATGATTGCCCTGCCGCTCACCCATCTGCTTCTGTCGCGCATCGGCGGCGCGCCCGCGCACGAGGCGCTGCTGCGGCTGGAGGCGGGCGTGAGCGACAAGGCGGCGATCGCCCACCCGCTGGGGCTTTTGCAGGCGGCGTACCAGCTGCTTGCCGCCGGGTGCCAGGAGGGCTACAACCGCCTTATGCAGCGCGCGCGCTGGGCCATCGAGGGCGCGCCGCGGCCGGTGGAGGAGCAGCGGCGGCTCCTGGGGGAGTGGAAGCTTGTATCGGCCTTCTCGGCCCTGCCGGACATCGGGCGCATGGCGGAGCTCTTTGAGGAGGTCGCGCAGATGCTGCACGGCCCCTCGCGGGTGATTCTGCCCTCCGAGCCGCTGTTCTTCGGCTGTCCATCGCTATGGTTTTTGTTTCACCGCGCGGCCGGGCAAGCGGATGCCTGCCTTGCCGCGTTCCGCCGCGCGATGCCCGTGTACCGTGCTTTAACGGGCGGGCACGGCGCGGGCGCCGAGGAGGCGCTTGAGGGAGAGCTATACGAGATGCGCGGCGACTTTGCGCAGGCGCAGGTATGCGCGCACCGCGCCATGTATCTGGCTAAGGAAGGCGCGCAAACCACCGTGCGCCTTTGTGCGGCGCTGCTGCTCGGGCGCATCGGCGTATCCACGGCCGACCCGCTCGCGCTGCACCGGGCGCTGTCCGAGATGCGCGCGGCCCAGCAGGACGCCCCTCCTCAAGCGGCGGCCTCCGCGCGCATGTCGGCCGACCTTGCGCGCGCGCTGCTCTTCACCATGCTGGAGGAGCCGGAACGCGCGGCGCAGTGGACGCGCGACGGGCGCTGGAAGGACGGGCTGACGCCTGTATTTCGCCTGCTGGTGTATCCCTGCCACGGGGCATACCTCATCAAGCACGGGCAAAGCGCAACGCTGCTGGGCGCGCTGGAGGCCGAGGACGAGAAGGGCGTCTTTCGCGAGCACGTCGTGGCCGCGCATTACGCCTACCTGGGCATGGCCGTCGCGTACCTGATGATGGGCATGGCGGGCAAGGCCGCCCAGGCGCTCGCCCGCTCGCTGAGCGTTTCGGAGCAGGACGGCATGTACTCCACCTACCTGCGCTTTGTGCTGCCTTTGCGCGCGCTGCTCGCGCTGCCCATGTTCCACGAGCACCGCCGCTTCATCGAGGAGATCGCCCGCGTGCGTGCGGCAGGGGAAACGATGGAAAAACAGACTTCGTTCGGCGGATCGGAGGAGAAACAGACGGAGGTCGGTCCGCTGACCGGAAGGGAGCTGGAGGTGGGCATTTTGGCCGCGCGCGGCCTGCGCAACCGGGAAATCGCCAAGCAGCTGCACCTCTCGGAGAACACCGTAAAGACCCACCTGAAGACCATTTTTCAAAAGTTGATGATCGATCGGCGCAGCGCGCTGCTCGATCGTTTACAGGAACTGGAGAAAAATCACCCTTTCGTGTGATGTGAGCGCCCCACAGCCCGCCGTATAATGGGCATGAATGTACGGCGGGATTTTTATGCCTGTCTGCCGGTAGGGAAGGGGGAGTGCGTATGGCGCGGCGAGCGGCGTTCGTGGCCTTTACGCACCGCACCTCCGTGCGCGTGACGGCCTCGGTTGTGGCCGGAACGCTCCTGATTACCATTTTGGTGCAGGGGCTCGGGCGCGTGGGGATCACCCCCTCCGATTACCAGGCGCAGAGCGTGGGCGCGGCGCAGAGTGCGCTGCACAGCCAAAGCTCCTACGCCAAGGATTTTGTCGTTCAGCGGGCTTTCTCCACCGTGGCCTCGTCATTCGTACAGCCCAGCACGTTTGAGGGGCATTTTGCCGCCGCTTCCGAGCGCATCGGCAAGGGCGACTACGCCCGGGCGCTGCCCGGCATTGAGGCCTGCATCGCCCTGTCGCAGGGCCAAAGCGCGCAGACGCTCGCCGATCTGTACTTCAAGCAGGGCTGCCTGCAGGCGCTGCTGGGCAGCCTGGACGAGGCGACCGCGAGCATCGACCATGCGTTGGTTTTGCAGCCGGATATGCCGGACGCGCAGCTCGTGCGCGCGCAGATCGCCATCGCCGGTGGGGACGGCGAGCGCGCCGTGCAGAGCCTCTCGGCCTATCTTGCGGCCCGGCCGAGCGACGTGCAGGCCCAGGCCATCATGGCAGAGCTGTGCAGCGCCACCGGCCGCTATGATCTGGCGGAAGGGGCGTACACGGCGCTTCTCGCCTATCCGGAATCGCCCTATTTCGATCCGGTCGCCTATCTGAAGCGCGCGGGCTGCCGCCTGCTTGCCGGGCGCGTCGAGGACGCAGCCACGGATGTGGAGGCGTACGCGTCGCTCAAGGGCGCCTGGGACGCGGACGCAAACTTCCTTGGGGGGCTTTGCAGCATGCAGACCGGCGGGCTCGACCTGGCCAGGCAGCGGCTCAGCGCGGCGCTGGAGGCGGGCTACCGCGAACCTTCGCTGTGCTATGAGCAGCTTGCGCAGTGCGCTTTTCTGCAGGGCGACCTTCAGGAGGCGCTCTTAGCGGGCGAGAAGGCCCTGGCGGGCGGTCCCGTTACAAAACAAGGCGCACTGCTGCGTCAGATGGGCGTTGCGGCCATGTCGCTCGAGCAGTACGACAAAGCCGCCGGGCTGCTGAGCGAGGCGCTGCAGACGGGCGAGTCGCCCCTGGAGGACCGCTATTACCGCGGCGTGTGCTACATGGGCCTGGGGCGCATGGACGAGGCGATTGAGGACTTTACCACCAGCGCGACGGACGAGTCGTTCGCGCAGGCCAGCCTGTATAACCGCGGGATCTGCTACCTGGAGAAGGAGATGGCCGAGGAGGCCGGACGGGACTTTCAGAGCGTGCTCACCCTGGGCGGGAACCAGGAGTACGTCACCTTGGCGCAAACCATGCTCGACGCGCTGCGCCGCTCCTAGGGGGAGAGGCGCTATCCGACTGGACGGAGGGGTTTGTCATGAAGGCAATCTGGCACGGGAAAACGGTCAAAGCGCTTGTGGCGCTGCTCATGGCCATGCTTTTATTTGGCCTTGGTTTGACCACGGCCTTTGCTGAGGGAGCCTTGCCAGGGGAGGAATCTGCCCAAACGCAGGACGCGTCCGCGCCTGCCGAAGGCCCCTCCGCGCCCGCTGAAGAGCCGCCGCAGTCCGCGCAGGAGTCCTCCGCGCCCGTTGAGGGGCAGCCGGATCCCGCGCATGATCCTGCCGCGCCCACGGACGATCCCTCCGCGCCCACGGGCGAGAACGGCGAGAACGAGGAAACCGCCGCGCCGGCCGATGCGCAGGGAGAGCCGGCAACGCCCGCAGACGCGGGCGCGGGCGATGATGAACTCGCCACGCCCACCGGCGCCGAAGAGCCGGCCGCGCCCATGATGGCCGCAGCCGAGATGAGCGCGATGGAGGAGTCCCCCGCGTCCACGCCCACCTCCACGCCCACCTCCACGCCGACGTCCACCCCCACGTCCACCCCGACATCCACGCAAACCTCCAACGACAAGAAGGAGAACTATGCCGTTCCCGAGGGGGAAGCTACGTTCAAGATCATGAAGGACGGTAAGGAGACAGAGGTTAAGTTTGCCAACGATCCGTCCGGCAACGCCGTGCAGAAGGCCCTGGCGGAAGCCGTGCGCCATCTGGCCAGCGAATCCTCCCTCACGTCCTTCACCATCGTCGTGGCGGACGGCGTGTTCCAGGGCGGCCTCACCATTTCCACCGCCACGGACACCGACCTGGGCAAGATCATCGCAGAGATGGCCGCCGGTGGCAAGAGCCTAAACGCCGATCTGGTGATCACCATCGCCGCCAAGGACGCCTTGGACAAGGACACGAACAAGCCCACCGCCGCATCCAAAGGCAATGTGCAGTTTGAGGGCGACATTTCCGTATTCGGCCTGAACGTCATTCTGGCCGGGCTGTACATGGCGGGCGAGGGCATGGTGAAGGTGAGCAGCGCCACCTCCTTTGCGTACTATGGCACGGCCATGGACGACGACGTTGTCATCCGTGTGGATGGCGTAACGAATACAGTCACCATCGAGCTGGGCGACGGAGATGACGATCTGGATCTGATGATCGTGCAGCGCCCGTCCATCACCTTCGAGCTGACGCAGGACGAGTACGAAAAGATCAAGGATCTTGACAAACTCGATCCGGCCTCCATCACGGACACCGACAAGAAAGCCGCCGCGCAAAAAGTCGTTGACGCCCTCAAGAGCGGCGCCACCCCCACCTCGCTCACGGCAAGCGTGAAGGGTGGCAAGGGGAACGACCGTTTGCAGGTCGCGCTGTACAACGGCACCAGCCTGGCGCTGAAGAAGGCCGAAGGGGAAAACGGCGAGAAGAAGGACGACGGCGCGAGCGTGAAGGTGGACGTCAGCCGCACGGCGCTCTCCATCCTGGGCGAGGACGGCCTGGACGAAATTTTCCTGCGCGGCGGGGTGGCCACCTCCGAGGGCCATAAGCTTGCCTGCGCGATGCTCGATTACGTCGCCGCCACCGCAACCTCCGCTTCGCCCACCACCATCGCCATCGACGGCGGCGCCGGGGACGACACGATCACCGTGGACACCACCTTGGCCTTCGCGGCCCTGGGCGGCGCGGACATCGACGTAGCCGGCGGGGACGACTTTGACCGCCTGCACTTAACAGGCAAGCTGGACACCGAGGCCGCGGAGGATCAGCGCATCACCGGCACGGCCACGGGCACGTCCACCGAGCTGCAGCTCAAGGCCATGGCACAGCTCATCTCGTACAAGGGCACCCCCCTGCAGAGCGAGACGAACGTCCGCCGCGACATGGCCGTCTCGGCCAAGGGCTTCGAAGCCCTCACCGACCGCTTGGAGAACAAGCGCAAGGTGACGCTCAGCGAGGCGACCACCGGCGAGGCGCAGTCCTTCACGGACTATGTCATCGACGTGGTGGAAGGCGCGGCGGTGTCGCTGGTGTGCGCGCTGCTCGCCCCGGCGGGTGGCAACATCCTCACGAGCATCATCGCCGCGGCGCGCGAGCTGCGCGTCGTCAAGCTCATCGCCGAGGCGTTCAACGTCTTCCTGCGCGGCGAGGACATCGAGATCGCCGGCGAGGTGAAGGGCCTCAACGTCGTCATCGAGGGCGCCTGCACCGACCGTCCGCTCATCGGCTCGGGCCAGAACCTGCAGCTGAACGTGGATGAGCTGAGCGGAGGCGCCGGGAACGACACCGTCGATTTCACGCTGTACAGCGTGGAGACCCTGGCCCGCGTGCTCATCACCGAGGCGGGCGTCGTGACGGCCGACGGGCTGGTGGACATTGAGGCGCGCTCCCGCCAGGAAGCGCCCCTCATCCCCGCGGTTATCGCCTCGTACGTGAACACGAATCCGTTCGGCCTAAAGCTGGGCGAGGCCATCGTGGACATTCGCGGCGCGGTGAAGGCGGCCGCGGGCTTTGTGCACGCCAAGGCCGTCATCGAGGCGTTCATCAACACCACCAACGGCGGCCAGACCGATTACGTCCCCTTCGCGGCGGGCGCGGCGGCCACCAAGGCGAACGTGTTCCTCAGCGGCGACGCTTCCGTGGAGGCCAAGACCGGCGTGCAGCTGCTCGCCCTCTCGCACGTGGCGGTCACCTGCATCGCATCCGGCGGCGACCTGCCGCTGTCCCTTGCGGCGGCCGTGGTTCAGGCGGCCGCGAACGTCGGGCTGCGCGGGAACGCCAGACTGTCGTCCGAGGGCTACGCCGACCTGAAGGCGAAAAACCGCGTGTATGCCAAAGCCGTGGCCACGGGCCGCGTGCCCGAAGGCACCGCGACGGACCGCGCGGCGGGCGTGTACATCGCCGTGGGCGTGGTCGGGCAGGACACCGACGCCTTCGTGGCGGACGGCGCGAGCATCAAGGCCAAGGACGCCCGCATCCTCGCCCTGGCCAAGCAGGACACGAACATCATCGCCACGTCCACCCCCGGCACCACCACAAACGTGAAGGCCACATCGCAGCGCGCCAACGCCGCCGCTACCTCCGTGCTGGGCGCGCTGGAGAACCAGGGCGTGGCGGACTGGTTCGCCACCTCCACCTCCAAGGCCAAGGACAAAGAGACAGGACCGGACAAGCAGGTAGAGGACGGCACAAGCCAGGCCAAGCCGGAAGGTGACACGAGCAGCACCCAGTTCGTTGGGGCGCTGGCCTTCCTGTACGACAGCGTGAACACCCGCGCGCGCATCGAAACGACCGGAACCGTGGAGACGTCGGGGGCCATGGCCCTGCGCACCGTAGCGCCCATGCTGGCTTACGTTCGGGCGGACGGGTCGCTGTATGCCGGCAACCAGGGCGGCGAGGATCCGGACACCGCTGTGGGCATCGCCATCGCCCTCTCGATTGTGGACTACTACAACGAGGCCGCTATCAAGGCCGGAACGGTGAAGGCGAAGGACGTGGGCGTTTCGGCCGATTCCGGACGCGTGTCCTCGCATGTGCTCGCCAAGTCCGGCCACGCGCCGGCGGGTGCGGACATCGGGCTGGCGGGAGCCATCGCCGTTCACGTGCTCACCCTGCGCAACAACGCCCTCATCGCCAAAGACGCGACCGTGGAGACCACGGGCGGGGCCCTGAGCGTCGAGTCCAAGGGCTCCGCCGCCAGCACGACGGTCGCGGACGCCTCCGGCACCCGCGAAACCCCGGCGGACAAGAAGGCCGAGGCGGGCGCGACCGCCACGCCGACCAGCACGCCGACCAGCACACCCACCAGCACGCCGACCAGCACGCCGACCAGCACGCCCACCAGTACCCCAACGAGCACGGGTACGAGCAAGGACAACGCCGACTCGGTGGGCATCGGGGCGGGCATCGCCGTCTTCACGGGCGGGTATGACTACCTGGCCATCGTGGAGGACGGGGCCGTCCTGACCGGCAAGGAGGACGCCAAGTTCGACCAGGTGAGCGTGAGCGCCACTTTCTCGGGCGTTGAAACGGTGTTCGCGGCGGCGGGCGCGAAGGGTGGCGACGCCGTGGTGCCCGTGCTTGTGCTGGACGTGAGCGGCGCGGCCGTGCAGGCGTCCATGGGCGCGGGCGGCAAGCTGAAGGCGGCCAAGGGCGTAACGGTGAAGGCCAGCAACACCCTCAAGCGCAAGCTGACGGCCAGCGCCACCGAGGCGAGCACGTCGGTGGGCTTTGGCGGGTCTTTCGGCATCAGCATCCTCAACGACAGCGCGCAGGCGACGCTGCTGCGCGATATCGAGGCCAAGAGCCTGACGCTGGACGCGCAGTCCGCCGTCTCGCTGAAGCTGGACGTGAAGGCCTCCGCCAAGGGCGAGAAGGCCGAATCCGGCGCGGAGAAGGGCGGCGCAAAGCCCGCCTCCGAGACCTCGCTGGACGAACAGGAAAACGGCAACCCCCAGGGGGACCCCGACGACCCATCCGGGGAAGCGACCAAGAATCTGTACGACGACGACAAAGCCAAGGCCGACAAGTTTGCCGACAAGAACGTAAAGACCGCCGTGAACCAGTCGTCCAAGGTGAACACCAAGAACGTCAACGAAAAGAACACCAAGGACAACACGGATAACCGCCAGCGCGCCCAAACCGCCGAGGGCAACGTGCAGGTGGCCGCGGCCTTTGCGCTCAACATCATGTTCAACAAGGCGACCGCCGAGATCGGAAGCGGCCTGAGCATCAAGGCGGACGACGTGGCCGTGCGCGCCCTTATCGACACGGACGCCGAGCTGAAGGCCAACGCCAGCGCCACCAGCTCCACCACGGGCGTGGGCGTGGGCGTGGCCATCAACATTGTGGAGTACGTCGCCAGGGCTCTGGTGGGCGACTCCGCCATTACCGCCAAGAATCTGGCCATCGTGGCCGACGCCGTGGAGTTCGTCAACCGCAAGGCCTGCGACGACACGGTGGACGCTCTGGTTTTGTACATCGTCAATACCTACACCCTGGATAAGATGCTGGAAAAGGCGTGGGAGTACAAAAACCGCGCAACGCCCACGAGCACGGATACCACCGGCACCGCCACCAACACCTCCGGCACCACCACCATCGACCAGGCGCTGCTCGCCTTCGTGCACGGCGTAAAGAGCGAGGCCACGGCGTCCAACCTGGCCGACCTGAAAGCGCGCGCCATCCAGAACGTGACAACCCAGCTGCTCACCGGCCGCTACGGCGACGAGGCGAATGACGAGTGGACCTCCGCCGCGAACGAGCTGGCGAAGTACATGATCGAGATGCTCAACGACAGCGGCTTCCTGAAGGAGCTGCTCGTGGACAACGCAGCGTGGAGCGCGGACTTTAAGACGCCCTTCGACCGCCTCGCACGGCCGGACGTGACGGACGCCAAAAAGGTCAAAGACTCGGTGATCCAGCAGATCGGCGTATTGTTGGGCAACAACGACGAAGTGGACGGCGTGGGCAGCAAGATTTCCACGCAGGCCGTCTCCGGCGTGGGCGCGTCCAACGTTGGCGTGGGCGGCGCGGTGGCCATCGCCGTGGTGCATGCCACCGTGGAGGCCGGGCTGCTGCCCGCCGCCACGCGCAAGGACACGGACGTCGAGGTGACCGGCGACGCGGTGATCACCGCGGGCGCGGCCCAGCAGATCAACACCACCGCCTCTGCATCGGCCGACGGCAAGGGCCAGGCCGTTAAGAACAAGGACGGTAAGGGCAAGGGCAGCGCAACGCCTACAAGCACCGACACGAGCGCGGCCACGGGCACATCCGCCACCGCGGGCACCGGCACGAGCAAGTCGGGCAAGGACGACCAGACGACCGTGGGCGTGGGCGCCTCCGTGGCCATCGCCTTCAGCAAGCTGAACGTTTCGGCCGCGGTGGGCGAAAACCGCAGCGTAAGCGCGGGCACGTTCACGATGCGGGCGCTTTCCATCGACGGGGTGGAGACGATCTCCGTCGCCGGGCAGGATCCGCTGGCCCGCAGCGCCGAAGTGGCCAAGGCCGATGCCTCCGGCGACGCCAAGAAGGCGAACAACGCCACCGCCAAGGACATCGCCGTGGACGCCTCCGTCGCCCTGAGCATCATCGAGGTGAAGCTGAGCGCAGCCTTCCAGCAGGGCGCGCTGCTGAAGACCACGGGCGGCAACACCGTGAACACCACCTCCGGCGATGAACACGCCGCGCCGGACATGGCCAACGTGTTCATCAGCGCCGAGCAGCGCGGCAAGACCAGCGCGCAGGCGAGCGGTTTCGCCCTGGCGGGCGGCCAGGCGGCCATCGGCGCCGCGGTCGCCGTCAACATCATCAACTCCGACCTGCTGGCCGCCTTCCTGGGCGAGGGCAGCGTGAACGGCCGCGCGAAGGTGGTGGCCAACGCTTACAACGAGGACGAGGCCAACGCCATTGCCCTGGTGATGGGCAACAGCCTGGACCGCTACATGGCCAAGCTGCAAAACAGCGCCAGCAACGACGACAAGCCCGGCCAAAGCACCACGAGCACGCGCGCGCAGAACGCCCTGAGCCAGTTCGTGAAGGAGCAGCCCAAGGACCAGGCAAAGGAAGGCGGGTCCGCCGGCTTTGCCGCCGCGGCCGAGGACAAGAGCAAGAACGAAAACGAGCCGGGCATCCCGCTGCTTACCTCCGTTCTGCGCGTCCTGGATATCCAAACACCCGGATCGCCCGAGAGTGCGTCCGCCGACGACGCGACCAAGAACAACGGCAAGGACGGCGGCGGCAAGGAGACCTCCGGCCAGAAACAGGACGACTCCACCAAGGAAAAGCAGCGCGTGAACATCGCCGCGGCGGTCGCCGTGAACGTCACCGCCCATAACGCCACGGCCCGCGTGGTCAGCACGCTGCAGTCGACGGCGCTGGACGTGCTCGCCTTCAACAAAGGAGGCTTCCGCACGCTGGGCACGGGCGCCACCGTCTCCACCGAGGACGGCAACAACAACGTGGCCGTGGGCGTGGCGGTGGGCGTCAACAACAACACCGCGAACAGCTATCTGGGCGGCAACGTCACCGTGCAAAAGAAGGACGGCGACCCCCTCGACTCGGGCAGCGTTAACGTCGCTGCGGAGTTGACGCAAAACGCCGAAGGCCGCTACCGCTACCTGCTGGGCGCGCAGGCCCTGGCCGGGAACGCCGGCATGGGCAAGGGCAAGGTGGGCGCGGCCGGCGCGGTCGCTATTCTGGTGGCCGACGGCAAGGTCTGCGCCATCATCGAGGATCAGGCCGTGGTCACCGCCACAAGCCTGACCATCATGTCCACCGAGAAGAGCCGGCTTGCGCTGCGCGCGGGCGGCATAGACGTGGGCGGCGCAAGCGTCGGTATCGGCGCGTCCTTCGCGCTGGTGTACGCGCAGAACGAGACGCGCTCCTACATCGGCAACAATGCGAGCATCACGGCCGACACCCTCACCCTGGGCGCGCGCAAGGTGCGCATCGACCTGTCGAACACCCCGCCCTTCGACTACAGCGTGTTCTTTACCATAAACGGCAAGGCCGGGGAAAAGGGCATCGTGAACGTGCTGTACGACGAGGGCGACCCGCTGGGCACCCAGGTGGAAACTCAGCTGGAGCTGGCGAACGTTCTGCAGCTGCTCGACATCCTGAACTACTGGACGAACTTCAACTACTACGTTGAGTCCATCGCGGGCACGATCATCACCAAGAGCGACACGACCCTCGCTCTGGCAGGCGCGTTCGCCATGGCCTTCCTCAAAGGGAAGGTGGAGTCGGCCGTCGGCGAAAACGTCACCCTGAACATTCTGGGCGGCGATCTGAACGTGAGCGCCGACGCGGACGTGACCGCCCGCGTGATAGCCGGCGCGGTAACGGCCTCCAAGTCCAGCGCGGGCGTTGGGTTGTCCGTTGGGGCGTACAAGGACGACAGCCAGGTGCGCGCCGGCATTGGCGACAATACGCGCGCAAGCGCCACCGGCGACGTAAACGTTACGGCCAAGAACCGCCAGGACGCGTGGGTGGTGACCGTCGCCGCCTCGGTGAACCTGGACGGCTTCGGCGCGGGCGGCGCGGTGAACGTTATCCTGACGGACAGCGGCGTTGAGGCCTACATCGGCCCGGACGCGCAGCTTGGTTCGTCCGGCGGTTCCATCCGCGTAACGGCCGAGAACGACGCGCAGCTGGTGCTCATTTCCTCCTCCATCATGGGCTCCTCCGGTAAGACCGCCGCGGGCGGCACGGTGGCCGTTATCATCACGGACAGCGACACCCTGGCCACGGTGGGTGAGCGCGCGAGGTTCCAGGCGTATCAGGACGTGCTCGTGAGCGCCCAAAATAAGGAAGCGCTCTACAACATCATGGGCTCCGTCTCGGCCAGCAAGGGCGACATCGGCGTGGCGGGCAACGTGGGCGTGCTCATCAGCCGCTCGCTGGCGCAGGCCTCCCTGGGCAACAACGCCTACGCCAGGTCCACGACGGGCAACGTGCTTGTGCACGCCCGCAACGACGTGACGCACTATGTGATCCTGGCATCGGTGGCCGTGGGCACGGGCGACGCGGCGGTCGGCGCCACCGTCAACATCAGCATCTTCTCGCGCAAGGCCCTGGCCTTGGTGGGCGAGGGCGCGCAGATCATGGCCGGTAAGAATGCCGAGGCGATCGCCACGGGCGACGACTGGGCGCTGTTCATCACCTGCGCCGGCGGCTACAGCGGCGGCGCGCAAGTGTCCGGCGCCATCCCCGTCATCATCGGCGAGAGCGAAGTGCGCGCAGAGCTCGGGCCGCGCGTTCGCGTGGAGGCCCTGGACACGGTGGCCGTTATCGCCGCAAACGACGCGCACCTGTACAACATCGCCGCCTCGCTGAGCATCTCCGGCGGAGACTCGGCGGCAGTGGGCGCCACCGTTTCCACACTGGTTTTGCAAAGCAAAGTATACGCCCTGGTCGGCGACGAAGCGTACCTGCGCGGTTACGCCGCGCCTGTTGCCAACGCCGGCGTTCAGCTGCCCAACCGCTCGCAGCGCAGGCGCGGCGTTGTGGTGGCCGCCCTGAACAACAACGATTTGGTGCTCGTTTCCGCCAGCGCGGGCGCAGGCGCAGGCAATACCGTGGTGGGCGTCGTGGATACCCTTGTGCTGCACAACGACGTGCGCGCCATCATCGGCAACCGCGTGGCCATTAACGGCAGCGCGGCGCGCAACGCAGACGGGTCCATCCTCACCTTCTCGCAGGATCTGGGCGACGAGGCGCAGGACGTGACGGTGGAAGCCGAAGAGGAAACCAACCTACTGCACGTCGCCGGCGGCATAGCCATCGCCGGCGGCACGGTGGGCGTAGGCGCTACGGCCGTCATCACAGTGTACGACCATCAGGTAACCGCCTCCATCGGCGACGGCGGATGCGTGGCGGCGCGCGGCAGCGTGCGCGTTCTGGCATCGGCCGTCGAGAAACAGATTCTGCTGGCCGCCAGCATCGGCGTGGCCAACACCGTGGCCGTCAGCGTAGGCGCGAACGTCATCCTGTACGAGAGCGACGTGCTGGCGCGCCTGGGCGGCCGGGTGTTCGCCTCCGGCTCCGACGTTACCGTGAAAGCCGACTCGCGCAACGACATCATCGCCATAGCCGCGGCCGCCAGCGTGAGCGGCACGGTATCGGTAACGCCCGTCGCGCTGATCCTCAAGTTTGAAGGCAGCACCCAGGCGCTCGTGGCCGACGGCGCGGATATCAGCGCGGCTGTGGACGTCAATATTACGGCCTCCTCCAGCGAAAACCTCGACCTGATCGCCGCGGGCGTCTCGGTGTCGGGCACGGCGGCCGTGTCGGGCACGGTGGCCGTCATCCTCAGCGACATCCGCACGGCGGCTGCCACCGGAAACGACGTGCGCATCTACGCCGCTCGCGTGTCCGTCACAGCCACGGACCATTACAAGCTTCTGGGCGTGGCCGGCACGCTGGCCGCCTCGGGCACGGCTGCCGTGGGCGTCACGGCCATCGTCAGCATCCTGCACAACACGGTGATCGCCGCCGTCGGCGCGCGCAACGACATCACCGCAACCAGGGCCGGAATTGAGGGCGGCGTGTGCGTAAGCGCCTTCTCGAGCCGCGACGTGAGCAACTACGCAGGCACCGCCGCGGGCGGCCAGGCGGGCGTCGGGCAGACCGTGATGGTGGTCGTCGTGGGCGGGCGGATGGACCAGGATTCCGCCGACGCGCTGGGCAAGGGCCTGCGCCTGAACGACTTGCTGACCGCCGCGGTCGGCAAGGCCGCTCCGCAGGCCAAGGACTACGTCGCCAGGCAGACGGACGCAGGCAAGGCGTCCGGCAGCCAGAGCGCGGCGGACATGCTCGCGGGCGACGGCTCGCGGCCCGCGCAAACCACCGTGGGCACGAACGGATCCTTCGACGGAACGGGCGGCTACCGCGACCCGTCGCTGGACAACGATTTTAACGAGGGCGATGAAAACGGCAGCGGCGAGAACTACGCCGCCGGCGAGAACCCCAGCCAGGACATCAAGAACGCCGGGGAGCTGGGCGGGTATCGTCCCACCTACGCCACCCGCGACGTGACCGTCGCCGCCATCGGCGAAGGCAGCAAGGTCCATTCCAACGGCGACATCACCGTAACCGCCTACGACAACCTGGTCGCCGACCTGATTACCGCCACCCTGGCCGTGGGCGCGTACGCGGGCGTCGGCAGCGGCGTGGCCGTGGCCATCCTGTACGGCAACGTTCAGGCGATCGTGGAGGCGGGCGCTACGCTTTCGGCCGAGGGCGACATCATCATCCAGGCGCGCGCGGGTTCAACGCCCGTGTCCGAAGATCAGGACACGCAGTTCGTGCGCGACCTGAACGACGCCCTGGAGAACTCCCTGCAGAAGCCCGATTCCGGCGCATCGCAGATCAGCATCACCTCCCGCACGATCCGCGCCGTTTCCCTCTCGGCCGGCGGGGCGTTCGTGGGCATCTCGGTTCCCGTGGCCTATGTTGGCCTCTACGCGAACGTGCAGGCCAAGCTGCTTGGCAAGGTAAACGGTGCCAATAGTCTTTATGTGAACGCAGCGGTCGACTATCCGCTCGTGCTGGCGGCCACGCTCGGCATCGGCGCAGGCTTTGTGGGCATCACAGGGTCGGTCGCGCTGGTGTTCACCAACTGCGACGTGGAGAACGCCATTGGCGGCAACGCCTCGGTCAAGGACGTCATCAATGTCTTCGTGGAAAGCAGCATCGTCTCCGACGCCACCGCCGCGGCGGCCAGCCTGGCGGGCGGCGCCGTAGCCGTGGGCGTCACCGTGGCGGTGGCCAGCAACCGCACCACCGCGCACACCTACATCGGGCGCGGCGCCGTCGTGGAGGCGGGCATCGTCTCGGTACTCACACAGGCCGACGTCAAGGCGCGCGCGTACACGGTAGGCGCGGCGGGCGGGGCCATCGCCGTGCAGCTGGCGGCGGCCGTGGCCATCGTCAGCCCCACCATCCTTACCTACATCGGCATCACCCCGCAAGGCTACGACACCGCGAAGCCCGACTCGGCGCTCCCGGGCGGCAGCGTGAACGCCTCCGTGCTCATCGTGCGCAACGAGCTGACCGCCCTTGGTGAAACCACGGCGCTGGTCGTGGCGGGCGGCGCCATCGCCGTGCCCGTCACCGTGCTGCTCGTCTTCAACCAGACCAACGCTTACGCGGGCATCAGCCGCATGGACATCACGGCCGGCAGCATCATCATCGAGGCTTACAACGACTCAACCGCCAGCTCCTTTATGGCCGCCCTGGCAGCCGGCGCCATCGCCGGGGGCAGTTCCGTGGCCATCGTGCAGCTGCGCTCGCGCAACGTGGCCGACGTCGACACCTCCGGCGTCCGGGTGAATGCAACCACCATGTCCCTTTATGCCGGGTCGTACCTAAGGCCCAACCAGACGATGGCCGAGGCCACCGCCATCGCCGGCAGCATCGGCGCCATCGCCGTGAACATGAACGTGGCCATCGCCGACAACAAGGCCGTCAACCAGGCGAGCATCCGGGGAACGGGCACGCTTGCGCTCACCGGCGCGCTCAACGTTAACGCCTACGGCGTGAACAGGGCCAAAGCCGAGGTGTACGGGGTGAACGCGGGCGCGGTCACCGTGGGCGTGTTCTTCGCCCTCTCGCTTTTGCAGGCCGAGGAGAACGCCATGGTGTCGGCGGGCACACTGAGCGCCGGCAGCATCTTCGTGCGCGCCCAGCTCAACGACGGGCTCAACGAGGACGTCTCCCTGGCCCGGCTGTGGACCGGCAGCGGAGCGCTGGCCGAAACGACCGCCAACATCGCCATCGCCTACGGTCGCGCCAAGGCCGTGGCCAGCGTCGGAGCAGGCGAACTGAACGTGAACGGCGCCGGCAACGTTACCGTGAGCACGAGCGGCACGGCCTCCGTACGCGCCGAAATCAAAAATCTCTCCTTCAGCCTCATCTCGCTGGGCGCGATGGTGGGCCTTGCTTACGCGCAAAACACGTTCATCGCGGAGCTCAACCTGCCCGCGTACAGCACGGTGAACGTGGGCGGGGGCATCGGTGTGGTCCTTAACTATACGTCCAACGCCAGCGCGGACGTGACGCCCTCTGCAAACGGCGTGTCCGTCAGCCTGGTGGGTATCAAGGTGAACCTGGCGTATGCGGGCAATCGCACCACGGCAAACGCCCGGATCAAGATGGAGGATGAGACCGTCAGCGTCACGGTGGGCACGGACGTGAACGTTACCGCCGACGGCGTCGCCCGCGCACGGGCTGCGATCAACACGCCGTCCCTGTCCGTCGGCCTTGTGAATGTGGTCGCCAACGTGGCCGTCGCCAACCTGCGGGCCACCCAGAACACCGGCATCGCCTACGGCAACTTCGTGAGCGTGCGGGACATCAACATCAAGTCCATCCTCAACTACGCCACGGTTACGCCGGGCGCCTCCGCCACAATCGGCGGCCACGGCCGCGCCACGAACATCTCCCTTGTGGGGCTGCACGCCAACTACGCTTCCGCCTCCGCCAACGCCGTCAACAATGCCTACATGGTGGGCACAAGCGTTGCCTCCGGCCGCGACCTGTACATCCAGGCGCAGAGCAGCTTCGTAGCCGACGCCACGGTGCCCCAGAGCAGCGGGGTCGGGTTTGTCGGGCTGGGCGTCACGGTCATCAAGGCCGACGCCAAGGGCTCGATGGCGGCCAATCTGAATACTGACCAGGCCGAGCTGCACCTGCGCAACGTAACCGTGCGCGCGGATTTTAACACCTACGCCACGGCCACGGCCGCACAGCCCAACGGCGGCTTCACCTTCGACGTGTCGCTTGTGAGCGCGCAAGGGAACCTGGCTTATGCCGCGGCGGACACCGAGGTGCGCGCCCTGATCGGCGGCAGAGGCAAGGTGTATGCGACGGGCGACATCCTCGTTGAGTCGCTGGGGCGCGCGACGGCCTACGCCAACCTGCCCGGCACGAACCTCACGGTTTCCGGCGTGCGCATCGCCGTGAACAACGCAGAAGCGCGCGTGAGCGTACAACAGAGCTCCCTTATCGAAAACGCCTTCTTCGCGGCGATGAACGCGGTCGTGCGCGCGCGGCTCAACGAGGGCATCACGGACGCCGCGAAGGCCCTGGTGGGCAGCAACAGCGGCACGAGCGTCACGCTGGTGTCCGGAGAGATCAGCCTGGCTAAGGCGGACTTCCAGGCCGTCGTGCAGGCCTACCTGGACGGGGTGGCCTTCGAGGTGTACGGTACCCTCACGGTGCACACAATCGCCCGCTCCACCGCTTTTGCGGACGTGTACACCGCAAGCACCTCCGTATCGCTGGTCAACGTATCGCTCGTTCAGGCGACGGCCAACGCGGGCGGCGAGTTCGCGGCGCGGCTGGGCATGGGCGGCACGGAGAGCTACGCGGGCGCCCTGGTGGTGCGGTGCGACTACAACGCAAACGCCTACGCGGCCACGGGGCCCGCGGGCGGCCTGAGCCTCTCCTTCTTCTCGGCGGAGAGCAACTATGCTTTGGCGGAAGCGACCGCGCAGGCCGTTTCCTCCTTGACTGGCGGGCATGACGCGCGGCTGTTCGTGTACGGCTCGCTGGTCGTGGACACCGCCGGCGCCGGCCGCGCCGAGGCCCTGGCCCGAACCGTGGAGCTGGCCATAACCCTGGCCAAGCTGGCCGTGAACACCGCCGACGCCTCCTTCACCGCCGCTCAGTCCGCCGTCATCAGCTACAACGGTTTGCTCAACGTCGCCGGCGGTCTGACCGTACGCTCTTACTTCAACAATGAAGGCTCGGACAAGAACACCGCGGTGGCCAAGGTGGGCGGCATCGCCACAAGCGGCATGGCGATCGCCATGCTCAATCTGGACGAAAACTCCACACACGCCACCAGCTGGCTGGACAACGAGGCCTACATCAACGGCACAGGGCGGCTCCTGGCCGGCTCGGCGCTTGTGTGGGCCGTATCGGAGACCGGCGCCGACGCCCGGGCCGTCAACTCCACCACCATCGCCCTGGTCGCGGGGGGCAAACTCAGCGCCTTCGCCCGCACTGCGGACGTGACGCGTGCCTACCTGTGGGGCGTCACGCTGCTCACCTCCATAGGCGACGTGGAGGTCATCGCCCGGGGCTACAGCAGCTCCTACGCCTACGCCGAGGTGCCCCAAGTGTTCGCCTTCGTCGCCGTGCCCAGCGCGGTGGCCGAGGCATACGCCGGGGTGGACAACTACCGCCGCACCGAGGCCACTGTCTTCATCGGCACGAACACCACGATCGAGTCCGCCGGAAACGTGACGCTGTTTGCGCAAAACAGCCCAAGGGTTGAGGCGAAGGTGCTCAACACGCGCAGCATCTCCTTCGCCAGCGTGGGACACTTCCAGTCGCCGACGGATATGTACATGGGGGCATACGCCTCTGTTTACGGCGGCGCGGACGTGAAGGCCAAGGGCGACATCAGCGTGCGGTCGCTGGCCGCCCCGTACAGCACCTCCCAGGTCCAGAGCAGCAGCCTGGGCATCGGGTTTGACGTGAACACCACCAGAGGCTACAATCAGCAGGACGTGGAATCCAAGGTCCTCGTGGGCGCCGCCAAGATGGCCGCCGGAAGGGATCTGACCCTGTACGCGGACGCCGTCTCCAACATGCGCGCCGTGTCCATCGTGAACACCGCGGGTGTCTACACGGGCACGCAGGTTGCGGCGCTCAACACCCTGCGCCGCTTCGTGGGCGTGCGCGTTCTGCCTGGTGCAGCGCTGAGCGCAGACACGGGCACGCTGCTCATCTGCGCTGCGGCCGGCGAGGACGACAACGTGTACGCTTACGCGTATCTGTACACGTGCGGCTGCATCAACATAGGTGACGCGCGCGCCGGCAATTATGTGTTCAGCGATGTCGGCGTGTCGATTGCCGCCGGAGCGAGCGTGAGCAACCCCTTCGGCACGGTGGACATCCGCGCTGTGACGGCCGGCGGCCAAAGCGGCAGAGGCTACCGGGCGTATTCCAAAGCGGATGTGGACTTTAGCATATACGGCGACGCCAACGTCGTCGGCGTCATCTCCCTTGACACCATCACGTATGTGGTCATCGGCGAATCCGGAACGGGCCTGGCCAACATCACGGGCAGGTACGTGGAGATCAACGCGTCGTACCGCAACATGAACATCACCAGCAGCGCCGAAGCGACCACGTACGGCATCGCCGTGGATCCGGACGCGGAGAGCACGATCCGCTTTGAAGCCTATACGTCCCTGCGGATCATGAACGCGGACATCCGCGGCTACGAGCGGATTAACGTAAAGCTTGGGCAAACACTGCCCGGCGACGCGCCGTACATGGTCCACCTGATCAACAACAGCAACGCCACCGCCAACGGTCTTGGGTCCTCCTCCGACAAGGCCGTAACGGCCCTCACGGTCATCAGCGAAATGCTGATTGGTGAAAAGGTGCGTATGTTCGGCCCGGATATCGCCGTCGATGCCCTGTACATCCCCTGGCAGAAGACGATCACCCGTGACGACGAGGAGAAAACGACCCTTGCTTACTTCCGTACGCTGCGCATCGAGCCGGATACCGAGTTCTACGTGGGCTACGGCCTCTCGGGCGTGCTCGTGGATGTTACCAGGGGCTCCGGCGGGGAAATCGTCGTGCGCACGATCGGCTTCGCGCCCTCCGCGCGGCCCTCGGTCTCCGTCTCCGGTCCCAGCGGCAGCGAAACCGTCACGCTGGGCGACATTCGCGGTAGCGCGGGCTCCGGGCGCCTGGTCATCGGCCAGATCGACGAGCCGCTTCCCTACTTCTTCAAGGTATACGGCGGCGGCGGCGCGCTGCAGGGCGTGGACATCGTCAACCGTACGCTGGCCACCCTGGTGCTGGCCGGCATCAGCATGGAAAGCACGGGCGCGGCCTCGGCGCCCGTCGTGCTGGTGGGCGGCATGCCGCGGCCCGATCTCATCGTGGGCTATATGAACGCCAACCTCTCGCCGGTCGTCAACGTGGAGAGCCGGATGGCTTCCGATGTGTTCGTACAGGGCCTGATCGACAACCACCGCGGCACCGTGCGTTTCGCCTGGACGGGGAACAACAACGCCGGCGGAAGCCTGCGTGCCGTCGAGCAGCTGACCACGATTACCGGCGCGGGCGCTGTAGCGCCCATCTGGGCGCACAATCTGGTCATTGTCAACGCCGCGTCCGTGGGCACGGCCGCCGCGCGGTTCTGCGCCTACCTGTTCTCCACGGACACGCAGGCCCCCGCGATGGACATCACCGTGCAGGGCGACGCTTACCTGCAGCTGCGCGGGGCTGAGATGCGCACCGTGGCGGCGCTGCCCGCGCCGGGCTCCTACGACCTGTCGCCCGTCGCCCGCCCGCCGGTGTTCGACCGCATAGCGGCAGACGGCAAGCTCGACCTTCAGATCGCCCAGAGCACGCGCATCTACCGCCTGCAAAACAGCAGCACGGTGGCCGTGTGGATGCCCGGCACGCTGGAGTACATCACCGACGCGCTCATCACCCTAAGCGCCGATTCGCCCGCGCTGAACCGGCAGGCCCTTGAGCGCTATGCCACGGCGTACTATCCCTCCTCCGGCGTGACGGCCTATTCGCTGCCCAACGGCGCGGTCATCTATCTGGACGCCGTCGGCCGCGTGGTGCGCGTAACGGAGTACGTAAACGGCCAGCTCTTCGACGTCACGCTGCCCGACATCGGCTTTAACGACGCAAGCCATCTGCTCCTGCTCGAAAACGGCGTCACCTTCGACTACACGACCGGTCTTCTGCATGTGCCGGAGGGAACGGTATTCGACGTGATTCTGGACAGCATCGACGCGGCCTGGTTCCGGGCCCAGGTGGAAAGCGGCACGTTCCAGTTCGTGTACGCGGACGCGGACGGCGAGCACCTGGCGGGCATAGAGTACTACGGCTACGACCTGGTGAGAAACGAGCACTTCTACATCGTAACCGGGCTGCGGCCAAGCGCCCAGCACATGAAGGATGCGGACGCCTTCGCCTACCTGATCGGCGTGTGGCAGAACAGCATGGCCGTCTCCATCCTCACCCACGCCATGGCCCAAACCGGCTCGACCACGCAGACCCGGTTCCTGGACGGGGCCTACGTATGGGCGGGCGGGCAGCGCGTGCTGGTGGAGCACACGGACGAGCACGGCGTGACGCACCAGTATTCGCTGCTGGTATCCCTGGATGATGCCAACCGGTTCTACGACAGGGCGGCGATACGCTACAGCACCATCGATAACTTTGCCGGAACGGCCCTGAGCGTCCGTTACGACCACAACCTGCAAACATGGGCGGTTATGGGCTCGAACGCCGCCTGGATCGATGTGGAGACCATAACGGTCGGCGACCTGATCCGCATTGTTTCCAGCGCGAACATCGACAGCAACGTCGCCCTGCTCCTGGACCAGATGCGCCGCGGGTACTGGGCGATGGATGTCAAGGAAACCGATCTGACGGAGTACGTTTGCTGGAGCAGCACGCCGGGCGGCGAAGTGGACTCCTTCAGCATGACCCACCACATTATCCGCACGATGTCGGCGGTGTTGATAGACAGAGCGGCCGGGACGATGAACATCAGCCAGGACGGCACGGGCAGCTACACGGTTGAGTTGATACCCAACGACGACTACCTGCACATGGTGCGCATTCCCGGCGGAATGGCCCTGCAGCTGCACGATTCCTTCTATGTGCCCACTAACAGCATGGTCAGCGGGCGCGGCTTCCAGCTGAGCGATACGCTGTGGGTGAAGAGAGACGGCACGGTGGCCGTGGTCCACGGGGATGGCCAGGGCCGCTACAACGCCGTGACGATGACCGGCGCCGCGCTGCGCACGCCCGGCCTGATCGTCTACCAGCCCCTTGCGATGACCGGGCTCTCGGTGCGCGCGGGGCAGCAGCTCATGCTGGAGCGCCTGTACGACAAGCTCGCCGTGGATTTCGCCGGCAATTACTACTACCTGAACGGCGCGTCGTACGTGCCGGCGCATACGGGCTCATCGGTCTCCACCACGGAAGACTTCGCCGTGGGCGACGGTACCTACTTGCGTGGCGCCAACGTGGTCCGCTACAGCGTCAGCTACAGCGCAATGGCGCTGATGACGGTGACCCGCGCCACGCTGGGCGCGCGCTCCATCACCGCCTACACGCTGCACACTGGGCCCAACGAGGGCTATACGGTCACTTCGGAAGGCTACGTGATACCCTCGGGCGGCTGGACGCCGACCCAGGCCCAGAGCTTAACCGGCGGCCAGGCTTACGGCATTGGCAGCATTGAGGGCGACGCCGGGGTGCGCATCACCCTTTCCTACCCCGACGCCATCCTGTACGACGCCCGCGGGAATCTGGACGCCCCGAATGTGACCACGTCCCATTCGCTTACCTTCGTGGGCGAAGCGCCCGCAAACGGGCTGGGCAGCTACGGAAATCCCCTGCATATCGTTGCGGGCGACCTGGGCTTTGAGACATTCACCCAGGCCGACCGCCTGAGGATGAACGCCTATCTGTTCACCGATCAGGACCTCATCCTTCGGGCCACGCTCGTGGACGGATGCGTGCTGCGGCTGAACGCACGCAAGTACGTCAACGGCGACGGGCCGCTTGAGGTGATCGGCGGCGTGCTGGATATCCGGGCGCAGGGCGGGCTGTACCTGCAGGACATAAGCGCCGCAAACAGCGAGGTGACCTTGCTGTCGCATCAAAATCTGCAGGTCCGCAACGTGGCGCTGGATAACGCGCGCGCCGACTTCAGCGCGAACCACAGCGTCAACGACCGCGGAAGCATCACTGTTCAGGGCGGCATCACCGCCACGCGCAGCACGCTGAACGCTAACGCCGGCATCAACCTCAGCGTCCGGGGCCCCATCGCGATGGACAACTCACGCGTAGAGCTCATCTGCCTGGAGCTCATGGAACTGCAAGGGATTAACCTACGCAACGGCAGTTACCTCTACGCGACCGCCAAAGACCTGATCGGCTACGCCGCCGTCGAGGCCAACCGATCGCAGATCCTGATGGAAGCCGACACGTTACGCGTGCGGAGCATCCGGCTGGATCGCTCGACCGCCACCTTCACAACAATTTCGGGCGGCGTGGACGCCGACGTGGAGGTACTAAGCGATATCCTCGCCACATCCAGCACGCTGTCCATCACCGCGGGCGGCGACATCAGCGTTCGAGGCCGCATCAGCCTGTACGATACGCAGGGCGCGCTGGTGAGCTATGGCGACTTGCTGGTCTTGGGCGAAACCCTCGTGCGCAGCGGAAGCTACCTCTACCTGTTCGGCACGGAGGTCGGGCTGCGGAGCGACGTGCGGGTGACCGATTCGCGCCTTACCGCGGAGGCGGCAAATGCCCAGCTCATCAACCTGTTCGGCGACGGCGCGCATATCGAGATCAGCGCCACCTACGAGCTGACCCTGCAGGAAATGAACCTGATCAACGGGACGCTGGCACAGTTCGGCGGCGGATGGGCGCAGGTCGACGGCACCATTTACGTGCTTTCTGGCAGCGATCTGGATATGAGATTTACGGGCGACATCCTCACGCAGGCGATTGCGATCGACCATAGCAAGGCCACGCTTCGCTCCTACTACGACACGGTCGCCACCGGGCTGATCGAGGCAAGGAACGGCTCGGCGCTGATCCTGGACGCGGGCGGCTACCTGCGCATGTGGCTGCCGGGCGACTACCTGTACCTGGATGCGTCCAGCGACGTGACACTCAGCGCCGGCCTGGACATCGGCCTGCCGCACCTGTACTACATCGTGGACATCCCCGCCTCCAAGAGTTTGAACATCACCAAGGTGCGCAGCTACTACATTGAGGGCGTGCAGCTCACGGGCGAACCCATGGCGCGCACCCGGCCCGCGGATCCGGCGCAGGGAGCTGGACGCGACGCGGACGGCCAGATCCGCACGGGCGACTGGCTGGGCGAGGGCGGCGGCGAGACGCTGGCGGTGCTTTTGGAGATGCAGACCCCTGAAGAACTGGCAAAATGGATGACGGGCGCGATGACCAGGCCGGAGTGGGCCGCGCTCATCCCCAAGACCACCCTCGTGGACCTGCTGGCGGGCAAGCAGATCAAGGAGCAGACCCTCAAAGACCTGCTCGTAAACGACACCTTCACCATGCAGCGGCTCAACGAGCTGCTCAACCAGAAGAAACAGCCGGAGGGCCATGAAGAGCTGGCCGACATGCTGATGAGCGTGATCGTCGCCGCCAGCCTGCCCGACACGAACAATCCCCGCGGCTTGGAGGACACCGTGCGCTCGTGGCTCCTTTCGGCCCTGCTGAAGGAGGAAGTGGCCGACCTGGATCAGGTGCTCGTCTCCCTGCTGACGAGCGAGGACATCGAGGAGCTCATCGCCCGGGCGTGGGAGCGCGCCGACTACGACGGCCAAGCCTCCACGAACCCCGGCCTGCCGGCCGCGCGGCCCCTGAACATCACGGTGGGCAAATCCACCGGGTATGCGTACGTGCAGAACGAGGGCGACATCATCATCGTACAGCTCACGGGCGATGTGGGCATTGGCCAGGTGCACTCCCGCCTGGGCAGCGTGTCCATCGACAACGAGGAGCTGGGCATCTACGGCGCTCCGGGCACGCACACCCACGTCATCGGCAACACCATCACCCTGTGGTGCTCCACGGGCGTGGGCACCGCGGATGCGCCCATACGCATCGACCAGAGGACGACCAAACCCATCCTGGTTGCCACCATGACCGAACCCCTCGCCCAGGGCGACGGCGGCTATCAGATCCGCATCGTTCGCACGCCTGCGGGCAAATGGGCGCTCGAGGTGCGCATTGTGTACGACTGGATCCTTGCGCAGGACGCGCAGGCCGCGGGCAAGCTTATCGCCGCAGGCGGATCGGGCGGCGTGTACGTAAGCGAAGTGTCCGGCGACATGGGCCTTGGCAACGTATACTCGGAGGGCGACGTGGTGCTTACGGCCCCCGGCAGCATCTGGGACGTGCGCGAGAGCGGCACGGAGCTGCAGGATCCCAACGTGCAGGCTGGTAAAGCCGCCACCCTCACATCGCAAAACGGCTCCGTCGGCACGGCCGAAAAACCCGTTTGGGTGGACATTGCGAACGTTCTGCACGCGCAGGCCGCGGGCGACATCAACCTGCGCGACAAGGGCGACCTGAACGTGGTCGCCGACAGCGCGGACGGCCAGGCAAACCTTCAGGTGGACGGCGCGCTGGCCCTGTCGAACACGCAGGGCGATCTGGTGCTCGGCCGCATCTCGGCCGGTGGCGACGCCTTCATCACCACATCCACCGGCAGCCTTGTGACGGGTGACCGCCTGGGCGCTGCGGCCAACGTCAAGGCGAAGGGCCTTGAAATGTACGCGATGAACGGCGCGATCGGCGCGCCGGATCGGAAGATGCTCATCGACACGAACGCGGCCGCCGGCGGCGCGCTGAGCGCCTTTGCCCTGCGGGGCATCTACCTGCGCGAGGTGACGGGCGACCTGGTGATCGACATGCTCGCCACGGCGGGCGACGCGGACCTCTCCGCCCCGGGCAGCATCACGGACACGGACACGCGCAACCTGGTGATGAAAGCCTACGAGGCGGCTCTTGCGGCAGCGGCCGCGCAGCGCGACCTGGACGACGCGCAAACCATCCTGAACAACTGGCTGGCGTACCTGGCGGGCGCGCAGATCCTGAAGGACAACAAACCCTACGCCGCGGCCGTAAAAGAAGCGGAGAAGACGGATAAGGCGTATCAGGATGCGCTGGCGCGCATCGACGTGCTGAACACCGCGCTGCTCGACCCCAAGAACAAGGGGCAGGAAAAGCAGATGCAGCGGGAGTTGGACGCTCTGACCGCCGCCCTTCCCGGTATGCTGGCGGCCCGCGGCAACGCGGCCTCGGCGCTGCAGGCATTCCTTGACGCCTTCGCCGTGCAAACGCAGGCCTTAGCCGGCGCGCGTGACGCTCTTCTTTCCCCGCGCGACGTAGCCCGGCTGGCGGCGGAGATCGCCCTGCAGACGGCAAAGGGCGCCACGCCGAACGTGGTGGTACAAGGCAACCTCACCCTGACGGCCGGCGGCTCCATTGGCGCTCCCGGCAATCCCTTCGGCGCCAGCTGCGGCGGCGCGGTCATCCTCAAGCCGGGCGGCGCGGGGGCCCAGGTGCATGCGGAGTTCTTCTCGCCGCTTACCCTGGGCGCGCCCATATCGGCCGACGTCATCCGCCTGTACACGCTGGGCGATATCCTCGCGGCCACCGGGCTCAGCGGTACGCTGCTGGAGGCCGGGGAGGCCACCCTCGCCGCGCTGGGCGGCGACATCGGCAGCGCTGTGCGGCCTCTGCGCACAAGGATCGGCCGGCTTGCGGCCATGGGGCGGCGCGTTTTCATCGGCAACACGGGCGATCTTCAGGTGGACGGCATCGTGGCTGAGGCGCTCACCCTGTCCACCACAGGCGCTATGACTGCGGGCGCGGACATCGGCGGAGCGCACGTCATTGCAAACAGGGCCAGCCTTACCGCCGGCGGCGACATCGGCGCCAAAGACAAGCGTCTCGCTCTGGACGCGGGCGAGCTGACCGGCAGCGCCCGCAACATGTTCCTGCGCAGCCTGCGCGGCCTGATCACCTTTGGCGAAGTGATCGTTGGCTTCACCTGGTTTGATCTGATCGCCAACGGAAGCGTCATGGGCGGCACCATTCGCAGCGGCAACCTGAACATAGACGCAGCGGGTGCGGTCGGCGCGCCTGGGGCTCCGCTGGTCATCTACGTGCCCGGCTGGGTCATCATCGTTAGCCGGCTGGGCGAGATCCACTTCATCAACCTCGCGGTGAAACCCGAGGACGGCACGGGCAGCGGCCCCGAATTTGACCCGGGCGGAAAGCCCTGGCAGGACGAGCGTGTGCCCTACGGACCGCTGAAGTACAAGAAAATCGCCGCCAACGGCAGTATCGTGCTGCGGCCGTGCGCCATGTGCGGCATGCCCCTAGCGGGCTGCGACTGCGACGATTGCGGGTGCGATGAGTGTGCGGACGGGCGTCCCTGCATCGCCCACCGGATGGGCATCTGCTGCGCTTGCCTGCGCAAGCTGCTGCTCCTGCCGCCTGCCGCACGCATTGCCGCGGTACGCCGGCTCATGGCAAACCTCGTCAACATGGGCGTCATCATCGAGCCGCGGCTTGTACGCCTGCTGGACGACGCCGTGATCGTCGTGGACGAGGACGGCGGGTGCCTCTGCGGCGCCGCATAGCCCGGCGCTTCAAAACAACGAGCAAGGCCGCCCGGCGTTTCGCCAGGCGGCCTTATGCCTTGCAGAAACGCTACGCCTTGCGCGAAACAAACAGGCATGCCAGAGCGCCCGCCGCGGCCGAGACGGTCAGCAGCGCAAGGTCGGCGGGGGAGAGCGACATAAGGGACGTGGGGATAAAGAACGCGCCGACACCCAGCTGATAGAGGCGCCCTCCCAGCATGCGGTACTCGCCGTAGTACATCACAAGGCACACCGCCAAGGCGGCGGCAGCGGAACAGCACGGTGCCGCGCGCGCAAGCCGCGCGGGCAGCGCGCTGCCCGCGAACACGCCCGTCGACGCGGCCATAACCACAAAAAAGAGCGCGGTGAGCCCGGCCGAGAGGGGGGAGAGGAGGTCGGTGGACGTGCGGAAGAATCCTGTGAAATTAGCGAACACGCAAAAGCCCAAAAACACCGCTGTGCAGACGAGGCGCGCGGTTTGTGCGGCGCGGCCGCGCGCGTCTGCGCGGGGGCGCAGAAAGCCGTATACCGTGCCCAGGGCCATGGCGATAAGCAGAAGAGACACGAGGTAGTAGTGAATGCGGAAGGCCCCGTCCAGGTACCCGGACAGGCTGAGCAGCAGCGCCGAGCGCGCGGCGGGCGTGGCGATACACGAGGCCAGCTGCATCAGCACGGCGTTCTGGAACGCTGCCCCGCGCACGGTCAGCTGCTCCATGGCGTACTCCAGCGGAAAGAACAACGCCAGGCCGCACAGCGCCGCCGCGCCAGCGGCCCAGCGCCCGAGGCGCAGCAGGAGCGGCGCGGCCGCCGCCGCAATGAGCACGCTGGCGCTGACGGCCGTGTAGGGGATAACGTAGCGCGCGTACTGCCAGGGTTCGATGCCCCCGTTCACAAGCGCCAGAACAGCTATGCGCACCCCGAAGAATAGCGGGTAAGCCGACAGCGCGGCCACCGCCGCAAGACACCAGGCGTAAGTCCTCTTGTTGTAGAGCATACGCTCACCCCTTCCATGCGCGCAGGATGTTTACGGCACAAAGCGCGCACAGCGCGAGCATGGTGGCCATGTAGCATCCCTCCACCTGCCGCTCGCTCATGCGCTTGTTCAGCAGCGACCCGGTATACCCGCCCAGCACCGCCGCCGCCAGCATAAAGGGCAGGGGCGGAAGGGCAAACGCCGCAAATCCCTCGCTCACGGCCACGAGCGTCAGCTTTGAGATCTGCGCAAAGAAGATGGTGAACAGCGAGTAAGGCACGGCCTCCTTGACCGTCAAGTTGAAGCAGAGGCACAAAAGAGCGATGTTGAGCGGTCCCCCGCCGATGCCTAGAAACACCGACACAACGCCCAGCACAAGACCGGCTGCCGCACCCGCAGCGCCATGCGGCAGCGACAGCTTGCGCACGCGCCGTCTGTTCGCCACATACAAAACGATGAGCACGAGCACGAGCAGCAGCACGGACGATTGCACGAGTTTCACCGCCGCGTCGTTCCCGGCCGCCCGCCGCACCGCCGCGAAGAGCTGCTCGCCCAGCAGCCCGCCCGCCAGGCTGCCCGTTGATACCCAGACGAGCAGCGTGCGCGACAGGTTGGCCCGTGCGCGCAGCTGCTTGTACAGCGAAACAACGCACATGCAAAACACGCAGCAGGCTGAGTACAGGGCAATTTCCGCGCTGCCGCTGCGGCCCATAAAGTCCAGCGCGGGCTTGATGATTACGCCCCCGCCCAAGCCGGAGATGGCTCCGACGGTGGTGGCGAGCAGCACGATAAGCGCGTATGCGGCGATGTACATGCCCTTTACCGTCAGCTTTCCATGAGCGATTTCACAAAGGCGAGCTCCTCGGGCAGCAGCTCCTCCACAAGCGCTTCATCGCTGTATTCGGCCGGAAGACAGATATCGCCCCCGTAGCCGTTCGTTTTCAGCCACGCGGCGATGCGCGGGTAGCTGGCCTGCCCGTGCCGGCCGAGGGTGAAGTGGGGCTTCCACTCGGCGATGGGCGCTTCGGGACCATTGGCGCGCCGGTAGTAGGCGTTCTTGAAATTGACCAGGCACACCCGGCCGGCCAGGATCTCCAGCGCCTGCTCGGGCGCCTCGCCCGCCAGGCCGGAGTGCGCCGCGTCCCAAACGGCGGCGATGTGGCGCGGGGAGAAGCGCTGCACGAGGCGCAGCAGCTCCATGCTGCCCGACGCCCCGCGGCCGTAGTGGTTCTGCACCCCAACGGTGACGGCGTACCGCTCGCAAAGGGGTACAAGGCTCTCCAGATACCCAATGAAGCGCTCCTCCCACGCAAGGTAGGGGGCCTCCTTGTCGGCAGGCGCCATGATGCGCAGAATTTTGCAGTTTGCGGCGGCCACGCCTGCAAAGCACGCCTCGTCCGTACCGGTGGCCACGCTGGAGACGGATACGCCAAAGTCGGCGAGCGTGCGCGCGAGGGCGGCCATGCCCGCCGCAGCGTTGCCCGGCTCCACCTGATAGCCGGGCCTGAGCGGAAACTCGACGGCCGAAAACCCAAGGCCGGCCACCTTGGCCCCGAGCTCGGCGGCCGTAAGCGTGCGGAAGGGCTTGGTGAACACGCTGTAGCGGTAGCGCATGGTCGTGCACCTCCTCATGCGGCGAAAGGGAACGGCGCTCTACGCTTCCCCGGCGAGCAGCGCCTGGGCCAGGATCGTCTCGGCCACCTCCATGGTTTTTGCGGCGTCGGCGAAGCAGCACTGGGCGGGCGTCCCGGTTCGGATGGAATGCAGGAAGTCCGCAAGCGCGGCCGAAACGCCCGTGTATGCCTCGAGGCGCTGCGAGCCGGCGGCGTCCTTTGCGTCGATCGTCACGGGCGTCAGATTCCCATCCGCGTACACGCGGGCGGCCACCTCGTGCTCCACCTCGGCATAGATGCCCGGCGCGTGGATCTCCACGCAGAAGATGCGCTTGCCGCTCGTCCAGGAATTGATCAGGTGCCCGAGCGCGCCGTTGTCGAAGCGGAGCACCGCGCTGATGAAGTTGACGTCCGGCGTGCCCACCCGCCGCACGTCGGAGACGACGGAAGCGACGCCCCCGCCGCAGACCGCGCGCAGCGTGTCGATGGAGTGCACCGTGTCGTCCATCATATGGTCGCGCGCGCCCAAAAAGGGCCGCGGGTCGCACTTGTAGAACCGGCACAGCGCGTGGGTGACCGCCCCGCGCGCCCGGCACGTGGCAAGCGCCTGCGCCGCTACGGGTGCGTACCTTCGCTGAAAGGAGACCTGGGTGGGCACGCCTTTCGCCTGCGCCAGATGGGCCAGGGCGCGCGCCTGATGGAGCGTCAGCCCCAGCGGTTTTTCAATCATCAGCGGCAGGCCCTGCTGCAGGCACCATACCCACACGTCGTACATGAGGTGCGGCTGCCCAATGCACAGCACCGCGTCGGGGCGCACCTCCTCCGCCATGCGGCGGTAGTCGTGCACGTCGCTTCCGTACGCGCGGGGAATGCAAAAATCGCGGCAGGCGGCCTCGCGCCGCGCCGGATCGATGTCGCACACCGCCTCCAGCCGCGCGTCCGCCTCATGCGTAAGCGCGGGCAGAATGACCTGACGCGCGCGCTGTCCGGCCCCGATGAGCGCGATGCGAAGGGGCTTGTCACCCATGGGAAGCGCCTCCTTCTTTACGGAAAGAACGAGTTGCCCACACCGTAACTGTACCACCGATGGCCGCGTCTTGCAAGACGCGCCGCTCGCGCGCGCGCATATGGTGGCCGCGATTATCCCGACAGGGGGAAGCAGATACGGCCGTCGCGCCGCTCGCGCGCGCATATGGTGGCCGGGGTGTACTGCACTAATACGCCATTGGAGGTGTGCGCGCCGCTCGCGCACACGCATATGGCGGCCGGGCAAGCTCGGAAGCGCTGCGCGCTTCGGCCGGCGTTTCCCGCGCGCGTCCCCTTCCCTTCGCGCAGGTTCCTTCGGTACGTTCAACGGCCGCCGCGCCATGACGCTTGCCTCATGATGCGGCGGTCCCCTTGTCGCCTATGCATGCCGCGCGCAGGGTAAACGGCCGGAAAGAGACGCTGTCGCGGTGGCGCCGCCCGGGTTACAGCGCATGGGCCCCGGGCCTTTGCGCGAAGCTGAACGTCTTCACCGACGCGACGTCAATGGAAAGAGCCAAAACCGAAGTTGTCGGCGCGTGACA
>JAVBLU010000048.1:0-7836 GCA_031553225.1 Eubacteriales bacterium
TTTTGTACCTCCAGGCGGTATGCGTCGCTCTCCGCGGGTCTGCCGGCGAGTCCGGCCGCTTTCAGCAGAGCGCTCTTCCACATGGTGTTGCCTCCCTTGCCCTTCCGGGTTGTCCTTTGCGGTATAGGATATGCCAAAACCAGGATGGATATACATATTGTGGGATTACGCCGGAGGAGGACCGCGGGAGAGGGTGTGCAAAACGCCCCGCATACGCCGGGCGCATAGGGAGAAAGCGCGCGGAATGCTCCCGCGCGGGCGCTCTTCGCGGCACGATGTTCCAAAGGGCCCGCGCTATTGAAGAACCCGCACAAAAGGTGTACAATGCTGTACAATGTGAACTTGTGCATTGGGGGTAGGGCCTTGGCACTTTCCAGTTTTACGGGCGGCGTACATCCCCTGCACGGCAGCAAGAACCGCACAAGCGGTCTTGCCAGCGTGCAGTTTCCGCCGCCGGCGCAAGCGGTCATCCCCATGTCCCAACACATCGGAGCGCCTTGCTCGCCCTGCGTTGCGGTGGGCGAGCGCGTGCTCGCCGGCCAGGTGGTGGGGGAAACCAAGGGCTTCGTCAGCGCGCCCGTGCACGCCTCCGTCAGCGGCACGGTGAGCGCCGTGGCCCCGCGCCCGCATCCGGGCGGCTCCCCGGTGATGAGCGTCGTCATCGACAGCGACGGGACGGACGAGCACGTCCCGGCCCTGCCCAGGCTGTCTCTGGCCTCCTCCCGCGAGGAGCTCGTGGCCCGCATCAAAGAATGCGGCGTCGTGGGCATGGGCGGCGCCACCTTCCCAACGCACGTCAAGCTTTCTCCGCCCGCCGGAAAAACCGTGGACACGCTGCTGCTCAACGCCGCCGAGTGCGAGCCTTTCCTTACGGCCGATCACCGCCTGATGCTGGAGCATCCGGACGACGTGGCCGAAGGGCTGCGCATCGCCGCGGCGGTTCTGGGCGTACAGCGCATTTTTGTGGGCATTGAGGCGAACAAGCGCGACGCGGCCCAAAGGATGGAGCAGGCCCTTCGCGGCGACGCTTCGGTGCGCCTTCTGGCCGTTAAGTACCCCCAGGGATCGGAAAAGCAGCTCATCCAGGCCTGCACGGGCCGCCAGGTGCCCTCCGGCTGCCTGCCCATGGACGCGGGCTGCGTGGTGATCAACGCCGGCACGGCCGCGGCCATCGCCCGGGCATGCCTTCAGGGCCGGCCGCTCATCTCCCGCCTGGTGAGCGTCACCGGCCCGGGCGTTCGTACCCCCATGAACCTTCTGTGCCGCCTGGGCACGCCCTTTTCCCAGCTGCTCGCCCACTGCGGGGCCGACCTGTCGGGCGCGCGCCTGATCTCCGGCGGCCCCATGATGGGCTGGGCGCAGCACGACCCGGCCGCTCCGGTCATCAAGAGCACCTCCGGGCTGCTCGTTCTGCCGGACGAGACCTTCAAGGAGAGCACGTGCATCCGCTGCGGCCGGTGCGCGCAAAGCTGCCCCATGCGCCTTGCGCCGCTGTTCATCGCCGAGGCAGTGGACGCTGCGGACATGCCCGCAGCCGAAGCCCGCCATGCCCTGGACTGCATGGAGTGCGGCGCGTGCACCTACATCTGCCCCGCCCGCCGCGAACTGCTCGCCCGCATTCGCGTGGGCAAGCGCGCCATCATGAAGGCCCGCACCTCGTAGGCGAGGAAAGGCCGGGCGGCGGCCCGCCCCGGGATTTCCCAAGCGCGGCGCCCGGCTATGCAAGGCCGTTCCCGGACGTATCAGATGGAGGCGATCGTTTGAGCCAGATGACAGTCACGCTCTCCCCGCACGTGCGCGCCGGGACGACCACCCGCATGCTCATGCGCGACGTGGTCATCGCCCTGCTGCCCGCGGGCGTCATCGGCGTATACCGCTTCGGGCTTGCGGCGCTGCTGCTGCTCGTCACATCGGTGGCATCGGCCCTGCTCTTTGAGGCGCTCGGCCAGAGGATGTTCGGCCGCAGGGTCGACCTGTCCGACGGCTCGGCCGTGGTGACGGGGCTGCTCATCGCCTACGGTCTGCCCCCGTCCGCGCCTTTTTGGCTGGCCATCATCGGCCCCGCCGTGGCGCTCATTTTGGTCAAGCAGCTCTTTGGGGGCCTGGGGCACAACTTCGTCAACCCCGCCCTGGCCGCGCGCGGCGTGCTGCTCGCCTCCTGGCCCGTGCTGATGACCGCCTGGGCTCTGCCGGGCGCCATGGACGCCCTGTCCTCCGCCACGCCGCTTGTGGCGCTGCGAGCCGCCGCCGCGCCCTCCCATCTGCAGCTGCTGCTGGGGCAGTGCGGCGGGAGCATCGGCGAGGTCGGCCGCATCGGCATCGCCCTGGGCGCCGCCTATCTGCTCATCCGCCGGGTCATCACCTGGCACATCCCCGCCTCGTACCTGGGCTTTTCCATGCTGTTTGCGCTGCTGGGCGGCGGGATAGCGGGCGACCCGCTCACCTACCTCCTCTCCGGCGGCCTTTTGCTGGGCGCGTGCTTTATGGCGACCGACTACGTCACCTCGCCCGTTACCCCCCTTGGGCGCATCGTGTTCGGGTTTGGCTGCGCGCTCATCAACTTCCTTATCCGCGCGTACGGCGCGTACCCGGAGGGCGTCACCTACGCCATCTTGCTGATGAACGTGGCCACCCCCCTAATCGAGCGCATGACCCTGCCGCGCGTCTACGGGGAGGTGAAGCGCCGTGCTGCGTGACATGCTGAAGCTGGGCGGGCGGCTGCTCGTGTTCGCTCTGGTCGCGGGCGCGCTGCTGGGCTATGTCAACTACATAACGGAGGGCCCCATCGCCCGGCAGGAGCAGAAAAAGACTGTGGAAGCCCTGAGCCGCGTGATGCCCGGCATCGCCGCCGAGCCTGTGGCGCTTCAGGGGCCTTACGGCTCCCCCGCCGTTACCGGCGTTTGGGAGGCGCGCGAGGGCGGGGCCGTGGCGGCCCGCGCCTTCAAGGTGAAGGCGGCCGGGTACGGCGGGCCGCTGCAGCTGATCATCGGCCTGGACAAGAACAACAAGGTGACCGGGCTTGAGGTGCTCAGCCACGCGGAGACGGCGGGCCTTGGCGCAAAGGCCGCCGAACCCGGATTTGGCGAGCGGTTCCTGGGCGCTTCCGCACCCGTGGCCGTGAAAAAGGCCGGCGCCGTCGGCGAGGGCGTTTCCGCCATCACGGGCGCGACCATCACCACAAAGGCCGTGGCCGCCGGCATCGATGCGGCCGTGGCGGAATCCGTGCGGCTGGGAGGGAAATAGCATGAGCCTTGGAAAGACGCTGCGCAACGGCCTGCTGGACGAAAACCCCACCTTCCGCCTGGTGCTGGGCATGTGCCCCACACTGGCCGTGTCCACCTCCGCCGTAAACGGCGTGGGCATGGGCCTTGCGGCCACGTTCGTGCTCGTGTGCTCGGGCCTGGTCATCGCCCTGCTGCGCCGGGCCATCCCGGACAAGATCCGCATCCCCGCCTACATCGTGGTCATCGCCGCTTTCGTTACGGTGGTGGAGCTGGTGATGAAGGCCTTCCTGCCCGCGCTGGACGCGGCCCTGGGCATCTTCATCCCCCTCATCGTGGTCAACTGCATCATCTTCGCCCGCGCGGAGAGCTACGCCGGCAAGAACCCGCCGCTGGCCTCTGCCGTGGACGGCCTGGGTATGGGGCTTGGCTTTACCGGCGCGCTCACGCTCCTGTCCATCGTGCGCGAGATCATCGGCGCGGGCACGGCCTTCGGCATGCCCGTCTTGGGGGCGGCCTATCAGCCGATGCTGCTCGTGGTGCTCGCGCCGGGCGGCTTTATCTGCCTGGGTCTTCTGCTGGGCACGTACAACCGCATCACCGGCAAGACGGAATAGGGGGAGAGGAACATGGACGTCAAAGCGATCCTCCTGCTGCTCGTCAGCTCCGTGCTCGTCAACAACTTCGTTATGGCGCGGTTTTTGGGCTGCTGCCCGTTCCTTGGGGTGTCCAAGCAGGTGGGTACGGCCATGGGCATGGGCGTCGCTGTCACCTTTGTGATGGGGCTTGCCTCCCTCATCACCTACATCGTGTACTACGCCGTGCTCGTGCCCATGCACCTGATGTACCTGAAGACCATGGCCTTCATTCTGGTCATCGCCGTGCTCGTGCAGCTCGTGGAGATGATCATCCTGAAGATGTCGCCCTCGCTTTACAAGGCGCTGGGCGTGTACCTGCCGCTCATCACCACCAACTGCGCCGTGCTGGGCGTGGCGCTGCTCAACATCAACGAGGGCTACAACCTCGTGCAGACGGTCATCTCCGGCGTGGGCGGCGGCCTTGGGTTCACCCTGGCGATCGTGCTCTTCGCGGGCGTGCGCGAGCGCATGGCCTCGGCCCCCATCCCCTCCTACATGAAGGGGTTCCCCATCGCCCTGGTGAGCGCGGGGCTCATGTCCATCGCCTTTTTGGGCTTCTCCGGCCTCATCAAATAGGAAAGCCGGGCGCGTCCGCCGATAGCGTGCCCTTTGTAAGCCGCGACCGCCGATTGAGAAATGCTGGGAGGGATTTCCCTTGCTGACCGCCATCCTTTGGCCCCTGCTCGTGCTGGGCGGCATGGGCGCGCTGTTCGGCGCCGGGCTGGCCATCGCCAACAAAAAGCTGGCCGTGCCCGCCGACGAGCGCGTCGGCCGGGTGCGCGAGGCGCTGCCGGGCGCCAACTGCGGCGGCTGCGGAAGGCCGGGGTGCGACGCCTTCGCCGCGGCCGTCGTGGCGGGGGAAGCGTCCGTGTCCGGCTGCCCCGTGGGCGGCGAGAGCGTCGCCGCTGCCGTGGCGGCCGTGATGGGCGTGCAGGCCGCGCCCGCGCAAGCGGCCGTGGCCGAGGTGATCTGCCGCGGCATGACAAACGCCTGCCGCGAGAAGTTCGTCTATAAGGGCCTGGCCGACTGCGCCGCCGCGGCCCTTACGGCCGAAGGGCCGCGCGCCGGCCGCTACGCCTGCGTGGGGATGGGCAACTGCCGCAGGGCCTGCGCCTTTGGCGCGATTGAGATGAAGGACGGCATCGCCGTCATCGACAAGGCCAAGTGCGCCTCCTGCGGGCGGTGCGTTGCCGCCTGCCCCAAGAACGTCATCCGCATGGTGCCGCTTGCACGCCCGGTGCTTTTGCGCTGCCGTTCCGCGGAAAAAGGCAAGGTGGTGCGCGACGCCTGCACCGCCGGATGCATCGGCTGCGGCAAATGCGCCAAGGTTTGTCCCTCCGCCGCCATCGAGATGAAGGATTCCCTGCCGAACTTCAACTACGAGCTGTGCACCGGGTGCCTTGCGTGCGCCAAGGCCTGCCCCACCGGGGCCATCACCGTGCACGGGCCGCAGGAGCCGCCCGCCTGAAAGAGCGCATCCCCGGGGCCGTCCGCGCGCGCGGGCGGCCCTTGCCGCGCCGCCGATGCCCAGGCCGGCCGGGCGGCAGGAGACAGCCGCCCCCGCGCAGAATAGGTGGGCATGCCGGAAGGCGGGCGAGGGGGGGACGGGCATGGACGCATCGGCGTGGGCGGACCTGCGCGGCGTGCCCGGGCAGGAGACGTTTGTCCGGGTGGAGCCGGTCAACAAGGGCTGGTCGCGGGACAGCAAGTACTACTTGGAGACCGCAGGCGGGGAAAAGCGCCTGCTGCGCGTGGCGGACATCGCCGAGCTGCCCCGCAAGCAGCGCGAGCTGGAGACCATGCGCCGCATCGCTGCCCTTGGCATCCCCATGTCCCAGCCGCTGCACATGGGCGTGTGCGGTGAGGGCCGGCACGTTTTTCTGCTGCTCACCTGGTGCGAGGGCCGGGAAGCGTCCCTGGCCCTGCCGGCCCTTCCGGAGGGCGAGCAGTACCGCCTCGGGCTGCAGGCGGGGGATATCCTGCGCCGGATCCATGCGCTGGAGGTTTACCCGCCGTCCGCGGAGTGGGGCGAGGCCTACGGCCGCGTGCTGGACGACTACGTGGAAAGCTACAAAAGCTGCGGCATGGCATTTGAAGGCGACGCGTTGTTGCTGGACTTTGTGCACAAGCACCGGGGGCTCGTAAAACTTCGCCCCAGGTGCCTCACGCACGGCGATTTTCATACCGGCAACCTCATCGTGTCGCCGGAGGGCGGGCTGTTCGTCATCGATTTTCAGCGCTGCGGGGTCAGCGACCCCTACCGCGCGCTCTCGGCCGTCATGTTCAGCGCGGACGTCAGCCCCTGTTTTGCCACGGGCCAGCTGCGCGGGTACTTCGGCGGGGAGCCGCCGGCGGATTTTTGGCCGCTGCTGCGCTTCTATCTGGCGGCGGTCAGCCTGCACGCCCTGCCCTGGTCCGCGCGGTACGGCCGGCAGGAGATCGACTTCGCCCTGCGCATGAACGCAAACATACTGCGCTGGTTTGACCGCATGAACGCCCTCGTGCCGGCGTGGTACCTATCGGATGCCGGCGCGCGGCCGCGAGAGGAGACAAAAGCGTGAAGGACGTCATCACCATTCAGCACGCCCAGGCGACGCATCACAACACCGGCATGGTGGGGTCCTGGACGGACTGGGAACTGAGCGGGCTTGGGCTGTCCCAGGCGCAAAGCATCGGCAGGCGCTTGGGCGCGCAACTGCAGGGGCGGCCCTGCCGGATCCTCTCCTCGGACCTGCTGCGCGCGCGGCAGACCGCCGGGCCGCTTGCGCAGGTTTTGGGCGTTCCGGTCGAGCTGTTCCCGCAGCTGCGCGAGCATAACCTGGGCGAGGCGGTGGGCAAAAGCGGCGCGTGGGCGCGGCAGAACGCCCTGCCCACACCCTCCTTCGACGATCCGCCCTTCCCGGGCGCCGAACCGTGGCGCGTTTTCTGGGGCCGCGTCGCCTCCTTTTGCGATTGGACCGCTCAGCAGGACGCGCCGTGCCTCATTTTGGTGTCCCACGGCGTTACGCTCAGCGTGTGGCAAAGCGCGTGGCTTAGGCAGGAGATCCAGCCGTTTACCTATGCGGGGCTGCCCGGGGGGGTGTCCTTCTACGGCGTGACGGAGGGCGGCGAGCGCGTCACCCAGCGCCTGAACGACGCTTCCTACATGAGCGAGGCGCGGCCATGAAGGGCAGGAAGGACAGCTACATGGGCGACGTGGGCATCATCCGCAGGCTGGACGATCTGCCGGAGCTCAAGGAGCGCCTGATTGAGGCCTTCGACGAAAAAGCGCCAGACCACAGGGCCATCTCCCGCTACAGCCTGCTGCTGGCGGCGCACGTGCTGGACATGACCGGCACCGCCCGCGACGACGCCATCGAGGCGTGCTTTACCGTCAACCTGCGCTGGCAGCAGGGCGAGGCGAAGTTTCAGGACGCGCGCGACGTGGCCGGCGACCTGCTCTGCCTGGCCCGCGACGAGAAGGACCCCGTGCGCGTGAAGGTGCTGCGCGTGCTGGCGCAGGCGGCCGCCACGCCGCACGTCAAGCGCCACGCCCTCATCGCCTCCGACTATGCCGTCAAGCTGGTCAACGTGATGCATCCGGGCGATATGGACGCCGTGCGCCGCGAGCGGGAGACGCAGATCGCCCTGATGAAGAGCGTGTGAGAGGAGGCGGGGCGGGGAAGAACGGGAGAGATGGGAGGAACGGCGAAGGGCGCCGCCCTTCGCGCATCCTGCCAAGGGATTCATCCCTTGGATCCCTCCTTGGGGGATGGAGACTGGTTTTCTGCGGGCGGGCGGTTGCAAATTCAGTGGGAAAGGCCCGGCGGCACGTATGCCGCCGGGCCTTCGGGCTGCAGAAGGGGTGTGTGCGCGGCTGTCTTCCGAAAAGCCAGCTCGGCAGGCTGCGGAAAGGACGGCGGCATGCAGGGCGGCGCGTGCGGCGGGTTCCCACAGCAGGATGGAGCCGAGAAGGGAGGACGCAGGCCGAAAACGCC
>JAVBLU010000017.1:0-68717 GCA_031553225.1 Eubacteriales bacterium
TTTTGGGGGGGGGGGGCCCCGGGGTGGTGTTTTTTTTCTTCCCAAAAACAACACTCCGCCCCCGGGGGGGCTCCCCCCGCGCGCCTCTCTTTGACGCGAACGCAGGGCGCCCATGCCGCGGCCAAAGCAATCAGCCGGTTGCGCCAAGGCGCGGGCAGCGCGCTTATTTTTCCTACAGGTACTGTCGGAAGCCGGGCAGCCGGTGAAAGGTGGTGTAGTTAGCATCGTGAAAGTTGCGCGCGCCGCCGAAAGCCGTGCGGCACACAAACACAAGGTCCTGGCCGTCGAAAAGAAAATCGCAGTACTGAAAGCCTACATCCTGCGGGGGCAAGTGGCGATAGTCGAGCAGCATCTTCGCCGTGCGAAAGCAAAGCAGATCGTCCGAGACGGCCAAAATGAGCACGTTTCGCATATTGGCCGGCATGCCCGGCACGTGCGCGTTGGCGACGGCGACGTATTTACCGCTCACGGGATCGTGCAGCAGGTTAAACTTGGCGTTGGATCCGCCCTGCATGGGCGCGATGCGGCAAAAGACCAGAGGGCGTTCCGGGCGCGCCGCGTCGGCGCGCAGCTGCAGCGACAGGCCGCTGCAAGGATCCGCTTCGCTGATCTGGTAGCGCAGAACGTTCAGCAGCTCGCCATGCGGCGAAACGACCATGTTTCCTTCCAGGCCGCCTTTGGCGGGCCCGCGCGCCGCGCCGGGCCAGGCCGGATCGTAGGGCAGGAAAGCGTCCGAGAGCGTCCAGGAGGCGGGATCGAGCAGGTTCGCGTCCGCGGGGGCGCTGAGCATGCCCGAGGCGTGGCCGCCCTTTGCCCAGCAGCCATAGTCCAGCGCCGTGAACAAGCGTCCGCCGTGCTCGATGACGGGCATGGGCGCTTTGTGCGGTCCGGACGCTTCAAAGTGCCCGGATCCGCGGAACAGGACGGAAGGGGTCGACCAGGTTTCGCCCTCATCGTCCGACGCGCCGATAAGCACGTCGCCGTATTCCGACGCGTGCGCGAGCATGTACAGTCGCCCGCGGTGGCAAAAGAGCTTGCCCCAGAAGCAGGGGAACAGGTCGCACAGATAGCGGAAGCTTTTGCCCCCGTCCCTCGACGCATATAGGATGGTTAGGTTCTGCGGGGCGCGCGGGGCGTACACGTCCATGGACACGACCAGCCGCCCGGAGGGCGTTTGGGCGATGGAGGGCGAGCACAGCGCTCGGCCGGAGAAGGCGAAGGCTTCGTCTTGTGGGTGCAGGTACGCGACCACCGCGTCGCCCGGCACGAAGCCCGTACGAAAAAGACGGCGTTCGGAAGCGCCCTCCTGCCCGACGCGCGCAACTTGCAGCGCGTATGCGCCGTCCGGCGCGAGCCCCTTCAGCCGCAGAGTCGGCCCGTCCAGCGCGAGCCGTCGCTCCGCGCCGTCCGTCAGGCGGGTGAGGAGCAGCTCGTGCGCGCCGGAAAAGCCGCGGTCGAACCACTCGATGTCCGCATACCCCTCGCCCGGCGCGATGCGGCAAATGAAGGGCAACTCGGCCTCGGCTTGTCGGTCTAGCGGCCGGTACGGGCGTGCGCTCCAGTGTGGACTGGGCTTCAAGGGCGTCCCTCCTTCGCCGCGTGGGCAGCCGTGGGGCGCGTCCGCTCGGACGGCCGGAGGCTATCGCTTCAGCGGCAGGCAGCAGGTCTTGAACTTGCGGCCTGAGCCGCACGGGCAGAGGATGTTGCGGTCGGCGGAAGCGAGCGGATCGCGTATGCGGCCCTGGGCGATCAGGCGGCGCTTCATGGCGAGCAGCCGGGGCTGGGCGAAAGCATAGAAGCGCTGCAAACCCTCGCACAGCACGGCCGAGCCGTCCGCGCCGCGGTAGGCGGGGCAGTGGCCCTGGCACAGGGGCCGGTACGCGCATGCGGCGCAGCGGGGGTCGACGGGCGCTTTGGCGGCCACAAAGGCCTGCGCGGCGGGGGAATCGGACAGTGCGACCAAATCGTCCCCGGCCGCGTTGCCCAGCTTGTGCGCGTCGTCCACAAAGAAGTCGCACGGGTACACGCTGCCGTCGTGTTCCACCACCAAATTCAGCGCGCAGCGCGGCGAGGTTTGGCAGCTGACCTCGCGGTACTGCGCAAAGGAGATGAGCATCTCGTCGAAGTTGCGCACGTAGATGAGCGGCCAGCTCTGCTCCCAGCGCTCGAAGGCCGCCATCAGAAAGTCCGCCCAGGCGAAGGGATTAGGCGAGAGCTCGTCGCGCAGGCAGGCGATAAACTGAAAAAACTGCGAGCCCGCGTCCAGCAAAGCATCCCACACATCCAACGGACGGGCAACGTTGTGTTGCGATACCACCGTGAGCGTGTTGAACTGCGCTCCGGCCGCGCGCAGGTGGCCGATGCCGGCAAGCACGCGCTCGTGGGAGCCGGAGCGCAGCGCGTTGTGTACGTCGGGCGGGCCGTCCAGGCTTACGCCCAGAAGCAGCCCCGTCTGCGCTGCAAACGCCGCCCATTCCTCGCCCAGCAGCGTTCCGTTCGTTTGCAGCGCCCAGTTTAGCTGCGCGGCCGGGTTCTTCAGCGCAAGGATGAGCCGGTGCGCCTCCTGAAAGAAAGGAAGGCCCATAAGCGTCGGTTCCCCGCCCTGGAAACCGATGTGCACGCCGCCCGTCGCCGAAGGCACGTACGAGCGCAGCGCCCGCTGCAGCGTCTGCATGGACATGCGGTGCGCGCCGGGCGCAAACTGTGCGTCTGTGGCCGCGTAAAAGCAGTACCGGCAGGATAGGTTGCAGTCCGGGCCAGCGGGCTTGATGAGGAGCGACTGGATGGGCATGGGCTACACCTTGTTTTTGCGGCGCACGGCCTGCGTCATCGTCAGCCCGTCGGAGTAGTTCAGCTGACGCGGCTCGTACTCCTCGTTCTCACGCTGGCGGGTCATCAGCGTATAGTCCCAAGTGGCCTCCCGGGCGTTGTCCCGCCACGGGCGGCGTTCCCAGCAGTAGCCGCGGAAGGGATCGCGCGTGTCGTTCATGTGCTCCAGCAGCAAATCGTGCAGGCGGTCGCGCACCGTTTTGTAAGCGCTGTCTGCGATCAGGTTGTGCATCTCGCCCGGGTCGATCTCCAGGTCGTACAGTTCGTCGCCCGACAGCAGGTTAACGCACAGCTTATAGGGCCCTTCCACCACGGCGCGCAGGGGCTGGAAACCGCCAAAGCCGTCGTGGTCGATTTCGTAGCGGCCAAACTCGATGAATATGCGCTCGTTCGTGGGCGCGCCGCCCGCAAGCTCCGCCAGCATGCTGCGGCCCTCCATCAGTTTGGGAGCGGGCACGCCGAAGTAGTCCAGCAGCGTGGGCGTTATGTCGATGTGCGAGCACAGGCTCTTGGGCGCGCTTCCCGGCAGCGCATGGCCGCGCCAGCGCGCCAGAAAGGGAATGTGCACGATCTCCTCGTACACGGCCGGGCCCTTGCTGCTCAGGCGGTGCGCACCCAGCGCCTCGCCGTGATCGGAGGTGTACATGAGCAGGGCGTCCGGCGCGTGCTCGTCCGCGGCGGCGACCACGCGGCCGATCTCGCTGTCGATGAAGGCGTTGCAGCCAAAGTAGTAAGGCGAGGGACCGTAGGCGTCCTGCGTTACGGGGGCTTGCAGCCGCATGCCCGCCCAAGCGCGTTGGTGCGCGGGTTTGCCGGCCAAATCGTCGGCAAAGTTGTGCGTGGAGGCGAGCCGCACCCCGCCAAACTGCGAGGCGTAGGGTTCGGGGCACAGATATGGGTCGTGCGGCTCGTCGTAGCTCACCACGAGCAGAAAATCCTCATCTTTGTACTTTTCCATAAAGCGCAGCGCCCGCTGGGTGACCTGCGCGCCGTAGGTGAACGCGCGCGCGATGCCGTCCTTGTTCGTATCCGGATGTCTGGAGCGCACGCGGTCCTCCTGCGACATGCCTTCCAGGTAATTGCGCATGTCGAACCAGAACTCCGGATCCCACCCGTCCGGGCAGCGGCCCAGGCCGAAATAGTCGCCCCCGTCCAGGTGCCATTTACCGATGTAGGCGCAGCGCACGCCCTTGTCGCGCAGGCGCTGGCCCACGGTTTTTACGTTGTCGCCAAGAGGCATGGAGTTGCCCCATACGCCGTTGGAGTGCGGGAACGTGCCCGTAAAGAGCGCCGAGCGCGCGGGCGCGCAAACGGGCTGGCAGGTGTAGGCGCGCTGGAAGCGCACGCCCTGCGCGGCCAGAGCGTCCAGGCAGGGCGTGTCGGTGCGCGTGCCAAAGCCGTTCTCGGCGCAGGGGCTTTGGTTGCACCCGAGCATATCGAAGCGCTGGGAATCGGTCATCACGAAGATCGCTTGGCGCGGCATAAGCATCGCTCCCTTTTCGGCGATTTCTTGTCCCTCATTGTAGCACAGATTTGTGTTTTTGGGCAGAAGGAGGTACAATGAGAAAGCGCCTGAAATACCGCATAACTCGGGCGGGGAGGAATCATCAAGTGATCGAGCTGAAAAACAGGTAATCATGCACCCGCCGTTTTTTTGTCTATGGAGGAATCAGCTTGATACATGGAAATACCGAAGGCGTGCGCGCCTCAGTCCTGAAGCTCATGGAGGGGCTCTACGAGATCGAGGTCGACGCGGACGCATTTGCCCCTCTGTCTTTGATTGAACCGATGGCGGCCTTTACGGCCCGCTTAAACCGTGAGCTGTCCGTCTACGTGTCGCGTGACGGCGCCGTACTGGACGTATCCATCGGCGACAACAGCACCGTATCCCTGCAGAACATGCGCCTGAGGCGCAACCCGCAGCGCCTGTCGGGCGTGCGGTGCCTGCACACGCACCCGGGCGGGGACGCCATGCTCTCCGCCGTGGATTTGCAGTCCCTGCAGAAGATGAAGTTCGACGCCATGTCCGCCATCGGCGTGCGGGAGGAAGGCAAACCCTGCGCTGTGAGCGCCGCCTTTCTTGGCGCGCGCGAACCGAGCGGTAACAACAAGACCTTTGTGGAAGGCCCGGTGGGCATTTATCAAATTCCCCAGTCCGCATGGATGGACCGCATCCGTGAGGCTGACCGCCAAGTGGCCGCAAGCTTTGGCCCGTCCGAGCAGGTAAAAACGGAAAAGGCCGTGCTTGTAGGGGTGGCCGCCGGGCCGCAGGATGAGAGCATGGTGGAGCTTCGCCGGCTGACCGAGACGGCGGGCGGCGAGGTGACGGCGGTTGTCACGCAAAAAACGCACAAACAGGACCCGGCGACCTACATCGGCAAAGGCAAGGCGGAGGAGCTCTCGCTGCTCGTGCAGGGCAGCGAATGCGACCTGTGCGTGTTTGACGACGAACTGACCGGCGCGCAGCTGCGAAACCTGGAGGAAATGCTCGGCGTGCGCGTGATCGACCGCACGGCGCTCATCCTGGACATCTTTTCCCAGCGCGCCAAATCCAGGGAGGGCAAGCTTCAGGTGGAGCTTGCGCAGCTTATGTATAAGCTGCCCCGCCTCACGGGCCAGGGCGTGTCGCTTTCCCGTCTGGTGGGCGGCGGCGGCATCGGGCTGCGCGGCCGCGGCGCGGGCGAAACCAAACTGGAGCTCGACCGGCGGCACATCCGCAGCCGTATCACCGACATCGAGCGCGAGCTTGCGGGCGTTGCCCAGGAGCGCGACGTGCGCCGCGCCCGGCGCGAGAAAAGCGAAGTGCCCGTGGTGGCTCTGGTGGGCTACACGAACTCCGGTAAATCCACGCTCCTCAACCGCCTGTCCTCCGCGGGCGTGCTCGCCGAGGACAAACTCTTCGCCACGCTGGATCCTGTATCCCGGCGCATCACTTTGCCCGGCGGGCAGGAGACACTGCTTGTGGACACGGTCGGTTTTATCAACAAATTGCCGCACGACCTGGTGCGCGCGTTCAAGTCCACGCTGGAGGAAGCGCTGCACGCCGACCTGCTGCTCATCGTGCAGGACGCCGCCCACCCGCACGCCGCGCATCAGCAGGCCGTGGTGGACGAGGTGCTCGCCGAGCTGCAAGCGGCTGACAAGCCGCGCATCGACGTACTCAACAAGATGGACATCGTTACCGGCGAGGTGGAGGTGGGCCGTCCGGGCGCGGTGATGATTTCCGCGGCGAGCGGCGCCGGGTGCGACCGGCTGCTGCAGAGCGTGGCCGAGAGGCTCGCACAGAACCGCCGCAAGCTTTCCATGCTCATCCCCCACAGCAACGGCGCGGCGCGCGCCTTTCTGCATGAACGGGGCACCATTCTCAGCGAGGATTTCACGCCGGAGGGCGCGCAGATCGAGGCGACCATCGAGCCCGCCGACTACGACCGTCTTCTGCGCATGCTTATCTGACGCCCACGGAATAACCCTATCAGCGCTCGGCGCTCCGGTCCGCCTTCGCGGCCCGGGGCGCTTTTTGTGTGCATTTTCCTCTCCGCAGGGCGCGTTACTTTTCGCTCGTCCTCCTGATCTATGGCCGCTTGCGGGCAAGCGCTTTTCAGAGCGCGTCTCCCGCGGTATCATCGCCGGGAGCCCTTTCGCATATACATTTCTTGAACGCCCTGGTAGGGGTGCTCGGAGGTGTGGTTATGCAGGAGGAATACCGGCGCATTTATAACGTATTGCAGCCGATGGATTCCATCGGCGCGGCGGTGAGCGGGTTTGCCAAGCTGGAGGTGCGCCACGGCCGCTGCCGCCTGGCCTTCTCTATGCAGGGGCTGAAGGCAGGGGACGGGGAGGTATACCGCGCCGCCCTCATATCGCGTGATTTGCGCAGGGCCGTGGACGTTGGCCGCATGGGTGCGGACTACCGCGGCTGCGCGGCGTGCGAGGCGGTGTACGAATCGGGCGACGTGCAGCGCTGGCCCGTCAGCGATTACGACGCGGTGGCCGTGTACCGCATGGCGCCCGGCCAGGTGCAGTTGGTTTTGGTGGGGCACGTGGGCAAGGGAGCGCCTGTGGACTGGAAGGTCGTGCGCGCCTTGGTGGCGCGCCTGCATGAACCTCCGGCGGCCCCGGTCGGACCCGCGCCAATCGCTCCGCCAGCGCCTCCAGCGTCGGCTGAGTCCGGCGCCGCCGCCGAACCATCCGCCGCGAAGACCTCCGACGCGCCGCCGTCCGCGCCTTCTGCGGCGGCCGAATCCGATGCTGCTTCCGACATGCCCGCAGCGCCCGATCCGCCTCCTGCATCCGACGACGCACCCGTGGTCGTCGCAGCCAGCGCCGACGAACAGACCGGGGAGCAGCTGCCCGGTGGTCAGGAACCGACCGAGGTCGGGGTACCGTCCAGCGATGAGCCCATGGAACCAGGCGCATTTCGTGCCGTCGGCCCTGAGGACGAGGCGTTTTATGCCCCGCCGCCCCCGCCGCCGGCCTCCCTGCGCCGCGCCGCCGCACCTGCCGCGCAGGACGAGCGCTATACCTGGCCGGAGGCCGCCCGAGACACGGCGGCCCTCTTTCGCGGCGCCGAACCCGTTCAGGCCATCGACGGTTTGGCCGTATACCGCCGCGTGGCCATGCCCGGCGGCATCATCGGCATCGACCATTATCTGCTGGGCGTGCGGTTGCAGGAGTCGGAGGTTGTCGCCGTGGCCTACGCCATCCCCGGCTCCTATCGGGCCACCCCGCCGCCCGGCCTGGAAGGGTACCTTTGGCAGCCCGCCCCGTCCGGCGGATCCGGCTACTGGGTGTGCTGGCAGGACGCGGGCACAGGCGTGAACATCCCTCCGCCGGCATAAAGCGCGGGCGGAACACCGGTTATATCGCCAAAACCGAACAAAAAGGCCCCGCGGCTTTGCATGCCGCAGGGCCTGCCTGCGTTGTATGACGGAAATGACGCCCTGAGGAGGGATCGCCCGTACCCGCCCTACACCTGCGCCCGCAGATCCTCGCCCTCCTCCTCGGATGCGGGCTGGCCCGAGCGCTTGAGCTGAAGGTAGGCAACAAGGCGGGCATGGAGGCCGAAGGAGAGGGGATAGCGGCGGGCGGCGAGAATGGATACGGCGAGCAGCACGAGGGGGGCGAAGGCGATCAGCGAGCGGATGGCCAGCAGAACGGCGGCGGGCTGAGCCTGCGGTATGTTCTTGGACGCGCCATCCACGAGTTCAACCAGGGGCTTGAGGTAGCCGCACCTGTCCAGAAGAAGAAGGGCCAAAGCGTTGCTGCCGGCGGCCGCGCATTTGCGCAAAAAGGTTTGCACGCCCGAGAACGAGCCCTCGGCGCGGCGGCCGATGATCAGCTCGCCCGCGTCGGTCACGTCGCCAAAGGCGGCGTGAACGGCCACCATGGGAAAGGCGATGGAGAAGCCCATGCCCGCGGCCAGAAGGAAGACAAAAACGACGGGCTGGCCAGGCTGAAGCAGCCAGGTGACCAGGCAAAAGACCACCCATAGGACGCAGCCGATGGAGAAGGTGGGCGCTTTGCCCAGCCGCTTCATGCAGGCGGACACAACGGGCAGAAAAAGCAGCTGACACACCACGAGCAATCCAAGGACGATGGAGAGCAGGTCTGGCCGGCCGATGTGGTAGGTCATAAAGTAGGAAAAAAGCATGGACACGATGTCCAGCGTCATGAACACGCCCAGATACATCGGGATGAACAGGCGGAAGGAGCGCACGCGAAAGGGCGCTGCGAGCGCTTTCAGGGCGTCTTGCAGCTTCACGCGCGGCGTGTTCATAAAGGCGGGATTCTCATGCACGCCGCGCACCATGAAGGCCCAGGGAACCGCAAAAAACAGGCCGAAACACGCGGCCATCACGATGTACCCGGTGCGGATGTCGGCAAAGGCGTTAATGATGTAGCTGGGCATCAGCGCGCATACAAGCGTAGACCCGAAGGAGAAGATCATGCGTGTGGTGGCGATGGAAGCGCGCTCGTTGTAATCCAGCGTCAGTTCGGCGGCCATGGCCTGGTAGGGCACCATCACCAGCGTTGTCACCGTGTTCAGGAACACGTAGGCCCCCATGGCGTAGGCTACGCGCAGCCCTTCGGCGGAGAAACCGACCGGATTCCATAGGATGACGAACGATAGGAAGATGAGCGGCACGCCGACCGCGAAGTACGGCTTGCGGCGGCCCATGCGCGAGCGGGTGTTGTCGGAGATCAGGCCCATGGCCGGGTCGGTCACGGCGTCCCAGAACCGGGCGACCAACATGATAAGCCCGGCCCAGCGCGGGTCAATCCGGCAGACGTCCGTAAGGAAAATGGCGTAAAAGAAGTTGACGATGTTCATTACGCCGCCGCCGTATACGTCCGGCCAGGAAAAGAGGACCTTCGTTTTGGTGGAGAGCTTGTCCTGCGCTTGCGTCATGTGTTACGCCCCTCTCTTGGCACCAGTGTACCAAATGGGAAGAACAAGCGCCAGTAGAAATAAGTAATGAGAAAAAAGAAAATGCACTTGACTATTATTTAGGTTTGATTTAGAATATGGACATGAGGAGGGATGATCAGTGAAGTACAAAGTGCCCGTCCGGTGCCCGGTATGCGCCGGAACGCTGACGATCAGCCAGCTGCACTGTGAGCAGTGCGGCTCGGAGATACGGGGCGGGTTTTCGCCCTGCCGGTTCTGCACGCTGCCGGAGAACCATCTGCGCGTGATCGAGACGTATCTGCGCTGCAAGGGGAACATCAAGGAGATGGAGCGGGCGCTGGACGTCAGCTATCCAACGGCCCGCAACATGCTGGACGCGGCGCTGGAGGCGCTCGGATTCGCGGACGGGGAGCCGCCCGCCGCCACCGAGCGCAAGGAGACACTGCAGGCGCTGGAGCGCGGCGAGATCACGGCGGAACAGGCGCTTGCGCGCATGCGCACAAAGTAGAGGAGGGCGAACGATGGACACGGATCAAACGACAATTCTGCGTTTGGTGCAGGAGGGAAAGCTGACGCCCCAGGAGGGTGCGCAGCTGCTGGAGGCCATGTCGGGCGCGGGCAAGGCGGCCCCGTCCAAACCGTTTCCCGCGGCGGCCCGGCAGGAGGCCGAGGCCGCGCCGCGCAAAGGCAAGGGCCGCTTTCTGCATGTCGTGGTCAAGGTGCAGCAGGAGGCAAACGAAGGAGAGAGCAAACAGCAGGACGTGGACGTGGATATCAACGTGCCCCTGGCGCTTGCGCGCAATATACTGCCCATGCTCGAGCGGGCCATCCCTGCGGACGCGCGCCGCCAGATAGAGGAGCAGGGCGTGGATCTGACGGCGGTCGTTGGCATGCTGCAGACCCTGGATGAGGACATGGAAGGCCGTGACCTGGTGAACGCGGTCATTCACCAAAACGCGGATGAGGAAGGCAGCCACCGGCAGGACGTGCGGGTGCTCATCAATGTGGACTAGGCCGAGCGTGCTGTGTCTGTGGCTGAATGTGCTGAACGCGCCGAGGGACGGCGGGCGGGGCGTGCACATCAAGCTGCCGCTTTCGCTGGACACAGCGCCTATCGTTGACCTGCTGGAGGATGCCCTGGACCTGGAGGCGCTTCTGACGCCTTCCTGCCGCGAAGCGATACGAAGGCGCATGACGCAGGGAAAGCGCGCCGGCCAGTGGAGCTTTGCTCAGGCGTGCGACGTGGCCGAGTTGGCGCGTCCCCTCCTGTCCTCGCTGCGGGGACTGCAACTAAGCGTAAGGGTAAACGAGGGCAAGGGGGCGCGCCGCTCGCGGGTGCGCGTGCATATGCAGGCTTTGTGAGGAGAGAGGAACCGTGAACAAGCTGCTTGCGAAGATCATCGGCGGGGCGCTCGGATTTCTGTGCGTGTGCGCAGCCCTGCCCGGCGCGCGTACGGGCGCATGGCCCGGTTTTTTGCTGGCGCTGTGCGTGATGACGGCGCTGTACATGGCGCTGCGCCTGCTCACGCGGCCCCTCACGCTGGCCTTTGATATTCTTTTGCTCGGCATACCGCGCTTTTTGGTGGAGGCGGCCGTGGTGCTCGGCCTGGCGCACGCGTTGCCGTCGGTGGAGCTGCCCGGCTACTGGTGGGCGCTGCTGGCGGTAATCGCCTGCAACGTCGGCATGCACATCGGCCGAAACGCCGCCAAGGACGCCGCGCGGCGCGACTAGCTCTGCGGCGCGCGGCGCATGATTCCCGCCGGACGGTGTCCGGCGGGAAATTTTCTGTATTTGGCAACCGCGGGCGGCGGCCGTCCGTTATACTGGTCGTAGGAAAACGCGGGAGGGATGCGGGTGCTCACGGACGAACAGCTGGCCGCTCTCGCCGCGCAAGGCAACCGGATGGCGCTTTCGCAGCTGGCCGAACGCTACCACGAGCGGCTCTTCCGGTTCTACTATAAATGCGCAGGGCCCAACATGGCGGCGGACATGGCGCAGGCGGCGCTGCTGCGGCTGGTGGAGCGCGTGCACCGCTACCGGGCTGGGCCGCAGCCCTTTAGCGCGTGGCTGTTCACGCTGGCGTACCGCCTGTTCATCGACGAAACGCGCAAGAAGCGCCCGCTTCCTCTGCCGTACGAGGACATCCGGCGGATCGCGGGCGGGCGGGAGGAGAGCGCTGCGGCGGTGGAGCGGCAGGAGGCGCAGCGGCTTCTGCGGACGCTGAAACCGGATCTTCGGGCGATGGTCGTGCTGCGCTACTACATGGACCAATCCTACGAGGAGATCGCAACGGCCATGGGCACCAGCGCCGTGCGGGTAAAATGGCGGCTGCACGACGCGCTGGAGCGCATGAGAAAGGAGGCGCAAGCATGACGGTGGAGGAACTGCTGCGAAAGGACGCAGCGCTGGCGATGCCTGCGCCGGACACGAAGGCGGCCATGGGCGAGCTGTCGCCGCACATCGCAAAGGCCGCGCATCAGGCAAAACTGCGCGCCTCGCGCAGGCGGGAGGCGGGCATGGCCGCCGCGGCGTGCCTGCCCGCGCTGGCCCTGCTTGCGGGGGCGGCCTCGGCGGCGTTGCTGGGCGACTGGAGCGCGTGCCTTGCGCAGCTTGCGCCTCTGGGCGCGCTTGCCGTGGCAGCGCTTGCCGCGCTGCCCGTGCTGGAACACATCAGGGCTTCGGGAAAGAACGGGAGGATGACAACATGAAAAAGCGGACGGACAAGCGTACGAGGGTGAAGCGGTTGGCGCGCATCGTAGCGGTGGTGTGCGCGGGCGTGCTCGGGCTGGCCATCGTGATGAACACGGCGATCAGCACGGTGTACAGGCGCCGGGTAAACCAAGTGCGCGCCGAGCGGCAAAACGCCCTGCAGAGGATCGTCAATCATATCGAATACATCGGGTTGGACGATGAGGCGAAGCAGCTGATGCTTCAGCACAGCGAGCGCTACACGGACTTTTCTAACTTTATCGTCACGGACGCCGGCCAACAGGTGTTGTATTCGCTGAATCAGGGGCACCTGGACGGTAGCGGCGTGTTCCGCGCCGCGCTAAACGACGACGGGTTCATCGAGGTGCTGGACGCCAGCGGTCAGGCCAAGGGCGTCTACCGTAACGAAGGCGGGGAAACGTCCATGCTCCGCAGCGTGGCGCAAATCGCGCGGCCGAGCCTTGACGCCGATCGGATGTTCGGACGGTCATGGCCGGGCGAGGAGCGCATCTATTACGCCGGGTTCCCTTCAAAAAACGTGCAGATGTTCTTTTTCTTCAACCCGAGCAACCCCAAATGGACGCAGGGCACGGGCGCGCCAAACGGGCTCGCGCAGATCGTTTCCACGCCTCTGTTCGGCGCGCTCATCGCCCTTTGCATCGTGAGCTACTTCGTCGCCCTGGCCATGTGGGTGTACCTGGACGCCGCGCAGCGGGATGCGCATCCGGCGCTGTGGGGCGTGCTTACATTGTTTATGAACGCGGTGGGCCTGATCGTGTACCTGGCGGTCCGGCCGGAACGCCTGAGCTGTTCGTCCTGCGGCTACTCTCTGGAGCCGGGATTCATCTCCTGTCCGGCCTGCGGTGCAAAGTGCCGCGCCCAGTGCCCCTCATGCAAGCACGTGACGGACGACGGCTGGACGCACTGCCCGTATTGCGGCATCGCCCTTGCGCCCGCCGCGCCCGAGCCCGAAACCGACGCGCAAAACCTCGCCTAGGGAGCGGGACTGCCGCGCACCTTCTTCCATGGTTGCTCAGAAAGACGGACTTGGCCAACCGACACAAAGCAAGGGGATGTATGTTCCCCTTGCTTTGTATCGGTTAAGGGCGTTTTGTTGGCACGCGCGCCCTCACACGCCGTGCGCGCGCGTTACTGCGCCCAGCCGCGCGCGCGCAGTACCGCACGCTTCCAGGCATGTCGGGCATCTGCGCGCGCCTGGGCGGACATAGCTGGCTGAAAGGAGGCGTCGTGCGTCCACAGCCCGCGCAAATCGTCAAGGCTGGGCGCGCGGCCCACGGCCCGGGCGGCGAGCATGGCCGCGCCCAGGGCCGTCGTCTCGGTGACGGCCGGGCGGAGGATGGGGCGGCCGGACAGATCGGCCTGCATTTGCATGAGCAGGTTGTTGCGCGACGCGCCGCCGTCCACGCGCAGCTCGCGCAGGGGCACCGGCGCGTCGAGCTCCATGGCCTCGATCACGTCCATCGCCTGGTGCGCGATGGCCTCCAGCGCGGCGCGCACGATATGCGCCCTTCCCGCGCCGCGCGTGAGTCCTACGATCGCTCCGCGGCCGTAACCGTCCCAGTACGGCGCGCCAAGGCCTGTGAACGCCGGAACGAACACGACGCCAGCGCAGTCCGCAACGGACGCCGCCACCTCCTCGGAATCGGCCGCGCTGGCGATCAGGCCCATCTCGTCGCGCAGCCACTGGATAGCCGCGCCCGCAACGAAGACGCTGCCCTCCAGTGCATAGGTCGCCTTGCCGTCCAGCCGCCAGGCGAGGGTGGTCAGCAGGCGGTGGTGAGAAAACACAGGCACTTCCCCCGTGTTCATCAGCAGAAAACACCCCGTGCCGTAAGTGTTTTTGGCCATGCCCGGATCGAAGCACGTTTGCCCGAAGAGCGCCGCGTGCTGGTCGCCCACAAGCGCCGCCACGGGGATGGGTGCGCCCAATATGTCCGGGCGGAGCGTGCCCGCCACGGCGGAGGAATCCACGATGTCCGGCAGGATGGCGCGGGGCACGCGCAGGGCGGCCAGCATCGCCTCGTCCCAATCGCCGCTGCGCAGGTTGTACAAAAGCGTGCGCGAGGCATTCGTCGCGTCCGTCTTGTGCGGGTGTTCCTCGCACAGGTTCCACAAAAGCCAGGTATCCACCGTGCCGAAACACAGCCGTCCAGCTTCGGCGCTTGCACGCGCGCCGGGCACGTGATCAAGGATCCATGCGATCTTCGTGCCGGAGAAATAGGCGTCCAGCACAAGGCCCGTGCGGCTGCGCGCCTCGTCCTCCAGACCGCATGCGCGCAAGGCGTCGCAGTCCGCGGCCGTACGGCGGCACTGCCATACGATGGCAGGGTGAACGGGTTTTCCGGAAGCGCGCTCCCAAACCAGGGTGGTCTCGCGCTGGTTTGTGATGCCGACGCAGGCGATCTGCGCGGGGGAGATCCCGGCCTTCTGCACGGCATAGCGCAGCGCGTCAATCTGCGAGGTTAGAATATCGAAGGGGTCGTGCTCCACCCACCCGGCCTGCGGGTAGTGCTGCGGGAATTCGATGCCGTGGCTGCCGAGCACCCGGCCGCGCAGGTCGAACACGATGGCCCGCGAGCTGGTAGTGCCCTGGTCCAGCGCCACCATCACCTGATCCAATCCCGATTCCTCCTGATAGCTGATGTTGATCGACGGGGCAAGCGCCGGGGCTGACCCGGCGTCCAAGGCGCGCGGCGCAAAGGGTAAGGCCCCTCAAAGAGGGGCCTTACAAGCGGCTAGTACCGGCCGTAGGTTTGCACGGCGGCCATGATCAGCCGCAGGCTCTCAAGGGACGAGCCATTGTTGATGGATCCGGCCGTGGTCAGGTTGAGGCCGCGGCCGTGCTCCCTGGCCATGGCGCAGTCGCGCTTGGTCTCCAGCAGGATCTGCTCGGCGTCGTTGCGCATGAAAGTGAAGGGCGCGATGCACCCGTCGATGCGCGCGCGGGGCATAAAGCGGCGAATCTGGTCCACAAGCACGGTGGGCCCGAAGTTCACGCCGTTCAGCTTGGTTTCGGCCAGCAGGGGCAGCAGGTGCCCCATGGCAGAATCGCTGTGCTGGTAGCGGGAGTCGCCCTCGTCCGGGCTGAAGCGCGCGAACACCTGCTGCAGCACGGGCAGGCCAAAGGCGCGGTACATGTCCGGGTTGAGCAGGCAGCAGTTGTCATCCGCGAAGGAAAAGCCGTGCGGAGCGTTTTGCTTGGTGTAGCCTGCTTCCTCGTCAAAAACCTCCGCGATGCCGATAGCCACGTCGGCGATGGAGCGTGAGAAGCGCGCGCACAGCTCCGGCTCGTCAAGCAGCAGAAACAGAAAGTCCTCGGCGCCGTAGATGGAACAGGCAAGCGTAACGGGCCCGCGGATGCCGCGCGCGCGGGAGGGTTTTACCCCGTACGTCTCAAAGATGCGCTTCTTTTCAGCCGCCCAGTTGGCGGGCAGCAGAAAAGCGCGCAGGTCCAGCTTGTCCACGGCGTCCAGCTGCGCGGCCAGCGCCTGCGGGGTACGAATGTCCGATTCCAGCCACTCGGAGTGGTTCGCCCACACATAGCGGCCGCCGAACACCTCGCCGATGCGGCGGGTGGCGGGGAAGGCCGCGTCTTCCGGAAGGAAGCTCTCGCGCAGCAAGCGTTTTCCAACGATCTTTTCGGCCTTGTCGTTGTAGCGCTTGTTCAGTTCTATGCGTCGGGGAAGGGGGGTTACGTCCCAGGGATGGCCCTCCTCCTGCAGCTCGGCGAATACGCATTCGTCGCTCATACGGATGCCCAGCGCCACCTGAGGCGCTTCCTTTGCAAAGCAGTTGTCGCCGTGGGCGATTTCGTCGTCCTTCCAGAAACGGGCGATGTCCAAGTCCACCATGCTGATCTCCTCCTCAAAGCGTCAGGGTATTTCCAGCATCACGCGGCCGCCCGCGGCGCCGGAGCGTGCCAGTGCGAAGGCCTCCATGGCCTTGTGCAGCGGAAGGATCCGGCCGATCAGCTTCTTCGGGACGACCAAGCGACCCTGAGCGGCCATATCGCAGGCAAGCGACCATTCCCTGCCGGGGAAGGGAGCGGAATAGCTCATCCAGGAGCCGGTCAGCGTGAACTCCTTGCGGTTCATCAGCTCGAAGGTCTTCCAGTCGAAGGACAGATCGCGCGAGGAGGTGCCGATGAAGCACACCTGGCCGCGCCGGGCGGCGAGGCGGAAGCACATGGCCATGGCCGGTCCGGCGCCGGCCGTCTCCACCACGGCGTCGTAGCCGCGGCCGTCCGCGGCGGCCATGGCCTTGGCCTCGTCGGAACTAAGGAACGCGGCGTCCGCGCCCAGCTCGCGCGCGGCGGCAAGCCGTTGCGGCTCGATATCGAACGCCGTAACGGACGCGCTGCCCAAAAACTTGGCCCAGGCAACGGCCAGCAGTCCGATGGTGCCCGCGCCCACAACCGCCACGCGGCCGCCGGCCTTCAGGCCCATGTGCATAAGGCCGTGCAGCGCAACCGTGGAGGGTTCGGTGAGCGCCGCCACGGGAAAAGGCGTGTCGCCGCAGGGCACGGCGTTGCGGGCCGGCATGCACACGTACTGCGCCATGGCTCCGTTCTGGCGCGAGCCGATAAAGGAGTAATGGGCGCACTGCGCCGGGCGTCCCTGCTGGCAGTCCGCGCACACAAAACAGGGCAGCAGCGGTGCGCAGGCGACGTTTTCCCCTACGCGCTCGGCGGGCACGCTCTCGCCCACGCAGTCGATCGTGCCGGAGAACTCGTGTCCTAAGACGATGGGGTAGTTGTGCGCCGCGCCCGCGAACACGCGCGGGATGTCCGAGCCGCACACGCCGCAATAGCGCACGCGCACGCGCACCTCGCCGGGCTTTGGCTGCGGGTCGGGCAGGTTCTGCACTTGGATAGTTTCCGGGCCGGTCAATACGGCGGCGATCATGGCGCAGCCTCCTCGTGCGCCGCGCGCATCAACTCGCGCAGCGCCGGATACAGTGCTCGGTAGCGCGCGTAGGCGCGTTCGTAGGCGGGATCGCAGGGCAGCGTCGGGTCGTGGCTGCGTTCCACAAAGGTCGTCCTTCGAACGGCTTCGGCAAAGGAGGGCCACACGCCAACGCCCATCCCAGCTAGCATGGCCGCCCCCTGCGAGGTGGCCGCGCCCGGCCGGGCGACTTCCATACGGCGCCCGGTTATATCCGCTTTGATCTGCGTCCATACGGGCGAGCGGGCCGCGCCGCCCACGGCGCGCATATCGCCTACGCAAACGCCCGCTTCCTCGGCTGTTTGCAGGTTGTGCAGCAGCGCAAAGGCGACGCCCTCCAGCATGGCGCGCCACACCTCGGCTTGCTGCGAGGCGAGCGACAGCCCGAAGAAGACGCCGCAGGCCGCCGGATCCCAAAGCGGGGAGCGTTCGCCGGACAGGTAGGGCAGGAAGGTGACGCCGCGGCTGCCCCGGGGCACCGTGGCGGCCAGCGCGTCCATATCCTCGTAGGAGGGCGAGCCGAGCAACCGGCGGCACCAGCGTGCCGCAGCGCTTCCGCCCACAGTACCGCCCTGCAGAAGCCAGCACCCAGGCGCCACGTGGGCAGACAGGATGAGCTTTTCATGCGTCGTGGGGCGACTCAGGCACGCCGAAAACCCGCCTGCGTTGCCGCCCTGTTCCTGCGTTTGTCCGGGCGCCACCACGCCCGCGCCCAGCGTGCCGCAGGCCGCGTCCAGGCCTCCCGCCACAACGGGCGTCCCCGCAAGCAGCCCAGTTAGGGCCGCAGCGGAAGATGATACCCCGCCCACCACCTGATGGCAGTCGTACAGGTCGGGCAGCAGGTGCACCGGCAACCCGAGCGATTTGCCAAAGGGTATGTCCCACGCGCCTCTGGCCATGTTGTAGCATGCCCAGCCGTAGCCCTGCGAGCGGTCGTGCGAGGGACGGCCCGTCAGCTTGTATACGATAAAGCCGTTGGACTGCAGGATGAACGAAGCGCGCCGCAGCCTATCCGGCTGGTGCTTGGCCATCCACAGCGCTTTCGGGCCGGTATGCCCGGCAGCCGGACGGTTGCCCGCTGCGTCCATCAGCGCGGGAAGTCCGGCAATATTCACCAGGGCGTCCGCCTCGGCCTGTGAGCGCGTGTCCATCCAAATTGGCGTGCGGCCGAACGTCTCCCCGTCTTGGCTCACGGGCACGCATGCCCAGCTCTGGCCGTCCACGCCGACCGCAGCGATGTCGCCCGGCCCGCGCCCATCGGCCTGCAGCTGAGCGAGGACGTCCTTCACGGCGTCCACCGCGCCCTGCCACCAGTCGTCGGGCTCCTGCTCGGCGAACCCGGGCCTTGGGGTGTACAGCGGGTAGCTGGCCACCGCGTCCGCCAGGATTCCCCCGCACTCGTCAAAAGCGGTGGCCTTGCAGCTGGATGTGCCGATGTCGATGCCCAGAAGCACGGCGCCCATAGCGACACCTCCCGGAAGTGGTTGGCTCGGCTGCGAGGCGGCCGCCGCCTTACGGCGCCAGCACGGACAGCGCGCCGGGTACGAGCTGCATGTGCGCCATAGCGGCGGTGCGCAACTCCCCGTCCACATTCAGCAGCAGGGCCTTGGGGCCCTCCATGCGCACCTCGCTGCAGCGCAGCACGTCCACCTCGGGCAGGCGTATGTGGTTGCCCTTGATGAAACCGGGCAGCAGAAAGATGATGCGCCAGCGCGCCACGGGGCGGATGACGACCAGATCGAACAGCCCGTCGGACACCTGCGCGCCCGGGGCGATGGTCATGCCGCCGCCGAAGTGCCGGCCGTTGCACACGTCCACGAGCAGCACTTCCGTCTCCTTCGTTTGGCCGTCCACGGTGAGGGTCAGCTTAACTGGCTGATAATTGAATATGGCCGACACGACGCCCATCAGATAGGCGGCCATGCCGCGCGCCATGCGCTTAAAGCGGAGGGTGCGCTGGGCGGTGTCCGCGTCAAACCCCGTGCCTGCAATGTTTAAAAACCACTGGTCGTTCACGCGGCCCGCGTCCACCAGGCGGCCGCCCGCCGCCAGCTGCGGCAGCTGCTGCTCCAAAGCGGACATCGGGTCGTGGGGCAGGCCCAGCGAACGGGCGAAATCGTTCCCCGTGCCGCCAGGAATCACCCCAAGACTGCAGGAGGAGGTGACGATGCCCTGCGCCGTCTCCAGCACCGTGCCGTCCCCGCCGATGCAGAAAACCGCCTGCGCGCCGGACAGCATGGCCGAGTGGGACAGCTCGCTGGCGTGGCCGGGGAAGCACGTTTCCACGAGCTGAAACGGCAGCCCCAGGGCGGCGAGCCGCGCGCTTACCTGCACGGCTATGCGGCGGGCCATGCCCTTACCGGCCACGGGGTTGACGATGACGGGAATAGGCAGGGACATGGCACGATCACCCTCATTATACATGACACATGAAATCCATAGCTCATGATACTGCACCCAAATGCAGATTGCAAGCGCCACAGCCGTTTGCCGCATCCGGGCTGTGCTTTGCGGCGTTTGCAGCCTTGCCATTCGCGTTTCTGCGCGCTACAATGAGGGAAAGGGGGCCGACAGGATGTCCTTTACGGCGCTAAAAGAGGAAGTATATGAAGCGAACATGGCGCTTTGGCGCTCCGGCCTTGTGCTGTACACATGGGGGAATGTGTCGGCCGTCGACCGCGCGGCGGGCGCTTTGGTCATCAAGCCAAGCGGCGTATCTTACGAGGCCATGACCGCCGGGGACATGGTGGTGGTAGACCTGCCGGAGGGTAAAATCGTGGAAGGCGCGCTGCGCCCTTCGTCGGATACGCCCACGCACCGCGCGCTGTATCTGGGCTTTCCCAGCATCGCCGCCGTCGCCCACACCCACTCCGCGCATGCCACGGCATTTGCGCAGGCGGGGGTCGCACTTGCGGCCATGGGCACCACGCACGCCGACCATTTCTTTGGCGATGTGCCCGTCACCCGCGCCATGACGCCGGAAGAGATACAGCGCGACTATGAGTGGAACACCGGTCTGGTCATCCGTGAGGCGTTTGGCGGCATGGATCCCTCGCAGATTCCTGCGGCGCTCGTTCGGCAGCACGGTCCCTTCACCTGGGGCGGGAATGCCGGCAAAGCTGTGGAGAACGCCGTGGTGCTGGAGGCCTGCTGCCGCATGGCCATACTCGCCCGCGGGCTAAATCCAGCCGCCCCGTCCTTGCAGCAGGCGCTTTTGCGCAAGCATTTTTTGCGCAAGCACGGCTCGTCCGCCTACTACGGCCAGCGCCGACCCGACGGCAGCGCTTAGCCGCGGGACTTACGCGAGCAGCGCCTCCACGGGCCGCAGCCGCGCGGCGCGCACGGCGGGAAGCAGCGCCGACAAAAGCGCCACCGTGCACGTTAGTCCAACGGCCATGGCGTAGGCGTAGCCGGGCACGGACACGGGAATGCCCACGATGACCGAGCCCAGACGCGAGAGCGCCAGCCCCAGCAGAATTCCTGCGAGCGAGCCGCCCATGGCGAAGATCAGTCCCTCGATGAGAAACTGCGCGCATACGTGCGCGTTCCGCGCGCCCAGAGCCTTCAGCACGCCGATCTCGCGGCGGCGCTCCCGCACGGACACGAGCAGTATGTTCATCACGCCGATGCCGCCGGTGAGCATGCAGATGCCCGCGACGCCCGCCAGTACCAGCACAAAGACGTTTAGAATGCGCTGCGCGGTGGCGATTTCCTCCTCGAGGGAGGTAACGGCCACCGTGCCTCCGCGTCCGCTGCGCTGCTCGAAGGCCGACAGGATGAGCGCGCGCGTGCGCTGCGACGAATAGGGCGCGCGCACGGATATTTCGTCCAGCGACGCCTCGCCGAACGCGCGCTCAAGCGCACTCAGCGGCGCGTAGCAGCGGCCCTGCAGTTCGGCCGCCGCCAAAAAGGGCGAGCTTTTCTCCTGCGTTATGCCGATCACCGTAAACCCAAGCCCGTCCAGCGTCAGCTTTTTGCCCAGGCTGTCCCCGCGCGGGAAAAGCGCGGCGGCGGCGTTTTCGTCCAGCACGATCAGGCGCGCACCATCCTGCTCGTCCGTTTCGCCAAAGAACCGGCCGCGCAGAAGAACGATCTCCTCCACGTCCCGCATCGAGCGCGTGCAGCCAACCAGCTCAATTTGGGCGCTGCGCTCGCCCGCGGCGGCCGTGTGTGTGGTGGTGCGCGAGGGGCTCACCACCGCGCCGCGCATCAGATTGGCCAGGTAGGCGGCGTCCTCCGATGAGAGGGACGCTCCGGTGGACACCTTCGCCGTGATCCACAGCCGGTTGATGCCGAAGCGGGAGAGCTGCCGGTCCATCTCGCTGCGGCCGGAAGCGCCCAGCGCCACCACGGCGATGATCGCTCCGATGCCCACGGACAGGCCGAGCATCGTGAGCAGCGAGCGCAGCGGGCTAACGAACACCGAACGCAAACTAAAACGAAACAGGTCGCCCATCCTCATGGCAGAACCTGCAGGCCGCGCAGCCGCGCGCCCTCCGCGACAGCGCCCCCAAGCACCACAACGCTTCCTTCCGGCGGCCCTTCCAGCAGCTGCACAACGGCGCCGTCCGTCAGCCCGCAGCGCACGCGCACGCGCACGGCGCGTGGTGCGTCCGTCCCTACGGCCACAAGAACGGTATCGTCTTGTCCGATTGCTTCCAGCGGGACGCATACCGCGTCCACCTGTGCGAGTATAATGGAACAAGTCAGCGCCGCGCCGGTGGGCAACGGCAGCGTCCGGTCGAGTTGCACCTCGGCCACGGCGAAGGAGGAGGTGGGAGCGCCGCCTAGAAGCGAGGCGATCTGCCCGTCCGCGGAGCGCTCGCCCGGCGCGATGGCGGTTATCCTGCCTTTGGCGATCTGCACGCCTTCGCGCTGTACGAGTACCTGCTGCCCCACGAGCACGCGCGACACATCTGCGTCGCTCAGGCGCACGCGGGCGCGGTTGGCATCCCCGCCCAGGGTCGCCAGCGCCGCACCAGCCATCACGGCCTGGCCGGTGCGCACGTGCACCGCCAGCACCCGGGAAGGCATTGGGGCGCACACGCGCGTCATGGACCAGGAGAGCAGCGCCGCGTCGGCGGACAAGGCTGCGGAGGAGGCGGGCAGCAGTTGCAGAAGCGCCGACAGCGCGGGCGCGTCCAGCGAGGCTGCGGCTTCGTCCAGCCGTGAGAGCGCACTTTGCGCGCGCGCGCTGGACAGAAGCGCCGCGCGCAGGGAGGTTTTTTGAACCTGGTCGTCGAACTGCACCAGCACCTCGCCCTGCCGCACGGCCGCGCCCGCCGCGGCGGGCCCGGCCGACACCACACCCGGCTGCTGGGCATACAGCGTGCGTTCGCCCTCGCAGGCAAGCGTGGCGGGCAGGTCGATGCTGCGCAGGATGGCGGCGCGCGTCACCCGCGCCGCACGCACGTCGTATGCGCCTGTCACCCCGAGCCCCAGGTGGTCGCCCGCCATAACGAACGTGGGCAGCAGCGCAAGCGCGCACAACCCGTATACGAGCGCACGACGTTTCATCATCAGGCCTCCCTGCGAGCGTATCCAGGCTAGTATGCGCCGTTGATGCGCGGCGATGCGCCCCAAAAAACGGAACACCTATTCTCAAATTTATGTTGCAGTATTCATGACAAAACTGTCAACGGCGTGTTAATACCTCCATCACAAGCCGCACTATTTCCTTTTTCCGCTGTATTATTGACTCATTTGTTCAATTTCGATATCTAATATTGTGGAGTTTTTGCATATAGCTTTTTGAACAGGCCGTATCTATAATAGAGGCAAGAAGGCTAACTGCGGGTCGAGTTACGGTCATCCTAGGCCCAAACAATATCAGGGGGGATCAGCTTTGGCAAGCGTATCACTCAAACACATCTACAAGGTGTATCAGGGTGGCGTGACCGCTGTCAGCGACTTTACGCTCGACATCGAAGACAAGGAGTTCGTCGTACTCGTCGGGCCGTCCGGCTGCGGAAAATCCACAACGCTGCGCATGGTGGCGGGCCTGGAGGAGATCTCCGACGGCGAGCTGTACATCTCCGACAAGCTCGTCAACGACGTGGCTCCCAAGGACCGCGACATCGCCATGGTGTTCCAGAACTACGCCCTGTACCCGCACATGACGGTGTACGACAACATGGCGTTCGGCCTGAAGCTTCGCAAGATGCCCAAAGCCGAAATCGACAAGCGCGTCAAAGAGGCCGCGCACATCCTGGACATCGAGCATCTGCTCAACCGCAAGCCGAAGGCGCTCTCCGGCGGACAGCGCCAGCGCGTCGCCCTGGGCCGCGCTATCGTTCGCGAGCCGAAGGTCTTCCTTATGGACGAGCCGCTCTCCAACTTGGACGCTAAGCTGCGCGTTCAGATGCGTACTGAGATCACCAAGCTGCATCAGAAGCTGCAAACCACCTTCATTTACGTTACGCACGATCAAACCGAGGCCATGACCATGGGCTCGCGCATCGTGGTGATGAAGGACGGCTTCATGCAGCAGGTGGAGACCCCGCAGAACCTGTACGATTATCCCTGCAACCGCTTCGTGGCCGGGTTCATCGGCAGCCCGCAGATGAACTTCTTTGAGGTGAAGCTCACCAAGGAAGGCAGCGATGTGTATGCCGTCTTCGGCGAGAACCGCATCAAGATCCCCGAGGGCAAGGTGAAGAAGCTCACCGACGCGGCGTATACGAACAAGGAAGTGTACATGGGCATCCGCCCCGAGAACCTGCACGATGAGGAGATTTTCCTGCAGTCCTCGCCGGACTCCATCATCAACGTGCACGTGGACGTGGTCGAGCTGATGGGCTCGGAGACATATCTGTACCTGCGCGTCTCCGGCAAGGAAGAGCTGGTCATCGCACGCGTCGATCCGCGCTCTGTCGCCCGTACCGGCGACAACATCAAGATCGCTATCGACGCCAACCGCCTGCACTTCTTCGACAAAGAGACCGAGGAGTCCATCCTTACCCGTTAGGTCTAGTGCTGCTGAAAGCATAGGTTATTGAAGGCCGGGCAAGACGCCCGGCCTTTTTTTATGCGCCCGACGCGGTGCAAGAGGCGCACACGCAGGCATTGCGCGCAAAATTGCTATAAACACCGTTTTGTACAGGAGGCAGCGCGCTTGGATGAGCATGTCGCATCCCCGCAGGGCGCAGCGCAGCCTTTGGATATTTTGCCGACAAGCACGCGCACAAATTATGTAAGCTGACCGAATCGCCGTTTCGCAATCCTCATCATTTTGGTTATTTTGCTGAGGAACAAGTGTTTACCAACCGCAATTGTACGAATTTTTGGTAGCAGTATATAAAACAAGGCATTTTCCATTGTGATTATTTTTGCCGGGCGCTATAATGAATGCGAAGCATTCGTAGGGGAGGGCTTGGGTTGAAAAACGGCGGCGCGCACAGCGCGATTCTCGGACACATGGAGCAGGTGCTGCTTCGTTCGCAACTGGAGATTGATGTGCTGGACGCAAACGGCGTACGCCTTATTTCCCGAAACCTGCGCGGCGAGGTGGACGCGGATTTTCTGCGCATGTCCTGGGAGAGCGGCGTGGAAGCGAACGTCTTCGCCGGTATGGCGTATCTGCGCCTGGACCTGCCGCCCGTGTTCGCCCTAAGCTCCCCCATCCCGCGCGACGGCGGCGTGCCGGGGCAGCTGTATTTGGCCGCGGCGCTTCTGCAGGCGCTCATGCAGGCGGAAATGACCGTACCGAGCCAAAGCGAAGTATACAGCATGGCCCTGTCCGACCACCCCGACCAGGTGGCTATCGAGGCCTGCGCGATGGATTTTGACATCCCCTGCGAGGCCGAGCGCTGCGTGATGCTCTTCCATGTGCTCACAGACTCCACCGAGGTTGTAACGCGCGTGCTGCAAACCCTGTTTACACCGCAGTCGGGCGACGCGGTGCTGCCCATTGACCGCCACACCGTAGCGCTGTGCAAATCCATGGACGACAGCGTGGCTTTTGAGGACATGGAGCAGCTGGCGCGCGCCGTGGACGATACCGTGATGAGTGAGACCGGGCTTCAAATTCTCATCGGCGTGGGCGAACCCCGCCGCTACCTCTACCAGCTGGGCGAATCGCTGCACGAAGCCCGCCAGGCGATCAACATCGGCCGGCTCTATCGGCCGGACGAGCGGCTCTTCCTGTTCCGCCGCCTGCTGCTGGAGCGTCTGCTTTGCGAGGTGCCTGCCGAAGTGGCCGGGCGGTATCACCAGGCCCTGTTCGGCAAGCGTCAGCAGCGCTTTACCTCCGAGGAGATGCTCAACACCATCGACAAGTTTTTCGCCTGCTCGCTCAACCTCTCCGAGGCGGCGCGCCAGCTCTATATCCACCGCAACACGCTCGTCTATCGCCTGGACAAATTCCAGAAGGCCACCGGCCTTGACCTGCGAAAGTTTGAGGACGCCGTCACCTTCCGCATCATGATGTTGCTGGGCCGCGGGCACGACGCAAAGCGGGCGAAGTAGCATGGCGGACGTATACGAAAAGGCCCTTGCCGCGCACCGCGCCTGGCGCGGGAAGCTGGAGACCGGACTGCGCGCTCCCGCAGATACGAAAGAAGACCTGACCCTTTGCTACACGCCCGGCGTGGCCGAGCCCTGCCGCGAGATCGCACGCGACAAGGAGCAGGTGTGGGCGCTCACGCGCCGCTGGAACACGGTGGCTGTCGTCACCGACGGGTCCGCGGTTCTGGGCCTTGGCAACATTGGCCCGGAGGCGGGTCTGCCCGTTATGGAGGGTAAGGCCGTGCTGTTTAAGCGCTTTGGCGGCGTGGACGCCGTGCCCATCTGCCTCTCCTCCCAGAACGTGGACGACATCGTGCGCGCTGTGGAGCTCATCGCCCCGTCCTTTGGCGGCATCAACCGGGAGGATATCGCCGCGCCCCGCTGCTTTGAGGTGGAGGCCCGTTTGCGTGCTTCTCTGTCCATCCCGGTGTTTCACGATGATCAGCATGGCACGGCCGTGGTCGTGCTCGCCGCGCTCACGAACGCCGCCCGCGCGGTAGGCAAGACGCTGCAGAGCATGCGCGTTGTGATTTGCGGGGCGGGTGCGGCCGGCTGCGCGATTGCGGGGCTGCTTCAGGGTGCGGCTGTCGGCGACGTTGTGCTTGTGGACAAGACGGGCATTCTGGATCCGGCCGACGCCGCGCTGGACAAGGTGCGCCGGGCGCTGGCCGGCCGCACGAACAAGGCCGGCCTGCGCGGCGCGCTGGCCGATGCGCTGCATGGCGCGGACGTCTTCATTGGCGTATCCGGTCCGGGCGCGTTGCCCGCCGCGCTCATACCGACCATGGCCGCTTCGCCCATCGTCTTTGCCATGGCCAATCCAACGCCGGAGATCGACCCGGCAGCCGCCCGGCAGGCAGGCGCCGCGGTGGTCGGCACGGGCCGCTCAGACTATCCCAACCAGATCAACACCGTGATGTGCTTCCCGGGCCTCTTCCGCGGTCTGTTCGACGCGCGCGCGGCCCGGGTGACCACGCCTATGCTCGTTGCGGCCGCGCAGGCCCTGGCCGCGCTCGTAGACCCGACGCCCGAGCAAATCCTTCCGCCCGCCACCGACGAGCGTATTGCGCCTGCCGTGGCAAAGGCCGTGGTCCGCGCGTGCGAGGCCGGCGCATAGGCGGCGATGGGGCTTGGGGGCGCTGCCCTCCACACATCCCGTCACGGGATATCATCCCGTGGATCGCCCGTGGGGCATGGGCGCTGTTGTGCTGCGGGCATGCGGAGCGATCATTATGAAAAGGCCCGGCGGCGCTTCTAAGTGCCGCCGGGCCTTCGTGCGTTTTGGGTGCGGCTTGTCGCGCCGTCAGGAAAGGACGTCTTTGGGCAGGTCGTCGCTGGGCACGTGCAGCCCGCACGCGCGCAGGTGGTTCTCCCAAATGGCTTGGCATATCTCGGCCATGCGCCGCATCTGGAAGATGACGATGGAGCCGAACGGGGCGTCGAGCAGCTTTTCTATGGCGTGGCGGTACAGTTCCAGGCGCTCAAGAACGCGCACCATATCCGGCGGGTCCTCGCCCAGCTGCGCCAGCATCGAGGCGATCTCGTCCGTCAGATTTAGCCCCAGCTGCAGTATAAGCAGGCCAATGGCGTCCGGATACGGCGAAAAAAACACGCCGTCCGCCACGCCCTTGGCGATGATGTCGTTAAATAAAGGAAGCGTGCGCGTCAGGTTCGCCATCTTCAGCTTTTCCCGCATCATCAGGTTGTGGTCGTGGTAGGCAACGCGGATCAGCATCCCCAGGAAGTCCACCTGTTCCTCCTGCCAGATGCCGTTTTTGTCGAACATGGCATTCAACTGGTCCACAGCGCTGCCCGGGCAGGAGAGCACGGCTGCGTGCGCCGCCTGAAAACTCTGCTCGGCCTTGTCCTCGCAGATCGCCTCCAGAAGCTCCTCCTTGGATAGGAAATGGTGATAAAAGCCGCCTTTGGACAAGCGCAACTCGTTTAAAATATCCTGAATGGTCGTCGCTTCATAGCCCCTGGTCAGGAAAAGCCGCTCGGATACGGCAATGATATCCCTGCGCCGACGTTCGCCCTTGCGCACGGCAACCCCTCCCGGCTGGTATAACCTTGGTCGGTTTTCCATTTTTATTATACGGTTTCCTTAGGGAGAGTTCAATATGCCGCGGCAAATATCGCCTGCCCCGCGCGCTTCCCACGGCCGCCGCGCTGTGCTATACTGCACGCATGAAATATCCAGCAGGAGGCTTTGAATGAAGTATGTGCTGATCATCGGCGACGGCATGGCCGATCGGCCTCTGGCCGAGCTTCAGGGGCGCACCGTGCTGCAGGCCGCGGTTACGCCGGTTATGGACCGCCTTGCCAAAGCCGGGCGCGTTGGCCTTGTGCGCACGGTGCCAAACGGCGTGCCTGCAGGCAGCGATACGGCCATTCTCTCCATCTTCGGATGCGATCCGCTCGTTCACTACACCGGCCGCTCGCCGCTGGAGGCGGCCGGCGCGGACGTGTTCCTTCACGAAGGCGAGGTCTCCCTTCGCTGCAATCTCGTCAGCGTGGAGGGCGGCCTGCCGGGCGGCGTTATGCGCTCCCATTCCGGCGGCGCGGTGGAGGGAGACGAAGCGGTTGCGCTCATGCAGGCGCTCATCGCCGATCCGGCTTGCGCCGCCATCATGGCCGAGCTGTCCATGCGCTTTGCGCTCACCCGTTCATTCCGCCACATCGCCGTGATGAAGGGCGACGCCGAAGGGCTGCAGCTGACGCCCCCGCACGACCGGCTCGGACAAGACGTTCACAGGCATCTGCCCGCGGGCGGCTGCGCCGATGCGCTGCTTGCCCTGATGATGGCCGCGCAGAAGGTGCTCCAGAATCACCCCGTGAACGCGGCCCGCGCCGCGCGCGGGGCTATGCCCGTCACGGGCGTATGGTTCTGGGGCGCGGGCACGCTCGTGCGCCTGCCCTCCTTTCTCGAGCGTTTCGGTACGGGCGGAACCGTATCCAGCGCCGTGCCGCTCGTGCAGGGCATTGCCAAGCTTTGCGGCCTTTGCGCCCCAAATATCCGGGGCGCAAACGGCGAGATCGACACGAATTACGCCGGCAAGATGGAGGCTGCGCTTTGCGGACTTGCCGGGAACGACTTTTGCGCGGTGCACGTGGAGGCGCCGGACGAGTGCGGCCATGCAGGCGACCTCAAGGGAAAAATCCGCGCCGTTGAAGCGCTGGACGAACGGCTCCTCGCGCCCATGACGGCGGAGCTGTCAAAGCGCTTCGGCGCCTTTCGCATGCTCGTTCTGCCCGACCATCCAACGCCCATTGCCACCCGCACGCACGACGCCTCTCCCGTGCCGTTCCTGTTGTATGACAGCCGCCTGGATACGAAGGAGGGCCGCACGCTGGACGAGGTTTCCGCAGCCGCCGGACCGCTGGTGGACCCGGGCACCAAGCTGATCGCCATGCTTCTGGAGAAATAACCATGCCCACGCTGCAAGAAAAACTGCACCTTCTGCCCGACAGCCCCGGCGTGTATCTGATGAAGGACGCCGGAGAGGTTATCTATATCGGCAAGGCCGTGTCGCTGAAGAACCGCGTGCGCCAGTATTTCCAGGCCACACGCGGGCATGGGCCCAAGGTGCGCGCCATGGTGGAAAAGATCGACGACTTCGATATCATTCTGTGCGACAGCGAGCTGGAAGCCCTGATGCTGGAGTGCAACCTGATAAAGAAGAACCGACCGTGGTACAATATCCTGTTGAAGGACGACAAGCACTATCCCTACATCCGCGTGGGCGTCGGGGAGGCATTCCCGACGGCCACCATGGTGCGCAAGGCCGAGCAGGACGGGGCGCGCTACTTTGGGCCGTACCAGGGCACAACGCTGATTCGCGACGTGCTGGACGTCGTGCGCGCCGTGTTCCCCCTGCGCACGTGCACCCGCGACATGGCCAAACGGGCCGCGCGGCCCTGCCTTCAGCACGAGCTGGGGCGGTGCCTTGCCCCGTGCGTCGGGCGCGTGGGACAGGAGGAGTACGCGGCCGTGGCGGCGCAGGTCGTGCGCTTCCTTTCCGGCAAGCAGGGCGACGTTGTGCGCGATCTTCAGGCGCAGATGGTCCAGGCTGTCGCCGATCTGCAGTTCGAGCGCGCCGCCGTGCTGCGCGACCGCATTGCCGCTATCGAGGGCCTGGAGCAAAAGCAAAAGGTGCTCACCACCGGCGGGGACGACATGGACGTGCTCGCCCTTTCGCGCATCGGCGAGGACGCCGTGATCAACGCCCTGTTCCTACGCGACGGCAAGCTCATCGGCGCGGAGAATTTCCCTTTGGAGCGCCTGGGCGAGGAGAGCGAGGCGGAACTGCTTCAGGAGTTTATGCTGCAGTTTTACGACGACGCGCCCTTTGTGCCCCCGCGCGTCCTGCTGCCGGCGCCACTGCCGGACGCCTCCGTGATGGAGGAGTTGCTCGGGCAGAAAAAAGGCGCCAAGGTGGCCCTGCTTGTGCCTCAGCGGGGCGACAAAAAGAAGCTGGTGGACATGGCCGGCCGCAACGCCAAGGACGCCCTGGCCAAACACCTGTCCGAGCAGGAGCGCAAGTCGCGCCGCTCCCAGGGGGCCATGGCCGAGCTGCAGGCCGCCCTCGGCCTTCCGGTGCTTCCGCGCCGCATCGAGGCGTACGATATCTCCAACACACAGGGCGCGCAGTCCGTCGCGTCCATGGTCGTCTTTCAGGACGGCGACGCCCTTCGATCGGGCTACCGTCAGTTTAAGATCAGGACCGTGGTCGGCGCGGACGATTTTGCCTCCATGCAGGAGGCGCTCACCAGGCGCTTTCGCCACGCGGCTGAAGGGGACGAACGCTTTGGCGCCCTGCCGGACGCCGTGCTCATCGACGGCGGGCCGGAGCAGCTCAAGCGCGCTTTGGAGGGCATGCGCAGCCAGGGGTTCAGCGTGCCCATGTTCTCTTTGGCGAAGCAGCTGGAGGAGGTCTATCTGGAAGGGCGAGACGACACGATTCTGCTGCCCCGGCACGGGGAGGCGCTTCACCTGATCCAGCGCATCCGCGACGAGGCGCACCGCTTTGCCATCACCAGCCATCGGGCCCTGCGCGGCAAAGCGTCCGTGCGCTCGGCGCTGGACGACATCGCGGGTGTGGGACCAACGCGCAAGCGAGCCCTTTTGCAGCACTTCGGCAGCATCAGCAAGATTGCCGCCGCAACGCGGGAAGAGCTGCGCGCCGTCAAGGGCGTGGACAGCCGCTCGGCCGAGGCGGTATACGGACATTTTCATCCGCCCGGACCGGCGGATGCCTGACGGCCGCCCTCCGATCCGATCCACAGTTTCTAATATGCACGGGAGGTTTCATATGATTGTTGCGCAGGGATGGCGCGATTACCAGGTGCTCGACACGGGCGAGGGCGAGAAGTTGGAGCGCTGGGGCGAGGTGGTGCTGCGCAGGCCCGACCCGCAGGTGATCTGGCCGGCCGCCCGGCCCGAAATGTGGTCGGGCGCGCACGCCAGGTACCAGCGAAGCGACACCGGCGGCGGAAGCTGGCACTTTGCGAAAAACATTCCAGACTCTTGGTCGGTTTCCTACGACGAGCTGTCGTTCATCGTGCGGCCGACCGGTTTCAAGCATACCGGGCTCTTCCCGGAACAGGCCGCGAACTGGGATTTCATGTCCGGCCTCATCAGCGGCGCGGGCCGCCCTGTGCGCGTGCTCAATCTGTTTGGCTATACGGGCGGGGCGAGCATTGCCTGCGCCGCCGCAGGCGCGGAGGTGACGCACGTGGACGCCGCCAAGGGCATGGTGGAGTGGGCGAAGGAGAACATGGCCGCCTCGGCCCTCCAAGACCGTCCCGTGCGCTACCTTGTGGACGATGCCGTGAAGTTTGTGCAGCGCGAGGAACGACGCGGCCGCGCCTACGAAGGGATTGTGATGGACCCGCCAAGCTACGGCCGCGGCCCGGACGGCCAGGTATGGAAGCTGGAGACGGCCATCTACCCGCTGCTTTGCGCCGCTGCGCAGCTGCTGAGCGAGCAGCCGCTGTTCTTTTTGGTAAACGCCTATACCACGGGCCTTCAGCCAGCCGTGCTGTCCATGCTGCTGCGCCGCACGGTGTGTCTGCGCCGGCCGGGGCAGGTGTACGCAGACGAGCTCGGCCTACCCATCGCGTCCGGGGGCGTGCTGCCCTGCGGCGCCGTAGGGCGGTGGGTGGCGGGCGCATGAAGGTGCTCTTCGAGGACAACCACCTGCTCGCCGTCGACAAGCCTGCCGGCATGCCCGTGCAGGCGGACGAGAGCGGGGCTGACGACGCGCTCACGCTTGCGCGCGCCTACATCAAGGAGCGCTGGCAAAAGCCCGGCGCGGTGTACCTCGGCCTGGTGCACCGCCTGGACCGCCCGGTAAGCGGCGTGCTGCTGTTCGCCCGCACGTCCAAGGCGGCGGCGCGCCTGTCGGAGCAGTTCCGCGCCCGCACGGCGCGCAAGGAGTACCACGCGGTGGTGGTGGGCGTCCCCCCGCCCGCGGGAACCTGGACTGATTGCTTGCGCAAGGACGAAGCCACCCGCATGGTGTCGGTGGTGGCTAAGGACGCACCAGGGGGCCAGGACGCCTCGCTCGCCTACGAGGTGCTGTGCACGCGCAACGGCCTGTCGCTTTTGCGCATCGATCTGCATACCGGCCGCCCGCACCAGATTCGCGTGCAGTGCCAAAGCCGCGGCTTTCCCATTTGGGCCGACGCGCGCTATGGCGCGGCATTGCCCGGCGCGGACATCGCCCTGCGCGCCACCCGCCTGGCCATCGAACATCCCACGCTGCGCACGCAAACCGTCATCTGCGCGCCGCTGCCCGGCGCGCCGCCCTGGTCGCTCTTTTAGGCCGCCCGCACAGGCCGGGGCAGGTTATCATTGCGCCGGCGGCCACTTCGCGGTATGATGAACCAGGAGCACACGCAAAGCAACATTGTCGCAGGAGGCTGTGTCTTCTTTGAACCAGATGGAAATCAAGACGACCCGCGTCGTGAACGTGGACTCGGCCGACCACCTCTCATCGCTCTTTGGCAACTACGACGAGAACGTCCGCGTGATTGAGGAAGAGCTGGGCGTGGAGATCAAGACGCGCGACACGCAGATTGTGGTGGCGGGCGATCCGTCCGCCTCGGAAGTGGCGGAGGTGGTCGTGCGCAAGCTGATCGGCATGATCAGCCGCCGCGAGAGCGTGGACAAGACGCGCATCCGCTATGCCGTAGGCCTTGCGCGCGCCGGAAAGGCCGACCTGATCGAAACAATTCCCCAGGACGTTGTCGCCATCACCAGCCGCGGCAAGCCCGTGCGCTGCAAGACGTTGGGGCAAAAGCAGTACGTGGAGGCCATGCGCCGCAACACGCTCACCTTCGCCATTGGCCCGGCCGGCACGGGCAAGACGTATCTGGCCATGTGCATGGCCGTGGTGGCGCTCAAAAACAAAGAGGTGGAGCGTATCATCCTCACCCGCCCGGCGGTGGAGGCGGGCGAGCGACTTGGGTTTTTGCCGGGCGACTTGCAGTCCAAGGTGGATCCGTACCTGCGCCCGCTCTACGACGCCCTGCACGAGCTGCTCGGAGCGGAGTCGTACGCGCGCCTGCAGGAGCGGGGGCAGATCGAGGTGGCGCCCCTGGCGTACATGCGGGGCCGCACGCTCTCCGACGCCTACATCATTTTGGACGAGGCGCAGAACACCACGCAGGAACAAATGAAAATGTTCCTGACGCGCTTTGGCTTTGGGTCGAAGGTGGTCGTCACGGGCGACACCACGCAGATTGACCTGCCGGACGGGCGCAGAAGCGGGCTGCTGCAGGCCGTCGACGTGCTGCGCGGCATCGAAAACATCGCCGTGTCGCAGCTGACGCATCGCGACGTGGTGCGCCACGAGCTGGTTCAGCTCATCGTACGAGCCTACGAGAAGGCCGACAGGCGCGAACGTTAAGGTTACCCAGCAGCGCGGGCGGACAGCCTAATGACGATAAAGCAGGCTGCGCTTGAGCAGCCCATCAAAAGAAGGCGGTGAGCATATGGCCGGTGAAAAACACAACAACGCCGTGTCGCGCTTTTTGCACAGCCCCATGCTGCCCGGCCTGAGCATCGGCGCATTATGCGCGCTCTTGTGCTTCGCCATGCTGGCGCTTACGCTCACCCCCAAGCAGTATTCCCTGCACGTGGGCGAGGTGGCCAGCGAGACGCTCAACGCCACGCGGGAGATTGAGGACCGCGTGACCACGCAGAAGCAGAAGGATCTGGCGGCCGCGTCGGTGCCCAAGGAGAACCAGCGCGACGCGGTGGTGTCGATGACGGTGCTCAGCCAGTTCCAGGGGATCATGTCGGCGCTGGACGACCAGCGCGCCCAGGCGAACAACCTGCTGGCACCGCTGCGCGTACAGTTTGAAGGCTCGGCCTTCACCGAACAGGCCGAGCGCGTGCTGGGCGCCGCCTACATTCAAAGCGTGCGCCAGGATCTGCCCATCCAGCTGGACGACGTGCAGATCAAATCGCTGTTGTACTGCGCGCCCGCCGAGTTTCAGGCCGTTTCGGCCGCGGCCGACGCGGCCATGCGCCAGGTGATGCAGACCGGCATTCTGCAGGGCCAAACCGAGGAGGGCGTGGCGCGCGTCATGTCCGACCTGAGCAAGCAGACCTCCCTTGCCCCGGCGCTGCTGCCCATCGTGGAGGCGGGCGTGCGTACGAGCATCCAGCCCAACGTCTCCTTTGACGAGGCCGCGTATGAAAAGAAGGTGCAGGAGGCCGTGGGCGCCGTGGTGCCCAAGGTGTACAAGATGGGCGAGGTGATCGTGCGCGAGGGCGACGTGGTCACCCAGGCGCAGATCGACGTGCTGCTTGAGCTGGGGCTTTTGTCCGAGCAGCTGCCAACGCCCCTGTATATCGGCCTGTTCGCCATGACGCTGCTGCTGAGCACCGTGGTGCTCGTGTACCTGCTCATCTTCGACCGCGAGATCATTCTGTCTCCCAGGCAGATGCTGCTGTTCAGCGTCATCATCCTCGTCACGCTCGCCCTGTCCATGGCGCTCTCGCGCATCAACGCCTTCTTCATCCCCATGCAGCTGGGCGTGCTGCTCATCGCGCTGCTTTTCAAGCCGCGACTCGCCCTCGTCACCAACACGGCGCTGGCGGTGCTCATGGGCACGGCATGCGTCGGGTCGGCCGGGCTGTTCTCCATTGCCATGTTCGAGCTGACGCTTACGTGCGTTGTGGGCGGGTCGCTGGCAGTATTCCTCGTGCGGCGCGCCGTGCAGCGTTCCGGCCTGGTGCTGGCGGGCGTGGGCATCGGGTTTTCCAATCTGGCGTGCATGCTGGCACTGGGGCTGCTGACCACATCCAAGACCACGGCGTTGTTCTCCTCGGCCGCCTGGGCCATGTGCGGGGGTTTCCTTTCCGCCGTGCTGGCGCTGGGGCTCATGCCGCTGTTTGAGTATATCTTCGGGCTGCTTACGCCTTCCAAGCTTCTGGAGCTGTCCAACCCCAATCAGCCGTTGCTGCGCAGGCTGATGCTGGAAGCGCCCGGCACCTATCACCACAGCGTGCTTGTGGCGAACCTGGCGGAGGCGGCTGTGGAGGAAGTGGGCGGCAACGAGCTGCTCGCGCGCGTGGGCGCCTACTACCACGACGTGGGCAAGCTGAAGCGCCCGCTGTACTTCGGGGAAAATCAACTGGGCGGAGACAACCCGCACGACAGAATGGAACCGCAGGTATCGGCCGCCATCCTCACCGTACACCCGCGCGACGGCATGGCCCTGGCGCAGAAGGAGCGTCTGCCCGGCGCGATTCTGGACATTATCCAGCAGCACCACGGCAACAGCTGTACGGCCTATTTTTACCACAAAGCCTGTCAGCTGCAGGGCGAGCAGAACGTGGACCAGCAAGATTACCGCTACGACGGCCCGCGCCCCCAAACGCGCGAGGCGGCCATCATCATGCTGGCGGACACCACCGAGGCGGCCGTGCGCTCGATGACCGACCACGCCAAGGACAAGATGGAGGCCTTCGTGGCCAAGCTCATCCAGGGCAAACTGGAGGACGGGCAGCTGGACGAGGCGCCGCTCACCCTGCGCGATCTGCGCCTCATCGGCAAGGCGTTTTGCTCGGTGCTTGCGGGCATCTACCACGAGCGGGTGGAGTACCCCACCATCGAATCGCTTCGGCCGCACCGCGCTTTGCCCGGCCACATGACCTACCGTATCTCCGGCGAGCGCGTCACCGGCACGCAAACCGAGGAAGGGCCAGTGCGCGAATGAAACAGCTGAGCATCGACCGCGACAACCGTGCGGGCGACGGCGCGGAGGCGCTGTGGCCGTGCGTCGAGCGCGCCTTTGCGGCGGCCTTTGCCAATAGGTGCCCCGGCCTGCCCGTGCAGATTGGCGTGGTGCTCGTGGGCGGCGAGGAGATGGCGGCCATCAACCGCGACGCGCGGGGTGTGGACGCCGTAACCGACGTTCTCTCCTTTCCGCTCGTGCGCCTGCGCGCCCCGGCGGATGAGGCGCGGCTGGCCCGCGCCCCGCGGGACCCGGAGAGCGGGGGCGTCGCCCTGGGCGACGTGGCGCTGTGCCTCACGCGCGCCGCGCAGCAGGCCGAGGAGTACGGCCACTCCTTTGAGCGCGAGCTGTCTTACCTTTGCGTGCACGCGGCGCTGCACCTGCTTGGCTTCGATCACCTGTGCGACAAGGACAGGCGGCTCATGCGCGGGGAGGAAGAGCACATCCTGTCGCACATTGGCCAAACGCGCGGGGAGGCGGAGGAATGACCGCGGCCGACCTCGCGTTGCTGGCCCTGAAGGCGCGGGAAAACGCTTACGCCCCTTACTCGGGATTTGCCGTGGGCGCGGCGCTTTTGTGCGCCGACGGCCGCGTGTTTACAGGCGCGAACGTGGAATGCGCCAGCTTTGGCATGACCATCTGCGCCGAACGCTCGGCGCTATGCGCCGCCGTATCTGCGGGCGCGCGGTGCTTTACCGCCGTCGCCGTGGCCGCCAAGACGCCGCCCTGGCCGTGCGGGGCATGCCGCCAGATGCTCATGGAGTTTTCGCCAGATATGGCCGTGTACGCCGTCGCACCCGAAGGCTTGCCTATGCAGGCGCGGCTTGCCGATCTGCTGCCCCATGCCTTTACGCCGGCCAGCCTGTAGGCGGCCGCCATCAACAAAACAAAGCGAGGAAGTATAAAATTGGCTGAATTTCACTCGGGGTTTGTGGCGCTGCTCGGCCGACCGAACGTGGGCAAGTCCACGCTGATGAACCGGCTTGTGGGGCAGAAGGTGGCCATCGTCTCCCCGAGGCCGCAAACCACGCGCAACCGCATCATGGGCGTTGTGACCAAGGAGAATGCCCAAATGGTGCTGCTCGACACGCCCGGCCTGCACACGCCGCGCACGAAGCTTGGCGAGCGCATGATGAAAGAGGCGCGCGACGCCCTGCAGGACATCGACGGCCTGCTGCTGCTTGTGGACGCGGGCGATTTTCGCGACGAGGACCGCCGCCTGATCGACGCCTACGCCGCGCAGCGCTGTCCCAAGGCCGTGGCGGTGAACAAAATCGACGAAGCGCCGCGCGAGCAGGTGGCCCGTGCGCTTGCGCGCCTGAACGACGCTGCCGTCAAGGATATCTACCCAATCAGCGCGCGCACGGGCGAGGGCGTGGAGGAGCTCTTCCAGCTCATGCTCTCATGGCTGCCCGAGGGCCCGCGCTACTTTCCCGATGACATGGTGACCGACAAGCCCGAGCGCTTCTTTATCGCCGAGCTCGTGCGGGAAAAAGCGCTCATCCACTTGCGCGAGGAGGTGCCGCACGGCGTGGGCGTGGAGGTGCAGTCCATGTCCACCACGCCGAGCGGGCTGTGCGAGATCCACGCCGCCATCTACTGCGAGCGGGATGCGCACAAGGGCATTCTCATCGGCAAACAGGGCTCCATGCTGCGCACCATCGGTCAGGAAGCCCGCGCCGATATCGAAAAAATGCTGGGCGCGCGCGTGGATCTGCGGCTGTTTGTGAAGGTGCGCGAGCGCTGGCGCGACTCGAACGACGCCCTGCGCGACCTGGGATACGACGACTAAAACACTGCCAGGCGAGCGCATCTCTTCCTCTCGTCCCTTCATTTGCATGGCTTGCCCCGCAGGATGCGGGCAAACTAGCAGTGAAGAAAGCGGTTGCGCGCGAGAGGAATGAGACGGGTTGGACCAAAACGGCGGCCTAGGATTCTACGGCAGCGGTTATCCTGGCGATTTCACGTACTTTATGGCCTTCCGGGCGCTCCACAGGGAGTCGGACCGAGATCGTAAACGCCGTGAACTGGCGGAGAAGCTGCGCTAATCACAGTGCCTTGCACATGATTGCGCCATCCATTTGCTAACGCCGCTTTCCTTCACGCCGGGCAAGAGGAGGAGCATGGGCTACCTACTCACGGACGCACTGACGCTTCGTGCCGTGGACTACAAAGACCACGACCGTCTGCTCATGCTCCTCACGCCCGATCACGGCGTCGTGGACGCTATCGCTCGCGGCTGCAGGCGGCAAAATTCGCCGTTGCTGGCGGCCGGGAGCGTTTTCATATCCGGAGAGTTTGCCCTGTTTGAACGCGGAGGCCGCTACAGCGTGCAAAGCTGCCACGTGCACGACGCGTTTTATCCGCTGCGCGCCGATTTGGACGCCCTGGAGAACGCGGCCTACTGCGCCAGATGGTGCGCCTTCGCCGCGCAGCCCAATCAGAGCGCGCCCGACCTGCACCGCCTGATCCTGTCGGCTCTGGCCTTCTTCGCTTATGGCGAAGCGCGGCCCGGCCGCGTGACAGCGGTGTTTTTGGCGCATCTGTGCGCGCTGCTGGGCGTAGCCCCCATCGCCGAGCGATGCGCCGCGTGCGGCGGCGCATTGGCCGGGCTGGTGCGCTGGGATCCCGCGTCGGGCGGTGCGGTGTGCGCTTCCTGCCGCACAGGGCGGCCGCTTCCGGAGGCTACGCCCGGCGCTCTGTCCGCCGTGCGGGCCTGCCTGCGCACGCCCTCGCGCGATATAACCGCGCTGGACGCCCCGGACGAGGATGTGCGGCAGGCCCGCGCGCTGCTGCGTTTCCACCTGGAGGCCCTGCTGGGCGTTCCGCCCGACCGGCCGCTGAAGTAGCCGGCGGCTTGTTCCTGCGTCCCTAAAAAGACGAACATTCTGTGCGATATCGCCGCTCATGCATTGATTTGCCGCGCTTTATCGCGTATAATACCCTTTAGCCCAAGTCTGGGCGTATTCGGCGTCGGACGGGGTATTGGCGGGATTCCGGATCTGTGGGAAGCACACGACGCTCCTGACGGTCTGACATAAGAACGGAGGAACATGATGTCGCACAAGTACGTATACCTGTTTAGCGAAGGCAATGCCGGCATGAAAAATCTGCTGGGCGGCAAGGGCGCCAACCTGGCGGAGATGGTCGGGCTCGGCCTGCCCGTGCCCCAAGGCTTCACCGTGTCCACAGAGGCGTGCACGCGCTATTACCAGGACGGCGAGAAGATCGCTACGGAGATCATCGACCAGATCTTTGCGGCGCTTGCCAAAACCGAGGAGATCTGCGGCAAAAAGTTTGGCGATCTGAACAACCCCTTCCTCGTTTCCGTCCGCTCCGGCGCGCGTGCGTCCATGCCGGGCATGATGGACACGATCCTCAACCTGGGCCTCAACGATGTGGCCGTGGAAGGGCTTGCCCGCCTGACCGGCAACGAGCGCTTCGCCTACGACAGCTATCGCCGCTTCATCCAAATGTTCTCCGACGTGGTTATGGGTATCGAGAAGCCCTTGTTTGAAGGCATTCTGGAAGAGGTGAAGAAGGAGAACGGCGCCAAGCTGGACACCGACCTCTCCGCCGCCAACCTCAAGGAAGTCGTCAAGCGCTACAAGAAGCTGTACCTGGAGCACAAGGGCACGCAGTTCCCGCAGGAGCCCAAGGAACAGCTGCTTGAGGCCGTTCAGGCTGTGTTCCGCTCCTGGGACAATCCGCGCGCCATCGTGTACCGTCGCCTGAACGACATCCCCGGCGAGTGGGGCACGGCCGTCAACGTGCAGAGTATGGTGTTCGGCAACATGGGCGAGGATTCCGGCACGGGCGTTGCCTTCACGCGCAACCCCGCCACGGGAGAGAAGAAGCTGTACGGCGAGTACCTGATGAACGCCCAGGGCGAGGATGTGGTGGCTGGCATCCGCACGCCCCAGCCCATCTCCTCGTTGCAGCAGACGAACGCGGCCGTGTACGAAGCCTTCGTGAAGGTGGCCGACACGCTGGAGAAGCACTACCGCGACATGCAGGATATGGAGTTCACCATCGAGCGCGGCAAGCTCTTCATGCTGCAAACCCGCAACGGCAAGCGCACCGCTGCCGCGGCTCTCAAGGTGGCCGTCGACCTGGTGGACGAGGGCATGATCACAACCGACGAGGCCATCCTGAAGGTGGAGCCCAAGCAGCTGGACGCCCTCTTGCACCCGCAGTTTGATGCCAAGGCCTTAAAGTCCGCCAAGCCCGTCGCTAAGGGCCTGCCCGCTTCCCCGGGCGCGGCCTGCGGCCAGATCGACTTCACCGCGGGCGACGCCGCCGCCGCCGCCACCATTGGCCAGACGGTCATTTTGGTGCGCGAGCTGACCAGCCCCGAGGACATCGTGGGCATGGTCGTCTCCCAGGGCATCCTCACCGCCTTCGGCGGCATGACCTCCCACGCGGCCGTCGTGGCGCGCGGCATGGGCACCTGCTGCGTGGCCGGCTGCGGCGACGCGCACATCAGCGAGAGCGCCAAGACCGCCGTCATCGGCGGCAAGACCTTCAAGGAAGGCGACTGGCTCTCCCTGGACGGCTCCACCGGCAACGTGTACGGCGAGGCCGTACCCACCGTGGAAGCTGCCATCACGGGCGATTTCGACCGCTTTATGGGCTGGGCGGACGCCGCGCGCAAGCTGAAGGTGCGCACGAACGCCGACACGCCGCACGACGCGGCGCAGGCCGTTAAATTCGGCGCGGAGGGCATCGGCCTGTGCCGCACCGAGCACATGTTCTTTGAGAACGACCGCATCCCCGCCATGCGCGAGATGATCCTGGCGGACAACGAGGCCCAGCGCCGCACAGCGCTGGCCAAGCTTCTGCCCATGCAGCGCGAGGACTTTAAGGGCATCTTCCGCGCTATGGGCGCCCGCCCGGTCACCATCCGCTACCTGGATCCCCCGCTGCACGAGTTCCTGCCCGCCAAGACGGACAAGGAAGCCATCGCCAACCTGGCGCGCGAGCTGCGCAAGTCGCCCGACGACATCGTGGCCCGCATCGACTCCCTGCACGAACTCAACCCCATGCTCGGTCACCGCGGCTGCCGTCTGACGGTCACCTATCCGGAGATCGGCGAGATGCAGACCCGCGCCGTAATCGAGGCGGCCATCGCCGTAGCGCAGGAGACCGGCAAAGCGGTTATCCCCGAGATCATGATCCCGCTCGTGGGCGACGTTAAGGAGCTCAAGTTCGTTAAGGACATCGTGAGCAAGACAGCCGATACCGTGATGGCCGAGAAGGGCGTCACGATCAAGTATCTGCTGGGGACCATGATCGAGCTGCCGCGCGCCGCGCTGCTGGCCGACCAGATCGCCAAGGAGGCCGAGTTCTTCTCCTTCGGTACGAACGATCTGACCCAAACCACCTACGGCTTCTCGCGCGACGACTCCAGCAAGTTCCTGGAGGAGTACTACGCCAAGAAGATCTTCGAGTCCGACCCCTTCGCCAAGCTGGACCAGGACGGCGTGGGCAAGCTGGTGGACATGGCCTGCAAGCTGGGCCGTACCACCCGTCCGGATATCAAGCTGGGCATCTGCGGCGAACACGGCGGCGACCCGTCCTCGGTCGTCTTCTGCCACAAGGCCGGGCTGGCGTACGTATCCTGCTCACCCTTCCGCGTGCCGATCGCCCGTTTGGCGGCGGCCCAGGCGGCCGTCATGGACAAGGTGGGCGGCAGCAACCTCGGCCAGAAGTAATCCTATCGGTCCTGCGTCAAAGACGGCGCGGCGGGAAACCCCCCGCGCCGTCTTTTCCTGCCCGGACATAATAATGGCCCGCCGCATGTGCGGCGGGCTTGCCATTGAACTGAAGCGCTATTTACAAACAGCCAAGCGGCGTATAATCGGTTTAGTTGGGCAGCGCGCCCACGGAGGTTACCGCGGCCCTTTTGGCCAGCAGAAGGTAGCGGGGAAGGGTTAAAAGCGTTGCGACCACGGCGGCCAGCAGGAAGGGCGTATAGGGCGAGAGGGGGTTCCCGACCAGGTTGACGGCTGCCATGCCGGAGACGGCGCCATAGGGCACGGCCTCGGTGATGCTCACCTCGCCCGGCGCGGTGGAGGGCGTGGCCGAAGCGAACACGGTGGACGTGCAGCCGAGCAGCAGCGCGGCCATCAAGCAAAGGCCGACGATTGCCCGCACACAGGTACCGCGACGAATCATCATGGGGACCATCCTTTCCGTACGGTGCGGGGCGAATCCCCGCGTTCCGGGCAGCATCCATGCTTACCCGCATAGGCTTTATGCTTGTATTGTACCAATCAAAAGGAAAAATGCAAGGCCTCCCTTTCGACTCGAAACCGCCCAAACCTCATCGCTGCAGAAGGAAGCGCGCTGCGAGAAGGCTGATGTGACCAACGGCGCCTTGCCGCTGGATTTTGAACGCCGTGTTTTGAACGGTGCGGCTCAAATATGAACGCGTGAATGGGGCGTACGAGAACCGCTTGTCGAAAAAGTGCGAAATCTTCTTTGGAAAAGATTGCCGCGTGAATGCGGGTGCCGGGGCGCACGGCGCATTTCCTCGGTGCTTCATGTGTATTATCGAACGTGCGCGGGGAAACCTTTAGCGCTGCGATTCTTATGCGCTAGAAGGAATATCGCTCTTTCGTGTCGTACATACGCATGCAAAGGAGGCGGGCGCATGACGGTTCGGCAACGGCTGGAGGCCTGGGAGGCGGAACGCATGCACCCCCTGGCGGCACTGTCCGCCCGCACGAAGGGGCGCGAGCGCCCCATCACGAAGGACGAGCTGCGCACGGAGTTTCAGCGCGACCGTGACCGCATCCTGCACAGCAAGGCCTTTCGGCGGCTCAAACACAAAACGCAGTGTTTCCTGTCGCCCGAGGGCGACCACTTTCGCACGCGGCTGACGCATACGCTGGAGGTGCAGCAGATCGCCCGCACCATCGCCCGGGCCGTCCGCCTCAACGAGGATCTGGCCGAGGCGATCGCCCTGGGGCACGACCTGGGACACACGCCTTTCGGGCATATGGGCGAGCGCACCCTGGACCGCCTCAGCTCCGCTATCGGCGGGTTTGCGCACAACGAGCAATCCCTGCGCGTGGTCACGCTTCTGGAAGGACCGGGCGGGCTGAACCTGACGCACGAGGTGCGCGAGGGCATTGTGTGCCACACGGGCGGAAAACAGGCGGACACGCTGGAGGGCCGCGTGGTTGCCCTGTCCGACCGCATCGCCTACATCAACCACGACATCGACGACGGGCTGCGCGCGGGCGTCATCGCCGCCGCAGACCTGCCCAAAGCGCCCCTGGAGCTGCTTGGCGGCACGCACGGCGAGCGCATCAACCGCATGGTGCTGGACGCGGTCGCCGCCTTTGAGCAGACGGGCACAATCGGCCTTTCCGCCCCGGTGCAGCAAGCCACCGACGAACTGCGCTCCTTCCTCTTTCAGGCCATCTACTACGCAGAGCGCGCCATGCGCGAGGAACGCAAAGCCAACCGCATGCTCGAGCTGCTCTACCAGCATTTTCTGCGCGGCGAGAGCGCCCTGCCGGCGGACGTGACGCCCTTCCTGGATCAATCGCCCCGCGAAAGGGTGGTGTGCGACTATATCGCCGGCATGACCGACCGTTTCGCCGTTAACCTCTTCGAGCGTATCTTCGTGCCCCTGTCCGAACGCTCGCTGTAGTCTTTTTCCTGTCCGGCCCATTTCGGTATTACAAAGCGGCTGCCGACTTACATTTCTTAGCGGTTTGTGAGTCATCGTGGCGGGCTGCACAGTTTTCGCGCGGGGTGTTGCAGGAATCGGGGGGACCATGGCGAACAATTCTATGACGCGAAACGGCGGTGAACGCGTGCCGAGATTCCAAGACGCCTGGCTGGACGAGCTACGGGCCCGGTGCGACATTGTGGATGTGGTGTCCGAGTACGTGCACCTGCAGCCCAAAGGCCGCCGGTATTGGGGCCTGTGTCCCTTCCACAACGAAAAAACGCCGTCCTTCTCGGTGAATGCCGACGCGCAGACCTACTACTGCTTTGGCTGCCACGCGGGCGGCAACGTGTTTCATTTTGTGATGGCCACCGAGCGCATGCCCTTCGCCGAGGCTGTCATCCATCTGGCCGAACGGGCGCATAGGCCCGTGCCGGACGCACCGGCAGGAACATCGCGCGAGGAGCGCGAGCGGCTGATGGCCGCCCTGACGAGCGCGGCGCGCTGGTACCGCGATCGGCTTTTCGCCCGCGAAGGTGAGGAAGCCATGGCCTATCTGCGTAGGCGGGGCCTTACGGAAGGCACCATTCGCAAATTTGGCCTTGGGGCGACCGGCCCCGGCTGGGACGGCCTTACCGAAGCGCTCATGCGCGAGGGCTTCGCGCCGGAAGAACTGCAAAAGGCCGGGCTGACCATTTTGAAAGAGGGCAAGCGTTACGACGCCTTCCGCGGCCGGGCGATGTTTCCCATCTTCGACGCGCAGGGCCGCGTCATCGCCTTTGGCGGCCGAATCCTTGGCGACGGCCAGCCCAAATACCTCAACTCGTCCGATACGCCCGTCTTCAACAAGCGTTTCCATCTCTATGCGCTCAACTTTGTTAAAAAGCTGCGCGACCTTCGTGAGCTTTTGCTCGTTGAAGGGTATATGGATGTCGTGTCGCTGGCGCAAGCCGGTGTTCAGGGCGCGGTGGCGACGCTGGGCACGTCCATCACGGCCGACCAGGCCCGCCTGATGAAACGCTACGCGCCAACGGTCACCGTGTGCTACGACGGCGACGAGCCCGGGCAGAAGGCCATCGCCAAAGCGTTGGACCTGCTGGAGGAGGCGGGCGCCGCGCCCAAAGTGCTGCGTCTGCCGGACGGTATGGACCCGGACGACGTCGTTCGCCGCGAGGGCAAGGAAGGCTTTGACGCCCTGCCCCGCACGGACGCCACCACCTGGCGGCTGGCGCGCGCGGCCGTGGGGATCGACCTTTCCGGCCAGGAGGGCCGCACTCAGTACGCCATCGACGCTTCGCGCATCCTTCGACGCCTGCATAACCCCGTGCAGATCGAGGAGCACCTGGGCCGCCTGAGCGTGCAAACCGGCTTCCCGCGCGAGGTGCTGCGCCAGCAGGTGGGGCAGATGGCCCTCGTCAACATTTCCGCCTCCGAGCATACGGATGGAAAGAACCGGCATAATAACTCCGACCGCGGCGAGTTTTTGCCCGATCATCTGAAGGGCGAGCGCCAGTTGCTCGCGCTGATGGCCAAAGGCCTGCAGCTGCCGCCCGGCATCGTGGGCGCCGACGACTTTACCGATCCGCTGCACGCCCGCCTGGCGGCCCTCATCTTGCAGGGGGGGGCTGCGGCCGCGGCCCGTGGGATGGACGACTGGGCCGAGGAGGAACGCTCGCTAGCCGCGCAGATCCTCTCCACCGACCCGCTGTGTTCGCCCGACCAGATACCCGCGCATATGCGGCAGATTGCCGTCACCATGCGCATCGCCACTTTGGACAAGGAACTCGCACAGACGCGCGAGCGGCTGATGGCGAGCGATGCGGCGCCACAGGAGCAGATGGCGCTCGCCCAGCGCAAGGTGGCCATCGACATGGAGCGGCTGAGGCTGCTCCGTTTGCGAAAGACCGCTCTCATGCTTGAGGGGAGAGAATAGTTTGAGCCAGCCCAGCGATGCCAAACAAAGCCGTATCACCGAGCTCGTCGAAGCGGGAAAACAAAAAGGCGTGCTCACCTACAAAGAGATCATGGACGAGTTGGTCGAGATCGAGCTGGAGCCCGATCAGATCGACAAGATCTATGAGTCTTTGGCGCGGCTTGGCGTGGACGTGGTGGGCGAGGTGGACGTCGACCCCATCGCGCCCGAAAAGGCCGTAGAGGAAGAGGATCTGTCCGTGCCGGACGGGGTGTCACTGGACGACCCCGTGCGCATGTATCTAAAGGAAATCGGCAAGGTGCCCCTGCTTTCCGCGCAGCAGGAGATCGAGATCGCCCAGCGCATGGAGGTGGGCGACCCGGACGCCAAGCGCAAGCTGGCCGAGGCGAACCTGCGCCTGGTCGTGTCGATCGCCAAGCGGTACCTGGGGCGCGGCATGCAGTTTCTGGACCTGATTCAGGAAGGGAACCTGGGGCTCATCAAGGCCGTTGAGAAGTTCGACTACCGCCGTGGCTATAAGTTTTCCACCTACGCCACCTGGTGGATCCGTCAGGCGATCACACGAGCCATTGCCGATCAGGCGCGCACCATCCGCATCCCCGTGCACATGGTGGAGACGATCAACAAGCTCATCCGCGTATCCCGCCAGCTGCTGCAGGAGTATGGGCGCGAGCCACAGCCCGAGGAGATCGCCCGCGAGATGGCCATCACCGAGGACAAGGTGCGCGAGATCATCAAAATTGCCCAGGAGCCCGTGTCGCTGGAGACGCCCATCGGCGAGGAAGAGGACTCCCACCTGGGCGATTTCATTCCGGACGACGAGGCTCCTGCGCCCGCCGAGGCCGCTTCCTACACGCTTTTGAAGGAACAGCTGATGGACGTGCTCGATACCCTCACCCCGCGCGAGGAGAAGGTGTTGCGCCTGCGCTTCGGGCTGGACGACGGCCGCGCGCGCACGCTGGAGGAAGTGGGTAAGGAGTTTAACGTGACCCGCGAGCGCATCCGCCAGATTGAGGCCAAGGCGCTGCGCAAGCTCCGCCATCCTTCCCGCTCTAAAAAGCTGAAGGATTTTCTGGACTAGCAAAAACGCGCGTATCACGGCGCGACGGCGTGTACACGGGCCGTCGCGCCGTGCTGTGCAAAGGGAGGCCCGCTATGTCCGCACGCCTTGCCATGCTGGCGCGTCTTGTGCTGCCCTGCGCGTGCGCGGCGGACGTCGGAGCCGACCACGGCCGGCTCGGCGCGATGCTTCTGCAGGAAGGCGTGTGTGCGCGTCTGGTCGCCTGTGACGTAAGCGCCCGGGCGCTTTCCAAGGCGCGTGCCCTGTACGAAGCGCTGGGCCTGTGCGAGCGCGTGCGGCTGCATACGGGCGACGGCTTAAGCGGCCTTGCGCCGGGCGAGGCCCAGGCTATCGTGTGCGCGGGCATGGGGGCCGTCACCATGACCGGGGTGCTGGAACGTGGGCTTGCGGTCATCGGCGACAGCGCGCTCATCCTCTCGCCCACGCTTGGGCATGGCGACGTGCGCCGCTTTCTGCAGCGCAACGGCTTCGCGCTGGAGCAGGAGGCGCTGTGCCGTGAGCGGGGCCGTTTCTACGTGGCCATGCGCGCGCGAAGGGGGGCCGCCCCTCCTCTAACGCCCGCCCAGGAAGAGCTTGGATGCTACCTTGGCGGCTCGCCTCTGTTTAGCGCTTACCTGCGCTGGCGCATCGGTGTGGCCGCGCGCATGCAAACCCCGCAAGGCCGCGCGCTGCATGCTGTCCTTGCGGAAGCGGGGAACCGCGAAGAGGAGGGGGCGCCGTGACGCCGCGCGTATCCGGCCTGATGGCCGCTATGGAGCGCATTGCTCCGGCCGCGCTCGCGCAGGAGGGGGACAACGTAGGGCTCCTGGCGGGTGATCCGTCTGATTCGCTCACAGGGGTGTACGTAGCCTTGGACCTGACCGTTGAAGCCGTGCAGGACGCCCGCGCGCACGGCTGCAGCGCCGTGCTTACGCATCACCCGATTCTGTACCGCCCCGTGCGCGCCCTGCGGCTGGACGACCCGGCGCTCGCGCCCGCGCTGCAGCTCATCCGCAGCGGCATGTCGCTCTTTACGGCGCATACGAACTGGGATATGGCGCAAGGCGGCGTGCGCGACTGCCTTGCAGATGCGCTGGAGCTCAGCGGCCGCGCTGTGGACGGCCTGGTTGCCGCGGGCGACCTGCCCCGTCCTGTGCCCCTCTCGCAGCTGGCCGCGTGGGCGGGCCGCCGCCTTGGCTGCGACCTGCCGCGCTATTACGGGCCGGACCGCGAGGTGCGCCGCCTAGCCGTGTGCGGGGGCGCGGGCATGTCTGAGGCGCGCGTTGCCTGCGCCCTGGGCGTTGACGCCTACCTGACGGGCGATGTGACCTACCACGATGCGCAGGACGCGGCAGCCGAGGGGCTTGCGCTGGTGGACTGCGGCCACGCTGAAACCGAACGTTTGTCGCTGTCGTTTCTTGGCAGACGTTTACAAACGGAGTTTTCTGCGTTACAATGGCATATACCGATATTCATAAGCGACCTGCCGCCCCTGGCAGGCCGCCTCATGATGTCCGCACGAGCGGAGAAAGAGGCGACAGATGACGCAATATGAAGCGATAACCGCTTATCAGCAGGCCGACATGGCCGTTGTGCGCTGCGAGAGCACGCTGAAAAACTCCGCCAGCCGCAAACGCCTGATGGCCGTGCACGGGCAGCTGCTCGAGCTGACGAACGGCATGCAAAAAATCGAAGCGGACATCAGCCGTTTCCAGGCGTCCCTCACCGCACTGCGCAGCGAGTACGCCGGGCTGGAGGCGGCCATCGACGACGGCCTGGCCATCGTGAACGAGGGCAAGGTGGAGGATATCGACTACATCCGCGCCATGGCCGTGGACGCCGAGCAGATCGCCACCCAGCTCACCGCCATCTCCCAGGACGTGCGCCGCGTGCAGGAGGAGATCAGCGCCCAGGAACGCCAGTACAAGGAGATGCGCCAGAAGGCCGTGCAGCGCAAGCAGGAGTTCGATCAGCTGAAGGCCGCCGTGGACGAAGAGATAAAGGGCGCGCAGGAGGAACTCACGAAGCTTACGGCCGCGCGCGACGCATTGGCGGGCGACATCAACCCGCAGCTGCTGGGGCGCTACCAAAGCGTTAAATCGCACGTAGTGCCGCCCGTGGCGCGCCTGCAGGGCGACCAATGCGGCGGGTGCAACATGTCGCTGCCCTCCGTCGTGGTCAAGAAGGTGAATCTGGGTACGGCCATCGTGGAGTGCGAAAACTGCGGACGCATTCTCTTCGCCTCCGCTTGACGCCGCCCCGGGTTTGTGATACATTGTCGGCGCAGTAGGCAAAGCGGCCGCAGGCCCGAAAGGGCATGAGGAAAGTCCGAGCACCGCAGGGCAGGGTGCCGGGTAATACCCGGTGGAGGCGACTCCAAGGAGAGTGCAACAGAGAGATACCGCGCGCGCCGCAAGGCGCGCGTAAGGGTGGAAAGGTGAGGTAAGAGCTCACCGGCGGCTTGGCGACTTGCCCGTCATGTAAACCCCACCCGGTGCAAGATGCAAGGGAGCATATGCGGCGGCCCGTCGCGCTCCCAGGATATCGCTGGAGCCTTCTGGCAACAGGGGGCCTAGATAGATGGCCGCTCACGACAGAACTCGGCTTACCAACCTACTGCACCAAAAAACCGGCGGGCGAGTCTGCGGCGCAGACCCCTCGCCGGTTTTCCTTTGGTGCTTTACAGGCGGCCCCAAAGGGTTCGCTTTACAAAGAGGCGCTCACTTGGTCAGCTTAATGGCGGCTATGCGCTGGTAATCGGCGAGAGTCTCCCGGCAATCCACGCGAAACATCATCCACTTGCCGATCTTCATGTAGTCGCTGGCGGCCCTGTAGCGCTCGGACATAGCGGGGGTCATCAGGGGGAGCGCCGCCTCCATCTGCATGTCGTGACGGTAGGCGACGACCACCATCATGGAGAAGCCGCCCTCCTCGGGGTACAGCGTTCCCAAACCCACGCCGCTTTTCTGAAACTTGACGTTCCAGCCGGGCTTACCGCTGCAGGTGGAGTAGGTCATCTTGGGCTTGCAGGAGAGCGTGTCGGCCATAAAGGAGAGCAGCTCATGAAAGAGCGCGCGGCCCTCGCCCATGTAGGCGGCCATCTCTTCAAGGGTAGGGGGCTTGTCCTGGGGATACAGCGCCATCCATTCCATGGATATCCCTCCTGTCGGCGACATGATATCCTGGCATGCAGGCCGGCAGGGCGCGGCCGGCTTTCGCAGATTACCGCACGGCTTCCGGCGCGTGCGAGCGCATGGAGCGATAGGCGGCGCAGATGGTGTTCGTGATGAGTGCGCCGTCCTCCACGGGGATAAGGGGCCGGCCGCCCTCGACGATGGCCCGCGCGAAGTCGTCCACAAACAGGGCGCGGTCGTTTTGCCTCTCCACGGGAATGGCAGTAAACACGCCGGTGGGCACGCCCATGCCCTCAACCGTCGTGTACAGCTCCAGAAGGTCGCCCTGGAAGCGCAGCGTGCCCTTCGTGCCATAAATGACGTTTGTATTGTCCGTGTGGCTGGCGCCAAAGGCCGAGCTCATGGCTTCGCACACGCAGTAAGCGGAGCTGTCCTGATACTGAATGAGCAGGCCGATGGCGTCTTCCACGGCCGCCGTGGCCGTGTACGTGCCGCCAAGCGCCGATACGCTGGCGGGCGCAAGGCCGGTGATGTGGTACATGGCGTCCAGGTTGTGCACGGCGTTCATGATGAGGATGCCGCCCCCGGCCATACCCTCGAAGGCGCGCCAGGTGGACAGCCGGGCGCGGCCGCCCACGCCGTTGGACCAGTACGTATCGTCTTTGTAACCGATGGCGAGGATGCGCGTGTTTGTCACGGAGCCTATGGCGCCCCTGAGCACGAGTTCGCGCGCTTTTTGCACGGTTTGCGTGAAGCGCATGACCATGGCCACCGCGCCCACGCGGCCCGCCTTGCGCACCTCCGACACGATGAAAGCCGCGTCGCCCGGCGTTGTGGCCATGGGCTTCTCAATCATTACGTGTTTGCCCGCGCGCACAGCCGCCACGGCGATGGCCGCGTGCAGCGCATGCGGCACGGCCACGTACACCGCGTCGATGTCCTCGTGGGCGAGGAAGCCGAATAGATCATTTTCCACGGGCAAGCCAAAGGCGGCCGCCGTCTCGTTCATGGCCGTGGGCTCCACATCCAGGAAACGCGTCATCTCGCAGCGCGCGCTCTCCTTGATGCCCTTGGCGGTTGCAGGCATGATCTGGCCGCAGCCGATCATGCCGATGCGCAGCTTCTGCATGGCGCCCCCTCCTAACCGATCAGACCGACGCCAACTCGCAGGCGCGCCAGGTCAATCAGCGCGCGCACGGCCGTGTTGTGCAGCTTCATCACACGCGTCGGGTCGGACGAGCCGTCGATCTCCGCGGACAGATAGCCCTGGTAATCCATGCGCACGAGCTCCTCAAACAGCTGCAGATACGGGTATTCGCGGCCCACGTCGTGCATATGGATGTGTTTCACGTAGGGTTTTACACGCAGGAAAGTCTCGCGGGCGTTGCCGCTCACCAGGTCGCGGTTGTCGCAGTTGTACAAAACGGCGGCGTTGGCACGCCCCGCCGCCTGCACGGCGGGCAGCGTGTAGCCCCAGTAATTGAACTGGCCGTGCATCTCAAGCAGGATGGTCACGCCGAGAGGCGCGGCCTTGTCGGCCATCTGCCCAAGCGTTTCCGCCACGTAGGCCACGCAGTCCTGGGCGTTTACGCCGGCGGGCACGTTGTTGCCGAACACGCGCACCATGCGGCAGCCAAGGTCGGCGGCCAGTTCGGCCGTGGCGGCCACACCGTCCACTATTTTTCTTCGTTCTGCGGCTTCGGGGTTGTGCAGCTCGTACTGGGAGTTGAGGCAGGCGACCTCCAGATACTGGTCTTCCACCTGGCGGCGGCGGGTTTTGCGCTCCTCTTTGCTGAGGGAAACCTCGATGCCGTGCGGAAAGACGTTGCCCGTACGGAACTCCAGGCCTGCGCAGCCGGAGTCCTTGGCGAGCGCCAGGCATTGCTCGAACGTGAGGTCCTTTCCGATGCTGACGCTGGTGAAACTGAGTTTCATGGCTGGGGATGCCTCCTTTGCTACTTGCCTTGCGTGCGCGGCCCGTTTCACGGCCGGCAGGTACTTGTGCTGCAGGTTATTAATTCGGCAGGGCACTCATCCCAATCCTTGTTTCAATGCGAATGTTCCGTAACAAATTGCGGCGCTTGCCTTTGTCCGCGTCCGCCGCGGGTCCGCAGCTTATTAAACCGCCGCGCGGGAATGAACGGGTACGCCATGAATCAAGGGGGGGAGTGGTGGATTATGGGTTGACGAAGCGGCGGTTTTGTGATGGAATTGGCATGGAGAGGGATCATATCAAGGAAGGCTGTGAAGCAAAAACCGGCCGGTGCGTCGTTTTTCTGGTGAAGGCATTCTGCGCCCGCGACGCGCGTCATGCTGCCGCGAGCGCTTTTCAAACGACCGCAACAAATAAAGGGGGGACTGCTGCGTGAGAAAATGCGCAAGGCTGCTGGCGGGCTTGCTCGCTCTTGCTCTGCCGCTTACGGCGGCCAGGGCCGCGCCCGGGGCGGGCGCGTATCCGTTTGAACAGCGGCGCTACTCCAGCAACACGATCTACGCGGCGGATCAGCTGCGCGAGGAACTGAAGGAGTTTCGCGACGCTCTTTCTAACCTCGCGCCCGAGCGCGCCGTGCCGCAGGAGGAGGCCGCGGCCGTTTCTCTGCTTGTGGAAGGGCTGCTCGCCGAGTCGGTTCCGGACGCTTACCCGGAGGAGCTGCCCCAGCAGCGCATGGAGAACCGCGGCGTATACCGCATGCTGGCCGCCATCTACGGCGAGGAACTGGCGCAGGCAAGCCCCGCCGACATCGTCATGGCCTATGAGCCGGACGACCCGCAGGTGCTGCGCTGCACGTTTACCGCCCGCCTCTTTGGGCAGGACACGATGATGGAGGCGTACCTGCGCCGCCAAGGGGCCGGCTGGACGCTTTTGCGCTTTGCCGCCGCGGATGAGGAGTATTTCTATATCCGCTACGCTTATCGGTGCCTGCGCAAGAACAATCCAGACGCCCGCACCGTCCGGGCGATGGACGAGGCGGTGGACGCTTTTCTGGCCCGGCCGGCAGAACAGCAACGGGCGTACCTGGGCCCGTGCTCGCATCCGCCCCTCCTGCAGGTGGACATCGACGCCAACGAGTGACGCCCGCCTTGGCCGCCGGCGTTGCCGCACGCGGCGAACCCGGGCCGCCGGACGAAAAATGTGGTTTTCTTGAGCATCCTTGAAAGGTTTTCGCCGCGCGCGGCGAATAATATATGGATTGTGAAAAGGATGGTGAGGGACCGCATGCCCTACCCAGTGACAGGCATGGAACAGCTCGCCGAGGGACTGTGGCGGCTGAGCGTCAACGCGCCCCTGGTGGCGCGCGCCTGCAGGCCCGGCCAGTTTGTCATATTGCGCGCGCACCCGCAGGGGGAGAGGATACCGCTCACCGCATGCGACCCGGAGCCTGACACGGGGGACATCTCCGTCATCTTTCAGGTGGCCGGTTTTTCCACGCGCCTCATGTCCGCCCTACGGCCGGGCGATCTGCTGCAGGACATCGTGGGGCCGCTGGGGCACCCCTCGCAGTTCTTTGGCGCCAAGCGCATCGTGTGCGTAGGGGGCGGCGTGGGCACGGCGGTGGTGTATCCGCAGGTGCGCTATCTCTCCACGCTGCCGGACGTGGCGGTGGACGTGGTGACCGGCGCGCGCACGAAGGATCTGCTGATTTTGCTGCCGGAGCTGTCGGATCTTACGCGCGCGGTATACCCCTGCACGGACGACGGAAGCTTTGGCTTTCACGGCTTCGTCACGCAGCGGCTCTTGCAGCTTCTGGACGGCGAGAGCTATGATCTGTGCGTTGTGATCGGCCCGCCGCGCATGATGCAGGCCGTGTGCCAGATTACCCGCGACAAGGGCCTGAGAACCGTCATCTCCCTCAACCCCATCATGCTGGACGGTACGGGCATGTGCGGCTGCTGCCGCGTGATTGTGGACGGCAAGGTGCGCTACGCCTGCGTGGACGGCCCGGATTTCGACGGCCATTTGGTTGACTTTGACTCCTTCATCCGCCGCATGAGCTTGTACCGGCCCGAGGAGCGCGCGGCGCTGGATGTGCACCCCTGCGGCGAGGATTGCCGCCTTCTGCGCGCGGCGGGGCTGAAGAAGGGGGAGGACTGCTGATGCGCAAGATTGACCGGGTGCCCATGCCGGTGCAGGATGCGGCGGCGCGCAGCGCAAACTTCACCGAGGTGGCCCTTGGGTACGGTGAGGCGGAGGCGCGTCTGGAAGCGCAGCGGTGCCTGCAGTGCAAAAAACCAAAGTGCGTAGAGGGCTGCCCCGTCGGCGTGCAGATTCCCGAGTTCATCAAGGCCGTGGTCATGGGTCAGGACGACCGGGCCATCGACATCATCGCCAAGACCAACGCCCTGCCCGGCGTGTGCGGCCGCGTGTGCCCCCAGGAAGAGCAGTGCGAGAAGGTGTGCGTGCTGGCCGCGAAGGGCAAGAGCGTGGCGATTGGCAACCTGGAGCGCTACGCCGCCGACGGGCGGATGAGAAGGGGCGACGCCGCGCCTCCGCCCGCGCCGCGCATCGGCAAAAGGGCCGCGGTGGTGGGCGCCGGCCCGGCCGGACGTACCTGCGCCGGGTCGCTTGCGGCGCTTGGCTGGGAGGTTACGGTGTACGAGGCCTTCCACGCGCCGGGCGGCGTGCTTATCTACGGCATTCCGGAGTTCCGCCTGCCCAAGGCGCTCGTACGCGCCGAGGTGGCCGCGCTGGAAGCCGCGGGCGTGCGCTTTGAGTTCAACGTGGTCGTCGGCCGCACACTGAGCGTAGAGGAACTGCTCGCGCACAACGACGCCGTGTTCCTGGGCACGGGCGCCGGCCTGCCTTCGTTCATGGGCATTCCCGGCGAGGACCTGGGCGGCGTATTCTCGGCCAACGAATACCTAACGCGCATCAACCTGATGGGCGCCTTCCGCGAAGAGGCGCACACGCCCATCAAGCGCGCGGCCCGCGTGTGTGTGGTGGGCGGTGGAAACGTGGCCATGGACGCCGCACGCTGCGCCAAGCGTTTGGGGGCGGAGGTGACGGTCGTGTACCGCCGCACCATGGCCGAGATGCCCGCCCGGCGCGACGAGGTGCACCACGCCCAGGAAGAGGGCGTACGCTTCGAACTGTTGAAGAGCCCCGTGGCCATCCAGGGCGCGGACGGCTGGACGAGCGGTCTCACCTGCGTGCGCATGGAGCTGGGCGCGCCCGACGCTTCCGGACGCCGCCGCCCCGTGGCGGTGGAGGGGTCGGAGGAGACCATCCCGTGCGACGCGGTGATCATGGCCATCGGTACCACGCCCAACCCGCTTATCGCCCAAACCACGCCCGGGCTGGAGACAAACAAGTGGGGATGCATCGTGGTGCGCGGCGAGGATATGGACACCATGAAGGACGGCGTTTGGGCCGGCGGCGACGCCGTTACGGGCGCGGCCACGGTCATACTGGCCATGGGTGCAGGCCGCTCGGCCGCGCGTTCCATTCACGAACGCTGCGCCGCAATAGAGTAGTCGGGGGGAATAGCGCATGCCGGATATCCTGTATCGCGCTGCCGAAGGCGCGGAGCTGCGCGAGGCCAGCGCGGTGCTGGTGCGCTCGTGGAAGGAAGCTTACCGCGGCGTCGTGCCGGAGGCCGCTCTTTCCCTTTTGCGCGACGACAAATGGCTGAAAACTCTGGAGAGATGGAACCTGGCCGGAAGTGACAAGGAGACGGCACTGCTGCTCGTCAATCGCAAAATATGCGGCATGGCCGTGTACGGCATGCGCGAGGACAAGGACGTGTCCAGCCGCCTGGGCGAGGTGTTTCACCTCTACATCCTGCCGGAGTTCTGGGGCCAGGGCATGGGCAGCACGTTTCTGTCGCACATGCACATGCGCTTCGCGGCGCTTGGTTACCGCGGGGCGGTGGCCTGGGTGCCGCGCGACGTGGGATACGGCAGACGCTGCTTTGCGGCGATGGGCTATAAAGCCGACGGCGCGGAGCGCGAGGCGCGCTACGCCGGCGCAGTCGTTCAGGAAGCGCGCATGCGGACGCTTCTGTAAATACGCTTCTGCGCGGGCATGCTATGCCCGCGCGCATATGCAAAAGCGATGGAAATGAGGAAACCCATGAGTTTGTTCGTCGATACGGTGCAAATTCGCGTCAAGGCCGGCAACGGCGGCAACGGATGCGTGAATTTTCACCGCGAGATGTTCGTTATGAACGGCGGCCCGGACGGAGGGGACGGAGGGCGCGGCGGCGACGTGATCTTCGAGGTCGCAAAAAACATGCACACGTTGCTCGACTTCCGCTATCACACCAAGTTTCACGCGGGCAACGGCGAGGACGGCCGCCATAACAACCAATCCGGCGCGCGCGGCGCGGACGCGGTGATCAGTGTGCCGCCCGGCACGGTGGTGTACGGCCAGGACGGACGCGTGCTGCTCGACATGGGCGCGCAGGGCCGCCGGCTTCTGCTGCGCGGCGGCCGGGGCGGCTTTGGCAACCAGCACTTCGCCACGCCCACGCGCCAAACGCCCGCCTTTGCCAAGCCGGGCATGCAAACCGAGGAGGTCGTGCTGCGCCTTGAGCTGAAGACCATCGCCGACGTGGGGCTTGTGGGCTTCCCGAACGTGGGCAAGTCAACGCTTCTCTCCGTGGTGACGGCCGCCAAGCCCAAGATTGCCGACTATCACTTCACCACGCTGCTGCCCAACCTGGGCGTGGTGCGCATCCACGAGGACGGCTTCGTGCTGGCGGATATCCCCGGCCTCATCGAGGGCGCAAGCGCAGGGGCCGGGCTTGGCCACGCCTTTTTGCGGCATGTGGAGCGTACGCGGCTGCTCGTGCACGTTCTGGACATCTCCGGCTGCGAGGGGCGCGATCCGCTGTCCGACTACGACATCATCAACGAGGAACTGCGCCTTTACGGCGAGTTGCAAAACCGGCCGCAGATCATTGCCGCCAACAAGACCGACCTGCCGGACGCGGAGGAAAACCTCGCCCGCTTGCGGGTTAAGCTTCCCGGCACACCCATCTATCCTATCAGCGCCGCCACCAGCCAGGGCCTGTCCCAGCTGATGAACGCCGTGTACGAAAAGCTGCAGACCCTGCCTCCTGCCAGCACCTTCCTTGAGGAGGACCTGCAGGACGACGAGGAGGCGCAGGGCCCGCCCTTCGAGATCGACCGCGAGGACGACGGCGCCTTCCTGGTGCGCGGTCCGTCCGTCGCTCACCTCATACAAAGCGTCAACTTTGGCAACGAGGATTCCCTGCAGTGGTTCCAGCGCACGCTTCGGCGCATGGGCGTTATCGACGCGCTGCGCGCCGCGGGCGCCAAGGAAGGCGACACCGTGCGCATCGCCGACGTTGCCTTTGACTTTATCGATTGACAGGGAGCCGTGCTCCCCAACAGGAGGACATGCCATGACGTCCAAACAGCGCGCGTATCTGCGCGCAATGGCCAACGATATGCAGCCCGTGCTCTACATCGGCAAGGAGGGCGTCACGGATGCCGTGGCCGACGAGCTGGAGGCGGTGTTGGAGAGCCGCGAGCTGGTGAAGGCCGCCCTTCAGCGCGGGGCGCCCGTTACGGCGCGGCAGGCGTGCGACGAGCTGTGCGCCCGCACAGCCGCTCAGCCTGTGCAGTGCATCGGCAGCAAGTTCGTGGTGTACCGGCCCTCGCGCGAGCGGCCGGCGAGCATCGTGCTGCCGTAGCCGCTCAGGCGAAGGGATCGGGCTCCTTAGACGACCGCGCGCGTATGCGCGTGGCCACGCAAAGTGCGAAACACGCAAGGCCGGGAACGAGCGCGAAGGGCGCGCGCAGCGTAAGGTGCAGCAGCACAAGCGCCCCGCCGCACGCGGCGTACATGCGCGTGCGCGAAGGGTGCAGCGCCAGCGCGAAGGCCCGCCTCAGCCCGTTTCCGCCTTTGGCCGCTTTGGGCGGCGCGGGCAGAAGGCCCGCAACAAGCAGCATGGCCGAGGGGCTGAGCGCGCGCGCGGCCGGCCCCTCCAGCGCGCTTATGTAGTCGCACAGCGCCTGCGGAAGCGGTGCGCTGGGCGCGAGTACAAGCGCGTGCGCGCCCAAAGCGGCGGCCGCGCGGTGCAACGCGGCGATGCGCACGGCCGGCGGGGCCTCTGCGGCGGGCATGGGCAGGGCGGCCAGCGCGCACACCCGGGGCGAGGGCGCGTCCGCGGCGTCGCGCGTGAGCAGCGCCAAAGCGCCGTGCATGCGAACCAGGCGCAGCCGATGCAGCGCGCACACGTGCGGGGCGATCAGCCGGGCCGCCGCCCCAGCCGACAGGCCCGAAAGCGACGCCAAGGCCGCCATGCGGTGTTCCTCGCCCAGCGCCACGCCCTCCCGCCGCGCAACACGCGCCGCGCGGGCGCGTGAGAGGGCGATGTACAGCGCCGTGGCCGCAGGGATGCCCGGTATGCACGCGCGCGGGAGCGAAAGCCCCGCCAGCATAAAGGCGGCAATGCACGCGGCCAACAACGCCGCGGCGCGCAAGAGGCCGTCGAAGGCGTTGGCGAGCGGCGTTCGCAAAACGGGAACGGACATGGCGCTGCACCTCCAGAACCTGCACACATGAAAGGCCCGCGCCTTCATGCATACTACCTAATAGAGGATGGACGCGCGGGCGCGCGCGTATACAGTCCGCCACGAACCAAACAGCGCCCGCCATGCGGGCGGCCGGTTGATCAAAAGCGAGGGATTTTTTATGGCTAAATTTGAACGTGTCGACCGCCTGGGCGAGGAGATGCGCCGGGAGATCGACAGGATTATCCGCGAGGAGATCAAGGACCCGCGTGTGACGGGGCTGTACTCCGTCACGGCGCTGGAGACCACGCGCGAGCTGGCATCCGCTAAGGTGCGCGTAAGCGTGATGGCCGATCCGGAGGCGCAAAAGGCGCTCATCGAGGCGCTGAACCGCGCCAGCGGGTATGTACGGCGCGAACTGGGCCGCCGGCTGACCGTGCGCGCCGTGCCGGAGATTTCTTTTGTGCTGGACGAGGGCATCGCCTACGGCGTGAACCTGAGCAAGCGCATTGACGACGTGGTGCGGCAGGACGAGGCCCGCCGCCAGGACCCGTGACGGCGGCGCTCGCGGCGCTGAGGCGCGCGGGATCGGTGGCGCTCATCGCGCACAAAGCGCCGGACGGCGACACGCTGGGCAGCGCGCTTGCATTGCGCCGGGCGCTTTTGGCGGCCGGGAAACAGGCGGACGCGTTCTCCTTTGATCCGGTGCCCGCCCTGTATGCCTTTATGCCGGACGCGGACAAGCTCCGCTTTCCGCAGGACGCCGCGCAGGAAGAGTTCGACCTGGCCGTGCTTGTGGACGTGGCGGACGTCGCCCGCACGGGAGCCGAGGGGCTGTGGTCGGGCGCGCGCGCGCGTCTGGTGATCGACCATCACCTCGTGCCAGAGCCCGAGGACGGGGAGAGCTACATCGACGCAAGCGCCGCCGCCACGGGTGAGCTGGTGTATGAGCTTTCCTGTGCCCTGCACGCGCAGCCGGACGCCCTGGCCGCGGAGCAGCTGTTCGTGGCCCTGTCCACGGACACCGGGCACTTCTCGTTCAGCGCCGTCACGCAGGCCACCATGCGCATCGCAGGAGAGTTGGTGGCGCGCGGGGCGGACGTGGCCCAGATCACCAAGCGCCTGTATCGCACGCGGGGGAAGCCGCGTACGCTGCTGCTTGGCAGAGGGCTGTCCACGCTGCGCTTCTACGAGGAGGACACCATCGCCACGATCGCCCTGACGGGCGAGGACTTCAGCGCCTGCGGGGCCGTCCAAACGGATGCGGAGGGCCTTGTGAACTACGCCGCCGAGGTGGAGGGCGTGCAGGTGGCCGTCATTGCCCGCGACGCGCCGGGCGGCGCGCGCGTAAGCGTGCGCACAGCCGAGGGAGTAAACGCCCAGGCGATCTGCAGACTTTTCGGGGGCGGAGGGCACCGTCAGGCGTCCGGCTGCACCATTGAGGGCACGGCGCAGGAGGCGCTTGCCCGCGTGGTGGAAGCCGTGCGCGGCGGCGCGGGGCGCTGATGGACGGCATTTTGAATCTGCTCAAGCCGCCGGGCATGACCTCCTCGGACGCGGTGGTGTGGGCGCGGCGGCAGCTGCAGCAAAAACGCATCGGCCACGCGGGCACGCTGGACCCGCAGGCCTCCGGCGTTTTGCCCCTGTGCGTTGGCCGCGCGGCGCGTCTGTTCGACCTGCTGACCGACAAGCAGAAGGTGTACCGCGCGCAGCTGTGCCTGGGCGTCACAACGGACACGCAGGACGCATGGGGCCGGCCGCTGCAGCGGCGCGACGCTGCGGGCGTGACGCTCGCGGACGTGCGCGGCGCCTGCCAAGGCTTTGTTGGCGACATTTTGCAAACGCCGCCCGCTTATTCGGCCGTGCGCGTGGACGGCAGGCGCCTGTACGAGTATGCCCGCTTGGGCCAAGCGAAGGACGCGCGCGCGCGACCGGTCCGCGTCGAGCGCATCGAGGCGCTGGAGGAACTGGAGGGCGGCTTCCTCCTGCGCGTTACCTGCGGGCGGGGCACGTATATCCGCACGCTGTGCCACGATATCGGCGCGCACCTGGGCGTGGGCGGGCACATGGGGTTTTTGCTGCGCGAGCAGGCCGGTCCCTTCACGCTGCACACGGTGCGCACGGTGGAGGAGGTGCTCGCCTGCCCGCAGGAGGAGCGCCCGCGCCTTCTCGCCCCGCCGGACGCGGCGCTTGGGCATCTGGACGCGCTGCACGCACCCGCGTGCGCCGGGCGGCTTCTGCGCAACGGAAATCCGCTGCCGCGCGCCATGGTTCCCGAATCGCAGGAGGGCCTCTGCCGCTTGTACTATGAGGGGGCGCTGGTGGGCGTGGCGGTCGTGGAGGCGGACGCGGTGCGGCTGAGCATTAATCTGACCGGGCCGGAGGATGAGCTATGGAGCTGACAGATACTCTGGGGGCGCTGCCCGTCGCCCCACGGGTAGTGGCGGCGGGCGTGTTTGACGGCGTGCACCTGGGGCACCGCGCACTCATCAAGACGGCCCTGTCTCTGGCTGCGTCGATGGGAGCGCGCTGCACGGTCCTCACGTTCCAGCGCCATCCGCTTTGCTGTCTGGCGCCGGACAAGGCACCGCCCTATCTGATGACCACCCGGCAGCGCGCGGATGCCATCGCCGCGTGCGGTCCGGACGAGTTGGTCATGCTCCCCTTCGACCAGACGCTCGCCCGGGAGAGCGCCGCGCACTTTCTGGCCCGTCTTCGGGCGCGCGGCCTTGCGGGCATGGCGATGGGCGAGAGCTTTACCTTTGGCGCAGAGGCGGAGGGTTCGCACGCCTGGCTTGTAAGGAATGCCCCGGACCTGCCAGTGACCGTTCTACCCAAAGTGTGCGTACGGGGGCTCATGGTGTCCTCCACGGCCGTGCGCACGGCGGTTATGGCGGGGGATCTGCCCCTGGCGCGCCTGCTGCTGGGGGGGGAGGTTCCCGCGCTGACCGGCGCGGTTGCCCGCGGCGCGCAGCTGGGGCGGCGCATCGGTCTGCCTACGCTGAATCTGCCGGTTGACCCTCGGCGCGCGCTTCCTCCGCGCGGCGTGTACGACGCCTTTGTGGAGGCGAAGGGCCGCCGCGTGCCGGGCATTGCCTATCTGGGCGTAAAGCCAACCGTAGGCGGTGAGACGCTCGTGCTGGAGGCGCATGCCTTCGCCGATCCTCAGGCCGTGTACGGCGATGAAATCGCCGTAACGCTACGTCACTTTCTGCGCCCTGAGGCGCGCTTTGCGTCCCTTGAGGCCATGCGTGCTCAGATCGGGCGCGATATGGACGAGGCCCGCCGTCTGCAGGCGACGCCGTAGCCCCGCGCCCGCCCTGCGTGAAAGCGGCCCCGAAACGGGGCCGCCTTTTTATGGAGGGGCAATGCTAGCATTTAACGATGCATACGCTCTGGACGTACAAACCCATCAGGGCGATATATAGCGCGGTAAAGACCAGGCCGCCTGCGACGACGGCGGCGCCGCCCATCGTTTCCAGGACGCTGGCAAGGGCCAAAATCGACAGGATGATCAAAAAAAGAGATGCAAAAAGGGTTAGCGGCACATACTTGGCAAGGCAGCTGCGGTTGGTTCGGCTGACGACAAGCCACAAGGTGAGGACGGCGACAGCGATGCCGGCGAACGCGGTCACCACATACAGCGGGTGCGAACCGGCCACCAAGTCAAATAGGAAGAGCAGGGACGTGAGGATCCCCAGGAGGACGCCGATGAGGATGACGGCGTGCGCGCTGGGCATACGCTGCACGCAGCAGCTTTCCGCGGATTGGTTGCTCATGTAGTTCACCTCCTTTCAGTTCTAGTTTATGAAGACAAGCGCGCGCGCGTGAGTGAAGGCCGCCCGTGGTTTCGGGTCCGCGAAGCTCGTTTTCCTACGCAGCATGGGTTTTTTTCGCAGGCGCGGACGGAAACTTCCGAAAAAGCCGCCGTTTTCTGTTCGCTGCGTCCGTTTGCATCGCATTTAGGGGTTTTTTCTTTGCTTCGAACGTGGTATACTCTGTTGGATAAGGGGGAGGACGGCATGGTGGTCAGCATGACTGGATACGGGCGCGCGGGCATCCTGCGGGTGGGACGCGAGATGACCGTGGAGCTGAAATCCGTCAACCATCGTTTTTTGGACATCGCCTATCGCATGCCCCGCAACCTCTCCTATCTGGAGGACGTGGCGCGTAAAGCGCTGCAGGAGACGTTGCAGCGCGGCCACGTGGACGTGTACGTGAACTACCGCAACACCCGCGAAGACGCGCGGCAGGTGGTGCTGGACGAGAACCTGGCCGCGGCGTATGTAAAAGCCCTCGGCACCTTGCGCGGCCTGGGCCTTCAGGACGACATGGGCGCCTCGCTGTTGGCGCAGTTGCCCGGCGCATTGAACGTGGAACAGATCGAGGAGGACCGCGCCGCGGTCACCGAGCTTTTCCAGGAAGCGCTGCAAGCGGCGCTAACCGAGCTGCGCGGCATGCGCGGCCAGGAAGGCGGCCGTATCCGGGAGGATGTGCTGGGTAAGCTCTCCGAGCTTGCCGATCTGGTGGGCCGGATACAGACGCGCGCCCCGCAGGTGGCGCAGGAGCTCCTGAGCCGGCTGCGCGAGCGCATCGCCGAGCTGTTGTCCCGCGCGCCGGACGAAGCGCGCATCGTGCAGGAGGCCGCCATTTTGGCCGAACGCGCGGCCATCGACGAGGAGATCGTGCGCCTGCACGCCCATATCGCGGCCATGCGCGCGCTGATGGAGGGGCCGGAGGCGGCGGGTAAAAAGCTGGACTTTCTCTCTCAGGAGCTCAACCGCGAGATGAACACGATCGGCTCCAAGGCCGGCGACCTCTCTTTGGTGCACGACGTGGTGCAGGGTAAATCGCTCATCGAAAAGGTGCGCGAACAGGTGCAGAACATCGAGTAGCGGAAAGGATGGTCGCATGTCGATCAAGTTCATCAACATAGGCTTTGGCAACATCGTGTCGGCGAACCGGCTCATCGCCATCGTCAGCCCGGATTCCGCCCCCATCAAACGGATTATCCAGGAGGCGCGCGAGCGGAATATGCTCATCGACGCCACCTACGGCCGGCGCACGCGCGCCGTGCTCATCACCGATTCCGACCACGTGGTGCTCTCGGCCGTACAGCCTGAGACCGTGGCGAACCGCCTGGACAAGACCGACAATCTGAGCGAACCCGAGGAAGAATAGGAGCGATTGCCATGTTGATCGACCCGCCCATCGCCGATCTCGCGTCCAAGGTGGACTGCCGCTATACCCTGGTCGTGCTCGCCGCCAAGCGCGCGCGCGATCTGGTGCAGGGCTCCCAGCCTATGGTGACCACCCAGGAGAGCAAGCCCGTATCCATCGCCGTTCAGGAGATCATGGCCGACCGCATCGCCTACGACAGGGCGCGCTCGCTTTTGGAAGGCGAGTAGGCAAAGGCGGAGCACATACCGGGAGGTAAGCGCATGCTGCAGGGAAAATGCGTGGTCGTCGGCGTGACGGGCGGCATCGCCGCGTACAAGGCGGCGGAGGTCGTCTCGCGCCTGAAGAAGCTGCGCGCGGACGTCGTGTGCATCATGACGGCCCACGCGCAGGAGTTTCTAGCGCCCCTAACGCTGCAGTCGCTCTGCGCAAATCCCGTGGTGACGGATATGTTCGCCGCGCCGCCGCGCTTTGACATCGAACACATCGCCCTTGCCCAGCGCGCCGACCTGTTCCTTGTCGCTCCGGCCTCGGCCAACGTCATCGCCAAGATGGCCGCGGGCCTGGCGGACGATATGCTCTCCACCACCCTGCTGGCCACAAAGGCTCCCGTGCTGATCGCTCCGGCCATGAACACCGGCATGTGGACGCACGGGGCCACGAAGGCGAACATGGCCGTTTTGCGCGAGCGCGGCGTACACGTGGTCGGCCCGGACGCGGGCCTGCTTGCCTGCGGCGACGTGGGCGAGGGCCGCATGGCGCAGCCGCAGGCCATCGTGGAGGCCGCCTGCGCCTTGCTGTGCGGCGGGCGTGATCTGTCGGGCGTGCGCGTGCTCGTTACGGCCGGCCCCACCCGCGAGCCGCTGGACCCGGTGCGCTACCTGACGAACAAGTCGAGCGGCAAAATGGGCTTCGCCATCGCGCGCGCCGCTTGGGCGCGCGGCGCGGACGTGACGCTTGCGGCCGGCCCGACCGACACCGCCCCGCCTGAAGGGGTACGCGTGCTGCGCTTTACAACCACGCGCGAGCTGCTCGGGCTGATGCAGGATGCCGCCCCGGGGCAGGACATCGTGATTCAGGCCGCTGCGCCCGCCGATTTCCGCCCGGCCAGCGAGGCGGATCAGAAGATCAAAAAGACGGGCGACCAGCCGCTTACCCTCACCCTGGTGCAAAACCCGGACGTGGCCGCGACGATCGGCCGGGGTAAAAGGCCCGGCCAAGTGTTTGTGGCTTTTGCCGCCGAAACGGGCGACGGCAGAGCCTCCGCGCGCGGCAAGCTCCTTAAGAAGAACGCCGATATGGTCGTGCTCAACGATGTGACCCGGCCGGGTGCGGGCTTTGACGTCGACACGAACATCGCCGTGCTCGTGACGGCGGACGGGGAAGATGAGCTGCCCCTCATGTCCAAGGACGCACTGGCCGACGTGATCTTAACGCGCGCCGCTGCGCTGCGTTCCCATGCCTGAACGCTTTTGCGAGGTGATCGTCGACGTGGCGCATCAAAACGTCGACCGGCTGTTCACCTACCGCCTGCCGGAGGGCATGGACATTGGCAAGGGCCATCGCGTGCTTGTGCCCTTTGCGGGACGCACCGTGGAAGGGTACGTGCTCGGCCTGACGCAGCGATGCGATCTGCCGCCCGCCAAGGTGAAGGACGTGTTGCGGCCGCTGGACGAGGAACCCGCCCTTTTGCCGCACATGGTGGACCTAGCGCTTTGGCTTCGCCAGAACACCTATTCGTTGCTGGTGGACGCGCTGCGCCTGCTCATTCCCGCGCCCATGCGCGCGGGGCGCGCCAGGGAAAAAACCCGCCGCACCGCCGAAGCGGCGGTGGAAGGGGAAGCTCTGGCGGAGGCGCTGAACGCACTGCGCCGCGCGCCCAAACAGATGGAGCTGCTCGCCCTGCTTGCCAAAGGCAGCCTGCCGACGGCCGAGCTTCCCCCGGGGAGCGAGGCCGTCCTGCGCGCTCTGTGCGCCAAGGGATACGCCGTAACCGGTCAGGAACAGGTGCGGCGCGAACCGCACCGCGGTATCGCTCCCGATCGCCAGCAGCCCTTTGCGCCAACGCCCGAACAGGACAAGGCGCTTGGCCAGTTGCGCTCGGCGCTTGGGCGCCGCGCCGGTGCGTACTTGCTGCACGGCGTAACGGGCAGCGGCAAGACGGAGGTATACCTGCAGATCATCGAGGAAGCGCTCGGCCGCGGCATGCAGGCCATCTTGCTGGTGCCGGAGATCGCATTGACGCCCCAGATGGTGAATTGGTTCCGCGCGCGATTTCCGGGGGACGCGGCCGTGCTGCACTCGCGCCTGTCTCCGGGCGAGCGCCTGGACGAGTGGCTCCGTATCCGCCGGGGCGAGGCCCGCTTGGCCGTGGGCGCGCGCTCGGCCGTGTTCGCACCATTTGAAAACCTCGGCGTGGTCGTGGTGGATGAGGAGCACGAGGGCACCTACAAGTCCGACCACGCGCCGCGTTACGACGCGCGCGAGGTGGCGTTGGAGCGCGGGCGGCGCGAGGGCGCGTTGGTGGTGCTCGGTTCCGCCACGCCGGACGTTTGTACCTATCGCCGTGCCCTTGCGGGCGAGCTTACGCTGCTGCAGATGAAGGAGCGCGCCAACCGCCGCCCCATGCCGGACGTGCAGGTGGTGGACATGCGCCAGGAGCTGGTGAAGGGGAATCGTACTGTGTTTTCCCAAACGCTTCTGGGCGAGATGAAGGCCGCCACGCAGGCCGGACGACAGGTCATGCTGCTGCTCAACCGCCGGGGCTACGCGCCCTTCGTCACCTGCCGCGCCTGCGGAAAAACCGTGAAGTGCCGCCAGTGCGACGTGTCCATGACCTATCACCAAACGGACGGGCTGCTGCACTGCCACTACTGCGAGGAGACCATGCCCGTGCCCAAAACCTGCCCGCAGCCCGCCTGCGGCTCGCCCTACATCAAGTATTTCGGCGCGGGCACGCAGAAGGTGGAGGAGGAACTGCGCGAGCTGTTGCCCGGCGTGTGCGTGGAGCGCATGGATGTGGACACCACGCGCGGCAAGGACGGACACGAGAAGATCCTCACGCGCTTTCGGGAAGGCGCCACGCAGGTGCTCATCGGCACGCAGATGATCGCCAAAGGCCACGATTTTCCGCGCGTGACGCTGGTGGGCGTGCTGGCGGCGGACCTCTCCTTGCACGTGCCGGACTACCGCAGCGAGGAGCGCACCTTTCAGCTTATCACGCAGATGGCAGGGCGCGCGGGACGGGGCCTTGACCCCGGCCGCGTGATCGTGCAGACGTACGACCCCGGCCACTACGCCGTGCAGATGGGCGTGGCGGGCGACTACCGCGCCTTTTACGAGCGGGAGATGCGGCGACGCGAGGCCGCGCTGTACCCGCCGGTGTGTGTCATCCTGCGCTTCGTGTGCGTCAGCGACCTGGACGACGCCGCGCGCGACGCCGCGGACGACCTGTGGGGCGACATGAGCGCTTTCTTCGACGCCGCGGCGCACCTGCGCAGGCACCTGGTGCAGATGAACGCCCGGCCTGCGCCCATACCGCTTTTGCGCGGCGAGGCGCGGCACATGCTCTTCCTGAAGCTGTACGACAGCCCGGCTATTGCGCCGGTGTACGCCGAGATGGCGCGGCTGTGCCAGCTGCCCCGCCCGCGCGTGAAGGTTCATTTTGAGGTAAACCCCGTTTCCCTGTTCTAGTCTGCGCCTCGGCGGCTGGCAGGAAGCTTGCAAACGATTCATTGGAGGATGTACGATGGCTATACGACGGATACTAAAGAAAGGCGACGACACGCTGCGCAAGCGTTCGCATGAGATCACCGCGTTTGACAGGAAGCTGCATAAGCTGCTGGACGATATGTACGACACCATGGTGGCCGAGGAAGGCGCAGGCCTTGCCGCGCCTCAGGTGGGCATCCTGCGCCGCGTGATCGTCATCGACGTGGGCGAGGGCAGGCTGGAGCTCGTTAACCCGCAGATCATCGACGCCTCCGGCGCGGTTGAGGACACGGAGGGCTGCCTCTCCATCCCCCGCGAGCGCTACAAGCTGGTTCGCCCGCAGAGCGTTACCGTGCGCGCCTTCGACAGGAACGGAACCGCATTTGAGAGGACGGGGGAAGGGCTGCTCGCGCGCGCGTTCTGCCATGAGATCGACCACCTGAACGGCGTGCTCTTCACCGACCTGCTCGCCGATCCGCAGGCGCAGCGCCTGCCGGATGCGGAGTAGGCCCGTGCTTCGCGTCGTCTTTATGGGTACGCCGGAGTTCGCCGTACCCTCGCTGTGCGCGCTGCATCTGGCAGGGCACCAGATTGCGGGCGTGTTTTGCCAGCCCGACCGGCCCAGCGGCCGCGGAAACCGTCTGGCTGCCTGCCCGGTGAAGGAGGAGGCGCTGCGCCTTCAGCTTCCGGTGTACCAGTTCGAGCGCATTCGCCGGCAGGAGGGGCTGGACGCTCTGCGCGCCCTGCGGCCGGACGTGTGCGTGACGGCGGCGTTCGGACAGATTCTCTCGCGCAAGAACCTGGACGTGTCGCCCATGGGCACGATCAACGTGCACGCCTCGCTTCTGCCGCGCTACCGCGGAGCCGCGCCGGTGCAGTGGGCCGTGATGAACGGCGAGCGCGTCACAGGCGTGACGACCATGCAAACGGATGAGGGCGTGGACACGGGCGACATGCTGCTGCGAAGGGCCGTGGACATTGGCCCGAATGAGACGGCGGGCGAGCTGCTTGCGCGCTTGGCGGGCGTGGGCGCGCAGCTCGTTGTGGAGACGCTTGCGCTGCTCATGCGCGGAGGTCTGCGGCCGCAGAAGCAGGACGAGACGGAGGCGACGCACGTGCCTATGCTGCGGAAGGAACACGGGCTTTTGAATTTCCGGCGACCTGCGCAGGCGCTGCATAATCAGGTGCGCGGGGTGAACCCCTGGCCGGGTGCGTACGCCGGCATAGGCGGCCAGACGATAAAGATCTGGCAGACGCGCGCGCTTGATGGGCGTATGGAGCCAGGAACGGTTATGGAATGCGGGAAGCGCCTGATCGTTGCTTGCGGTGAAGGCGCGCTGGAGATTTTGGAGATGCAGGCGGCCGGGAGCCGCCGTATGACGCCTGGAGAGTACCTGCTCGGCCACGCTTTGTCGGCCGGGCGGTTCGACGTATGGGAGGAAACCACATGAGCGACGACAGAAACTCCGGCGCGCGGGGGCCGGGTGGCGAGGAACCGCGGGACGGCCGCGCGCCGCGTGAACGCGGGAACACGAATGGGCATGGGCCGCAAGGCGATCGCCCGCGCACGTCTTTTGCCGCAAACGGGAGATCCGGTGAACGCAGAGGCCAGGGCGGACGGCCGTCTTCGGGCGCGCCGCGGTTTGCCAGGCCGGCCGAAGGCGGCGAGCGGCCGCAGGGCGAGCATCGGCCGCGCTTCGAAAAACGCCCGTATGGCGAGGGCGGCGACCGCAAGCCCTTCGAACGCAAGCCGTACGACGGCGAACGCAAGCCTTTTGAGAAGCGCCCGTATGGCGACGGCGGCGAACGCAAGCCCTGCGACCGCAAGCCCTAGGACGGCGAACGCACGCCCTTCGAGCGCAAGCCGG
>JAVBLU010000014.1:0-12635 GCA_031553225.1 Eubacteriales bacterium
CGCGCCCGCGGCCGCCGCCACCCCCGCGCAGGCCGCGGCGACGCCCGCCGCTACGGCGCCCCCGGCAAAGCCCATTCCCACCATCAAGTTCGTCACCACGTGGGACCCGGGCGTGGAGCTGACCAACGACTCGCCCATCATCCAGGAGGTCAACAAGCGCCTGGGCGTGAAGCTGGACATCACGCTGTACCCGCGCGACAACCACAAGGAAAAAGTGAACATGCTCCTGGCGTCCAAGGACATCCCGGACATGCTGCGCTTTTTCTCGGACGCCACGTCCTTCACCGAGTACGGCGCGGCGCTGTTTGAGCCGCTGGATCCCTACATCGCAGACGGCACCATCAAGTACATGCCCGAGTACTTCAAAAAGTACCCCGAGTTCGAAAAACGCATGCGCATGAGCCCGGACGGCAAGGTATACGGCTTTGGCATCGTGCAGGACTTCGACTGGACGAACGCCCTTTGGTACGTGCGCAACGACATGCTGAAAAAAGAGGGCCTGGACGCGAAGAACATCAAGACCCTGGACGACATGAAGAAGGCCTGCGAGGCACTTAAAAAGGTGAAGGGCAAGGACTACATCACCTCCACGCGCCTTGGGTGGAGCTACTACGCGGGCTACACCGGCGCCTACTTCGGCTTTGCGCCCACCAGCGCCGTCAACTTTGACGCCTACCGCGCGGGCGGCACGCGCAAGTACATCAACGTCTTCACCGACCTGAAGGATCAGGTCGTCGCCTGGCTGACGTTTGAAAAGTGGATGCTCGACAACAAGATGCTCCATCCGGACTTTTTGACCATGAAGGACCAGGAGCTGTTCGCCGGCTACAACGACGGCACGTTCCCCCTGCAGCGCGAGCAGCCGGGCGTGGCCTACGGCGCAGCGGGCTCCGGGTCGCTGAACCCGAACAACGACCCGAACATTGAAGTGGCGCCCATCGTGCAGTTCGACGTGAACGGCACCCGCGGTTCGGCCGTCATCTCCCCCCACTACAACATCGGCTACCGCAGCCCCGTGGTCGTCGGCAAGGGCTCCAAGGTGGCGGCCGACGCCATGCGCGTGATGGACTACTTCTACAGCGAGGAAGGCGTCAACCTCACCTTCCTGGGCGTTGAGGGCGATACCTTCGTAAAGGATCCCAAGACCCCCTCGGGCTTCCGCCTGCAAAACGTGCAGAGCGTGTGGACGGCCAATCCGGACGGCACCTTCCCGGCCGGCATGAAGACCCTCAAGGAGATGGGCTACTATTCCTGGTGGATGTCCGGCGTCGTTCCGCCGTACAACCGCTTCAACCTCATGAACTTCAAGGAGGGCCAGGACGAGCAGGCCAAGGCCATCCAGAACGACATTCAGGCTCAGCTGGACGCCGGCCTTGGCATGGATCCCCTGCCCGACTTTGTGATGAGCAAGGAGGATTCCACGGAAATCGCCAACATCATGACGCCCGTAAACACCTACGTCAGCGAAAACCTGCTCAAGTTCATCCTTGGGCAGCGCCCGATCAGCGAGTACGACAAGTTCGTGGAAGAGATGAGCAAGATGGGCAACATCGCCCGCGTCATCGAGATCCAAAGCAAATACGTCAAGTAAGTCCCATCATCTGCATATGCGGCGCATACCGGCTCCCGGTATGCGCCGCTGCAAGGAAAAGGGGGAGCGGCCATGCCGGCATCCATGCGCAGCGCGGCGGCGCGCGCCGATCGCTTCCGGCGGTATTTGGCGAGGGAAAACGCCCGGCCGTTGCTTGGCTTCTACACAAAAAGCGAGTACCCGCTCAAGCGCTATCCATCCGCGCAGCGCCTGCCGTCGGGCCGCGCGCTGCAGCCGCAGGACTTCGACATCCACGCGCTCGCGTGCGACGCGGAGGCGCTTTACGCGGCGCACGAGGCGCTGGGCGGCGACTTTCTGTACGCGGCTTCGGCTTTCTGGGGCGTCCCCTGGCTGGAGGCGCTGCTCGGGTGCTCCGTGTACGTGAACGAGGCCTCCGGCGCGCTGGACGCCCGTCCCCCTGCGGACTGCGAGCGCCTGCCCGCCTTCAGCGAGGGAAACGCCTGGGCCCAGCTGGCCGCCGCCATGCTGAAGGAGCACGCCGCCGTGAGCGGCGGGCGCTACCCCCTGGCCACAACGCGGGTGCGGGGCGTGTCCGACGCGCTGCAGATGCTCTTTGGCGGGGAAGGGTTCCTGTACCGCCTGATGGACGAACCGGAGGGAACGGCAGCCGTTTGCGAGCGCGTTGCGGACACGATCGCCGCTTTCTCTCTCTTTCAGCACCGCCATATCCCGCCCTTCTTTGGGGGCTGCGGCTCGTTCTACTACCACATGTGGGGCCCGCCGGGCACCGTGTGGCTGCAGGAGGACGCCGCGGCGCTGCTGAGCCCCGCGCTGTACCGCCAGCACATCGCGCCGCACGTTGCGTGCGTTGTGCAGCGCGCAGGCCCCTGCGTGATGCACATGCATCCCACGGCGTACGTGCCCCTGGAGGAGTACCTGCGCCTGCCGCTGCTCGCGCTGGAACTGCACGTGGACGTGGGCGGGCCAAGCCCCTTGCAGCTGGAGGCACGGCACCGCGCCATTCTGGCGCATAAACCCCTGCTCGTATGGGGGCGGCTGTGTCAGGAGGAAATACGCGACCTCTTCCGCCGCCTGCCGCACGCCGGCCTTGCGGTGCTCACCCAGGTGGAGGGCCCGCAGGAGGCGCGCGCCATTTGGGATACCGTCATGGAGGGCTACGATGAGGAGAGCTGAGGACCGCCGCGCGCGCTTCGCACGCGCGCTGTCGCACACGCCCGGCAGCGCGCCCCTGCGCGACTTTCTGGCGCACCGGACCGTGGAGGAACGGCTGAAGGCGCGCCTTGGGGTAAGCGGGGAGAGTGAGCTGCTGGACGCGCTGAATGCGGACTTTTTCTACCTGCCCGGACGGGACCTGTCGCAAAACGAGGGGTACCTGCCGCTGTGGAAGAAAGCCGCCCCGCTCTGCGGCGAACGGCGCGTGTGCCCGCTGGGCATCACCTTTGCCCGCGGGGCGGGAAGCCACAAGTTTATGGTGGACGAGGCGGCGGACGGCCCGCTGCGCACGGCCACAAGCGTTGCCGACGTGCTTCGCCTCCCGCTGCCCGCGGCCGCCGACTTCGACTTTTCTGTGCTTGCGCAGGCCGCCGAGGAGGGCAAAGGCCGCATCCGCGTGGGCGGCCTGTGGACGGGCATCATGGGCGACAGCTACCGCCTGATGGGCTTTGAACGCTTTTTGTTCAGCATGGCTGAACAGCCGCAGCTTGTGGCCGCGCTCATCGACCGCATGACGGACATGTACCTGCAGCTGAACGACAAATGCTTCACGCAGCTCAAGGGCAGCCTGGACATATGGTTTTTCGGCAACGACTTCGGCAGCCAGAACGGCATGCTCCTCTCGCCGGACATGTGGCGTGATTTCTTCTACCGGCCGGTGCAGCGGCTGTGCGCCCTGGCGCGGCGGCACGGCCTTGCGGTGATGATGCACTCCTGCGGGGGGATCGCCCCCATCATCGGCGACTTGATCGACGCGGGCGTGCAGATACTGGACCCCGTTCAGCTCACCGCGCGCGGCATGGACGCGCCCGGCCTGTGCGAGCGCTTCGGGGACAGCCTGGTGTTTCACGGCGGCATCGACACGCAGGGCGTGCTCGTCAGCGGCACGCCCGCGGATGTGTCGGCGCACGTCGCCGCGGTGTCGGCCGCCCTGGGAAAAAAGGGCGGCTACATCCTGGCCCCTTCGCAGGTGCTCGGGCCGGACATTCCCACGGACAACGCCCTGGCCATGTACGCCTAGCGCCCGCGGCGGCGCGGCGAAGGGATCCCCCGGAGGGCGGGCGGCTAATACCTTACACTACAAATGCGATCTGCGCTCGCGGCGGCCCTCCCGCGGCCCCTTCGGTGCAGGCGCGGTTAAAGGAGCGCAAGCAATGAGTACGGTGGCAAACGGTACGCCTCGCCTGGGCACATGGATGATGCTACCGGCGCCCGCCAACGCGGAGATGGCCGTCCATCTGGGCTTTGACTGGCTGGCTGTTGACATGGAGCACACCGAACTGTCCCTCGCGGACCTGGCGGGCGTGGCGCGCGCGCTGAAGGGCGGCGGCACCGAGCTGTTCGCGCGGGTTAAATCCTGCGACGCGCTGGCCATCCGCAAGGCGCTGGACGCGGGCGCGGCGGGCGTTATCGTGCCGCTTGTGAACTCCGCGGAGCAGGCGGCTGCGGCGGTTGCCGCGGCCATGTACCCGCCGCAGGGCGTGCGCGGCTATGCCTTCTGCCGCGCCAACCTGTGGGGGCTGCGCTTTGACGAGTACGCGCGGGAGGCCAACGCCTGCGCGCAGGTGTTTGTGATGATCGAGACCCGCGAGGCTGTGGAGCGCATCGAGGAGATCCTGCGCGTGCCCGGCCTCACCGGCGTGTTCCTGGGGCCGTACGATCTGAGCGGCTCCTACGGCGTTACCGGGCAAACCGGCCACCCGCTCGTGCTGGCGGCCTGCCAGCGCGTGGCCGACGCCTGCCGCGCGGCCGGAAAGGTAGCCGGACAGCATTTGGTCACCTTCGACAAAGCGCGCGTGGCGCAGGAGATCGCGCGGGGGTACACGTTCATCGCGCTGGGCATCGACGTAAGCTTCATCGCGCAGGGCATGAAAGACGCGCTGCGCATGGCGGGGAGGGACATCCTGTGACCGTTCTCATCACCACCTCAAATTTTTCGGAAAAGCTCCCGGACGGCGTGACGGCCGTTCTGAACCCCTACAAGCGCAAGCTGACGGCCGAGGAATCGCAGGCGTTGTACCGGCAGTACCGGCCGGACGGGCTGATCGCAGGCATTGAGCCCATCGGAGCGGACACGCTGGCCGTGGCGCACGAATCGGGCGTGCGCGCCATATCGCGCTGCGGCGTGGGCATGGACAACGTGGACCTGCCGGCCGCCCGCGCGCTGGGCATCGCCGTATGCAACACGCCCAACGCACCGGTTCAGTCCGTGGCGGAGCTGACGCTTGCGTTTTGCTTCGCCCTGCAGCGCAACCTGCTGCCCCTCCACCAAGGCGTATGCGCCGGCGGCTGGAAGGGGGACGCGGGCGGATTGCTGGGCGGCAAAACCGTGGGCGTAATCGGCTGCGGCCGTATCGGCACGGCCGTGGCCCGCATGGCACTAGCGCTGGGGTGCCGGGTGGTCGGGTGCGACCCCTGCCCGCGGGCGGACGCGCCGTTTGCCTACGTGGCGCTGGAGGAGCTGCTCGCCTGCGCGGACATCGTGACGCTGCACGTCGCCTACGCGCCGCAGCTGCACCACATGATTGACGGCCGGACCCTGTCGCTCATGAAGCAGAGCGCAGCCATCGTGAACACCGCGCGCGGCGGCCTCATCGACGAGAACGCCCTGTATGCGGCGCTTAAGGAAGGGCGCATCCGCGCCGCCGCGCTGGACTGCTTTGAAACAGAGCCGTACGCCGGGCCGCTTACCGCCCTTCCCAGCGTAATTCTCACCCCGCACGTGGCCTCCAGCGCCAAGGAGGGCCGCGCACAGATGGAGCGCGAGGCCGCCGACAACCTGATGGCCCTGTTGCAAAAGGCGTGAAACAGGACGTGCTCGCGTGGGCAAACGGCAGCCCAACGGCCAAGCGCCCCTCCAAGGAGACGCTGAACCACGAAGGGCTGATTGCCCTTGCCTCGGGCCTTGACCCGTACGCAGACACGCCCGCCGCGTATCTGGCCGCCTACCGGGCGCTGGGCATCGATATCGTGAACCGCGTGCCCGCCGGCAACGCGCGCCGGCGGGTAGCCCCCGGACAGCCGCAGCGCGTAGGCGACTGGGCGCGCGGGCATTTGGGTGTGTACGACACCTACACGCGTGTCGCCTACCCGTACCGCGGCGTGGACGATTTTTTGGACGCGCTGCGCAGCGACGCCTTCTGCTACCCTTTTTGCTACCCTGCGCTGCGCGTGCCCGTACCCCACCCGCTAACGCCGCAAAGCGTGGCCGCGGCCGAGCGGCGGCTGGGCGAGGCGGGCATGTACTACCCCATGCTGTACACCACGCTGTTCATGTGGGGCGTTGAGGAGCTCGGCTGGGATGTGTTCCTGCAGGCCGCGCTGCTGGAGGAGACGCTCTTTGACGAGCGGTTCCTGGCTCCGGCCTTCGCCGCCACCCTCGCTCTTTCGCAGACGCTGCTTGCGGCCGAGTCGCCTTTCTGCTTTTTTCATGACGACCTGTGCGACGCGCGCGGCCCGGTGATGCCCCCGCGCTGGCTCGCAGAGCACATTTACCCGCGCTACCGGCTGCTGTTTGCCCACGTGCACAGCCGCGGCAAAAAGGTGATCGCGGTCATCGACGGGAACAGCAACGCCGTGCTCCCGCACCTTCGCGCCTGCGGGGCGGACGGGGTGATGCCCCAGTCGCCGCAAACGTCCCTGCCGTTCGCGCTTGAGGTATTCCGCGGCGGGTTCGTCATCGGCGGGGTGGATACGGCGCTACTCACCTTCGGCGCGCCGCAGGACGTGCGCCGCCACGTGGCGGACATCGGGAAGCTCACGGCCGACGAACCGGGCTTCGCCATTTCCAGCTGCGGCGGGCTGCACGGCGGCATCCCTTTGAACAATCTGCGCGCCTACTTTGCCGAGCGCGCCGAGTGGGGGTTTACCCCGCCCGCCCTCCGGGCCCTGTAAGCAGCCGCGCATCGCTCGCCGTTCCGGCGCGGCCCGCGCCCTGCCTGCGCCTTCCATGCTCTTGCACGGGCCAGCCGGACGAAACGGTCGTCCGGCTGATTTGCGCTGCGTTTTTTCTGCGCGCGTTCGCTTTCCCCGCCGTCCCTCCCGTGAAAAAAGCACCTCGCGCCAAAACAGTCCCTTTACGGTGTCGCGGTTCTGTGCAAGTCCCATCCGGCTGCCGTGATCCCCCCGCGCCTCAGCGAGTCGGTTATGTAGGAGTACGCCATGCCGAAGACGGACATCAACAACTACGTGTCCGAGTCCCTCGTGCGCTTGATTACAGGAAATCTGGATATCGGCAAGGATTGGGACGCCTACATCGAGAACCTTGAAGGCATGCAGGTCGCGCGGTACCTGTAGGTGACCCGGAAAGCCTGCGACGGCTTTCTGGCCGCCAACAAGTAGGGCGGCGCGAAAAGCCGTTTCGCGATGGGAAAGGAGCGGTGCGCCTTGGGTAAGCAGCCAAACATCGTGTTCGTTTTGACGGACGACCAGGGCTATGGCGACTTGAGCTGCACGGGCAACCCGGTGCTGCGCACGCCGTGTATCGACCACCTGCACGCCCAAAGCGTGCGCTTTACGGATTATCACGTTGGGCCCACGTGCGCGCCCACGCGCGCCGGGCTGATGACCGGACACTACCACAACTCCACGGGCGTATGGCACACCATCGGCGGCCGCTCGCTTCTTAGAAAAAACGAATGGACGCTTCCGCAGGCGCTGCGCGAGGCGGGGTATGCAACGGGCATCTTCGGCAAGTGGCACCTGGGCGACAACTATCCCTACCGCCCGCACGACCGCGGCTTTGACGAGGCCATCGTGCACGGCGGAGGCGGCGTCGGTCAAACGCCGGATTACTGGGAGAACGACTACTTCGACGACACCTACTTCGACCGAGGCGTGCCGCGCAAGTTTGAAGGCTACTGCACCGACGTGTTCTTCTCTCTGGCGCGCCATTTCATCGCCCGCCACAAAGACCGGCCGTTCTTCTGCTACATCCCCACCAACGCCCCGCACATGCCCTATCAGGTGCCGCAGGCCTATGCCGACGCCTACCGCGACCAGGTGCGCGAGGAGCGGGCGCGCTTTATGGGCATGATCGCCTGCATCGACGAAAATGTGGGCCGCATGCGCTCTTTCCTGGCGGAACAGGGGCTTGCGGACAACACGATCTTCATCTATATGACGGACAACGGCACCTCCGGCGGAGCGGACATAAGCCATCTCTCCCAGCACGTAACCGAAGGGTACAACGCGGGCATGCGCGGCATCAAGGGCAGCGCGTACGAGGGCGGCCACCGCACGCCGTTCTTCCTGCACGATCCGCGCCGTGAAAACCTCATGGGGCGGGATATTTCCGAGCTGACGGCGAACGTGGACGTGATGCCCACGCTCCTTGATCTGGCCGGCGCACCCGTCTCGGCGGAGCGCGCGTTTGACGGCATGAGCCTTACGCCCCTCATCGAGGGCAAGCCCTTCCCGGGCGGGGGCCGCATCATGGTCACCGATTCCCAGCGCGTGCCCGACCCCGTCAAGTGGAAGGACAGCGCCACCATGCGCGGGCCTTGGCGGCTGATAAACGGCAAAGCGCTGTACAACATCGCCGCCGACCCGGGCCAGCGCACGGACGTCGCCGAGCTGCACCCGCAGATGGTGCAGGAGCTGCGCGCAGGGTACGAGGCGTGGTGGATGCACGTGTCCGCGCATTTTCAGGAGGAAATTCCCATCTCCATCGGATCCGACCGGGAAAAACTGACGAACATCTGCGCGCACGACTGGCGTGGAAGCGATGCCGAGGTGGCCTGGAACCAGGGCCAGATCCGCGCGGCGCGCGTGTGCAACAGCTACGTGGAGATCTTTGTGGAGCAGGCCGGCCGCTACCGTTTCGAGCTGCGGCGCTGGCCCAGCGAGACCGGGCTTGCGCTGGACGCGGGCATACGGGGCGAGCTATACGGGTGGTTCTCGGGCGGCGTATCCCTCGCGCTGCGCACGGCGTGCATCCGCGTGGGCGATTTTTCGGCCGAGGCGCCCGTGCAGCAAGGCCAGCAAAGCGCGGTGTTCGAGGCCGACCTGCCCGCGGGAGGGTGCCATCTGCAGACCTGCCTGGTGGATGCACAAGGGGTAGAGCGCGGGGCGTACTACGTTTACGTGCAGCGCCTGTAACGAAACCGCGCCACTGCGCCACACTTTTGCGCAACCTGCCACAGGGTTCCAGCGACAAACGGATCCGCGGCGGCGGGAGGAAGCGCCCTTGACCGAAAAAAACGCAGAAAACAGCGCTCCGGTGCAGCGCTGTTTTCTGCGCATCCTTTTTCCCTACAGGTGATCATGGCCATTCCTCTGCTCGCTAGCCAGGCCTGCGCGCTGCAGGGGCTGCCGCATCCACGCGTGGGCGGGGGCGGGCGGCGCTAGCGGAACATGCCGGGCAGATCGTCGTAGGAGAGCCTGATGACGGGCACCGTGCCGTAGGTGTCCTCTACTGGAATGCCGCTGACGCGCAGGGGTTCCACCTCGTAAAACCAATTGCGCACGCCCATGGACCGCTCGGCCCGCAGCGGCGCGCCGGTGTTTTGAAGGGTTGCGGAGGCCGGAACGGCCAGAACGGTGTCCAGTAGCACGCTGTCACCCGTGAATCCGTTGGGAAAATGCACAAAGACGTCCGTGCCGCAGACGGTGACCGGCAGCAGCGCGCCGTCATAGCGCAGCATGGCCGGCGACGGGGTGGCCCCGTAGATGGCGGGCCGCACGCTGGACAGCCAAGCCGCGATGCGGCGCAAAACGGCGCGCTCGCCCTCGCCGAACACGCCGTCGGCGTTTGGCCCGACGTTGAGCAGATAGTTGCCGCCGCGCGCCAGAATTTTGTCCATGCTCTGCATCAGGTAGCGGCTTGCATAGAACTTTTCGTTGCTGCGGTAGCCCCAGCTCTCCATGCCGATCGCCTGGCAGGCCTCGGTGGGCGCGTCGAACACCGGGGCTTTGTCGATGTTCTCCTTGTCAAAATCGCGCTCGGGGGTCTTGTAGTCGCCCGCGTCGTAGCCGCGGTCGTTGATGACGCAGCCGGGCTGCAGGCGGCGCACCAGAGCGTTCATGTCCGGGTCCTTGTGGGGCATCACGGGCGCGTCCCAGAACAGGCAGCAGATGGGGCCGTAGCTCGTCATCAGCTCGGTGATCTGGCTGCGCACGTAGGCAAGGTATGCGTCCGCGTCCGGCCGGTCCCCTGGCTGGGGCGCGGGGTATTCATACGAGCGGTCACGGTGCGGGTAGCTCTTGTGGTTCATGTCTGCCAGACTGTAGTACAGGCCGAAAGGCATGCCCCGCCTTTGGCAGGCCAGCGACAGCTCGCCCACCACGTCGCGGCCAAAGGGCGTACGCATCACGTTGAAGGGCGAGTGCGCCGTGTCCCACATGCAAAAGCCGTCGATATGCTTGGCGGTAAACACCAGGTACTGCATGCCAAACGCCTGCATATCGTCCAGCCAGCGCTCCGGGTCGAACTGCCGCGGGCAAAAGCGGCCCATCAGCTGCTCGTACTGCGGCCGCGGCACAAGCCGGCGGTAAATCTCCTGCTCATGATAGCCGTTTATGGCGTATAAACCCCAGTGAACGAACAGGCCGTAGCGCCGCTCAAAAAAACGGTCGCGCTCGTCATGAAAGCGCTGCATGCGCGTCCCCCCTGCCAATATGCTTGCTCAAGCGGATGATAGCGCATTTGCAGGGCACATGCAAGCGCGCGTTTCCATGAACGCATTGCCCAACGCAGCGGTTGGTTTTTTCCGCACTTTTAACATGCGTCGCATCAATATCGTGCTAGAAATATCAATCTTGTGGCTTGTAACCCCGCAGGGGCTCGCGTATATTTATGTTATTGGGGGTGAGGGCGTATGGTTGTGAAGGCCGCTCAGCGGTCCGTGCAGGTGCACAAGACCACCTTCTGGCAACGGGTCGTCCAACAGCGTGCTCTTGTATACATGTTGCTTCCGGGCATGTGCTTCGTGCTGCTGTTTCACTACGGCCCGATGTACGGCCTGCAGATCGCCTTTAAGGACTACTCCATAGGCGACGGCATCTGGGGCAGCCCGTACGTGGGCCTCAAGCACTTCCATGCGTTCTTCACGAACCCCGCCTCCAAAGCCGCGCTGCGCAACACGCTCATCATCAGCGCCTACAAGCTCGTGTGGGGGCTGCCCTTTCCCATTCTGCTGGCGCTGGCGCTGAACGAAGTGGACAACATGTTCTTCCGCCGGTTCGTACAAACCGTGTCGTATCTGCCGCACTTCATTTCCTGGATCATCATCTCCGGCCTGATCATCAATCTGCTCTCGCCCTCAACGGGCATTGTCAACTACTTCATCAAGCTGTTCGGGGGAACGCCCATCTACTTTATGACGAATGCCTCCTACTTCCGCACGATTCTGGTTGCCTCCAACATTTGGAAGGAAGTGGGCTGGGGCACGGTGGTGTACCTCGCCTCCATCTCTTCCATAGACGCCGAGCAGTACGAGGCGGCCGTGGTGGACGGCGCGACGCGTGTGCAGCGCATCGCCTACATCACCTTTCCCTCGCTGCTGCCCCTCATCGCAACGCTGCTCATCCTCAGCATGGGCGGCATCATGTCGGCCGGTTTCGACCAGATCTTCAACATGACCAACCCGATGGTGCAAAACGTTTCCGACATCATCGACACGTTCGTGTACCGCGTGGGCCTCGTGCAGATGAGCTACAGCTTCTCCTCGGCCGTGGGCCTGTTCAAGTCGGCCGTCGGCATGGTGCTCATGATCGCCGTGCAGACGCTGGCGCGCAAGATGAGCGGCGGCACGGCCGGGCTGTGGTAGGGGGGCTGCATAGATGAAACGCTTTGATACGCTCTCCGACCGCATTTTGGTGCTTGTTATTTTGGTCGTCTGCGTGGGCCTGCTCGTGCTCACCATCTATCCGTTCTGGGACCTGCTCGTCCTGTCCATCAGCCCGCGCGAGGAAGCGCTGAGCATGGGCCTTCGCCTGTACACCCTGCGCCCCACGTTTGGGGCGTACCTGCGCGTGTTTACCTCGCCCAACATCGGCACGGCGTTTATGAACAGCCTAATCCGCACGGTGTCGGGCACGGTGCTCAGCGTGTTCCTGGTGGCGCTTACGGCCTACCCGCTTTCCAAAAAGGGCTTCCCCCTGCGCGGGGCGGGCACGGTCATTCTGCTGTTCACCATGATGTTCTCCGGGGGGCTCATCCCCAGCTACCTGCTCATGAAGGCGCTGCACCTGCTGGACACGCGCTGGGTGCTCATTTTGCCGGGCGCGGTGTCGGCCTACAACGTCATCATCATGCGCAACTTCCTCTACTCCATCCCCGACTCTCTGGAGGAGAGCGCGCGCATCGACGGCGCGACGGATTTTACCGTCTTTTTGCGCATCGTGCTGCCTCTTTCAACGCCCGCGCTGGCCACCATCGCCCTATGGGTGGCGGTGGGCCACTGGAACGCCTTCTTCGACGCCCTGGTATACACCACAAAACCCAAGCTCATCGTGCTGCAGGTCATCTTGCGCCGCCTCCTGCTGGAGAGCCAGCTGGACACGCTCATGCCCCCCACCATGGACCTGGGGCAGATCATCAAGCCCACCGAGGAGACGCTGAAAGCCGCCATCATCATGGTGGCGACACTCCCCATCGTCATGGTTTATCCCTTCGTGCAGAAGTATTTCACCAAGGGCATCATGCTTGGCGCGGTTAAGGGGTAAGTCATAGCAGCACCCAAAACAAAAGGAGGATTCGCATGTTCCAACAAAAACGGCTTCTGGCGCTCGTCTCGCTGATTGCCATGGCGCTGCTGCTCGTGTCATGCACGTCTGCGCCCACGCCCACGCCGGCCCCGGCGGCAACGGCCGCCCCCGCCGCCGCCGCAACGGCCGCAACGGCCGCAAC
>JAVBLU010000005.1:0-24920 GCA_031553225.1 Eubacteriales bacterium
GGTTTGCGCTTTGCCTGGCCCGCGCGCGGGCCGTACCACCTGTCGGCGTGGAGCCTGAGCGAACGGCCCGCCGCCGCAACCGCGCTGCGCCATATCGCCCTCGCCCGGGCGGCGCGCGCCATGGTCCGGCGCGCGGGGGCACCCGGCACGCCAAGCGGCGTTCCCGCCCCGGCGGCGCTGCGCAGCGCCGCTGTGCGCGCGCAGATGGCGGCAGCGTTCGTCGCGTCGGACGCCTCGCTCCCGCTCGTCGCGCCCGGCCAGCCGCTCGCTTATGCGCGTACCCCCTCTTTGCCCCTGGCGCAGGAGGAGCCGCTGACCCTGGCGCGCAGGGCATCGCCCCCGCCGCCGGTTCCGCCGCAGACACAGGCGGCCGAGCTCCCGCCGCCGCCGAGCCCGGCGCCGCCTCCGCCCACGGAGCATTTGCTGCCGACGCGGCCGCCGGAGCAAACCGCCCATCCCAAAGTGGACGTGGAGCAGATCGCCCGCCAGGTGATCGTGCGCGTGCAGCAGGAGATGCGCCTGGAGCGCATGCGGCTTGGCCGCGTGTAGGCGCGTGCGGACCGGGCCTGCCGGGCCGCGGGACAAGCCCGGCGGCACAAAGAAGCAGTCGTATCGGGCGCGGCCCCGCGGGGGCCATTGGAAGGAGGCGCGGACGTGGGGCTGATGAAGGCGAAGTTCATCGTGCACGGCGTGAAGGATGCGCCCTTCAACGTGCTGTTCAACCCCGCGGAGTATCAAATCTCCTCGACGGTCAACTATGCCGAGCGGCCCGTGCCCGGCATGAACAACGCCATCGTGCAGTTCATATCCGGGCAGAACGACAGCCTGTCTTTGACGCTTCACCTGGATTCCTACATGGTCACGCGGGTGACGCAGCCGGGCGACGACAACGATCCCCCGCAGAAGCCGCAGGACATCCGCAAAACCGTGGCGCAGTTTCTGCAGATGCTGAACATGGAGGGCGCGCTGCATGCGCCCCCGCAGGCCACCTTCTCGTGGGGGTCGCTGGCCTTTCGGGGCGTGGTGCAGTCCATGCAGCACACCTATACGATGTTCATGGAGGACGGCATCCCCGTGCGCGCACGGCTGGATTTGCAGATGAAGGCCGTCGTGCCGCCCGACAAGGACGTGCGCACCGCCCCGCGCGAGTCGCCCGACCGCACGAAGAGCCGCGTGCTCATCCGCGGCTCGCACCTGTGGCACCTGGCCAGCCAGGAGTATGACGACCCGGCCATGTGGCGGGTCATCGCCGAGGCGAACGGCATCGACAACCCCCGCCTGCCCCTGGGGGGCGTGGCGCTGAAGGTGCCGGCGCTGCCGGCGTCCGGGAGGTGAGCGCGTGCCGGCGGAGTTGATGGCGCTGAAGACCACCTACGGGGATCTTTTGAAGAAATACGCCAACTTTCACGTGCCCGCCTATCAGGTGAAGGTGGGGGAGACGGACATCTCGGTGGATGCCGGCATCGTCATCGACGGCCTGCGCGTGGATGTGCCCCTGTACGACAGCGCAGGGTCGGCCTCCTTCAGCATCGTCAACGCCTACAAGCCTAAGGAGAACGACTTCGACGGGGCGGTGCTCGAGAAGATCAAGCTGGGCAGCAACGTGGAGGTAATGCTGGGCTACGGCTCATCCCTCACGTGCGTGTTTCGGGGGTTCGTCGCCGCTATCGGCGCACAGTTCGGCCCAAGCGGCGATCCTACGCTGAGCGTGACGTGCATGGACGTGCGGCGCATGATGATGGAGCAGCAGTTTAACAAGAGCAAGAAAAACGTGACGAACTATTCCCTGGAGGCAAAGGCCGTGCTGAGCAACGAGCATTACGCCTGCGTGCTGCCCGCCTCATACATCGTGTGCGACACCTCGCAGAACCTCAACTCTGCTCTCATTCAAAGGGAAGAAAAGGATTACAGCTACGTAAGCCGCCTGGCGTCGTCCATCAACTTCGAGTTCTTTGTGGTGCAGGGGTATGCATACTTCCGGCCCCAGCGCAAGGAACCGGCACCCATTATGACGCTCTCCTGGGGGGCGGAGCTCATCTCTTTCTCGCGCGAGCTGGGGCTTCGCGGCTACGTCGCCGAGATACAGGTCTCCGGCAAGGTGCAAAACGGCAAGGAGCGCGCCTTTTATAAGCTGGAGCGGCCCAGCGATCCTTCCGTAAAACCGGGCGTGGGCACGGTAAAGAGCATTGTGGACGACAGCCTGGAGACGAACGACGCCTGCCGCCTGCGCGCCGAGGCGGAGCTGGAGAAGCTCAAGCGGGATGCCATCGTCGGCCAGTGCGAGTGCATCGGCCTGCCGGAGATCTGCCCCGGGCGGTTCATCGACCTGCAGGGCCTGTCCGCCCGGTTTAACGGCCACTACTACATTACGGGCGTACAGCACCAGATGGGGTCGGGCGGATACACCACGAGCTTTTCTGTGGGGGTGAACGAGTAGTGCTGCGGTTTTTCGAGCCCGAGCAGAACCCTCAAAGGCCCGTGATGAACGGCCTGGCCATGGGCACGGTCATCGACAACAACTCGCCCGACATGCCCGGAATGGTGCAGGTGGAGATGCTGCTCTTCGACGAGGGGTACGGCACCACCGAGTGGGTGCAGGTGCTCTCACCCTACGCCGGCAAGTCGCACGGCCACTACTTTTTGCCGGAGGTGGGCGACTGGGTGGTGCTGGGGTACCTGGGCGGCGACGCGCGCTGCCCCGTGGTGCTCGGGTGCCTGTGGAACAAGGAGGACGGCCCGCCCGAGGGGATGGGCACGGACAAGAACACGACCAAGCGCATCTTAACCTCGGGCAACAACATGATCGACATCTGCGATAAGAAGGATGCCCAGGCAGTAACCCTGAAGACCTCCGCCGGGTTTACGGTGGCGCTGAGCGACGCCGACAAGACCATCACCGTCGCCGACCCGGACGGCAAGAACGTGATCGTGGTGGAGCAGGAAAACAACAAGGTGTCCGTCACAGCGGACAAGCAGATCGTGCTGAGCGCGGGAAACGCGACGATCACCCTGTCCGCAGACGACGGGAGCGTAAGCGTGAAGGGCGACAGCGTGGAGATAGAGGCGGCCCAAACGCTGAAGCTGAAGGGCCAGACCACGTCGATGGAGGGCACGCAGACCACGGTGAAGGCGTCGTCGGTGCTCAACGTGGAGGGCTCCGGCCCCACAAATATTAAGGGCGCCATGGTGAAGATCAACGGCTAAAGGGGGCGGGGGCATGGCCGGCGGCGAACGGGACTTTTTGGGCCGCGGATGGAGCTTCCCCGTGCGCGTGGACGCGGCCACGGGGCGCGTGCGCATGTCCGCTTTCGAGGAGGACATCAAGGAAGCCATCCGCGTCATCCTGCAAACGCGTAAGGGCGAGCGCGCCCTGCGGCCGGACTTTGGCACGGGCGTCTACGAGTACGCCTTCCGCGAGATGGACGCGGGCACGCTGACGCTGGTGGAAATGGAGGTGCGCGACGCGCTGGTGCGATGGGAGCCGCGCATTACCGACATTTCGGTGCGCTGCGTTCCGGAGGACGCGCTGGAGGGCCGCCTGTCCGTGCATGTCGCCTATACGGTGCGCGCTACGAACAGCCCCTTCAATCAGGTGTATCCGTTCTATTTGTCCGAAGGCAGCGCGGAAGCGTAGGCACAGCAACTATCGATCACACGAGGAGGTGGCCGTGTGCTCTCGCCCAGAATCGACGACCGGAGCGAAAAGGATATACTGGCGGCCATCGAGCGCCTGGCGCGCGCCTACGTGCCCGGCTGGCGCTTCGATTTGGAGCATCCGGACGCCGGGAGCGCCCTGGCGCAGCTGTTTGCCGAGATGTTCGCCCAGAGCGTGGAGCGCCTGAACGGCGTGCCGGAGCGCAACTTCATCATGTTCCTCAACATGTTGGGCGCGCGGCTTCAGCCCGCGCTTCCCGCCGAGGGGTACGCGCGCTTCAGCCTAACCGACGGGGTGAGCGAGGCGGCCTTCGTGGGCGCGGGCGAGCGGCTGACGGCCGACCCGGGCGACGAGAGCGAGCGCGTGCCCTTTGAGACCGTGCAGGACCTGCTCGTTACGCCCGCCCGTCTTCAGGACATCTACTGCGTGTCCCCGCACACGGACCGCATCGTGCGCCTGTACGAGGCGGACGAGGACGGCGCGGGCGAGCGTTTCCGCCTGTTTGATTTCGGCGGGGAGAACCTGCAGCGCCGGCTTCTGGCGTTTGCGCACGACGAGGCGTTCTTCATCACGAACGGCGCGCTTACCCTGCGCGTAGCGCCACCCGCCGCAAGCCCCGCGCAGGCCGCGGCCATCGCCGCGCTGAGCGATCCGCAGGCCTGCCGCTGGAGCGTGGCCGCGCCGGAGGGCGCGTTGTGGCCGGTTCAGGAGGTGGCCCCCGCGCCGGGCGGCGTGACCCTGAGCATCGCCTGCCCCGGCGGCGTACCCCGCGCGGCTCTGCAGGGGCTGCACAGCCGCTTTCTGGTGGCGGAGGCGCTGGATGTGCGCCGCCTGCGCGCGCTGCAGGTGAGCGATCCGGCCATCGATCTGTACGCCGAGCACATCCCCCCGGACTTTGCCTACACGAACGATGTGGAGCAGGATCGCTCAGGGTTCCTGGCGTTCGGTGCGCCCTTCTCGCTGTACACCGACCTTGTGATCACCTGCAACGAGGCGCTGTGCAAGCGCGGCGCGGCCATCACCATGCGCTTCCGCCTGCGCTACGAGCGCGTGAGCATCGAACGCTCGGACGCAGGCCAGAACATCGACTGGAAGCTGATCATGCGCCGGGCGGACGTACGGCCGGAGGAACTCTTCGATATCACCATCGCCCAGGTGGCCTGGGAGTACTGGAACGGCCGCGGTTGGGCGCGGCTCACCTCCGACCCGGCCTTTGAGGAGGTTTTTGCCGCCGAGGGCGGCGAGGAGGAGCGCATGGTGCGCCTGCGCTTCACCTGCCCGCAGGACATCGCGCCCGTGCTGTGGGGCGCGCAGGAGGGGTTTGTGGTGCGCGCGCGCATCCGCCGCATGAACAACGCCCTGCGCACGCGCGGCTGGTACGTCGCCCCGTTCCTGAGCGAGATCGCCTTCGGCTACGCCTACGAAGGGGGTGCGCTGTCCCCCCAGCATGTCGCCTATTCCGGGAACCTGGAGGAAGGCGCGATTACCTGCGACCGCCTGCGCACGCAGGGCCGCGCGCTTGCGCCCTTCGAGCCATGGCCGCACACCCTGCCCGCCGCGTATTTTCGCTTTGACCGGCCGCCGGCGGGCGCGCCCATCCGGATGCTTCTGGACGTGCGCGCGGACGTGGAGGGCCCCATGCCCGCGCTCTCCTGGACGTACCTGCGGCGCGAGGGCGAGCGGGCCGCCTTTGTGCCCCTGAACGCGCAGGACGAGACGGGCGACCTGTGCCGGGCGGGGCTGGTCACCTTTATGGGCCGGGCGGACATGGCCGAAAGGAGCCTGTTCGGCCGCACAGGGTACTGGCTGCGGCTGTCCGGCCAGAGCGATGAATACCAGGACCGCGCTGCGCCGCTGCTGCCGCTCGTGTCGGGCATCTACATGAACTGCGCGCAGGTTTGCCAGGCCGATCGGCAGCCCGACCAGCTATTCGACGTGCCGGCCTACAAGCCGGGCCTTACGCTGAGCCTGGCCCGGCCGGGCGTGCTCAGCTGCCAGGTGTTTGTGGAATCGCGCGCCGTCACGTCCGTGCAGGAGTGCGCGGCGCTCATCGCCCGAGGGGAGGCGGCCCCGGAGTACGCGCCGGACGGCTCGCTGACCGCGCTGTGGATCCGCTGGACCGCCGTGCCCGACCTGCTGCTCTCCGGCCCGGACGAGCGGCACTACCAGCTGGACGCCATCGAGGGGGTTATCCGCTTTGGCGACGGGGCGTGCGGGCGCGTGCCGCACGACGGCGCGACCGTGCGGGTGTGCGCGCGCATCGGCGGGGGCGAGCACGGAAATCTCCCTGCGGGGGCGCTTGACTCCATGGAGCGGCAGCTGGGGTACATCAACCGGGTGGAGAACCCGCTGCCCACTTTCGGCGGCTGCGGCCAGGAGCGCGTGCAGGAGGCCGCCGGGCGGAGCGTGGCGCAGCTTCGGCATCTGCAGCGCGCGGTGACCGAGCGCGACTATGAGGACATCGCCATGGAGGCCACGCGCGCCATACAGCGCGCCGTATGCTTTGCGGGGCGGGACGAGAACGGCGCGCCCCGGCCGGGCGACGTGTGCGTGGTGGTGCTGCAGCGCGACTTTGAGCAGAGCGGGCTGTTCTTTCAGCGCGTGCGCGAGCAGGTGATGGAGTACCTGTGCGAGCGCGCGCCCGGGCAGCTTGTCAAGGGCGGGCATCTGCACGTGGTGTCGCCGCTGTTCCTGTCGGTGTGCTGCCGCATCGAGGCGCTTGTGGGAAGTTTTGAAGACGTGTACTTCGTCGAGCAGGAGATCGCCGCGCGGCTCACAAGCTTCCTGCACCCGGTAAAGGGCAACTATGGGGGCGTTGGGTGGGCGGTGGGGCAGATTCCCAACACCACGCAGCTGTATAATGCCGTGAAGAATGTGCCGCGGCTGCAGCGCATTCGCCGCGTGATGATGACGGCCTACGCCACCGATTCCTCCGGCCGGCACGAGGTGAACCTGGACAGGCCCGACCAGCTGGTGTACGCCCTGCCCGTAAGCGGCGAGCACGACGTGCACATCATCGTGGAAACCGCGCCTGCGTAAGCAGCAATGAGAGGACAGAAAGGAGGGATGGGCATGCTTCCTGCGCGCAATCTGGACGATCAGCGCTTTGAGGAGATCGTCGCGCACGCGCGGCGGCTCATCCCGCGCCTTTTGCCCGAATGGACGGACGAGAACGCCTCCGATCCGGGCATCACGCTTCTGGAGCTGCTCGCCTTTTTGAAGGAGATGCAGCAGTACCACCTAAACCGCGTGCCCGAGCGCAACATTCTCAAGTTTTTGAAGCTTGTGGGTGCGGCGCCGCTGCCCGCCCGGCCGGCGCGCGCGGGCGTATGGGTGGAAGGCGTGCCGGACGACGCGGTGCTGCTGGCGCTGCCAGCCGGCACCCCCTTGCGCGCGGACGGGGTGCGCTTTGAGACCGCCTGCGGCGAGACGCTGGTGCCTGCGCGCATTCTGCGTCTGGAGAGCGCGGGGGAGGAAAGCCGCGCCGTCACCAGCCGAAGCGGCGCGGTGCTGGAGGTGTTCGGCGCGCAGGCGCGGCCCGGCGCGCAGTTCACCATCCTGTTTGACCGACCGCTGCCGCACGGGTGCGACATCAGCATGTCGCTGCGCTTGCAGGCGGGCACGCCCCCGCGCGTGCCCGTGGCCGATGGGTTCGTGCCCCTTTGCAGGCTTGCCTGGGACTATTCCGCCCCGGAAGGGTTTGCGCCCTTGACGGTGGTGGAGGACGAGACGCACGGATTCCTGCAGTCCGGCGTGCTGAAAATTCGCCTGCCCGGCCCCATGACGGCCGCCGACGGCGCGGAGGGCGGGGCGTGCCGCCTTCGCTGCACGCTGATGGAGAGCTACTATGACCGGCCGCCCCGCCTGGAGATGCTGCGCATGAACGTGGTGCAGGCCGAGCAGCGGCAGACCATCGCCCAAACGCTTGCCCTGCCCCCGCCGGATGAGAGCGGCGCGTGCGCCCTGCCGCACCGTCTGGCGCTGCACGGGCACGTGGCGGGGTTTCTGCCGCGCAGCACCGGCCATGCGCGCGTGCCGCTGCGCGATCAGGACAACCCGGCCGGCGTGCTGCTGCGGCGCGACCGGGAGAGCGCGGCCCTGGTGTTCGACGCGGCCTGCGCCCACCGGCCAGAGCCCGGGCAGGCCGTGCGCGCCGTGGTCAGCGACCGGCCCTTCGAGGAGCTCTTTCTGATGCACGGCACATACCTGCCCGGCCAGCAGGCCGAGCTGCCCGTGCACAGCGCCGTGCTTCCGGGGCTGATGCTGATGGAGAGGGGCGGGGACGGCGTGTACCGCGACGTCCTGTGCGGCCGTGACTTTGACGACGCCGGGCCGCAGGAGCGCCGTACCGTCGTGCGCGAAGGGGAGCGCGTCGTGGCGACTTTCGGCGACGGGCTGCACGGCCGCCCGCCCACGGGGGATGTGTACGTCGCCAACCTTAAGGTGACGCTGGGGGATATGGGCAACGTGCAGGCGGGGGAGATCGACGCCTTCGATCTGCCCGGATGCGAGCTTCTGCCGCACAACGAGGAGCACGCCTTCGGCGGCGCGGCGGCGCAAAGCGTACAGCAGGCCATCGCCGCCTTCCACCGCGAGCTTCGCCAGGTGACGCGCGCGGTAACCCTGAAGGACTTCGAGCACATCGTGCTGGGCACGCCCGGCCTTGTGCTGCGCCGCGTGCACGCTCTGGCCGGGCCGCCGCCGGGCGGGCAAACCACGGTGAACGAGGACAACGCCGTCACGCTCATCGTGGAGCCGGACAACGAAGCCGGAAACCGGGAGCTGAACCGCGCGCAGCGGCAGAATATTTTGAACCGCGCCAACGCCCACCGCCTGATCGGCACGCGCGTGTTCGTGGCGCCGCCCGAGTACGCTTCCATCGACGTGCAGTGCGAGGCGCGCATGCGGCCGGGGTACTTAGAGCCCCAGCGCATGGTGGAGAGCGCCGTACGCGCGTTTTTTGCAGGCGAATGGCCGCTGGGCAAGACCGTGCGCTATGCCGACCTGTACGGGCTGATCGACACGCTGGGGTGCGTTCAGCAGGTGCGCAGCCTCACCATCGGCGTGTCCGGCCGGGGCGCGACCACGGACGCTTCGGGCGACGTGTACCTGCCCCCGCACGGCGTGGCCGTGCTGCGCAGCGTGGACATTGCCGCGGCCGCCGGATAGGGGGGAACATATGTGACGCAGAATGCGCTCTTTCGCGTGCTGTCCGTGCGCCAGGATTACCGCGGCGGCGCTTTGGACAACGCGCGCTTTGAAGGGGCAGACCTGTGCATTCACGCTCTCTCGCCCGGCTGTTCGGGCTTTGCCGTCAGCCCGCTTATCGACTCGCTGGAGCAGGGCATGATATGGCACCGCATCCGCGTCAGCGCGGACATCCCCGTGGGCGCGGGCCTGGAGCTGTACGTGTACGCAAGCGACGAGCGCGTGCTGCTGCTGGATGGGGAAGGCATGGATATTGCGGACTTCATCGGCAGTGGCGCGTCCGTCCCGCACATGATCAGCGCCATGCGGCCGTACCTGCGCCTTACGTGCGCGTCGCCCGAGGACCAGCTGCTGCACGCCGTGCAGGGGCGCTATCTTTGGTTCGTTCTACGCCTGGGCGGGCAGGAGCGCTTAACGCCGGCCGTGCGCAGCGTGCGCGTGGAGTTTCCGCGGCAGTCGCTGCTTTCCTGGCTGCCCGAGGTGTACCAGAGCGACGAGGACAGCGCGGCCTTCTTAACGCAGTACCTGGCCGTGTTTGGCACGCTCATGGGCGATCTGGAGGAGCGCATCGACACGGTGTCCACCCTCTTTGACGCGCAGCTGTGCCCGAGCGAGTTCCTTGCGTGGCTCTCGGGGTGGCTGGCCGTGGAGGATCCTCAGCTGTGGGACGAGCAGCGCCTGCGGCGGCTGCTGTCGCGGTGTATGGCTCTGTATCGGCTGCGCGGCACGCGCCGCGGCATCGAGGAGATGGTGGAGCTGTATACCGGCACCCGGCCCTTTGTGGTGGAGGCCTCCGACACGCTGGGCGAAGCGGAGACGGCCGAACCGGAGCGCGCGGAGCTTTTGCGGCGGCTGTACGGCGAGCACCCCAATACCGTCACGGTCATCGTGTCCGAGGAAGGCCTGCCCACGCAAAAGGAAGTGCGCGAGCTGGACCGCATCCTCTCGGCCATCCGTCCGGCGCACACCAAAGTATCGCTCGTCGTGCTCCATCCCTACATCTTCCTGGACCAGTACGCTTACTTAAGCGAGAACTCCCGATTGTTCGGCGCGCGCGCCCTGCGCCTGGACGGATACGGCGCGCTTCCCTACGTGGCTTTGCTGGGTGAGACGACCCTCAAGAAAGAAGGAACGTCCGAATGAAGAACCTGAAGTACTTCCCCTTCGAGCGCAACCGCTATTTCTATGGCAAGCTTCTCACCGTAAGCGATTTCGACGCCGAGCAGCGCTACGTAAACGACAAGCGCCGCCTGCAAAATCGCCTGCTGCACGGTGCGGGCGTTGTGTGCGGGCTGTCGGTGGTGCTGGTGAACGACACGACCATCTCGCTGGAGCCGGGCTTTGCCCTGGACGCCCTGGGGCGGGAGATCGTGGCGGACACGCCGGTCATCCGCAAGCTGTCCATGATCGACGGCTTTGCCCAGGCGGTCACGGGCGGCGCGTCCACGCTGTACCTCACCATCGAGTACGACGAGCAGCCGCGCGAACCGGTATACTCCGTGGCCGGCTCGGGCGGCCAGGGCGAGGAGGTAAACCACAACAAGATCGGCGAGGGGTACCGCCTGGCCCTTACCGATCAGGCGCCCGACCTGTCGGTGCTCTCGCTGCAGTCCCTGCGCGAGAAAAGTTCGGTCCTGTTCAGCGGCAGCGGGGTGAGCATCACCCAAACCATCCCCAGCTTCGTGCGCGCCGGGGACGATTTTGAGGTGCTCGTGCAGGTGGACAAGGGCCGCCAGACGCAAACCCTCACCTTTAACTATCAGCTTCGCCTTACCTGCGCCGCAACGCCCGAGGGCGGGTACACCCTGCCCGTGGTCTTTGACGAGGCGCAACACCACACCGCCGCGCGCTACACCCTGCGCTACCGCTTGCGCGCCGCGGCCGTGTCCGAGGCCGAGGTGAGCCTGCAGCTGCCCAAAGGCGGGCTGCACGTGGCGCTGGGCGGCCGCGACATCCCCGCCGGGAAGGCGCTGGACGAGCGCATCGCTTTGTGCCCGGTGGACCGGCAAATAGAGATGAAAGCCGCCTACGCCCGCATCGCCCTGGACGACATGACCTCCGGCCCGGCGCGCCAGCCCGTGGTTCTGGCTCGCATTGAGCTTGTGGGCGTGGGCGAGGCGTACGCCATCGACCGTGTGGATCAGCTGCCCTTTGCGCAGATGATCGTGGCCGCGCCTCTGCGCGCCGTGCTCAGCGACATGGACCGCCAGGAGCTGCGTTTTCTGCGCGATCGCGTGGAGCGCCTGCAAAAGGCGGGCGGGGCTCCGAGCACCCGGGCGGAGGCGGGGCGCGACCTGGGCGACATGCGCGCCGGCTTCATCACGCTGGAGGTGCCCATCGGCGCGCGGCCGGGGCAGAGGATCGTCTCGGAGGAAATCATTCACGGCCTGGGCCTTGGGCACGTGATGGTTGTGATGGGGCTTGTGGGCGACGCGCAGGACACGCCCACGGTGTTCGGCGACCCGGGCGTGTTCCAGGGCGCCGCGGACGCGCTGCCCCCGCCCGCGGCGGCGCAGGTGGCAGCCGTCACCTACCCACAGAAAGGCACGTTCCGCGCGGGCGCGGTGCTGGGGGGGAACGCAGGCGACGTGCGCCAGGTGACCCTGCGCTGGTGGGCGTACCGGCACCCCTCCGAGCGCGGGCGGGACGTGGAGGGCGCGTCCCTCGTTCTGCGGCCGGACATGGCCTACCTGAGCGTGCGCGAGAGCATCGTATTCGAGCCTGTCGCCAGCGGGTTGCCCTCCGCCGATTGCACCTATCAAATCAAGGAGAGCGAGGGCGGTTTGATCGAGCCCACGGGCAAGTACACCGCGCCGGGCCAGCCGGGCGTGTACGAGGTGGTCGCCACGTCGCTGAGCGATCCGAACGTCACCGCCTCGGCCTTCGTGGTGGTTCGCGAGTAAGGCGTTTGGGAAGGACGAAAGGGGGCGTTTTCGGATGACCATCGCCGCGCCGGAGCGCAGCCTGTTCGTGGTGCGCAGCGTGCTGCAGAGCGCGGAGCGCGACGTGTTCGTTTGCCGCGACGAGGCGGATGTTCACGAGCGCCTCTTTACGCTCGTCGTTTTGAAGGGCGCGCCGCACATGGACGACGCCATCGCCCTGCTGATGGACGTGCAGACGGCCGGACACACGCCCGACCTTGTGTGCTGCTTCAGCGGCCAGGGATGCTTTCACGCCCTGTTTCACTACCACGAGGGCGAGCCTTTGTCCGCGCTGCTTGCCGAGCAAGCCCTGTCGCTGCGCGAGCGGCTGGAGGTGGGCCGCAACCTTCTGGGCGAAGCGCTCATGCAGGACTGGCCGGCCGCGCTTCAGTGCGACTGCCTTGCGCAAGAGGGCGTGGTTTGCGACAAATCCCTGCGCGTGGGCTTTGGCTACAGCCTGTCCCGCACGGCCGATTACCGGGCCCTTGGCCGCGAGGACGTGCAGCGCGAGCTTGCGCAGTGGTTGCTGCGTCTGATCGGCCCGCGTGACGCCGCCCGAGCGGACGAGCGCGGGCGAACCCTTCAGCAGATTTGCGACAAGGCCGCCGCGGGCGGCTACCCCGGCACGCTGCAGCTGTACACCGACTACGGCGCCTGGTATGCGTATGTGCGCGACCGGCTGCGCCTGGCGGAGGAGCAGCGCCTTACATTTTTGCAGCGGATGTGGCGGGCGCTTGGGCGTGTAATGGGCATCCTGCGGCCCGTGCTGGCTGTGGCGCTCATTGCCGCTTCGGTGTTTTACCTGCTGTACTCCATCCGCAACCCGGCCGTACCCAAAGGGGCCAAACCAGGGGAGATCGCTCAGGTCGGCGATCTGCCCATGCCCACCCCCGCGCCGCCCGCCGAGCAGATCCCCCTGGCCCAGCGCTTTTTGCCGGCGTTTTTGCAGAGCCCGACCAAAACCCAGGATAAGTGAGCTAAGAAACGACCGGCATACGGGCGTTCCCCGCGCAAGGAAAGGTGGTGCCGCCGATGATCGAGCTGTTGACTTACATCGTGAAGCTCGTCACGCGCTTCATCGTCACGCCCATCAACGCCATGCTGCGCACATTCAAAAAGGGCTTCAACCTCAAGCTCATCGCGCAGACCGTCATCACCAAGGTGAACCTGTTCTTCCGGGAGGTGCTCGCCGCCAAACCCGGAAAGCTGGAGGACTACTACCCCTGGCAAAAATGGCTCGTCTCCAAAAAGCTCGTGTATATCGTGCTGCTGGCGCTCATCGCCGTGCCCATCCTATACGTGCACTTTCTGCACCCGCTGCTGAAGGGCCGGCTGTACACGCCCGTGTACGTGATCAACGAACCGGCCATGACCGTGTACTCCGGCAAGGTGAAGCTTTTATGGGGCAAGGGCGGGGCCACCTTGTACGCCGGCACCATGAAGGACGGCCGGATTACCGGCGAGGGCAAGCTGTACAATGAAACCGGCTTCCGCCGCTATGAGGGCGGCTTCCAGATGGACCTGTACGAGGGCGCGGGCGAGCTGTACTACGATAGCGGACGCCTAAAATACAGAGGCGGTTTTCGCCAGGGCAAGTACCACGGCCAGGGCATGGCGTATGACGATCAGGGGCGGCTCATTTACGACGGCACGTACGACAACGGCCAGCGCTCCGGCTTTGGCACCGCCTACAAGGACGGCGTGCGTGAGTACGCGGGCGCTTTCAACCAGGACGTGCGCGAGGGCCGCGGCACGCAGTTCGCGTCGGACGGCAGCGTGGTATACAGCGGCGAATGGCGCGGGGACGCGTTCTCCGGGCCGGGCGAACTGTACAAGGGCGAACGGCCGCTGTACCTGGGCGTGTTTTTGAACAACCGCTACAGCGGCCGGGGCGTTTTGTACGACGATGCTGGCAACGTTTTGTACGACGGCGACTTTAAGGACGGCGTGCGCGAAGGCCGGGGCACGGCGTACGAGCAAAAGGTGGTCCGCTATGTGGGCACCTGGGTGGGCGACAAGTTTGAGGGCCGGGGTGCGGTGTTTGACGAGATGGGCCGCCTGTTCTACGAGGGCGACCTGCGCGCGGGCGTGCCGGACGGCCAGGGCACGAGCTTTGGCCTGAACAACCAAAAGCAGTACGAGGGCTCCTTTGTACAGGGCGTGCTCTCTGGCGAGGGGACGCTGTACGACGAGCAGGGGAACATGCAGTATCGCGGCTCCTTTGCTTACGGTCTGCCGGACGGGGAGGGCACCGTGTACGCCGCCGGCGGCGCGGTGCTGTACGAGGGCACTTTGAAGGCGGGGGCGTACGAGGGCCAGGGAAAGCTGTACGACGAGGAAAGCGGCGGCCTTTTGTACGCAGGCGGCTTTATGAACAGCCAGCGCCACGGCCAGGGCCAGCAGTTCCTGCCCGAGACGGGCGTGACGCTGTACGAGGGCGGCTTCTCGCGCGACCGCTATGAGGGGCAGGGCAAGCTGTACGACCAGGATACGGGCGTGCTCGTGTACGAAGGCGAGTTCGCCGACGGCCGGGAAAACGGCAAGGGCACCTCGTACACCGCAAGCGGCGCGCCGGACTTTACCGGCACATTCGCGCACGGCAGTCCGGTCACCATGCCCGAGTCCGAGCCGCCCAGCTATGTGGGCCCCAAGGTGGTAGCCGAGGGGAAGAGCGAGCCGGACTACCCGGCCTTCCTGCTGCAGCCCGTGCGCAAGCTGGACGAGAGCTTTAAGGACGCGCGCGACGCCAAGGAGTTCGGGTCGGGGCCCAAAAAGCGCACGTTCGTGTCGTACGTGCAGCCAGACAACCGCGTCACCTTCGAGGTGCAGGAGCCCACCTCCGAGCTGGGCGATCAAAAGATCGCCCGGGTATGGCTGTGGGGCGATCAGTGGATCGAAGGGGCGCGCCTGGGCGGCTCCAGCGTGGAGATTGTCGAGCTGACGCTTGAAGGCCGAAAAGAGGAAGTGGACTGCGACGAGGTGCTCGTGCACCTGCTCAACCTCTCCGGTTCGGCGCGGCTGAACGCCGCCGTGCGCCTGTCGGCGCAGATTCAGGCCGTGATGGCCAGCCGTAACCTGGACCCGCGCTCAAGCGTTCAGATGCCGCCGGTGACCCTGGAAACGTACAAGTACAAGTCCACGTTCCTGAACGTATACCGCGACGGGGAGGGCACATGCGTGCTCATGATGGTTGGAGAGCCGCCGGGCGGAGCGTAACGAAGAGGAAGAGGCGGGAGGTGCGCCATGGGCAAGTATACGGCCATTGCGGACGTGGGGCAGGCGCTTGTGCGGCTGTTGCAGGAGAGCCTGTGCCCCGAACCGCTGCAAAACCCCGAGTCCATCGCGCTGTACTCCCCCGCCGAGCGGGGGGACACGGTGCTGGGGCTGTACCTGTACGACGTGCAGGAGAGCGAGGAGATACGCGCCGTGCGAGCGCGGCCCCTGGGGAACGACCAGATGCAGGCTCCGCCGCTGTACCTGTCGCTGTACTACATGCTCAGCGTGTTCTCAGGCGCCGACCTCAAGTTCCGCTCCCCGGACGAGCACCGCATCCTGGGCCGCGCCATGCAGGCCCTGGCCGACAACCCGGTGATGGACGCCCGAACGGTGCTGCAGGACCCGGGCAACCTGGAACCGCAGATGTCCATCCAGCTGCAAAAGCTGTCCATGGAGGAGAAAATGCGCATCTGGGCTTTCCCGAACACGCCCTACCGGCTGTCCATCTGCTACAGGGTCGCCCCGGTGGAGGTGGAATCCACGCGCATCCGCCGCGTGCAGCGCGTGGTGGATGTGCAGATCGGTGCAAAGGAGTAGCGCCATGCAGATCGTCACGGTTAAAGGGTTCTCCGTGCATGTGTCGCTGGCCGTGCGTGTGACGGACGCACTGAGCGGCCGCCCGGTCGCCGCTGCGCGCGTGCGCGACGCGGCGGGCGGCAGGCGCGCCATTCAAAAACCGGACGGGTTTCACGTGCTGACGGGCCTGCCGGAAGGGCCGGCGCTGGTGGAGGCGGCCGCGCCGGGGTACCGGCCGAGCCTTCTGCTCGTGCAGCGCGAGAGTCTCTCGCCGTTGATGCCCGTGCTCACCATGAGCCTTGCGCAGGAGCGGCCGCGCACGAGCGTTTTGCATGTGGCCGGCAGGGCGATGCTGCCGGGCGGGCGGCCGGCTGCCGGGGCGCGCGTGCGCGCCGTGCCCGAGGCGGCGCAGTACCGCTGGAAGCTCTCCCTGGACGCACCGGAGGGCGCGGAGGCCCTGCTGCTCTACAATCCGCGCGGCGCGGATATATCGGGCGCAAGCTTTCTGTTGTGCACCGGCGAGCCCCCCCGCGAGGCGCTCCTCAGCGTGCAGGGCGCCAACATGCAGGGTGAGGCGCGCCTGACGGCCCCCGTGCCTTTCGCCGCACCGCGCATGCGCTCCTACCTCATCGAGCTTGCGCAAACGGGCACGCTGCCGGATGGATCCTTTTGCCTGCAGCTGCGGCCGTCCGGCACGCCCTCCGTCCTGCGCCTTGAGGTGTCACTGGACGGGCTGTGCGCGCGCTGGCAGGGCCAAACGCCTGCCGCGGGCGATGTGGAGCTGGGCGACCTTATGTTAAAGGAAGGGTGAGAGCATGCCCTTGGCCGTATGTACCGGCGCGATGATGGCCTGCCCGTTCGGAGCCGCGCCCGCAACGCTTGTGGCCAACGCGCAGATGCAGGCCGCCACGGCCACCACGCTGGCCACCGTGATGGATCACAAGCCGATGGCCAACATCCCCACGTTCGGCACGTGCATGTCGCTGGCCAACCCAACCGTGGCCGCCGCCACGGCCGCTGCGCTGGGCGTGCTCACGCCCATGCCGTGCGTGCCCAATACCGTCGCGCCATGGGCGCCCGGCTCGCCCACCGTGACGATCGGCGGGTTCCCGGCCCTCAACTCCGCCTGCATGTGCAACTGCATGTGGGGCGGGGTGATCACCATCACCAACCCGGGGCAAACCACCATCATGGTCCCTTAGCGCCGCAAAGGAGTGATCCGCCGTGAAAATGAGAAAGGGCCTCGCCGTGATTGCGGTGCTCAGCCTGTGCCTTGCCGTGGGCGCGCAGTTCCTCTTCAACCGGGGCGGGCTGTCTTTCGTGCAGGATATGGACATGGACGCGAGCGGGCGCGTCGCCCTCATCGACGCGGCGGAGCGCGGATCGTCCCTGGTGCAGCTGTCCGCGGCGGGCCGCGTGCTCGCGCGCACGAAGCTGCCGCAGAGGGTGGGGGACCTCAGCATCCGTTCCTCCGCCGTGCTCGCCTTGCCGGACGGCGGCGCGGTGGTGCAAAGCAGCATCTTAAACTTCGACACGCTGCTCGTGGAGAACGAGATTTTGGTGCGCTACGACGGGCGCGGCGCTAACCCCCGCCTGCTGGCGAACATCGACTATCGGGCGCTTGGGCGCGCGGAGTACGACGAGAACATGACCGGCCTGCACCTAAGCGGCGACGCCATGGGGTTTTACCTGATTGAGGGCGGATACGTGCGCCGCTACAGCGTGCCCCTGGAGAGCAACACGCCCTTCAATCCGGCCGATCTGCAGGACAAATCCTCGTCCCTGGCGGTGCGCGAGGAGGTATACGTGCCCGGCGACGCGCTCGTGACGAGCTACACCTACACGAGGGCCGGAACGGCCGTGCTGTGCGCGAACGGGTGGTTGTACCTAAGCTCCGGCGGGCACGCCGCGCGCATCTATCCCGTGCAGGCGCAGAGCGCTCCCACGGTCGTCACGTACGTCGTCGCAGACGGCGAAGGCCGTTTGGTGCTTGCCGACTATGCCGGCAATGCCCTTTTGCGCTACGACGAAGCCACGGGCGCGTTCACGCAGCTTTACGAGCTGGGCCGCACCTTTGGCGCGGACGGGTTGCTCTACGATATGAAGGCGATCAGCATGGTGAACGAGGATTTCTTCGCCGGGCTGATGACCAGCGGGCATGGAAGCGACGTGGTGCTCGTATCCGGCGACACCTCGGCGCTTCTGCGGGCGGACACGCCCGCTGGGCGCATGGCGCTGGGCGCGGCGCTTGTCTTTCTGGCGCTGTTCTTTGTTCTTGGGTTTTCCCTGGAGCTGGTCGCCTGGCTGCGCGGCCGCCGCAGGGTGGTGCCCCTTGCGGCCAAGCAGGCCTTCGTGATTTTGCCGCTTACCGTGCTGGGCGCGGTGCTGCTGTTCGTGCTCATGCGCTCCTCGCTGGACGGGCTGATCGCCCGGCAGTATCACCAATACCTGTACGCGCGCGGCTCGGTCGTCGCCGAGCGGTTCTCGCAGAAATGGGACAGCCTGTCCGCGGCGCTCGCCACAAACAACCCCTACGAAGACGGCGATTTCTGGGCCCTCACCCAGGACGGGCTGGACGAGGCGACCTATACCGACCTGGCGGCCGAAGCGGGTGGCAGGAACCTGGTGCTGCACGATTTGGTCTACTTCTGGGTGTTCTCCATCAAGGAAGGCGTGCCGGTTGCGCTCTCGTGCGACGGCAACGGCCTTGGGCTGCCCATCTCGTACCTGTACGACGAGCATGTGCGCGCCAACTTTGCCGCCGTGTACAGCGGCGAACAAAGCCGGGTGCAGCTGTGCCGCATCCGCGACACGGCGGGCGAATGGCTGCTCACCCTCATTCCCATCAAGAACGCCGCGGGCGAGACGGTGGGCATTGTGGAGGCGGGGTCCAACAGCCACCTGTACCGCGATCAGGTGGACGCCGCCTCCCGCACGCTGGCGCTTCTGTGCGGGGCGATTATGGGCGCGGTCATCCTTTGGTATCTGGCGGTGCTCGTGTTCTCCCTGCGGCCGCTGCGGAGGCTGAAGGTGGCCGTGCAGGCGATATCAGACGGACGCACCGGCGCACAGGTGAGCATCACCTCCAACGACGAGATCGGCGAAATATCGCGCGTGTTCAACTCCATGTCCAGCTACATACAGGGGCAGCTGCACGACCTGCACCGCCTGAACGCCTCCTACCAGCGCTTTGTGCCCTTCAAGCTGATGGAACTGCTCTCGCAAACCGGCGTTGCGGACGTGCGCCTGGGCGATCAAACCCTGCGCAGCGCCACGGTGATGGCCATGTCCGTGCGCGGGTTCGACCGCATCGCCACAAGCCTGACCACAGACGAGCTCTTCCGCTTTTTGAACGAGGTGTACGAGACGTTCGTGCCCCTGCTCACCCGCTACACGGGCGTGGTGGACCGCTACACCGAGGCCGGCTGGATGGCCCTGTTCACCGGCTCCTTTGACGACGCGCGTTCGGCGGCCATTGACATGCGCGCCCGGCTGACCGAGTATAACCTGGCGCGCGAGGCGCGCGGGGACGGTCCCGTGGACATCGGGCTTGCCCTGGCCCACGGCCGGGTGATGATCGGCATTGTGGGCAACCGCGACCGTGTGGCCGTGTCCGCCATCTCCGAGGTGGTGAACCTGACGCAGAACATGCTGGAGATCGGCGACAAACTGGGCGTGTCCATCCTGTGCACCGGCCCGGGCGGGGAAGGGGAGAGCGGCTCGCTTGGGCGGCGCATCGGACAGATCGCCCTGAGCGGCCAGCGGGTGGACCTGTACGACTGCTTCGACGCGGACAGCGACGTGCAGCGCATGCTCAAGCGCATTACCCACGAGCCCTTTGAACAGGGCGTTTCGGCCTATATACGCCGCGAGTTCTATCAGGCGCGCAAAAGCTTTATCGAGGTGCTGCGCAAGAACCCCGCCGACGTATCCGCCCAGGTGTACCTGAAACGGTGCGATGAGCGCTACCACGACGAGCAGGGGAGCGACACCACGCTGATGTCGCTGTCCTAGCCGTGCCGCAAAAACGCCGGGGGGAGGTGGCCGCATGACAGGGGCCGGACGGAGCTTTGGCAGACGTCTGCTGACGCAGGCGGTCTTTGCCGGCGCAGCGTGCGCGGTTTGCCTTGCGCTGCTGCTGTCGCAAATGAACGCGCAGTTTCGCCGGCGCGGCGAGACGGAGCTTGCGGCGCGCGCGCAGCGCTTTGCCGTGCTGGCCGCCGCCGTGGTGGACGCGTCCGCGCTGCAGGACGGCTCGCCGGAGGCACGCGCGTACCTGCAGGGCGTGTGCGCGGCGGTGTTCCCTTACGCGCAGGAGCCGGGCGGCGACATGAGCTGGGCCCTGTACCGTCTGGCGGATGGGGGCGTGATCACCGTCGCCACCGGAGCGGAGGTGTTCGGCCCGGCCGGCCGGGAGGAGTACGAGCTGACCTGCCTGTCCGACGGCCCGGTGGTCATGCAGGTCGGCGCGCGCGTGCGTGCGCTGCAGGCCGTGCGCGACGAGGCGGGAGAGGCCGTGGGCATCGTGGAGACCGTCGGCAGCATGCAGCCCTTCGACAGCCAGGCGCGCTATCTGCAGGGGCGGGTGCTGCTCGCCGCGGGCGTGGGCCTTGCCTGCATGGGCGGGGTGTACATGATCGCCCTGGCGATCTCCGCCTGGCGGCGCGGGCGGCGGGAGAGGAGGGGTGCGGCATGAAGCGCATGAGCCGCGCGGCCCTTCAGCTGATCGCCCTGGCCGCATGCGTCGCCCTGGCCCTTGCGGCAGCGGCGCTGATGGGCGACGCGCCCCTTTCGCCGCTCGTCTGGCAGCGCGCTTTTTCACCCATCAGCGCGGTGGGACGCACGCCGGGCGGGGATATGCTGGTGATCGACGGATACGGGGCCCGCCTGACACACATGGACGGGGACGGCACGTACGTGCGCTCGTACGCCGCGCCGGACGGCGCGCTCTTCACCGCCGCCGCGGGGAGCGGGCGCGGCGCGGTCTTCGCGCTTTGCCGGGCGGAAAACTTTTACGTGGTCCGTCTGGGCGAGCGAATGGACGTTGTGGCCGAGCTTCCGCCCGGGGCGTACCCCTTCGGCCTGCAGTGCGTGGGCATGGAGGTGTACGCCGTATACGCGCAGGGCGCGGCCGTGTTCAGCCGCAGCGTCTTCCGCGAGGAAGGGGCGCTTCCCCAGAACCTGCCCGACATGTACCGGCCGCCCTTCCCCAGCCAGGACGTGCTGGACGCCTGCGTGTCGGCGGACGGGGCGATGTGGGTGCTTGGGCGCGACGGGACGGTTGCGCGGCTGACGGTTGGCGATTCGTATGTCGCGTGCACGGCGGGCGAGGCCGGACCGGGGTTTGGCGGCGGGTACATGCCCGTTGCGCTGGCCATGTCGCCGCAGGGGCCGCTATTGTGCAACGGCGGCGAGCGGGATATCGGGTTGCTGGGCCAGGACCGCTCCTACCAGCGCCGCATGGACGCCCGCGCGCTGCGCGTGAGCTTTGGCCGCGCGCCCCTCACCGGCTTTGAGGACGTGGCCTGGCAGGACGGCATCGTTGCCTATCAGGACGGCTGGGTGGTCTTTCAAACGCCCGACAACCGGATTACCCTATGCCGGGACGGCGCGGCCATGCCGGGCTGGCAGGCGGCGCTGAAAGCGGCGTTCCTGATCGCTTGCGCGGCGGCGCTCGCTCTGGCGGCGCCCTTTGCCGTTCGAGGCGTGCGCGCGCTGTTTCGCAAGCGCGTTGGCCACTACCTGGGCATGGCCGTGCAGCTGGTGGTGTTCGTGGCGGTGTTCGGGCTCATCACCGGGTCGGGCATCCTTACGGGCTACCGCGGGTGGTTTAACGACATGTACGCCGCAGGCATGCAGCAGACGGCGCTGCTTTGTTCCTCGCTCATCACCCGCAACGGCCTCGTGCCGCAGGGAGGGGCGCCCGACGCGCAGCAGAGCGCGGAAATAGAGAGAATACTGCAAAACGCCGCGGTCCTGCAAGAGGGGGTGCGCGTTCGGCTGCTGACCATGCGGGACGGCCGGGCCTTCGTTATAAGCGACCCGCAGCGGCGCACGTCGCTCCTATCGCCCATCGCCTTTGAGGGCGACGAGGAAAGGACGCGCTGCGAGGAAGCGTGGGGGCTAAAGCAGCTGAGCGTGACCGCGCTGGAGGACGCGCAGGGGCGCTGGGCGTCCGCGCTTTCCCCGGTGTTCAGCCCGAATAACGAGGTTGTGGCGCTGTTGCAGATGCAGGGCGACCTGCAGGCCTTCGACAGGCAGAATGCGTCCTTCCTGCAGGGGCTGGCGCTGTCCGTCTCCTCGCTTGTGGTGGTGGCGCTGTTCTTCTTTGTGGAGGTATCCCAGCTTCTGGAGGTGCTGCAGCAGCGGCGCAGGTCGGGCGCGGGCGTCTCCCGCACGGCCGTGCGGTGGATGTCCTTCCTGTTCTTTACGGCCGTGAACATGCCCATGTTTTTTGTGCCGCTGCAGGCCGAAGAACTGCTGAGCCAGTACGGGCCGTCCTGGCTGAGCCTGTCCATGGCGCAGGCCGCGCCGCTCACCGCCTACATGATCGCCATGGGGATCGCCGCCCTCACCATGGGCGCGCTTGCCGATAAGCGCGGCTGGCGGCCCGCGCTGTGCCTGGGCGCGGCTGCCGCGGCGGCCGGGTACGCCTTATCGATGCTTAGCCGGCATATATTCCTTTATACCCTGGGCGTTGCCGCGGCGGGCTTTGGGTGCGCGCTGTGCGTGATGGCGCTGCAGGCCTTCCTGTTCGCCACGGACGAAGGACCGGGCAACCAGGAGGAGAACAACCGCCTGATGTCGCTGATGAACAGCGGCATGTACGCGGGCGCGAACTGCGGGGTGGTGTTCGGCTCGCTCCTCGCCAACCGCATGAGCTATGCCGCCGTGTTCGCACTGGCCATTGCGCTGTTTGGCGGCGCGGCGGCCAGCGCACTTCGCCTTGCGCCCAATCTGCGCCCGCCCGTGCAGCAGCAGGAGGGCGCGGGCATGTCCTTGCCGCGCTTCCTTGTGCGGCCGCGCGTGCTCGCCTTCCTGCTGCTGCTTGTACCGCTCACGGTGCTCTCCTTCTTCGTGTCGCAGTTTTTACCCATCTTCGGCGACATGTCCGGCGTGCCGCCCGAGCTCACCTCCTGGGGGTATCTGCTCAACGGCATCGCCATCATCTACATCGGCCCGGCCTTTACGCGCGCGCTGATGAAGCGCCTGGGGTCGGACGGCGCGGTGCTCGTCACAACGCTTCTGGCCATCGCGGGCATCGCGGCCTTCGCGGCCGTGCCGCAGATCGCCCTCGCCTTCGCCTGCTCGGTGCTGCTGGGCCTTTCGGACGCGGGAGGGCAGATCGCGCGCCAGGACGCTTTCCTGAACCTGCCCGACAGCCGCCGCGCCGGGCCCGGGCGCGCGCTGGGCGCTTTCTCGCTGATGGAGAGCCTGGGGCAGGCGGTAGGCCCGGTGGTCTTCACGCTGATCATCGCCTCGGGCGTCGCGCCGGGCATGCGCACGCTGCTGTTCGTCGTGATCGGGTGCGCGGCCGCCTACGCCGCCATATCGCTGCCGGGCAGACGGCGCGCCTCGGCCTCCTCCGCGCAAAACCTGTCCGCGTAACACCTATACCGCACTCCTGGAAAGGAGATGGAAGCCATGCTGTCGCCCCTGAACATGCGCGCCCTGGAAGCATACGTGCGCCGGCCGGACCGCGACGCCTGGAAAAACGTTGTGCAAGCGCTGGCCGACCGCGCCTTCCTTCTTGCGCTGTGCACCCTGCAGGACGCCGCGCAGGCCCGCGCCATAGCGCGCGAGGCCCTGTGCGCGCTGTACCGCGAGGGCATCATGCCTCCCGCCCGCATGCCGCACGCGCTGTACGTCCACGTGTTGCGCCTGTGCAGCGCGTTGCTTCGCCAGCGGCAGAAGATCCTCGCGCAGGATCTGGCCTTTCAGGCCATGCCGGACTTGAATGACGACTTTATCCCCTTGGCCTTTTTGTCCGACCCGGACGCGCTTAACGCGCTGTGGGCGGCGCTGCAGGCCCTGCCGCCCGCCGCGGCCGCCGCGGGCGTGCTCGCCTTTGGCTTTGGCTGCCGGGACGAGCAGATCGCCCAGCTTTTGCAGTGCCCGCCGGAGGCCATCGCCGGCCAGCTGAACGCCGTGCGCCACGCCCTGCGCGCCTGCACGCAGACGCTGCGCCAGCAGACGGGCGCGCGTCTTCTGCAGCCCGTGGGCGCCGAGGCTTACTTCCGCCGCGCGCTGCAGCCCATGCCCGGCATGGCTGCCTTCATGCAGGAGGTGCTGGCCGCCACGTCCGGCTCGCTGCGCCTGTCACTATGGCGACTTTGGCTGCGCATGAGCGCCGCACGCGACACAAGCCTGGGCGCCAGCACCGCCACGGGCGCACTGGGCGCCGTGGCCGGAGGCATGATGGGGGGCTTCGTGTTGGTGGTCGGCATGTCGCTTGTTGTGGCTATCGCCCTGGGCGGCTTCGCCGTTGCCATGTTCGGCTGGCCGATCGATCTGGTCGGCGGCGAGCGGCCCATCGGCCAGCCCCGCGCGTCCTGGCTGACATATGTGGCGATCAGCCGCAACTGGCGGCCCGCGCCATCCCCCACGCCCGTGCGGCCCGCCCCGGTGCGCACGCCCGTGCCCACGCCCTCGCCGCGCCGCACGACCATTGCGCTCCCTGCAACGCCAACCCCGCCCGCGCCGCGCCTTGATCCCCCGGCGAGCCGGGAGCCGGCCGCGAGCCAAGAGCCCGTGCGCGTCGTCACGCCCCCTGCTCCGACGCCGAGCCGCACGCTCACTATCCCCCGGCCGACCATCGGATTTGTTGTGTACAGCACGCCCGAACCGACGTATCCGCCGGAAATACCCCGGCCGCCCTATCCGTGGGAGACCTACGGGGATAACTTCTCCTTTTTTTTCATGAACGTGTTCTACGGCCCGCTCAGCGACAGGCCGGTCCTGTACTCGAACATCTTCGGCGGGCTGGACATGCTGCGCTACGGCATGTCCGACGAGGGGACCGCGGCGGCGCTTGCCATCCTGCGCGGAAGCGCCAATTCCGCCACATGGAACGAACTGTATACGTTCCTTGGGGGCGGGGGGGACACCCTGCCCTATACGCCGCTCATCATGGAAATCGCCGCCCGTATCGCTGCCTTCAACTGGGACGATGTATACAGCGACCCGGGCATTGTCACCCCTATGTTCGTCGTCGTCACGCCGGAGGAGGAGGGGGCCACGCTGCCGGGCACGGACACGAGCCTGCCGGGCACGGACACGAGCCTGCCGGGCACGGACACGAGCCTGCCGGGCACGGACACGAGCCTGCCGGGCACGGACACGAG
>JAVBLU010000061.1:0-4849 GCA_031553225.1 Eubacteriales bacterium
TGATCTTTCCGCTCTCATTGGTCTTTCGCTTCTTCTCTTGCGCTCTCGCGCTGTGCCGTTTTCAAGGTTCGCGCCCCCTCGTTTCGGGCGGCAGATGCTATATTATCAAACCATCCCTCAACTGTCAACACCTATTTCGCAGTGTTTCGCATTTTATTTTGCCGCGGCCGGGGCGTCCTGTGTGCGATGGTCCAAAATCCACTGCATGACCTGCACGGCTTCGTCCGGATTTGTCGAATAGGACATGAGCCCCATGATGGAGTTGCGGTTGTCGAACCCCTCGGTAGCGCGCAGCCCGTTTTGGCCGGCGAGCGATACGCCCACCAGATGCTTCTCTCGCACGCCCTCTCCCGTCGGGACGTTGAGCGTGGTGAGCGACAGGTCGCCCTGGGGCCTCAGCGCGCCGCCGGCCACATATCCGTCCAGAGACAGGAACGCGCCTTGATCGGCATAGGCGAGAAACTGCTGGCGGGAGAAGACGTAGATGTCGCCCTCGCCCGAACCCATATAGACGAAGAGCTTCTGCTCGCTGGCAGCCACGCTCTCCTGATCTCCCGCCAAGGCGATGTTGTAGCATTTGATCTGTTCGATATGCGGAAGATCCGCCTTCATGGCGGCGCCCAAATCCTCCAGCTTGTCGTAGTCGGCGTATCCGCCCACAAAATACACGTCCACGCTCCGATTGGGCGGGACGCGGTATTCGGTCACGCTGAAGATCATAGACCAGCCCAGCGTGGCCATGATGGCGAGCGCCACGTATTTGACGCCCTGGTATCGCAGGTGGTTCTCCCACCACGCCCTGTCAAAGCGCTTCATTTGCAGTACCTCGTGCGCAGGAGGGCGAAATCCCTCACGTGCGCGGCTTCATGGTCGGAAACAGAATGACGTCGCGGATGGAGTAGCTGTCCGTGAGCAGCATGACGAAGCGATCGAACCCGAAACCCAGGCCGCCCGTGGGCGGCAGGCCATACTCCAGGGCGGTGACGTAGTCCTCGTCCACCTGCGCTTTGATTCCCTGCGCCTTGCGGGCCTCCACCTGGCGAAGGAAGCGCTCGCGCTGGTCGATGGGGTCGTTGAGCTCGGTAAAGGCGTTGCCCATCTCGCGGCGCGTCATAAAAAATTCGAAACGCTCGGTGAGCTGGGGGTTGCCGGGGCAGCGCTTGGCCAGCGGCGAGATCTCCACCGGATAATCGCAAATGAACACGGGCTGCACAAGAAAGTCCTCCACCTTCTCGTCGAAGATGGCGGCCAAACAGTCGCCGCGCGTGGCATTTTTGTCCGCGGGCAAGCCCTGTGCCCGGCATGCCTGCCGGGCTTCCTCGTCGCTTTGCCAGGCATAATAGTCCACGCCAATGTACTTTTTCACGGCGTCGGCCATGGTGAGGCGCGGCCAGGGGGGGGTCAGGTCAATCTCCTCGCCCTGGTACGCCACCTTCATGGATCCGGTGACCTCCAAAGCGACCGAGGAAAACAGCCGCTCGATGAGGTCCATCATGCCGTGGTAGTCGGTGTAAGCCTGGTAGAGCTCGCACATGGTGAACTCGGGGTTGTGCTTGATGGACATACCCTCGTTGCGGAAGATGCGCCCCAACTCAAACACGCGGTCGATACCGCCCACGATCAGACGCTTCAAATATAGCTCCAGCTCGATACGCAGGTACATATCGATGTCCAGCGTGTTGTGGTGCGTCAGGAAAGGGCGCGCGGCCGCGCCGGTCTCCAGCATGTGCAGAACCGGCGTGTCCACCTCAAGAAAGCCCTCGCCCGTAAGGAAACGGCGCACGGCGGCCGTGATGAGCGAGCGCTTCAGAAATACATCCTTCACTTCCGGGTTCACGATCATGTCCAGGTACCGCTGGCGGTAGCGCAGATCCGGATCCTTCAGCCCGTGATACTTTTCCGGCAGGGGCAGGAGCGACTTAGAGAGAAGCTGCACCTGCGTGCACTGCACGGACAGCTCGCCCTTCTGCGTGCGGAAAACCGTGCCCGAAACGCCGAGAATATCGCCCAGGTCGTCGTCTTTGAAGGCGGCGTACGCCTCCTCGCCCACGTCCTCGCGCCGCACGTAAATCTGGATGCGGCCTTGTCCGTCCTGAAGATGCGCAAAGCTGGCCTTGCCCATCACCCGGCGGGACACCATGCGGCCGGCGATGCACACCTCGCGGCCGATCCCCTCTTCGCCGCGCGCAAGAATATCCCCCGAGCGGTCGTTCACCGGGTACACGGTGACGGCGTAGGGGTTACGGCCATCGGCCTGCAGCCTTTGCAGCTTTTCGCGGCGTATGCGCGCCTGCTCGCTTACGTCCTGTTCGGCCAGCGGCGCTTGGTCCTTCGTATCATCGGGCATCGGGCAACCGTCCTTCTTACTTGTGTATGGAGAGAATGCGCATGCGCAGCGTGCCCGCGGGAACGGCCACCTTGATTTCATCGCCCGCGGCCTTGCCGATCAGCGCCGCCCCGACGGGCGATTCGTTGCTGATGCGCATCCTGAGCGGATCGGCCTCCATGGACCCGACGAGCATGTAGGTCAGCTCCTCCTGCTCGTCCAAATCCAGCACGCGCACGCTGCACCCAACGTTGGCCACGTCGGTGCGAACGTCGTCGTTGTCCACCACCTTGGCGGAGCGCAGCATGTTCTCCAGGGCCATGATGCGCCCTTCAATGAATGCCTGGTCGTTCTTGGCCTCGTCGTACTCGGCGTTCTCCGAGATATCGCCAAAGTCGATGGCCGTTTTGATGCGCTCGGCCACCTCCTGACGTTTGACCGTCTTGAGGTTGTCCAGCTCTTCCTCCAGCTTTCGGATGCCTTCGAAGGTTAAAACGACTTCCTGTCTCATCGTGGACATTGTACAGCCTCCCTGTAGCTGCGCCTTTTCATGGCGCGTGTGTACAATCTATGTGAAAACGGGCAAATTATGCGCTCACCGCTACGAAGCTTATCCTTGCAATAGGGAGCATTATAGACGAGGGCGCGGGAAAAGTCAACGGACAAACCATGCGCAAAGCGCTTCGATATAAATGGAAGATTCGCAAACGGTGACGATTTGCCGCGCAATTTGGCGCGCTCTTCCTTGCAAAGGGCAGGGGCAGCGGCAGCGACGGCCAGGGTCGTGACACCATACGCCGGTCCTTGTTCCGCAGGGGGCGTTGGCGGCTGCCGGCGCACAAATGGCGGCCCTTCCTGCCGCCTGCTTCATCATTTTCCGTATACCGCGTCCGCATGTATGTTTCTTGCATCCGCTCCGGCATGTTGCGCGTCTTTGGGCCACCGTCAAAACGACGGATCTGTGGGCGCATCCTGCAGGGCGGACGCGCCCGGCCTGCGGTGAACGACCGGGCTCGCGGCCCGTGAAACGCCTGCCACGCGCAGCGCTTCCTGCGCCTCCTGAACAAAAGCAGGCATGCTGACGCCTCCGCGGCCGGGATACAGCGTGGAGAGCCCGCAGCGCATGACCGGAGGCGGCCCCGCGCTGAAGGACAGGTCGGCCACTTGCTGCAGCGCTTGGCAGGCGACGAACGCGCCGCCTTCGGCCTCGGTATAGGGCAGCAGCAGCACGATTGTGCCCTTCTCGCCGCGCACGGCGCAGTCCGTGGAGCGGCGGAGCACGCATTTGACGGCCTGCGCCGTGGCGCGCAGCACGGCCTGGCTATCGCGGCGGAGCATCAGGCTGTCAAAATCCTCCATGGCAAGGTACGCGAGGGTGAGCGGGGCGCGCTGGCGCGCGCAGTGGCTCCATTCGATAAAGAGAAGCCGCTCAAACGTCTCGCGGCCGGACAACCCGGTCTGCGGATCGGTGAGGAGCAGCTCGTTCACGTGATCGCCCATATCCGTCAGGGCATGCTCGGCGCTGCGCCGTTCGCCCTGCGCCCGGCCCTGCGCGCTTGCCTGCGCGCGGCCCGCGTCCACGCGGTAGGCGGCATAGGCGGCCACCAAAAAGCCGGCGGAATGCCACACAAGCGTCGTCAGATCAAGACCACGCGGGGCGGCGCAGGCAAACAGCACATACGCCGCCTGCGCCAGCGCAAGGAGCACAAGCGACGCGCGGAAGCGAAAGGGCGCGAAAGCGACGAACACGAACAGCGCCACCGCATAGGCATCGCGCGCGGCGGTAAACGCCGAAAGCGCCGCGCCGCACAAAAGCACCAAAAAGGGCGCAAGCGGGCACAAAATGGCTAAGAGGCCGGGTGATGCGCGTTTATGGCCCAGCAGATATGCGCACACCGCAAAGACAGCCGCCGCCAAAGCGCCCGGAAGGGCCACGGCGAGCGGTGACGCGGCGGGCGGCGGACGGCGCGCAAGCAGCGATCCCAGCGCATAGGCGCAGGCGACGGCGGCGGCGGCCCAAGCTAGGCCGCGGCTGCTGCCGCTGTGGCTCTCCGGCGCCGCTGAGCCGTCCGGGCGCGCTTCCTGCGTCATGGCGCACTCATCTCCGTTCCCTGTATACGGTTTCGTGCATTTTCCGCCGTTCTTTATCGTTTTCCCGAAAAACAGCGCAGGAAACTTTGCGCTCCCGCACATGGCGGGCGCAGAGGGAAGGGACGGCATACGGCGCGCGGGACGCTCATATCATGAGCAACTGGCAGGTGATACATATGACACGAACAGGACACGGCGCGGTCGTTTTGTGCCTTGCGGGGATGTGCGCGCTCATCGTGGCGCTCCCGCTGTGGTTTGGATACGCCGCGCCCGCGCGCGGGGCGCAAGAGGCCCGCGCGCAGAGCGCCGCCGCCCAGCAGGGCGCGCAGGCGCCGCCGCCCGCGCCGCAGCCGGCTGCGGCTTTTTCGGCGACGCTTGCGGTGTACGAGGATGAACTGGGCAAAATCGTGCCCATGGATCTGGAGGAATACG
>JAVBLU010000007.1:0-79803 GCA_031553225.1 Eubacteriales bacterium
TACCGCATCGCCGTCGCACCGCCAAATTTCGCCAGCACCATTGTGATTGCCGCCGTCAGCGTCGTCTTGCCGTGATCCACGTGCCCGACCGTTCCGATGTTCACGTGCGGTTTCGTACGCTCAAACTTCGCCTTTGCCATATCTTCGGTAGCCTCCTGTTGCGCTTAGCGCTGATCGTTAGTTAAACTTGCGGCCCATCGCTTTTTCGGCGATGGACTTGGGCACATCTTCGTAATGCGAGAACTGCATGGTGTACACGCCGCGCCCCTGGGTAGCGGAGCGCAGGTCGGTCGCGTAGCCGAACATCTCCGAGAGGGGAACGATGGCGCTGATGACCACCGCGCCCTGGCGGGTTTCGTTGCCTTCCACGCGGCCGCGGCGGCGGTTGATGTCGCTGATGACGTCGCCCATGTAGTTTTCCGGCACGGTCACCTCAACGGTCATTGCCGGCTCGAGCAGCACGGGAGCGGCCTTGGCGACGCCTTCCTTGAACGCCATGGATCCGGCGATTTTGAAGGCCATTTCGGATGAGTCCACCTCGTGGTAGGATCCGTCCACGACGCTCGCGCGGAAATCGACCACCTCGTACCCGCCCAGGGGGCCGGACTTGCAGGCTTCCTGAATGCCCTGGTCGATGGCGGGCACGTACTCGCGGGGCACAACGCCGCCCACGATTTTGTTGAGGAACTCGTACCCTTCGCCGGGTTGGCGCGGCTCCAGTTCAATCCAGCAGTGGCCGTACTGGCCGCGGCCGCCGGACTGGCGCACGAAGCGCCCTTCCACGCGCACGCTTTTGCGAATGGTCTCTTTATAAGCCACCTGGGGTTTGCCGACGGTGGCCTCCACCTTAAACTCGCGCAGCATGCGGTCCACGATGATCTCCAGGTGCAGCTCGCCCATGCCGGCGATGATGGTCTGCCCGGTTTCCTGATCCGTGTAGGCGCGGAAGGTGGGATCCTCCTCAGCCAACCGCTGCAGGGCAACGCTCATCTTCTCCTGGCCGGCCTTGGTCTTGGGCTCGATGGCCACGCGGATGACCGGATCAGGGAAATCCATGGACTCAAGGATGACCTGGTGCTTGTCGTCGCACAGCGTATCGCCCGTGGTCGTGTCCTTCAGGCCGACCGCCGCGGCGATGTCGCCGGCAAACACGCGCTCCACCTCCTGGCGGTGGTTGGCGTGCATCAGCAGGATGCGGCCTATGCGCTCCCGCTTGCCCTTGGTGGAGTTATACACGTAGGAGCCGGATTCGAGCGTGCCGGAATACACGCGGAAGAAGGCCAGCTTACCCACGAAGGGGTCCACCATAATTTTGAAGGCGAGCGCCGAGAACGGCTCCTCGTCGGTGGAATGGCGGATGATCTCGTCGTTCGTGTCCGGGTCTATGCCCGCGATGGCATGCACGTCCAGCGGCGAGGGCAAGTAATCCACAACGGCGTCCAGCAGGGGCTGAACGCCCTTGTTGCGGTAGGATGTGCCACACACCACGGGCACAATGTCGAGGCTGTTGGTGGCTTTGCGGATGGCCGCCTTGATCTCGTCCACCCCAATGTCCTCTGCGTTTAGGTAGCGCTCCAGCAGATCCTCGTCTTGTTCGGCAACAGCTTCCAGCAATCGGGTACGGTAATCCTGCGCAAGGTCGCGCAGGTCCTCCGGCACGTCGGTTTCTTCGACTTCCTTGCCCATGTCGTCGTGGTAGATAAACGCCACGTTGCGGACCAGGTCGATGACGCCCCGAAAGTCGCCTTCAGAACCGATGGGCAGTTGGACGGGCACAGCGTTGCAGTGCAAGCGGCTGCGCATCATCTCCACCACGCGGTAGAAGTCGGCTCCCGTAATGTCCATTTTGTTGATGTACGCCAGGCGCGGCACCCCGTATTTGTTGGCTTGACGCCAAACCGTTTCGGATTGGGGCTCAACGCCGCCTTTGGCGCAGAAAACCGCCACCGAACCGTCGAGGATGCGAAGCGAGCGCTCCACTTCCACTGTAAAATCCACGTGACCGGGGGTGTCGATGATGTTGATGCGGTGGTCCTTCCACATGCACGTGGTTGCGGCTGACGTGATGGTGATCCCGCGCTCTTGTTCTTGTTCCATCCAGTCCATGGTAGCGCTGCCTTCGTGCACCTCGCCCACTTTGTAAACGCGGCCCGTATAGTACAGGATGCGCTCGGTGGTGGTCGTTTTGCCTGCGTCGATGTGCGCCATAATACCGATATTGCGGGTCTTTTCCAAGGAAACTTCTCGCGTCATGGATGCTCCTCCTTTCGGCGGTTCGTATTCTAGATCGCCCGAAACGCCCGTTTCGAACGCCTATTGTTGCTGCGTGTTGTGGACGGGGGCCCAGCCGCCGCCCTTTGTGGTGCGTGTGGCACAGCCGCGCGGCCAGCCCTGCGCTATAGCGGCGGGCCGCCCATCGTGCAGAGTATGCGCGCCGCGCAAGAGAATGCGCGTCCTACCAGCGGTAATGCGCGAAGGCCTTGTTCGCCTCGGCCATCTTGTGCATGTCTTCCTTGCGCTTCACGGCGTTGCCCGTGTTGTTGGACGCGTCCAAAATCTCGGCGCTGAGGCGCTCGGACATGGTCTTCTCGCCGCGGCGGCGGGAGAACTCCACAAGCCAGCGCAGCGCGAGGGTCTGGCGGCGCTCCGGACGGATCTCGATGGGAACCTGGTAGGTGGAGCCGCCCACGCGGCGCGCTTTCACCTCGAGAAGCGGCATCACGTTGTTCATGGCGGCGGTGAAGATATCGATGGCGGGCTTACCGGCCTTCTGCTCGGCGGCCGCAAGGGCGTCGTAGCAAATGGTTTGCGCCACGCCGCGCTTTCCGCTGAGCATGACGTTGTTGATCAGTTTGGTCACCACAGCCGAGTTGTGCACCGGATCGGGCAGCACCTCGCGCTTGGGGAGAAATCCGCGCCTGGACATTTTGGTTTCCCTCCTTAAAAAGAGCAAAAGCAAGGGTTGTTATCAGCATGACCCCGGGCATAAGAAAACCCGGTCGGGCGCTTGGCGCCCACCGGAACTACGGCCGTCCTCGCTTCAGCATCAGCCCGCGCCACGCATGCGTTCCTGCACGCTAATGGCCCGGGGCGGGTCTATCAAGGCCCGCCGCTTACTAGCCGCTTGCCTTATTACTTTTTGGGGCGTTTGGCGCCATACAGCGAGCGCGCCTGCATACGCTTGGCAACGCCGGCCGAGTCCAGCGCGCCGCGGATGATGTGGTAACGCACGCCGGGCAAATCGCGCACACGGCCTCCGCGGATGAGCACGACGGAGTGCTCCTGCAGGTTGTGACCAATGCCGGGAATGTAGCAGGTGCCTTCAATATTGTTGACCAGACGCACGCGAGCGATCTTGCGCAGGGCAGAGTTGGGCTTTTTGGGCGTCAACGTCTTCACGAGCAGGCAAACGCCGCGCTTCTGGGGGCAATTCTTGAGGATGGGCGACTTGGAATGATACTCGATTTGCTGACGTCCTTTGCGCACCAGTTGGTTGATTGTGGGCATACAGCGACCTCCTTCCCTATAATACCTAGCGCCTGTATGAAAGGCCTTGCCGCAGGCAACCCACCGGACGGCAACACCCTTTGGCCGATTGGCTTTAACGCAGCAGCCCGGCGCACGCAGCGCCTACCGCTATGCCGCACGCATGGCCGATTTCCTGCATGGCGGGCACGTGCGAGAGCGGCACCTGGCCCGCCCTGCACAGCTCCTCCACCGGGGCGAGAACGGCCTTTTCGGCGTCGTCCGCAACAACCACGCGGGCGACGCGGCCCTCGCGCAGGGCACGCACGAGCTGCTTGGCGCCCACTACGCGCCGCGCCGCATCGCGCCATTCCCCCTGCATGAAAAACCTCCGACCGTCATTTGACGTGCCTTGGTAGTATATCGCTTCCCGGCGGCATCGTCAATCTTTTTTTAAAAAAAGCTTTCCGTACGACGGCGCTGCAAAAGCATGGTATAATGTAGAAAAACAGGGGAGGGAACAGACGTGAGCGATTACGCCGTCATCCTGCCGGAGATCGGCCAGGCGATCGACGCTTTAACCATCGTGGACACACACGAACACCTGCCCGCATGGGAAAAACATCGCAGCATGAGCAACGACGTGCTCGGCGAGTTTCTCATTCACTACTTCAACCGCGACCTGGTGAGCGCCGGCCTTCCTTTGCCCGATATGGAGCGCGCGCGGGACGAAAAGCTGCCCCTGATGCAGCGCTGGGCGCTCGTTGCGCCGTACTGGGAGGCCTGCCGCCTGACGGGTTACGGCCGCGCGCTGGATATCACCGCAAAGGGCGTGTACGGCATCGACGGCGTGCACGGCCACACCCTGGAGGCCTTGAACGACGCCTACCACAAAGCGCGCGCCGCGGGCGGGTGCTACCGCCGCGTGCTCAAGGAGCTCTGCCGCATCGAAGCGTCCGTTCTGGACGGGGGCACGCACGACGCCGACCCGCTTTTCTTCCGCACGGCATACAACATCGGCGCTCTGGTGCTGGGCGGCTCGGCGCCTGCCTGCCGCAGGCTTGGCCGGTCGGCCGGCATGCCCGTGCGCAGCCTTGCCGACTACCTGGACGCGGTGGACGCCGTGCTCACGCGCGGCTTTGACGAGCAGGGGTATGCGTGCCTCAAGAGCGCCATGGCCTATATGCGCTCGCTGTCCTTTCCCCTGCCCGCCCCGGCCGAGGCCGAGGCCGCCTTTATGGACAACCAAAGAGCGTACGGCCACCTGCCCGACTGGGACGAGTCCGCCCCCCGCCCCGCGCCCGCGTTCGAGAACTTTGTGATGCACCACATTCTGCGTTTCGCCGGCAAACGCGGCCTTGCCCTTCAGGTACACACGGGCCTGCAGGAGGGAAACGGCAACATTCTGGAGCACAGCCGCCCAACCCTTCTGAGCAACCTGTTCCTCATGTACCCGGAGGTTCGCTTCGACCTGTTCCACATTGCTTACCCGTTCCAGCACGAGCTGTCGGCCCTGTGCAAAAACTTCCCGAACGTGTTCATCGACATGTGCTGGGCGCACATCATCTCCCCGCGCGCGTCCATGCTCGCCCTGGACGAGTGGCTGGACAGCGTACCCTACAACAAGATCTCCGCCTTTGGGGGCGACTACTGCTTTGTGGACGCGATATACGGCCACCAGCTGCTGGCCAGGCAGGATGTGGCGCGGGTGCTCAGCCGCCGGGTATCCGCCGGCGACATGTCCGCGCAGGCCGCCCTGGACGTGGCCCGGGCCGTGTTCTACGACAACCCCAAACGCATCCTGGGGCTCAGGTAGACGATGCTTCCGGCGTGAAAAAGCGCCCGTCCCGGCCGGGACGGGCGCTTGTCGCGGGGGGGGCTTTGTCTATTTCTCCCAAATGGCTACGATTTCCCCGTAGATCATATAGTGCGGATCGCCCTTGCCGTACCAGCGGGCGGCGATCTCCTCGGGGATGGGCGTGAGCGCCATGTCCAGCTGGTGTACCACGCGGCACTCGATGTGCAGGTCGGCCTCGGCGACGACCGGCGCGTCCACCGCCGAAGCGTTTTGCGGCGTAATGCCCGCGGCTTTCCACTTGTCGATGTCGCGGCCGGATTTCGTGCCGCACAGGGCGAGGGCGTCCGCCATGGCGCCGCGGGGGATGGACACGGTGAACACGCCCGAATTCTGTATGAGCGGCAGCGTATAGCGCGAGTGGCGCACGGGCGCGAGAAAGACGCCCCGCCCCCAGAAGTAGCCCACCGCGCCCCAGCCGATGGTCATGGTGTTCTGCGCGCCCTCGCATCTTGCCGAGAGGAACACGCCTTCCTTTTTGTCAAACTTCTCCGCCAACAGAGCCGCGGCCTGGGAAAGGCTCGCCTTCGTCACTGCGCGTCACCCCTTTTTTGATCATGCCCACATTATACATCGTCCGGCCGCAAAACAGAAGACCCCGGCCAACGCCGGGGCCTTATACCCGCGGAAGGGATGCGCGCGCCTTTATCACCAGGCGGCATACAGGCGTTACAGTTGCGCCTGGGGCTCCGGGGCCCGCCCGATCGTCAGTCCCGAACGATTTCGCGCTGCCGGAACAGCAGGGTGATGGACCACAGGCCCGCAAGCCCGATGACAGAGTAAACGATGCGGGAGAGAAGCATGGCCTGCCCGCCAAAGATAAAGGACACGAAGTCAAACTGGAACAGGCCCACGAGCAGCCAATTGACCGCGCCCAGAATAACGAGCACCAAAGCAAACCGATCCAAACAAATGCATCTCCTTTGAACGTTTGCTTCTATGATGCCCCATCCGGTCGAAAATCCATACAAAATGGCGTTTGGGTGCATTTTCCATGCACTACTTTCTGGGCCAGGCCGCAATAAGGGTGGCGACGAGCGCCACGCCCACGTCCGCGAACACGGCCATCCACATGCCCGCGAGCCCCAGCGCGCCCAGCAGCAATACGGCCGCCTTCACGCTGAGCGCCATGGCGATGTTGAAGGCCACAACGCGGCGCGTCTCCCGGGCGATGCGCATAGCGTCGGGCAGGCGGCCGATATCGTCGGTCATCAGTACGATGTCCGCCGCCTCGATGGCCGCGTCCGATCCAAGCGCGCCCATGGCGATGCCCACATCCGCTGAGGCGAGCACCGGCGCGTCGTTGATGCCGTCGCCCACAAACGCCGTCACCGCGCCCTTCTCCTGCCCGGCCATGATGGCCTGCAGCCGTTCCACCTTGCCGCCGGGCAGCAGGTCGGCGTGCACCTCGTCCAGGGGCAGCCCTTCGGCCATGCGCAGGGCGATGGCCCGGCGGTCGCCGGTGAGCATGGCCATGCGACGCACGCCCGCGCGGCGCAGGGCGAGCAGCGTTTCCTGCACGCCGCTCTTAAGCTCGTCGGCCACCACGATGTAGCCCAGGTACTGGCCGCCGCGGGCGACATGCACCGCGCCCTCGCTCTCCTGCGGGCAGGCGACGCCCCGGTCGTTGAGCAGGCGGGCGGCTCCGACGATCGTCTCCTCGCCGTCCACCAGAGCGGACACGCCCAGGCCGGCGTGCTCGGTCACGTTTTGCGCGCTTAGGCCGCTCTCCCCCGCCGCGGCGATCGCTTTGGCCACGGGGTGGGTGGAGAACCGCTCGCACGCCGCGGCGATGGCCAGAAGCGACTCGGGCGCAACGCCCTGCGCGCCGCGCACGTCCGTCACCTGCAGCGCCCCTTTGGTGAGGGTGCCGGTCTTGTCGAACACCAGCGTATGCAGGCGCGCCAGCGCTTCCAGGTAATTGCCGCCCTTGACGAGCACACCCCGGCGCGAGCACGCGCCGATGCCCGAAAAGAACCCCAGCGGTATGGAGATGACCAGCGCGCACGGGCAGGAAACAACCAGAAACACGAGCGCCCGGTTGAGCCACATGGCGAACGGCTGCCCGAAGAGGAGAGGCGGTATGGCCGCCAGCAACGCCGCCAAAGCGATGACCAGCGGCGTGTACACGCGCGAGAACCGGGTGATGAACTGCTCGGTGGGCGCTTTTTGCGCAGCGGCGTTCTGCACCATATCCAAAATGCGCGACATGGTGGACTCGGCAAAGGGCTTTTGCACGCGCGCGGTCAATACGGCGCTCTTGTTCACCGCGCCGGAGAGCAGGCTTCCGCCCGGCCCCACCTCGCGCGGCACGGATTCGCCGGTGAGCGCAGAGGTATCCAGCTGGGAGCGGCCGTCCGTCACCTCGCTGTCCAGCGGCACGCGTTCGCCCGGCCAAATGACGATGTTCTCGCCCACGGCCACGTCCTGCGCGGGCAGAAGCGTCTCCCGACCGCCGCGCAGTACGCGCGCGCGATCCGGCCGGATGTCCATCAGCGCGCGGATGGAGCGCATGGAGCGGCGCAGCGCGGCGTTTTGAAAGTACTCGCCCACCTGATAGAAGACCATAACGCCCACGGCCTCGGCATAGTCGCCCAGGGCGATAGCGCCCACCGTGGCGATGGCCATCAGGAAGTTTTCGTCGAACAAGCGGCCGCGCAGCGTGTTGCGCAGCGCGCGGTACAGCACGTCGTACCCGGCCAGCGCATAGGCGCACAGAAGCAGCGCCGTCCGGAGGGGCGCGGGCAGGGGAAGCGCCGCGCACGCGATGAGAAGCGCCAGTGCGACGCCCACGCGCGCCCAAAGCACGCCCACGCCGCGTGCGCCTCCTGCGCGGTCGCCGTCGTGAGCGCCGCCGTCTTCCTCCACGTGGTCGTGGGCGTGCCCGCGCGCGCCGTCCTGTCCGGCGTGGCTATGATCGCAGCCGCAGCCGCGCTCCGCAGACTCTGCGTCCGCCTCCTGGCCGCCGAAGCGCAGCGTGACGCCCGGTTCGCAGCGGCGCACCACGCTTATCATGCGCGCGCGCGTCTCCGGTTCCGCCCGGCCGGCCACCCCTTCGTAGATGAGCAGGTCGGCGGTGATATCGATGTGCGCCCGCCGCACCGCGCCCGCGCGCACGAGTGCGTCGGATAGCTGGCTTGCGCAGTTCGGGCAGTCGACGCCCTTGATCGTGCACTGTGCCATGCGCTTCACTCTCCCGTCTGTTCGCCGTCTTCGTCGGAGCCGTGCCGTTCCGTGATATGCGCGATGCCCTGCGCAAAGACCGTCTGCACGTGCTCGTCCATCAGCGCATAGGCGATCTGTTTCCCCTGCCGCCTTCCCTGCACCAGGCGCGCCTGCTTGAGGACGCGCAGCTGGTGCGACACGGCCGACTGGGTCATGCCCAGGAACTCGGCGATGTGACACACGCATAACGGGCCGTCGCTTAGGGCGAACAGGATGCGCACGCGCGTGCTGTCGCCCAGCACGCGGTAAAAGTCCGACAGGTTGTACAGGGTCTCCTCTCCGGGCATGCGCTGGGCCAGCGCAGCCATGCGCGCCTCGTGCTCCGCGATGATGTGGCCGGGTTCGCCGCAGGCGCAGGTCTCCGTCATCCCAATCACCTCAATTCATATGATCAACTGTTCATATGTTCTGGGCTCATTATATGCCCACGCCATGGTTATGTCAAGGGCATCTTTCTTCTGACCGGCCGTTGTGCTATACTTTTTATATAATCCGCATTGAAGGGGTGTGCCCATGAGCCGTTTGGGCGATATGATCAAAAAGGAGCGGGAGAGCCGCAAGCTGTCCCCCCGCGACGCTGCGCGCGCCTGCGGGGTGGCGGAAGGCTACCTGTCGGAGGTAGAGTCCGGCCGCCGCATCATCAACGACGCGGAGGCCGCGCGCATTCTGCGCCGCATGGGCGCCGTGCAGCCCCAGGGCGATATGGGCGAGGCGAACTGGCTGGACGAAGCCCCCGCCGCCCCCAAAACGCCCGAACGCCCGGCCGCAAAGCCGGCGAGCCCGCCGGCAAGAAAGGACGAGGGCCCGGCGGACGCTTGGCTGGACGCGCTGGGCGGGGTGATGCGCCGCGTGCCCGTGCTGGACGCGGGCGGGCGCACGCTCGAGTACCGCCCCATGCCCGTGATGGGCGGCCTCATCGAGGGCGCGCCCGCGGACAAGGTTTTTTATTACCGCATGCCGGACGACGCGCTGCTCGGCTACCGCCTGCGCGCGGGCGACCTGCTCTTCTGCGTGCCCGTCGCCGCCCCGCCCGAAGAAGCGACCCTGGTCTTTTCCCTGAAGGGCCAAACGCTGTGCCGCCGCGTGCAAAAGCTGGAGGGAAACCGGCTGCTTGTGCAAACGCTGGACGCGCGGCCCGCCTCGCAAACGCTTGCCCTGCGCGACGTTACGATTCTGGGACGGGCCGTGCGCGCGGAAATCTTGCTGCAATAATACGCGGAAAGGATCCCCATGGCTTTCTGTCATCTGCATCTGCATACCGAATACTCGCTGCTGGACGGCGCATGCCGCATCGGGCCGCTGGTTGCGCGCGCCAAGGAACTGCAGATGACGCATTTGGCCATCACCGACCACGGCGTTTTGTACGGCGCGGTGGATTTCTACCGCGCCTGCAAGGACGCGGGCATCGTGCCGGTGATCGGCTGCGAGGTGTACGTGGCCCCGGGCAGCATGCAGGATAAAACCTCCGCCGCGCGCGAGTACGCGCACCTGGTGCTGCTGTGCGAGAACCAAAAAGGCTGGCAGAACCTGATGGAGCTGTCCTCGCTTGGGTTTACAAAGGGGTTCTACTATAAGCCGCGCATCGACTACGAAACGCTGGAGGCGCACGCCGAGGGACTCATCGCGCTGTCGGCCTGCCTTTCGGGCGACATCCCCCGCGCGCTGCTGGACGGCCGCTACGACACGGCCAAGGCCTTGGCGCTGCGGCTTGCCCGCGCCATGGGGCCGGATCGCTTCTATTTGGAAATGCAGGAGAACGGCCTTGCCGATCAGCGCGTGGTGAACCGCGAAATACAGCGTCTGGCGGCGGACACCGCCCTTCCCCTTGTGGCCACAAACGACGTGCACTACCTGCGTCAAAGCGACGCGCGCGCGCAGGAAGTGCTTATGTGCATCCAAACGAACAAGACGATGGACGATCCCGGCCGCATGCGCATGGAAACGGACGCGCTGTACCTGCGCTCGGAGGAGGAGATGCGGGCGCTGTTCTCGTACTGCCCGCAGGCCGTGGAGAACGCGGCGCTGATCGCCGGCCGATGCCAAGTGGATTTTGACTTTAAGTCGCGCCACCTGCCGCGTTTTACCCCGCCCGAAGGGGAAACGCCCGAGAACATGCTGCGCAGGCTGTGTGAAAAGGGCCTGCACGAGCGCTTTGCCGAGCCCGCGCAGGAGGCGTGGGACCGGCTGAACTACGAGCTCGCCATGATCGCTCACATGGGCTTTACGGAGTATTTCCTCATCGTTTGGGACTTCATACGCTACGCGCGGGAAAACCACATTCTGGTGGGCCCGGGACGGGGCAGCGGCGCGGGATCGCTTGTGGCGTACACGCTGTATATCACGGGCGTGGACCCGCTCGCCTGCGGACTGATCTTCGAGCGGTTCTTAAACCCCGACCGCATCTCCATGCCCGATCTGGACATCGATTTTTGCTACGAGCGCCGGCAAAAGGTGATCGACTATGTGACGGCGCGCTACGGGTCCGACCGCGTCTGCCAGATCATCACCTTCGGCACCATGGCGGCCCGCGCCGTGCTGCGCGACGTGGGACGGGCGCTGGGTTTCGCCTACAACGAGGTGGACCCCATCGCCAAGCTCGTGCCCTTCGCGCTGGACATGACGCTGGACAAGGCTTTAACCGTAAGCGCCGACCTGAAGAGCATGTACGACTCGGACGGGCGCGTACGGGAGCTGTACGACACGGCGCGCGCCCTGGAGGGCATGCCGCGCCACGCCTCCACGCACGCGGCGGGCGTGCTCATCACCGCCGATCCTGTCACGCGCTACGTGCCCGTGCAGACGAACGACGAGGTGGTCACCACCCAGTTCCCCATGAACACGGTGGAGAAGCTTGGCCTTCTGAAGATGGATTTTTTGGGGTTGCGCACGCTGACCGTGCTGCGCGATACCATGGTGATGCTGGGAGCCCGCGAGGACGAGGTGGAGGCCCGGCTGGCGGCCATCCCTTTAGACGACGAGGCGACCTACGCCCTTCTTGGCAGCGGGGACACGGACGGCGTGTTCCAAATGGAGTCCGGCGGCATGCGCCGCGTGCTTGTGGAGCTGAAACCGCACAGCCTGGAGGAGATTACCGCCGTCATATCCCTGTACCGGCCGGGGCCCATGGAGTCCATCCCCCGCTACATCGCCGGAAAAAAGAACCCCTCTCTTGTCACCTATCTGCACGAGTCGCTGGAGCCTATCCTGAACACCTCCTACGGCTGCATGGTGTACCAGGAGCAGGTGCTGCAGATCGTACGCGACGTGGGCGGTTTTTCCATGGGCCGCGCCGACCTGATGCGCCGCGCCATGAGCAAAAAACAAAGGGACGTGATGGCCAGCGAAGGCGAGCACTTCATCCGCGGAGCCATGGACAAGGGCATGCCCGAGGCGGCGGCCCGCCAGTTGTTTGACGAGATGAGCGCCTTTGCGCAGTACGCCTTCAACAAATCGCATGCGGCAGCCTATGCGCTGATCGCCTACCAAACCGCGTACCTGAAGTACCATCACCCGCGCGAACTGATGGCGGCGCTCATGAACTCCATGCTGGGCAACACGCAGAAAATCGCAGCGTATATACAGGGCCTCAAGCGCAAGGATATCCTCGCCCTGCCTCCGCACGTGAACCGCTCGGGGGCGCAGTTCTGCGTTGAAGAGGGCGGCCTTCGCTTCGGGCTCTCGGGCGTGAAAAACGTGGGACACACAGCGGTCGCGCACATCGTTTCCGAGCGGGAGCGCGCGCCCTTCACCGGCCTTGCGGACTTTTGCCGCCGCGCGGGCGAGGCGGCGGGCAAGCGGGGGCTGGAGTCCCTGATACGAGCGGGTGCGCTGGACGGCCTGGGCGCGAGCCGCGCGCAGATGATGGCCGTGTTCGAGCGCTTTATGGACGGCATGGCGGGCGAGCGCCGCCGCCAGGTGGAGGGACAGGTGTCCCTGTTTGGCGGGGAGATTGCCGAAGCCGCGCCGCCTCCGCTCCCTCAGGTGCCCGACTACCCGCCCCGCTACGCCCTGCAGCTGGAGAAGGAGGTGACGGGCATCTACCTGTCCGGCCACCCGCTGGACAGCATGCGCCCGCTGCTTGACCAGCTGGACGTGAACACCTCGCTGTTGTACGAGATGGCCGAGGAAGAGGACGCGCAGGCCCGCTACGATAACATGCCCGTGCACCTGGGCGGCATCATCACCCAAAGCCGCCGCAAGCTGACGCGCAAAAACGCCATGATGGCCTTTGTGACGCTGGAGGACCTGTACGGAGCGATTGAAGCGCTCGTGTTTCCCAAGGCGGTGGAGCTGACCCCCCAGCTGCTGGAGGCCGACTCGTGCGTGGTGCTCCACGGGCGGCTCTCGCTGCGCGAGGATGAGGAGCCCAAGGTGGTTGTGGAGGCCGTCACGCCGCTGACGCAGGAAGGCCTGGCCGCTCCGCAGCGCTTTGCAGGGGGCGGCCGCTACGCAAACGGCGGCGGGAACGGCAGCTATGCGCAGAAAACCCCTCCGCCGTCGCCGGAGGGGCCTGGGCCATACGATATGCCCGCGGAGGCGGCCGAGCCGGATCTGCCGCCCAAGTGCCCGGCATGCGGCGCGGCGCTGGTAAAGAGCAAAAAGGGCGGCTTTGGCTGCTCGCGCTTTCGCGAGGGCTGCCGCTTCGCCGTACCCGTGGACGCGCTGAAGAGCCTGGGCGGTCCGGCCATTGACGAAACTCTTCTGCTTCGCGCGCTGCGCGAGCGCGCCGCCGCCGTACCGGGCGGAACGGTTCTCCTGACGGACACGGGCCTGAGCTACACCCCGTTCTAGCCCGCCTGCTGCCGACATGCCGCCGAAGCGCGCCGCATGCGGGCTTCGTCCGCTTTTATCAGGCCGCCGCGCCTACCTGGCCATGGTTTCGTACAGGGCGATGCCCGCGGCCACGGCCAGGTTCAGCGAGTCCACCAGGGGCGACTGAGGGATGCGCACGGCCTGGCCCATGCGGGAAAACTCCGGAGGCAGGCCCTCCGCCTCGTTGCCGAACACGAGCGCATAAGGCTCCCGCGGGGGCGCGAGCTCCGGCAGGGCGAGGGCGCCGTCCAGCATGAACGGGTACAGAGCGTACCCTGGATGCTCGGCGCGGTAGTCTTCAAAGGTTTCGTACGTTTTCGTGCGCAGGCGAAAGAGCGCGCCCATGGACGAGCGGGCCACATGCGGGTCGTGCACGTCCACGCACGGGGCGATGAGCGCGACGTCCGGCGCGGCAAAGCCCAGCGCGGCCCGCAGGATGGTGCCCACGTTCCCTGCGTCCGCCGCGCGCACGAGCACCGCCTGGCGCGGGCCGGTCAGCTGATCGGCCCACTTCTCGTACACGCCCACGGCGAAGCAGTTCCCCTTGGGCGAAAGGCGCGCGATGGCGCGGTCGTCCTCCTTGCAGGGCACCTGCAGGGCGGCGCACTCCCGCCGCAAGGCCGCGACGCCCTCGTTGCGCGCCCCCTGCGAGGACAGCAGCACGCACAGCGCCTTTTCCGGGCGGGCGCGCAATAGCTCCAGCGAAACGGACGCCCCCAGCGCGTAGCTGTGCGGCATCTCGCGCTTATAAGGCTTGTAGCGGGGAAGCTCCATACCGCTTGCACCTCCTTGCGGCATTATATCACGGCCGGCGCAATCTTGCGCGCCCATGGTTCGTAAAGCCATTAATTGGGTATGAAAGGGCATACGGAAACGAAAGGAGATAAGACCATGAAGAACCAAAGGACATACCTCATCTGCGATACCTGCAACACCATGGTCGGTTTGATGGACGACGGGGGCGGCACCGTTGTGTGCTGTGGCAAGCCCATGCGCGTGCTGGAGGCGAACACCACGGACGCGGCCAAGGAGAAGCATGTGCCGATCGCCGTGCGCGAGGGCTGCCTTCTGAAGGTGAGCGTCGGTTCGGCGGCGCACCCCATGACGGACGAGCACCACATCGCCTGGGTGGCCACGGCGCAGGGCGGGCACACCCAGCGCATAACGCTAAGCCCGAAGGACGCGCCCGCGGCGGAGTTCTGCGTGGAGGACGCTCCCCTCACCGTGTACGCCTACTGTAACCTGCACGGCCTTTGGAAAGCGGAGGTATAGCGCATGACGCCCGAGGTGGAGCGCGCCCTACAAGAGCAAGTGCAGGCGGAGATGTACTCCGCCTATCTGTACCTGGCCATGTCGGCCTGGGCGGGCCATGAGAACTGGCCAGGCCTGCGGAACTGGCTGTTCGTGCAGTACCAGGAAGAGACGCTGCATGCGCTCACCCTGCACGACCAGATCATCGGGCGCGGGGCGCGCTCGGTGCTCATGGCCATCGACGCCCCGCCCGCCGACTTTGGCAGCCACATCGACATCTTTCGGGCCGTGCTGAAGCATGAGCGCTACATCACCGGCCGCATCGGGGCCATCGCCACCCTGGCGCTCAAGGAGAACGACCACGCGCTCTATCAGTTCATTATGATTTACGTGAAGGAGCAGGTGGAGGAGGAAGCAAGCGCCACCGACCTTTTGCGGCGCGTGGAGCGCATCGGCGACAACCCCGGCCTTCTTGAGGCGCTGGACAAGGAGTTGGCCGCCCGCGTCTTTACGCCCAGCTTTGGCGCGGCGGCGCAGGCGTAGGGTCTTTCCCCGCGCCGGATAAACGCGCAACAGCAGCCTGGCGGCTCGTTCTGCCGGGCTGCTCGCGTGCATGGCCCTTGGTTACAGCGGCTTTTTGCACAAAAAAATCTGATTGTAATCGAAGACGGCCGGCCCGGTTACGGGTACGATCGCTGGGTCGCAGGCGTCCCCGTCGCACATCGTCACGACAAAGCCGACCCTGCGCAGTTTATCGGCAAAATCGCGGCCATACAGCCGCAGGTGATCGCTCTGCCCAAAGGCCATGGCGCGCCCGGCCGGGTCGTTGATGGACGGGTCCTCATACGTATCCGCCCTGTCCGGCAGAAGCGGAACGCTCAGCTCCACGCAGCCGCCCGGCCTGACGATGCGCAGCAGCTCGCGCAGCGCGGCGCCGTCGTCGTCCACATGCTCCAGAACGTGGTCGCAGGAAATGAAGTCGTACGCGCCGTCCGCAAAGGGCGTATGCTGGATATCCGCCCGAACGTCCGCGGATCTCTCGAACAGGTCGGCGCTGAGAAAGGACCGCTTCCTGCGCTTGAACCAAATGCGGTACGCATAGGCCGGGGCGAAGATGAGCACCTTGTCGGACGGGCGGGGCAGGGCGTTCTTATCCAGGTAGTCGCAGACGATGCGATGCCTTGGGTAGGAGCCGCAGTAGGGGCAAACGACGTCTCTGCGGGCGTTTTGGCCGGCTGCGCCGCCGTGCTGTTCCGCGCTGATCACAAACGTGTCGAAGCCGGAAAAATGATGTCCGCAGCAGGGGCAACGGACGCGATCGCCCTTTAAACGCATGCGGCGGGGCAGCGACCCAAGGCGCATGTAGGCTGCCTTGCTTGCACGGAGCAGGCCGCGAGGCAAATGCTTCTTCGCCAAGCGCTTGATCGTTTCCATAAAAAGCTCTCCCTTCGTTGCGCTCACGCTGAGGAATCCATGCGGAGGAGGCGGCGCGTATGGACAACCGGCCCGGCGTGGTCATCAACAACCAGGACATATACGAAGGCTGGGCCGATCTTGCGCACGGCGCGGGCATCGGCACGATCGCCCTGCACGCTTTTCACCAGGACGGGTTCGTGGCCGGGCTGTACGATCTGCAAAGCATGATGCGCGGCGGGCGCGGTGCGGCCATGCTGCACCGGATGGACGAGCTGGGCCTTGAGCGCGAGTATATGCTGCACGCGGCGGAGTATCTGCTGCCGCGCGGGCTCTTCTGCGCACACCCAGAGTATTTTCGCATGGACGCAGCAGGCCGGCGCACGCCGGAGGGAAACTTGTGCCTGCACAGCCAGAACGCCCTGGATATCATGCGCGAGCGCGCCGTGCATCTTGTGCGCAGCCTTCCTTCCACCACGCACCGCTACTACCTGTGGGCGGACGACCTGGCCGAGTGGTGCCGGTGCGACAGATGCCGCGCCTATTCGCCGGGCGAGCAGAACCTTCTGCTGATGAACGCCCTGCTGCCCGCCGTGCAGGCGGCGGACGGAAAGGGCCGGCTTGCCTGCCTTGCGTACATGAACACGCTTCGGAGCGTGCCGGCGGCGGTGGCCCCGCTTCCCGGCGTGTTTCTGCAGTGGACCGGGCCGGGCATACTGACGCCCCGATGCACGAACTCCGTGCGTTTTCACCCCGACATGATGCGCGCGATGAACGGTTACCTGCGCAGCTTTGCCGGCCGGGAGGCCGTCGTGTTGGACTACTGGATCGACCATTCGGTGTACTGCCGCTGGAACAGGACGGGCGAGCGGTTCCGCTTTGACGAGGACTGCGCGCGGGAGGACATCGCCTTCTACAGGGCGGCGGGCTTTACGCAGCTGACGTCCTTTGCCTGCTTCTTCGACGAGGCGTACTTCCGCGCGCACGGCGAGGGGCCCGTGCGCTCCTTTGGCGCGCTGTTCGCGCAGGCGGCTAAGGGATAAAACGAAGGACAAAATCCTGATAGCGGCGGTAAACGGCGAAATCGAGGAAGGCGCAGTGCCCCATGCCCTCCGCTTCCACATACGTCACGTCGTGGCCGCAGGCGCGCATGGCCGCCACAAGCCGGTCGGAATGCATGGCCTTGCTCACCGATTGGTCGGCCGTGCCGTGTACCACAAAGTAGGGAACGCGGGGCATCGCGGCGGCCTGCTCGATGGGCGAGTTCTCGGCAAACGCCGCCTGCATGTCCCCCCCGTCCAAACCGTAGGCGTACACAAATGTGCGCGGCAGGTCCGGGCGTTCGGTCGCGTGGCAGCGCGGATCGGCGACCGGGCAGTTGCACGCCACCGCCGCGGGCTCCTTTTTCGCATAGCGCGCATAGATGAGCGCCGCGTGCCCGCCCATGCTGCCCCCGCGCAGGATGAGCGGCGTGCCGGACGGTAAGCGATACTCCTGAAAAACGCGCCGCACAATCTCGTCCACGAGGGCGCGCGCCTGCCGGTTCATCCAGGACCAGGGCCCATAGTAGGGAAAGACGCACAGCGCGCCCGAAGCGGCCAGCTCCAGCTCCTCCGTGTCGGGCAGCTTCTTCTCCATGGAGTAGCCCAGCCCATGGAAGGAGAGCACCACTGCGCGCACAGGCCCCTTCACATAGGGCGCGCCCACAAAAGCGACGTCCGTCAGAGCGCCAAACATATCTGTCCCTCCCATGCCTGCCCCGAGTATAGCATCCTGCCTTTTCAGAGGCAAGCCGCCCGGGCCGGAAATTCGCCACGGAAATTTCACGCCCCGTTCATGAAATAAACGTACGGATTGTGGTAAAATAGGAACATGGGCACAAAGGAGGGGGCAGCATGGAAAAAGCAGCCTTCGGTTTACAGGATACGATTTTGAACGCGGTGCGCAAGGAAAAGCTGCCCGTTACGGTACACCTGATCAGCGGGCTGCCGCTCAAGGGCATCGTGCGCGGGTTTGACAACTTCGTGATCGTGCTGGAGGGCGACGGGAAACAGATGATGATCTATAAGCACGCCATCTCCACGGTCACCCCCAGCCGCTCCATCACGCTGAACCCGGAGCTTGATGCATGATCCGCCCGGAGGATGTCCGGCAAGCGGAAGAAGCCGCCGCGGGAGCGTTCTCCCGCGCGGCCGACACGGAACGCACCTGTTTTGCACGCGTGCTGCGCGCCTTCCAAAGCCAGCGCGTGGCGCTTGCGCATTTTTCCGGCAGCACCGGCTACGCTTACGGCGACCCGGGCCGCGACGTCTTCGAGCGCACGTTTGCCGCGGCGCTTGAGGCGCAATCTGCCCTGTGCCGCCCGCATATCGCCTCGGGCACGCACGCGCTGGCCGTGGCGCTCTTTGGGCTGCTTTCGCCGGGCGACACGCTCGTGTGCGGCTCGGGCCTTCCCTACGACACGCTGCACGAGGTGATCGGCCTTAGCGGCGACGCGCCCGGGTCGCTGAAGCGCCTGGGCGTTTCCTGCGACGTGGTGCCGCTCGCTGAGGGCGGCGGCATCGACCTTGCCGCGCTGCAGCGCGCGCTGGACAAGCCCTCCGCGCGCGTGGTGGCGCTGCAGCGCTCGCGCGGGTACTCCTTTCGCCCCTCCCTTACGCAGGAGCCTCTGCGGCAGGCGATTGCCGCCGTACGCGCCGCGCGGCCGGACGCGCTCGTGCTGGTGGATAACTGCTACGGAGAGTTCGTGGAGGAGCACGAGCCCACCTATCACGGGGCCGACCTCATCGCCGGCTCGCTCATCAAGAACCCGGGCGGCGGCCTGGCCCCAACGGGCGGCTACGTTGCCGGCCGGGGCGATCTGGTGAACCGGTGCGCGGCGCGTTTGTACGCGCCGGGCGTCGGCGCAGAGATCGGCTCGTATGAACCGGGCTACCGCCTCTTCTTTCAGGGGCTGTTTTTGGCGCCGCACACCGTGCGCCAGGCAATCTGTTCGGCCGCCTTGGGCGCGGCGCTCTTTGAGCGGCTGGGGTACGAGGTGTCCCCCGGCCCGGGCGAGCTGCGGGCGGACATCATCCAGGCTGTGCGCCTGGGCGCGCCCGAGCGGCTGATCGCCTTCTGCCGCGCCGTGCAGGCCGCCTCCCCCGTGGACTCCTTCGCGGCGCCCGAGCCGTGGGCCATGCCCGGCTACGCCGACGAGGTGATCATGGCCGCCGGGGCTTTCGTGCAGGGCGCAAGCATCGAGCTGTCCGCCGACGCGCCGCTGCGGCCGCCCTACATCGCCTATCTGCAAGGGGGGCTCACCTACGAGCACGGGCGGGCGGCGCTGCTGGCCGCCGCGCAGGCCATAGGCCCCGCGTAAGGCAAAGGGCGTCCTTCGCATTCCGCAGCTGCCTACGGGCGTGGAGGTGTGCGCATGTTTCCCATCGGACAGGACGAGGCGCTTTCCATCATCAAAAAGGACAAGCTGTGCTATTTGTCCGACTACATCGCCCTGACCTCGCGCGGCGGACCGCCGCCGGCCGCCTACGCGCACGAGGGAACGCCCGGCGCGGCGCTGCTGTTGTACCAGGGCGGCGGGGGCGCACAGGCGTCGGTGGTAAACGGCCCGCCCGCCTTCGCGCTCGCCTGCCTTTCCTGGCTGTCCGGCGCGCATGAGCGCCTGCGCTTTACCTACACCGCGCCCAAAGCGCCCGCGCGACTGAACCTGGGCAGCGCGTACTATACCGAGCGCATCACCAGAACCGTGCGTTATGCCAGCCTCGCCCCCCGCGATATCCTGTGGAACGGGCTGATTTACCAAAGGTTTTCTCGGCCCGACGCGCCTTACGCCCGCGCCTTCCGAGAGGACGTCAAAACGGACGCGCCCACCCTGCGCGAGGCGTTTCAAACGCACGTTCTGGGCGGCGCGGGCGACGTGTACGCGGCCATGAATCCGGACCACCGGGTGGTGGGGTACCTTCTGTGCCGTCCGGTCGTGGAGGACGTATGGGACGTGAGCTACGCCTACGTGCTGCCCGCCGTGCGCGACCATGGCATCGGCACGGCGCTTGTGGGCTACTACGCCGAGCAAAAGCGCAAGGAGGGCCAGGTGCCCTACTACAGCGGCGCGTTTAGCCCCTCCTCCGCCAAAGCCGTGGAACAGGCGGGGTTTTCTCCCTGCAGCGAGAGCATCTCGGCGGACCTTCTGCGCCTGTAAAAACGGGCCGGTACAAGGCGCGGCAGGTACGCCCTGACGCGTTTTTTTGTTTATGGAGGCGAGCGCCCGCAGCAGCCGGGGTTACTTGTGGTACGGCTCGCCCGAAAGAATACGCTGGCCGCGGTAGATCTGTTCGAGCAGCATCAGCCGCGCCAGGGCGTGCGGGAAGGTGAGGGCCGAGAGGGAGAGCTTCACGTCCGCGCGGCTCATCGCCCCTTCGCTCAGGCCGTTGGATCCGCCGATGAGAAACACCATGCGCTTGCCCGTGTCGATATGCGCGGCCAGGGCGCGGGCGAACTTCTCGGAGGTGTGCGCCTCGCCCTGTATGCACAGCGCAAGCACCAAATCCTCCGGCCGCACGTGCCGCGCAAGCGCCTCCCATTCTGCAGCTCGTACGCGCTCAAGCGAAAGCGGGTTGGCCTTTGCGGGGTCACGCTCGTCGGGCACCTCGCGCACCTCCAGCGCCATGTAGCGCTGAAGGCGTTTTTCGTATTCGGCGCAGGCGTCGCGGTAGAACGGCTCGTTCAGCCGCCCCACGCACAGAATCATCGCCCGCCCGCTCATGAAAGGCCCGGCAGGAAGAAAACGCGCACCGTATCCGCCAGATACAGGGCCGCGCAGCCGGCCAGCCCAAGCCAGTAGGGGATGTACGCCCAGGCCCGGGCCCGCTGAGGGGTCTCGCCGGGCAAAAGCAGGGTTTGGGAGCCGGGCCGCGGCGGGCGGACGGCCAGCTCGCGCCGGCGCAGGTGCCGCCACAGGAAATAAAGCCCCGCCGAAAGCCCGCCAAACAGCGCCACAAGCACGCAGAAGGACAGCATCTGCAGGGCGGGCGCGGGGAACATATCGCCCGAAGACAGGGCGCCCAGCGCCTGATCGTTCATATACGGCAAAAGCCTTTGCATGCCGAAGCTGAGCAGGATGGCGAAGCTGTTGTTCGCCGCGTGGGCGATGACCGGCACAAAGATGGAACGGCTTTCGATGCACAGCCACGTGAGGAACAGCCCGAGCAGCACGTGCCCAGGCAGGGCCGCAAGCGAGCCGTGCATGAGAGAAAAGCTGATGGAGCACAACAGGAAGGCCGCGCCGCGAAATCGCTGGCGGCCGCCTTCCAGACCCGGCAGAATGCCGCCGCGGAAGAGCCACTCTTCGCACACGCCGGGCAGAATGCCCGTAACGAACAATGAAAGCACAAGCCCGGACGCGCTGTCCGGCACGAGCTGCTCGGCGGGGCTTGAGATGCTTTTCGCGCCGATCAGCTGCAAAACGGCGATCCACACGCCGGTCGCGTAGCTGATGGTGAGATACACCAGGAGCGAGAGCGGCACGATGAGCAGCGCCGACCATCCCGGGCTGCACAGCCGCAGCCCGCGGCCGCGCCCGAGCGCCAGCGTGAGGGCCAAGGCCGCAACGCCTATCGACAGGGGCGTTGCGAACATGGCGTACTGCGTGAGGGTTACGCCCCGCGGCGCCAGGAGCAAACCAAATACCGCGCCGCCGATCAGAATGAGTCCCAGCCCCAGAAGGTAGGCAAGGCCGGAGTAAAGCACGCGTCTGGTCGCCCGATCCATCGAATCACCCTTTCCTTGCAATTATAGCACAATGAGCCGGCCGGACGAAATAGTTGGGACGAACGTTCACATTGTACGGGCCCGGGCGTATTGTAAAGCAGGTGGACAAACGGCGACGGACTCTGGGCGGTGCCCACCTCCAGCCGCGCCGCGCCGCCTCACACAAAAGAAACTCCTTCCTGGGGCACACGCAAAGGAATCATGGGACAATTGAATACCGCTCCTTCCGCCGGGGATGGTGGGGACTTCACCGGCAGAAAAGGGCGCCGCAACTTCCGCGGCGCTCTTTTTGTTTTGTTATGTGCGGCTTCTCTGCCCATGCAGGCGGCCGACGCCCGGCCTCCCCTCGCGCGGCGCCGCCGTCTCGCGCCTTGATATGGGTTGACAGCTGCAGGCTGCGGCGATATAATACCCTAATTCGAAGCATGGAAGGGAGCGGCTCATTATGGCGACACCGATCACGAAAGCGACCCACCTCAAGCAGAAACCGGCCGATGAAAGCAAGCTTGGGTTCGGCAAGCTCTTTACCGACCACATGCTCTTGATGGATTATCAGGAGGGCCGCGGCTGGTACGATTTGCGCATCGTGCCTTACAGCCCGTTCTCCTTTGATCCGGCCACGTCCGTATTCCATTACGGCCAAGCCATTTTCGAGGGCCTGAAGGCGTACCGCGACGACAAGGGCGGCGTACGCCTCTTCCGCCCCATGGAAAACGTTCTGCGCTTCAACCGTTCCGCCGAGCGCATGTGCATCCCCCAAATGCCCGAGGAAGCCGTTCTTCAGGGTATCAAGGATCTGGTGCTGCTGGAAAAGGACTGGATTCCGCAGGCGCCGGACACGTCCATGTACATTCGCCCAACGATCATCGCCACCGACCCGGTGCTCGGCGTGAAGGCGTCCTCCACCTATCTGTTCTTCGTCATCCTCTCGCCCAGCGGCGCGTACTACGCCAGCGGCCTCTCCCCCATCAAGATTCACGTGGAGGACGAGTATGTGCGCGCGGTGCGCGGCGGCATCGGCTTCACCAAGGCGGCCGCCAACTACGCCTGCTCGCTGAAGGCGGGTGAGGACGCCAAGCACAAGGGCTACACCCAGGTTTTGTGGCTGGACGGCGTGGAGCAGAAGTACATCGAGGAAGTCGGCTCCATGAACATGTTCTTTAAGATCGGCGGCAAAATCGTCACCCCAGCGCTCAACGGGTCCATCCTGCCCGGCATCACGCGCGATTCCATCCTGAAGATGGCCGCGCACATGGGGTACCCGGTGGAGGAGCGCCGCCTGTCGCTTGAGGAAGTGGTGGCCGCCCACCAAAACGGCACGCTGGAGGAGGCCTTCGGTTCCGGCACGGCCGCCGTCGTCTCCCCTGTGGGTTGGCTTGGCGTACACGGCCGCGAGCTGGCCATCGGAAACGGCATCGGCCCGGTTACCCAGAAGCTGTATGACGCGCTCACCGCCCTGCAGTACGGGCGCGGGGCCGATCCCTTCGGCTGGAGCGTTACGCTGTAAGCGGCTGCGCGCCACGGTCGATCCGCGTTCAAAGCAAAGCTCCGTACGGCGTGCGCCGTACGGAGCTTTGTGTCGGCGGCGATACGCCGATGCACCAAAGAACGCCGTATTTGTCGGTGGCGTAGCCTTACGGCGGGCTCCATGGGTATTCGTGCAAGCCATCGGTTTGGCCGTCCCGCTTCAGCGTCTCATGGGCGCGCAGCTGGGCGTCTTTGTGCGCAAAGCGCAGGCAGATGGCCACCGCGTTGCCTTTCTGTATCTCGTGCCGCGCGCGCGGCATAAGCGCCTATTTTTGCGCCCAGAGCACCCATCTCCAGGTGGATCAGCCCGCCCTTGTCGCCGTATGCCTCGCCCGGGAGCGACGCGCCGAACGCCGCTGGTCGTGCGGAAACGAATCGTGCAGGCTGGCTGAGAAGATCAAAACGGATACCAACCCCACCGCACCGCCCTTTCGGGTCAGGGTTCCCGCTCCATGGGGTTTAGGTTGAGGTTGAGGCGGCGGATGATCTTTTCCAGGCGCCGGGCGCGCGCCTCCTCGGATTTTGCGTCAAAGTACAGGCCCGTGTAGGCGCGCTTGGCGGAGGGCGGCATGGCCATGAAGTGGGTAAACGCGGGCTCGGCCGGCTTGATCAGGTTCTCAAGCGCCATCACCTGGGCCTGTGAAATGGGCCCGGCTTCGGGGGCGTCCCACGCGCCGCTGCTTTTTGCTTCCTCTATTTTCGCACGGCCGCGGTCGGTCATCAGGCCCTGCGCTTCCAGTTCGGCAGCCAGCTTTTTGTTTTTGGGCGACCAGTTGCTGCCCTTTCTGCGCGGCGCAAAGTATTTCATGTACTTCGTTTGGTCAATGCTCTGCATTCGCCCGTCGATCCAGCCAAAGCACAGCGCCTCCTGCAGCGCCTCGCCGGCGCTCAGCGTTGCAGGGCCGGCCTGCTTGCCCAGCACCAGCCACACGCCGCCGCTCGCCGCGCCGTGCTCCGCAAGCCATGCCCGAAAATCAGCCCGGGTCGCAAACAGCATTTGCTCCAACCGGCTCGCCCCCATTTGCTTCCAGTGTATCACCCGAGGCGGCCAAACACAATGGGCCGCCCGGTAGACCATGGCGCCGCCCCCACTTTTGCTCTTGACGGGAAGAGACCGGCGTGGTAATGTAGGGATAATAAAATATGAAGGAGGTGGTGCGACGGTGAATATCAGGCTGACGGTGTCGGGCGGCCGCACATTCGTGAATATCGAATGCGTCGCGGGTTACACGTTCACATCCGGCGCGATGAGGGGGTATTCTGCCCAAAAATCGGTCGCGCCGCCCGACGCCAAGCCGTTTTAGGCGATCTTTGCATCGCCGTACGGGGATTGGACCAGGACTGGCCGACCGTGTGTCGGCCGGTTTTTTGTTGCGAAAAAACAGCAGGTAAACCGGACGGCTCGCGGCGGTACATGGGCGGCGGCCGGGAAAAGCGAGGAAGGATCGACATGAACCGGTATTGGACGCACGGCCGCATGTGCGCGGCGCAGGCCTTCGACGGCGGCGTGTTCTATGTGTTCAGCGGCTACGCCCTGCGCGTTTTGCAGCCTGTGGTGCTCATGCTGCTGTGGCGGCAGCTTCTGTCCGGGTCGTCGCCGCCGCTGTCTCTGCGGGCGGTGCTCACCTATACGCTGTGGTCGTCGCTGCTGGCCCAGCAGCTCAACGTTCACACCACTGCCTGCGACGATTTCTGGGACGGAAGCTTCGGCATGCGCTTCCTGCGTCCCGCGGGCGTTCTGTCGCAGGTGTTTGCCGAGACGGTCGGGCGGTGGGTTCCGGGGCTTTTGCTGTATACCCTGCCGGCTTTCGCTCTGGCGCTGCTCATCGGCATTCCGGCGGCTCCCGTAACGCCCGTGGCAGGGCTGCTCGGCGGGGCTTCCCTGCTGCTCTCCGTATCGCTTGGGTTCGCGGTGGACTTTTTGTTCATGTCGCTCTCGGTCAACTGGAAGAACGCCTCCTATCAGGCGGTCATCCTGCGCTCGGCCGTCATGAAGGTGTGCTCAGGCGCGGTCATCCCGTTTGCCGCGCTGCCCGGGGCCGTGGGCGCGGTGCTCTCCTGCCTTCCGTTTGGCGCGCTGGCGGGCGCTCCGCTGTCCATCTACGCGGGGCTGTCCGCCCCGCTGCAGCCCATCCTGCTGCAGGTTTTCTGGAACGCCGCGCTGTGGCCGCTGGCGCTTTATTGCGTGCGACGCAGCGAGGAAAAGCTGGTGAGTTTCGGTGGATAGGCTTTTGTGGATCGGCCGGCGCTACGGCCAGCTGATGGGCCTGAAAGCGCGCATGGACCTTGCGTGGTACCTGCGCGACCGGCGCGTGGTGCTCATCTGCATGGGCACGGACGCCGTTTCCGCCGTGGCGTCGGTGATGGCGGTGTACTTTCTGGCCGAGCGCTTCGACGGGCTGTGCGGCCTTACGCGGCCGCAGGTGTTGTTTATGCTCGGGTTCGGGCTGCTCATCGAGGGACTGCGCATGGTGTTCTTTGGCAACGACAACGCCAGCGCGCCCTCGCGGCGCTTCGGACGGGGCCAGGTGGACCACATGCTGATGCAGCCCGTGCCCGTTTGGCTGCAGCTGATCACCGACGGCTTTGCGCCCGTCACCAGCCTGGCCGTGTTCCTGTCGGGCGCGGCGTTTACCGCCTGGGCCATCCATCAGCTGGCCCTGCCGCTGAGCATCCTGTGGTGGGCGCGGTTTGCCGGGCAGCTTGTGAGCGCGCTGGGCGTGCTGATGGGCTTCACCTACCTCACGTCCGTACCGGCGTTCTACGCGCCCGTGGCCGCGGAGGAAATCTCCTCCACCGTTGGGAGCTTCTTCAGCTCGCTCAAGCCCTTCCCACTGGGCGGCCTGGGCGGGGGCGCGCGGTTTTTGCTCACGGTTTTGCTGCCCGTCGGTCTAACGGCCTGGTACCCCGCCAGCGCTCTGCTGACGCCCGCGCACCCGCTGCAGCTGTGGGCCGCGCCCGCCATGGCGCTGGCGCTCATCGCCGCGAGCGCATTCTTCCTACGAAAGGGGCTTGACCATTATGTCCGCGTCGGTTCGCCGCGCTACTCGCGCAGGGGATTTCGCAATTGAACTGTCGCACCTGACCAAAACGTATGCGCAGTGGCAGCGCAGCTTTCGCTTGAAGGATTTGGGCCGCAGCCTTCTGCGGCCGCAGACCAGGGAAGTACACGCCCTGCAGGACGTGAGCCTCACCGTGCGGCGCGGCGAGTTTGTGGCCTACGCGGGCCCGAACGGCGCGGGCAAATCCACCACCATGAAGCTGCTCAGCGGCATGCTCGCCCCCACGAGCGGGGACGCCTACGCACTTGGCCTGCACCCGCGAAAGGCGCGCATCCAGCTGATGAAGCGCGCGGGCGTGTTGTTTGGCCAGCGCTCGGAGCTGTGGTGGGACCACCCGGTGGCCATGAGCTTTGAGTGGAAGCGCACGGTGTGGGACATCCCGCAGCACACCTACGAGCGCATGCGCGCCATGGTATGCGAGCTGCTGGGCCTTGGCCCCCTTATGCAAACCTTTGCCCGGGAGTTGTCGCTGGGCCAGCGCATGCGCTGTGATCTGGGCCTTCTGTTGCTGCACGAGCCGGAGCTGCTTTTGCTGGACGAACCCACGCTTGGCCTGGACGTGCTCGCCAAGCAGCAGCTGATCGCCTTTTTGAAGCACCTCCACAGGGAGGACGGCGTCACCATCCTCGTCACCTCGCACGACATGGACGACCTGCAGGAGATGGCGCAGCGCCTTATTCTCATATCCGGCGGACGCATCGCCTTTGACGGCACGTTTGACGCGCTGCGCGGCGCAGCGCCCGCGCCGCTCACCGTGGAGCAAACCGTAACGCGCGGCGCGCCCATCGAGCAGGTCATCGCCTCGCTGTACCAGCGCTGGGCCAGCGAAGCCGCCACGTAGCCCGCCCCGCAACGACCAAAACCCCGCTTCGCGCATTTTGCGGCGGTCTGACCTGCGCCCCCCCTTCCCGGCGCGCGCCACGCGGCAAACCGCCGTGCGCGCCGCCAACTTGCGCCATTCGCCGCACGCCTCGCCGACACGCCGAAGGCCCGGCGGCGCTTACAGCGCCGCCGGGCCTTCGCATATTGAATCTTTGGTCCGCCCGCCCGTGGGAAACCGCTCTCCATTCCCCGTGCAGGATCCAAGGGACGCAATCTCCCGGCGGGTGGGCGGAGGGCTACGCCTTTCGCGCTGCGCAGCCGCTTCCGCGCCCTGTAACCCGCCGCGCCTCTATCCCCGCTCGGCGATGCGCGCGTTTGCGTGAATATGGCCGCCGCAGGAGCCTAAGATCCCGTCGATGACGGCGTTGGGCCCGATGTCGCCGTCCACGCGCCCAACGTTGCCGCGTACGCGCCCGTTGAAGCAGCCGCAGACGCGCTCGACATTGCCGCCCACGCGGCCGTCCAGATCGCCTTTGATGACGCCCTTCACGTGACGGCCCACGTTGCCGCGCAGGGCGCCGCATACGTCGCCTTCCACATCGCCGCCCACGTTGCCGGTCAGATCGGCCTTCACGGATCCCCTCACGCTGCCGCCTACGTTGCCGCGCAGGCACCCGCCTATGTCGCCCTCCACGTTGCCGCCTACGCTGCCCAGCAGATCGCCCTTGACGCAGCCCTTGACGGAGCCGCCCATAGACCCGCTCATGATGCCGCCGATGTCGCCGTGTACGCTGCCGCCCATTCGGCCTGCCATGTCGCCTCCGACGGATCCGCGCACATCGCCTCCAACCGCACCCACAATGCGGCCTTGCACGTTGCCCATAACCGACCCGGCCACCATGCCCAGAAGGTCGCCGTCGATCTGCGGGAGATTGCCCGTTGTGTTGCCGGAGAAATGGCCGCCATCGTAGCGCGCGTTGGGCGTGTTGTGCAGGTGTGGGCCGCCGACGGCGCCGTGGAAGGGGAAACCTTCGCCCAGGCTGATGCGGATGTCCGGATGGACGTGCGCGTGGACCGGCCCGTGGCGGCGGCCCTCGCCTTCACGGCCGAAGAGCTCCACGCCCTCCGGGAACCCGCCGCCAATTTTGGCGCTGCGGTGAATGCGCCCTTCGCAGACTGCAAGCTTGCCATCAATAGTCGCCTCCGGTCCGATGTCGCCGCATACGCAGCCTACGTTTCCTTTTATTTTGCCGTTCAGGCACCCGCCGATGCGGGACACGTCGCTCTCTACAACGCCGTTCACGTCGCCGTCGATCTCACCTGACACGCATTTCACGCGGCCGTTTACATCGCCTTCGATGCGGCCCTTCACCGTACCGCTCACAACGCCGTTCAGCTCGCCCTGTATGCTGCCGGTCACGTCGCCGCTCACCCGGCCGTTCAGATCGCCCTCGACGTTCCCTTCCACCGATCCGCCCACGATGCCGTTCAGATCACCCATCACGTTGCCCTGAACCGCCAGACCCACCTTGCCGTTCAGGTCGCCGTGCAGGCTGCCCTTGAGCTCCTGAGCGACGATGCCGTTCAAGTCGCCGCAGACCTTGCCTTCCAGATAACCGCCGACTTTGCCGTTCAGGTCGCCGCAAACGTCGCCCTTCATGCAGCCGCCGATCGTGCCGTTTAGATCGCCGAGCACGTTGCCTTCCATATGGCCGGCGATTTTGCCGTTCATATCGGCGGAAACGTCGCCCTTCATATTGCCCAGAACCTGGCCGTCCAGATCGCCGGCTGCGTTGCCGTTCAGGTCGCCCTGCACAACCCCGTCGAAGCTTTCGGGCAGATCGCCTTGCATATCGCCGGAAATGAGATTCCCTTTGCGTTCGGCGCGCTCTTGCTGGCGCATGCCGTGGCGCGCATGGCGCATGGCTCTGCCCGCTTCGCGTGCCGCGTCGCGGCCGATACGGGCGGCCTCGTGGGCGGCTCGCGCGGCCTCGCGGCCCATCTCGTGCATGCTCTGATGGAAGTCCTGGCGGAAGTCCTCTTCCTCCCGCTCCTCACTCCGCACCGGCGGCACCGGCGGAACGGGAGGTACCGGCGGGACCGGAGGCACGGGCGGGACCGGAGGCACGGGCGGAGAGGGCGGTGCGCTCGGTTCGGCCTGCCCGGGCGCGTCCTTGCGCTGCTGAAAGCCCCGCTTCATGTTTTGGGCCAGATCGCGGGCCATATCGCCCACATCGCGGCCAAAGCGCCCCATGTCGCGTCCGAACTTGTCCATATCCACGTAGAAGCCGGAACCGCGCTTCTTCTCGTTCTCCGGCCAGGGTTTTTTCGCGTCGGCCTGCTCCCATGCGGCGTCCTCGGGCTTGCCCTGCATGGCGGAGATCAGCTTATCCGCTTCCTCGGCGGAGAGGCGGCCCGCCTGCACTTCCTCCAGTATCTTTTTTAGCTGCTCATTCATGGTCCTTCTCCTCCGTCGTCAGCATGTTTAAGGCTTCCGTCACATCTATTTCGCCGTTTTGCAGGCGCTGCAGCGCGTCGCGCCGGGCGTTGACGGCGGGCTGGCCCAGGGCCTGGGCGATGTCGTCCAGACGGGCGCGCACAGTGGGATAGCTGATCCCCAGTTCCTTCTCCATATCGCGGATGTTGCCGCGGCAGCGGATGAAGCTGACGACGAAATCCTTTTGCGCTTCGTTTAAGGTGGCGAAACGGTCGACGGCGAACTCCCCTTCGATGGCCGTCCTGCAGGCGGGGCAGCGAAGTCGTTCAACCCGCAGACCGGACGCGCAGACGGGACAGGCGGAAATTGTGGCGTTTGGCATGCGAATCACTTTCCTTTTCCATTTGGTTTACGCCATTATCTTAGCACACGTCTAATAAAAGTCAATAGTCAAATTGAAATATTCAATATTTATTTTGCAAGATCATGAAATTGCAATTCATAGTCATTCAAATTTCATTTAGTGAGATATTTTTTGTTCACATGGAGGACTTTTGCAGCTTGTATCGAATAGTCTTTCTTTATATCATGGGATATCGAGGAGGTCGTTGTACATGCAGCTGTCCAAGCGGGTAGCGGGCATCGCCCCGTCCATCACCCTGGAGATAGATGCCAAGGCGAAGGCCATGCAGGCGCAGGGCCTGGACGTGGTGGGCTTTGGGGCCGGCGAGCCGGACTTTGCCACCCCGTCCTTTATTCGGGAGGCAGGCAAGCAGGCCATCGACGCCGGCAAAACGAAATACACGCCCGCGTCCGGCGCGCCGGACCTGCGCGCCGCCGTGTGCGAGAAGCTGGCGCGCGACAACGCTCTTGCCTACAAGCCCGAGCAGATCATCATCTCCAGCGGCGCGAAGCACTCGCTCTTCAACGCGTTCCAGGCGCTGATCAACGAAGGCGACGAGGTGATCATCCCCTCGCCCTGTTGGGTGAGCTATCCGGAGATGGTGCGTATGGCGGGCGGCGTGCCCGTGTTCGTGCCCGGCCTTGAGTGTGACGACTTCAAACCCACCATCCAGGCAATCGCCGCGGCCGTGTCCCCCCGCACGCGCGCCTTCGTTCTGAACACGCCCAACAACCCCAACGGCCACGTGTACACGGCCGCCGAGCTCGCGGCCATCGCCGGCCTCGCCGCCACGCACGATTTCACCGTCGTATCCGACGAGATTTACGAGCTGCTCACCTATGATGGCGACTGCCCGCCCTCCATCGCCACGCTTCCGGGCATGATCGAGCGCACGGTGGTGGTCAACGGCGTGTCCAAGGCCTACGCCATGACCGGCTGGCGCATCGGGTACACGGCCTCGCCGCTGCCGCTTGCCAAGGCCATGGGCAACTTCCAAAGCCACGCCACTTCCGCCCCCGCCACCATGTGCCAGGCTGCGGCCACCGCGGCCCTGCGCGGGTCCATGGACGAGGCCATCGCCATGAAGGCCGAGTTCGACCGCCGCCGCCGCCTCATCCATGGCCTGATCAACGCCGTCCCCGGCCTTTCCGCCCGCTTGCCAGCCGGTGCGTTTTATATTATGATGAACATATCCGCCGTTTTGGGCAAAAGCTACGAAGGGCGCGCCATCAAGGGCTCCATGGATTTTGCAGACGCCCTGCTGCAGGGCGAGCAGTGCGCCGTGGTGCCCGGCCTTGCCTTTGAAGCCGACGCCTACTGCCGCCTGTCCTACGCCACCTCATTACAAAACATCGAAAAGGGCCTTGCCCGCATCGCCGCTTTTGTGGGCAAACTGAAATAGGAAGGATGTGTAGAATTGCTCGAGTTCAGCAAGCAGACCAATCTGCTGGAACAGGCAAAGTACAAATATCAGCTTCAGGACGTGGACGAGCCCAACCTGTACCGTGAGCTTTACGAGTACACGTCCATCCCCAAAATCCCCTTCAACCACCGCCTTGTGCCCATGAACATGGCGCAGAACATATATATAACCGACACCACCTTCCGCGACGGCCAGCAGAGCGTGTCGCCCTTCTCCGTGGAGCAGATCGTGACGCTGTACAAGCTGCTGGCCGAGCTGGGCGGCCCCAAGGGCATCGTGCGCCAGAGCGAATTCTTCATCTATTCCGAAAAGGACCGCGAAGCGGTGCGCCGCTGCCAGGACCTGGGCCTTCCCTTCCCGGAGGTGACCAGCTGGATTCGCGCCGACGAGCGCGACTTTCAGCTCGTCAAATCCATGAACCTGCGCGAGACGGGCATTCTTGTGTCCTGCTCCGATTACCACATCTTCAAAAAAATGAAGATGAAGCGCTCCCAGGCCATGGACAAGTACCTGGGCATCGTCAAGTCCGCCCTGTCGCAGGGCATCGTTCCGCGCTGCCATTTCGAGGACATCACCCGCGCCGATTTTTACGGCTTTGTGGTGCCCTTCGCGACGGCTCTGATGGACCTTGCGCACGAATCGGGCATCGCCATCAAGATTCGCGCGTGCGACACGCTCGGCTACGGCGTGTCCTTCCCGGGCGCGGCCATGCCCCGGTCCGTGCCGGGCATCATGTACGGCCTGCGCCATTATGCCGAAGTGCCGGAGTACTGCCTTGAGTGGCACGGCCACAACGACTTCTACAAGGTGGTCACCAACGCTTCAACGGCCTGGCTGTACGGCTGCTCCGCCGTGAACTGCGCCCTGCTGGGCATTGGCGAGCGCACAGGTAACTGCCCCCTGGAGGCCATGGCCATCGAGTACGCCTCCTTCCGCGGCACGAGCGACGGCATGGACTACACGGCCATCACCCGCATCGCCGAATACTTCGAGCGGGAGATCGGCATTCCCATTCCGCCCCGCACGCCTTTCGTAGGCCGCTCCTTCAATGCCACGCGGGCAGGCATCCACGCCGACGGCCTGCTGAAGGATGAGGAGATCTACAACATCTTCGACACGGGCGCCATACTAAACCGCCCCGCCACCGTGTCCGTGGACTCGCACTCCGGTTTGGCGGGCATCGCACACTGGGCAAACGGCTTTTACAAGCTGAAGGGCGAGCGTGCCCTAGACAAGCGCGCCGAGGTCATCCAGGGCGTAAAGGTGCTTGTGGACGCTTTGTACGAACAGGGCCGCAACACCGTAATGGGGGACGACGAGCTGGACTCCTTCGTGCGCGAGGTGGACCCGGACCTGCACCGCACGATCGCCCTTGGCGGCAAATAGGATTCGCGCGGAGGGCGCCTGGCAGCAGGCCCCTCCGCTGTGCATATCGCCCGAAAAGCGGACAAGCGCATGGAGTTTGCGTTTTAATGCGATGGGCCGGACAGGCTGAAGGGAGGGGGCGGCGATGAGGCCCGAGCTATCGGTGGTCGTGCCCATGTACAACGAACAGGAGGTCATCGCACAGACGCACAAGCGGCTGGGCGAGGTGCTCACGCAGGCGGGCATCGACTTTGAGCTGGTGTTTGTGAACGACGGCTCGCGGGACGACACCGCGGCCATCGTCCGCTCGCTGATGGCGGGCGACAAGCGGCTGCGGCTGATTGACTTTGCGCGCAACTTTGGGCAGGAGAGCGCCGTGTCGGCCGGGCTTGCATACGCGCGCGGGCAGGCGGTCGTGCTCATCGACGCGGACCTGCAGGACCCGCCCGAAGCCGTGCCCGAGATGATGAAGCTGTGGAAACAGGGCTTTGACGTGGTGTACGGCCAGCGCGCGGAGCGGCAGGGCGAATCGGCGTTCAAGCGGCTGTCGGCCTTTATGTTCTACAGGGTGCTCGACCGGCTGTCCGGGGTGCGTATCCCCAAAGACACCGGGCACTTCCGCCTGATGGACCGCAAGGTTGTGGACGTGATTAACCGCATGCCCGAGCACAACCGCCTGATGCGCGGGATGGTCGCGTGGGTGGGCTTTCGGCAGACGCCCTACGTGTTCCGGAGGGAGGAGCGCTGGGCCGGAACGACCAAGTACACCCTCAAGAGCATGGTCAAGCTGGCCACGGACGGCATATTCAGCTTTTCCGGGGCGTTCCTGAAGCTTCCCGCGTGGCTGGGAGGCATCTTGCTTGCGTTCGGGGTGCTGCTTCTCATCGCCTGCGCGGTGTTTTCGTGGGGCGTGGGCGTCGCGGGCATCGCGGTTCAGTTGGCGCTTTGCGGCCTCGTGCTGGCCGTGCTCGGCCTGATGGGGCAGTATCTGCTGCGCGCGCTGGAGGAGGTGCGCGGGCGGCCGCTGTACATCGTGCGCACGGCCGAAGGGTTTGACGAAGAGACGGAATAATCGGCCGCCCGCATGCAAACGCTGCAGGGTGTGTGAGGAGTTTGATGCAGATGATCGATCCGCGTATGACCAAGCTGGCGGACACGCTTGTGACCTACTCGTGCAAGCTTTGCCCCGGCGAGCGCGTGCTCATTGAAAACACAGGCATAGAGAGCGACATGGTGGCCGAGCTGGTGCGCGCGGCGTACAGGGCCGGGGCGCAGCCCTTCGTATGGCTGCGCGACCCCAAGGTGCAACGCGCGCTGCTTATGGGCGCGCCCTGCGAACAGCTGGACCACATGGCCGAGCACGACGGCGCGTTCATGAAAACCATGCAGGCGTACATCGGCCTGCGCTCGCCGGACAACGCCTGCGAGAGCGCCGACGTGCCGGGCGCAAAACAGGACGAATACGCCCGGCGCTACGCAAAGCCCGTACACTCGCAAATACGCGTGCCGCAAACCAAGTGGGTGGTGCTGCGCTACCCCACCCCCTCCATGGCGCAGTCGGCCGGGCGGTCCACGGAGGATTTCGAGCAGTTCTACTTCGACGTGTGCACGATGGATTACGCGGCCATGTCCCGCGCCATGGACCCGCTTGTGGCGCTTATGCAGCGCACGGACAAGGTGCGCATCACCGCGCCGGGCACGGATTTGACCTTCTCCATCAAGGGGATACCGGCGGTGAAGTGCGACGGGCAGTGCAACATCCCCGACGGCGAGGTGTACACCGCCCCGGTTCGGGAAAGCGTGCAGGGCACGCTGCGCTACAACACGCCCACCGTGCACTCGGGGATAACGCACGAGGGCGTAACGCTGCGCTTTGAGCGCGGCAAAATCGTGGAGGCATCCTCCAGCAACACCGCCGAGTTGACCCGCGTGTTGGACACGGACGAGGGCAGCCGGTACGTGGGCGAGTTCGCCATCGGCGTGAACCCCTACATTCACCACGCCATGAAGGACACCCTTTTCGACGAGAAAATCGCCGGATCCTTCCATTTCACGCCGGGCAACTGCTACGATGAAGCGCCCAACGGCAACAAATCCGCCATCCACTGGGACATGGTGCTCATCCAAACCCCGGCGTACGGCGGGGGCGAAATGTACTTCGACGGCGTGCTGGTCCGGCGGGACGGCCAGTTCGTTTTGCCTGAACTGCTCGGATTGAACCCCGACCAGCTGCGGTAAGTTCTCATTGTGAGAAATTTAACAATTGAGCCCTTGCCTTCGAGAATAAAAGAAGGTAGAATAGGCACGATGTTCTAATAGGTCCATACTAAGGAGGTTTTTACATGGTGAAGATGGGAATCAACGGCTTTGGCCGTATCGGCCGCCTTGTGTTCCGCATTGCGCTGGATCATCCGGACGTGCAGGTTTGCGGCATCAACGACCCGTTCATCGACCTGGACTACATGGTGTACATGCTGCGCTACGACACCGTGCACGGCCAGTACAAGGGCGATATCTCCACCCGCGACGGCAAGCTGGTTGTCAACGGCCGCGAGATTGCCGTGTACGCCTGCATGAAGCCCGAAGAGATTCCGTGGAAGGCCTGCGGCGCCGAGTACATCGCCGAGGCGACCGGCGTGTTCACCGACACGGCCTCCTGCCAGGCGCACCTTCAGGCCGGCGCCAAGAAGGTCGTCATCACCGCCCCCGCCAAGGATAAGGACACCCCCATGTTCGTTAAGGGCGTGAACAACGACAAGTACAAAAAGGACATGCTCGTCGTGTCCAACGCCTCCTGCACCACCAACTGCCTGGCCCCGTTGGCGTCGGTCATCAACGACAAGTACGGCATTTTGGAAGGCCTGATGACCACCGTGCACGCCACCACGGCCACCCAGAAGACCGTGGATGGCCCCTCCAAGAAGGATTGGCGCGGCGGCCGCGGCGCGGCGTTCAACATCATCCCCTCCTCCACCGGTGCCGCCAAGGCCGTGGGCGTTGTAATCCCCGAGCTGAAAGGCAAGCTTACCGGCATGGCCTTCCGCGTACCCACCGCCGACGTGTCCGTGGTGGATCTGACGGTCCGCCTGGCCAAGCCCACCACCTACGACGACATCAAGGCCACCATGAAGGCAGCCTCCGAGTCGGCGCGCTGGAAGGGCGTCATCGGCTACACCGAGGACGCCGTGGTGTCCTCCGACTTCATCCACGACCCGCGCACCTCCGTGTTCGACGCCGAAGCGGGCATCATGCTCTCCGACACATTTGTGAAGCTGGTCGCATGGTACGACAACGAGTGGGGCTACTCCAACAAGGTCGTCGACCTGATCTGCTACATGGCGAAGGTGGACGGCTAACAGCTACAGCGCATGGGCGCCCCTCCGGCCGGAGGGGCGCCCGTTCTTACGCCGCCCAAAAAGGCGGCGCGCCCGTCCGGCGCCCGGCCGCGTTTTTTGCAAATGCCGCCGGGCGTGTGGAATTTGGGCTTGCACTTTCCCGCGCCATGCGCTATAATAACGCACGTGCCTTTCGCGGGGATGTAGCTCAGTTGGTTGGAGCGCTACGTTCACATCGTAGAAGTCGGGGGTTCGAGCCCCTCCATCCCCACCACGCGCAGCGCTGGGAGCCGTTTGGGTTCCCGGCGTTTTTGTCTGCCGCAAAGGTCCGCGTATCGGGGTATGCCCTCCCTTCGTTGCGTGGTTGATGGATCTTGTAACATCTGAGAGTGTTCAAGGCCGATTCGCGACCGCCCACCCCATTTATTGTGTTATTTTCGGGTAAAAAGCCGGGAAAAGCGAACAATGCGTTCAACCATGGCGGCCGTTGCATGGAAATTGCGACAAAAGTGTTGCAGCGGCTTGACACTGAAAGGCAATTGTGGGAAAATAAGCTCAGACTTCATAGGAAGCACCAGAAAAAGAGAGGGGTCATTACCAATGCGCAAATCGTACAAGCTGCTCAGTTGCTTGCTGGCTGCGGGCCTTCTGTTCGCGTTCCTCCTGCCCTCCGCCGGCGCTGTCGTCAACCTGTCCCTGGGCAACCTGGTCAACTCCAACGTGTACACGGCCACCGTCAGCGCCATGAGCGTTAAGGTTGGCGGCCAGGCCATCGATGCCGTGAAGCAGGAAGACGGTTCCTGGCTGTTCACGCTGCCCGCCGGCACCAACGCCGCCAAGCTGATCGTGAACCTGACCATGCCCGAGGGCACCGTGTCCAAGCCCTACTCCGGCACCCAGGTTGACCTGAGCAACGCCTTTACGTACGAGATCACCTCCCGCGACGGCCTGAAGAGCTCCGTGACGGTGAGCGCCGTCGTCGAGCCCGCGATTCCCGCCATCGTCACCACCACCAAGACGATCAGCTCCTACACCCGCGTGTACAAGAGCGCCGACCTCAAGGCCGTGCATATGGCCCACCTGCAAAAGGGCGACAAGGTCGAGCTGATCGAGGTCACCGGCGACTGGGCGAAGATCCTTTGGGAGAACACGGCCGATGTGACCCCCGGCTACGTTCCGGCCAAGCTGCTCAAATAACTCCTCTTTTTTGAGATTTGCGCCCCGCTTGCGGGGCGCTTTTTGTTGCGCCGTTTCCACTGCGGCGCACCCTCCTTTCGCCCGGGCCTTCGCATGGCCGGAGCCTCGCACGCCGGACCCGCCAATCCGCCGGTCAAGACCGCAAAGCGCAACGATGATTGCGTGGTCATGCACATATCGGTTTTCATATCCATACGATACACCGGAAGATATCTCAAGGAGGTCCCCATCCCATGAGTTCTTGCGGTTGTGATGGCTCTCTCAATCGTTTTACGATGACATCCTGGTTTGGCGGCTTTGGCATGACCGGCTGGTCCGGATGCGGCTGCGGCGGCAACACGCTCGGCGCGCGCGCGGCTTGCTCGCACTGTGCGCCCAGCGTCAACAACTGTGTTCCCTTCCCCTTCCTGCCCCCCTTGGCGCCCACGGTCACCCAGCCGGCGTTCGGCCTCTCCTTCGCGGTAATCGACGAGCAGGGCCATGCGCTGATGGGCGCCGAATTCGCCCTGCTGGACCCCGCGACCCAGCAGGTGCGCTACACCGCTGTCTCCAACCTGCAGGGCGTCGCCACCTTCAACAACATTACCCCCGGCCGCTACACCCTCGTGCAAACCCTGCCCGCCGGCGGCTTCGCGCCCGTGGAGGAGAGCTTTACGGTGGTTATGGGCCCGGGCGGTTACGCCGATGTGGACGGCCTGCCCGCCTCGCAGTTCCGCTTCCCCGCCAGCATGCCCGCCACGCGTTTCCAGCTGAAGTTTATGAAGACCGACAACCAAAGCGCGGGCCTGGGCGGCGCAACCTTCGGCCTGCGCAACCTGCAGAACGTGGACGTGGCCACGGCCGTGTCGGACGGCGCCGGCCTCGTCACCTTCAACAACCTGCCCTCCGGCACGTATACGCTGTATGAGCAGAGCGCGCCCGCCGGCTATACGCCCTCCGCAAGGACCTTCCCGGTGGAGGTGGACGCCACGGGCGCGGTGCACATCTACGGCCTGCGGCCCGCAGGCGCAGGCATTGGCGTTGGCATTCAGGACAGCTCCGTCGTCAACACGCCCATCGACCCGGGCCTTACCGAGCAAAGCGCCCGGCTGCGCGCCAGCCGCTAGCCCAAACCGGCCGCATCCCTGCAGAGCCCGCCGGATAGGCGGGCTCTGCGTGCCCAAGACAAACCAGCCCTGCAGTTGCCTGCGGCCATTTTGCATCGCGGCCCCGAAACGCAGAATTCTCATGCAACACCGCCTTGCGCGCCGCCGGTTTCCAGATGGAATATATCCCTACCCCTACCATCCTGCTTGACTTTCTCCCGTTCTATCCGATATAAATAAATGATGAGATATGCGCCGGAGGGATGCAGTGTGCGGCACAACGGGGCGATGGCGGGGCGATGGTTGCCCGCACTCGCCCGTATGAGCGATCAGCGTCACCTGTCCGCCGTGCGCAACGGCTTTGCCCGTCTGATGCCCCTGATGCTGGCAGGGGCATTCGCCGTGCTCATCAACCAGTTTCCTCTGCCGGCGTACCAGCGCCTGATGCTCGGGTTGTTTGGAGATAACTTCCAAATTTTTGGCAGGATCGTGTACAAGGCAACCTACAACGTGGTGTCCATGGCCGCAGTGCTCAGCGTCTGCGGGCAGCTGTGCGGCTGGTACAACGAACACCGGCGCATGAACATACACCAGCCCTCGGCCATGCTTACGGCCCTTGCGTGCTACATGTGCGTGTGCTACACGGCAGATGATTTCCTGTCGCTGGACGCCCTGGGCACCAAAGGGCTGCTGCCCGCCATCGTGGTCGCTTTGGTGGTGGCCGAATGCTGCGCGCTCATGTTCCGCCTCACCAAGCGCGGGCGGCAGGTCACCATCTTTACGCAGCAGCGCGGCGGGTTGGAGATGTCGGACACGCTGCACAACCTGTGGCCGAGCGTCGCCATCATCGCCCTGTTCGGGCTAGTGCGCTGCGCCTTAAACGCCATGCACCTGGGGCCGCTGCACGAGACGATATACCGCGCGCTCAGCACGCAGTTCGCCGGCCAGGCGAACACGCTGGGCACGGCGCTCAAGTTCAACCTGGCGTCTCAGCTTTTGTGGACGATGGGCATTCACGGCAACAACGTGCTGGACGAGATCGTGAAGATGCTCTACAACCCCGCCATGCAGGCCAACGTCAGCGACGTGGCGGCCGGGCTCGCGCCCACGCATCTCTTCACCAAAACATTCTTCGACACCTTTGTGTACATGGGCGGGTGCGGCTCCACGCTGTGCTATCTGCTGGCGGTCGCCATTACGCCCAAGGCGGACAAACATTTGGCGCGCCTGGCCGCGCCCCCTTCGCTGTTCAACATCAACGAGCCCCTGATGTACGGCATCCCCATCGTGTGGAACCCCATCTACCTGCTGCCCTTCGTGCTGGCGCCAACGGCCATGGTGCTGCTCTCCGCGGGCGCGCTGAGCGCGGGGCTGGTGCCCTATACGCGCATGGAAGTGACGTGGGTTGCGCCGGTGTTCTTCTCCGGCGTAACGGCCACGGGTTCCGCGGCGGGCGCGCTGCTGCAGGCCGTGAACCTGGCGGTGGGCACGGCCATTTACCTGCCCTTTGTGCGCTTCGACGGGCGAGAGCGCGCGCGCCGCTTCCAGGCCTGCTTTGCCGACATGCTGCGCGCCATGGAGGACCGCGACCAAACCCCCGCGAGCGTGCTCTCGCGCCAGGACAGCACGGGCGAGATGGCCCGCGCGCTGGCCAACGACCTTCTGTCGGCGCGCGCGGAGGAGTTCTTTTTGCTATACCAGCCGCAGGTGGACGCATCCACCGGCCGCATGCGCGCCGCCGAGGCGCTGCTGCGCTGGCAGCATCCGGTGCACGGCCTGGTTCCGCCGCTCGGGTTCATACCTCTGGCCGAGCACAACGGATCCATGGCGAGGATCGGCGCGCTGGTTGTGCAGAGCGCCTGCCGCGCGCGCGCGCAATGGGCCGCCGCGGGCATGGACGACGCCGTGTATGTGAGCGTGAACGTATCGGCCGTGCAGTTCCGCGATCCTGGCTTTAGCAGTCTTGTGCTGCTCACCTTGCAACAGAACCGGCTCTCCCCGCGGCAGCTTGAGCTGGAGGTGACCGAGTCCGTGGCCATGACCGCGGATGTCGCGACCATGTCGAACCTGACGGGCCTGCATGAGGCCGGGGTGCGCATCGCCATCGACGATTTCGGCATGGGGTATTCCTCGCTCGTGTACATCAACCGCTTCCCCGTGGATACCCTGAAGGTGGACAAGGCCCTCTCGCGCGGGGCGATGACCAACGCGCAGAGCGTGGACATCGTGCGCGCCATCCTGTCCATGTGCGAATCGTTGAACATCCACGCCGTTGTGGAGTACGCCGAGACGGCGGAGCAGATCGCCCTGCTGCGCAGCATCGGATGTGACACCTTCCAGGGCTACTACTACTCCAAGCCCGTCGCTGTCGACGCCATTCCCCTCTTCGCCCGCGCCCGGCTCCCGGGCGGCGACGCCACGCGCTGAGACGGCCCGTTCGTAGAAAAACGCCGCACGCGCGCCGCCCCCGCGTCCCCTTTGCGCATCCCCCCACGCAGTTCACAAAGAGAAACGGGACAAGTCCTTATCGGCAACATGGCGAAGGATCTGCATGGCAGACCCTTCGCCGCTGCTCTTCACTGAACCCCTTATGGAACGCTGACCTGCTCCGCCAGAAAGTCCAGCAGGCGTTGTCCGTCGCCGCTTTGCCCGTCACGCTGGCGTAGGGCGTCCGCCCGCTCCCGCGCCGCCGCAGCCTCGGGGACGACCACACCGCCGTACAGCGCCTGGTGCAAGGCGGCGTACGCCGCGCTCACCTTTTCGGCCGGGTCCGCAAGCCCGTATCGCTCCCACCCCTCCTTCATCGCGCTCAGGTCGGCGCGCAGGGCGATGGGATATGTGACGGCGCGCACCTCCTCATCCAGGTTGAGCGGGCGGTTGGCCGCGGCGGCGTGCTCCATATCCCCCCGAAGGAAGCAGCTGCGCTGCTGCCAGTCCCAGTAGGTGATGCCGTGCGCCAGCGCGCTCACAGCGCCCTGCGGGGTGCGCTCGAAGTCGACGCCTTCCTTGCCGTACACGACGAGACTGTATGCGTCCGGGCTCTCCAGCCATTCCAGAAAGCGCAGGAATCCGGCGCTGTCCGCGCCCTTTCCCACAAGAGCGTACATGCCCACCGTGAACGGCTCGCCCGTGTCCACTTTGGGCAGGGCGTCCGGGTACAGGATGCTCACGCGGTACCCTGTCCAGTCGATATCGCGAATCGCCGGGTAATACGTTTCCCACTGGCTGAAACCGGCCATCACCTCGGCCAGATTCATGAGCAGCGTTGGGTATTCCTCCAGACGGAAGGAAGGCTTCTGGCGGAGTGTTCCGCCGTTCCAGAAATCCATCAGCCCTTCCTTGTTCCAGGCGATCCACTCGCCGTAAGCGTCCGTGCATTCCCGCAGGGACGCGGCGTCCACAAACCCGCGGGTGGCGGTGCTGTAGAACAGGCCGCAGAAGGGCGCGCGCAGGCGGTACATGAACTCGTCCGCGCTCACGTAGCCCCATTGCGGCATAAACAGCGACATGGCCGTATAGCCGGGCGTATTGCGCCGCCGGGTGTCGTTGACGAAGGGCGCGGCCGCGCCGGGAACGCTTTGCGGATGTGCCTGCCTGATGCGCTGCAGCAGCGCTTTGTACTCCTCTGCGGTGCGCACCGCCCCGCCGTACGCACTGTACACGTCCTCCTTGATGAGCACGGCCGGCCGCAGCAGGGGCGGCGCTTGCATGCTGACCGGCAACATGCTCAGCCGCTCTTCACTGCCGCTCAGGAGCGCGCAACGCCGGAGGTAGCCCGGCGCGAGGGAGAGCGCTTCCTGGTAGACGTCGCGCGCCGCGCCCTCCCCAATGAGCGCCTTGGCCGTTTCCTCCGCGGCGAACACCACCGCGTCCTGCTCCAGCGCCCCGCGCGCGAAGGCGGCGTATTCGGCGGCATAGTCCTGCGTTCCGCCTTTGTACACCTCAAGGGTCAGCTCGATCCCCTCCTGAGCGAGCAGCTGCTCGGCGTAGCGCAGGTAGGGCGTTTGATCCGCGAGCGTGGCCATGGGGAAAACGATGCGCAGACGCCGCCCGTCTCCCTGGACGCCCTGCGGCGCGGGCGGCGCCGCCGTCGGTCCGCCCGCCGCAGGCGCGCAAGCGGTGAATACAATGAGACAAAGCAAAAAAATGGCGGCTCTGCGCATGCGATCGGCCTCCTTCGCCGCCGCATGGCGGCAAGCGCTCAACCCATAAAATGGAATCATCACCGCCATTGTACCACGCGCGTTCGGCCGGGCAATCCATGGCCGTCCAAAACCCGCAAACGCGTGTGTCAGGCATACAAACGGCTCGCCTGAGCGCGATCCTTCAGCGGCGCGACAAAGCCGCGGACCTTCGTCCGCGGCTTTTGCGGTGCGCTAAAAAGCTGCTTACGGAAACAGCGGAAGCTCCTGCAGGAAGATGATATCGGTGCGTTTGCAGGCGTCGCCCTCGGCCAAGATGGCCGCGCGGGCGGCCACGACGCCTCCGGCCTTCTCCACCAGGCGTTCGACGGCGGAGATGGATTCGCCGGTGGAGATCACGTCGTCGATGATGGCGACGCGCTTGCCCCGCACGCACGCCGCATCGTGCCCGTCCAGGCACAGGGTCTGCTTCTTTTGCGTGGTGATGGATTCCACCTCGTCCACCAGGGGCGCGTCCATATACGGTTTGACGGACTTGCGCGCCACCAGGTAGCGCGGATGGCCCATCAGCCGGGCGATTTCATGCACGAGCGGTATCCCCTTGGCCTCGGCCGTAATGAGGACGTCCACCGGCGGCAGACGCTTCACGATGAGGGGCGCGCAGTGAACGACCACCTCGCAGTCGCCCAAAATGACGAAGCTGGCGATGGAGAGCTCGGGCGTGAGGCGCAGGATGGGCAGCGTGCGCGCAAGGCCCTGTATGTTGACGGTATAGGTTTTGTCCACAAAAACACCTTCTTGCTTTCGATAAAGACCGCTACAGGCCGAGAACCAGCTTGAGCAAAATGCCTGCCACCATGCCCACGAACGGGTCCACGATGGCCGTGACGACCATGGTCACCCCGCCCAGCACCTGCGTGCCCGCCGGACCGGCAAAGGCCATGGCGCCGTCGATGGGCACCGTAACGAACGCGCCAAGCACGAACAGGAACCCGGCGATGGACTGCGCGGGCACAAACTTGCCGATCTTGGGCAGCAGCCCCAGGAACAGAACGACGGCCATCAGGCCCATCATCAAAATGCCCGCCAGCTGCGCGTGCGGCGCGGCCGCCGTGGCGGAGATGATGGCCTCCACCGGCCCGCCGCCAAAGAGCGAGGAGACGGAATCGGCCAGGCCGGAGTAGATGGTCAGGTGGTCGATGTTGGCCGAAACGCCGGCAATGCTGCCCGTGATGTTGCCAAAGGCGATGTTGGCGCCCACGGTGAGGCAGGTAAGCGCCAGCGTGCCGCGCACAACGTTAAAGTTTACCGTCGGGGGCTGAAGCCGGAACTTGGCCATCTGCTCGGCCTTTACCTCATCCGGGCGCTGGCCGCACAAATACCCTGCCACCGAGGAGACGACAACGGAGGCGATGATGGTGTACACGAGCTGGTTGCCCTGGTTCTGCGTGAGCAGGTACACGATGAGGCCCACGCCCAGCGACACGCCGCCCACGATCTTGTTCTGCTTCACCATGTCGATGGCCACGCGCGCCAGCATGATGCCAACGCCCGCCATCATGCCCGCCACGATGATGTCGCCGGCGAAGTCGGTGATGAGCTTGAGCAGCCCGAACAGCCCGAGCACCGCCATGATCAGGCCGGCAAAAAACACCATGGACAACCGCTCGCGCAGGGTGCGGCCCATGGTGCCGGCCAGCGTGATGGTCTCCGCCTGGAAGGAGATGGGCACCACCGACGAAAGCAGCAGGCAGCCGATGATGCCCACCCCGAACCCCAGCGCCGTGGGCACGGAGGCAAACCCGTACGCGAGCGCGAGCAGGCCCTGCGGCAGGCCGTTGAGCAAAACGCCAAGCGCGGCCAGGATATCCTTGATGATGTCCGCCATGTAATCCTCATCCCCCTACGTACATTCGTCCGGCATCGTCGTGCCGGACGCTTCAGGACGCCTGCCTTGCGCTCTCCGGGCGGTTTTGGGAACCCGGGAGAGCCGTAAGGCGCGCGCCCGTGCGTGTCGGCACGATTATACCAACGGCTGCGGGAGATGACAAGCCGAAAGATCAGCAAAATTTTGCGTTTGTCTGGTTATTCCACGGATTTAAGCGATTCCACCATGTTCACGCCGTTCAGTTTGGGCCGCATCAGCAGGAACACGAGCGAGGCGAACAACAGCGTGAGCGCGCCCGCCAACGCGTAAGAGAGCTTGCTGATGTGGAGCGAAAAGAGGATCATATCCACCTCGGCGGTTTGCATGACGAAGCGGTGGAGAAACACGCCCAGCACCAGCCCGACCCCTATGCCGATGAGCGTAAGCAGGAAGGATTCGCGCATGATGTAGTCGCTCACCTCGCGCTTGGTAAAGCCCAGCACCTTGATGGTGGCCAGTTCGCGCACGCGCTCGGCGATGTTGATGTTCGTGAGGTTGTAGAGCACCGCGAAGGCCAGCGCGCCGGCCGAGGCGACCAGCACATACACGATGATGTTGAGCTGCTCGAACATATCGCGCACGCTCTCCAGCTTGTCGGTGGTGAAGATGGAGGCGAGCACGCCGTCCTGCGCGAGCAGCTTCTCCGCCAGGGCGGACTGCGCGCTCTGGGAGGTGTCCGAAAGGAAGACTGTGGCGGCGTTGTGCACGGGCGGGCGGCCGTAGATGCTTTCATAGGTGGCGTCGGTCATGAACATGTAGTGCTCCACGTAGTTTTCGGTAACGCCCAGCACGGTGGCGCTGCGCACGTTGTTGTCCGCGTCGGTGAAGGCGAGGGTGCTGCCGGGCGAAAGGCTGAGCAGCCGCGCCAGCTTGACGGACACGATCACTCCGCCGTCGGTTAAGGAGAGGGGCTGCCGCTCGGGGAAGGTGCGCAGGGTGTACATGCGGCCAAACACGTCCAGCTGGTCGCTCCTGCCCGCGGTGAGCAGGTACGGCTCCACCGTGCGGGCGCTGGAGGCGCAGGTGACGCTCTCCTGGCGCTGCCACAAAACGTCCGTGGCGCCGTTCTTCAGCAGCAAATCGCTGAGGCCGTCCTGAGAGACGCTCAGCTTGGGCACGTCCACAGGCACGAAAGCGTCGTAGTGCCAGATGTGCTGGAACTGCTGCACGGGCACGTCCCCGAGGGAGTCCTTGATGCCAAAGCCTGTGAGCAGCAGCGCGGTGCAGCCAGAGATACCCAAAATGGTCATCAGGAAGCGCTGCTTGTAGCGGAACAGGTTGCGCAGCGACACCTTCCAGGAGAAGGGCGTGCGGTTCCAAACGAAAGCGATGCGCTCCAGCAAAATGCGCTTGCCCGGGCTGGGCGCTTTGGGGCGCAGCAGGTTGGCGGGCGTTTCATGAAGCTCCGCGCGCGTGGCGTTGACGGCCGAGAGAAGGATGATGCCGATGCACAGCGATACAGCCATGACCTGCGGCCGCGTTTGGAAGGGCAGAAGCGAGGGCGGAAGGTTGTAGGCCATGCCATAAGCGTTTGTGATGAGGCTGGGGAAAAAATACTGCCCCAGGACCATGCCCCCGGCCGAGCCCAGGGCGCTTGCCAAAAAGGCGTAGATGACGTATTTCATGGCGATGGCCGCTTTGCTGTACCCCATCATCTTCATGGCGCCGATCTGGGCGCGCTGCTCGTCCACCATGCGCGTCATGGTGGTGAGGGAGATGAGCACGGCCACCACGAAGAACACCATGGGGAATACCACGCCGATGGCCGCGATGCGCTCGGCGTTGGCGTAGTAATCCTGATAGGAGGGCAGACCGGCGCGCGTGGAGACGTACCACTTGGGTTTGTCCAGGTCCGCCAGCTCTTGCTTGGCGTCGGCCAATTCCTTGTGCGCGTCGGCGATCTTTTGGCCGGACTCAGCCTCCTGCTCGTCATACTCCCTCTGGCCGTCGGCCAGCTCGGCGCGGCCGTCGTCCAGCTTCTGCTGGGCGTCGGCTATCTTTTCCTCGCCCTCCTGCTTGCCCTTGTCGTAGTCGATGTAGCCCTGGCGCAGGTCGGCCCTGCCATCGTCCAGGGTCACCTGGCCGCGGTTCAGTTCGCGCCAGCCGTCGTCCAGCTCGGCGCGCCCGTCCGCAAGCTCGGCTTTGGCGTCGGCCAGCTTGGCCTCGGCGTCGCGGAACTCGGCTTCCTTGTTTTCAAACTCCTTCACGCCGTCGCGGTACTTGCGCAGGCCGTCCTGATACTTCAGGTTGCCCTGCATCCAGTCGTCCTCGCCTTTTTGATACTGCCAAAGGCCGTCCCTGTACTGGGCCTCGCCCGCGCGGTACTGCGCATCGGCGCTGTCCCGCGCGGCGATCAGGGCCTGAAGGCTTGTGAAGGGCGGCGGTACAACGCCGTACTGCTGGGCTGCGGCGATCGCCTGGTCCAGCTGCCGGATCTGCTCGGCGCCCGCGTCCAGCTGCTGCTTGGCGCTCTCCAGCTGCGGCTTGGTCGCGTCCAGCTTGCGGCGGGACAGCTCGATCTGCGTCTGCGCGGCGGAGATGTCCTCACCGGCCTGACGGATTTCCTCGCGGCCCTCTTCCAGCTTTACGCGGCCGTCCTCCAGGTCGATCACGCCCTGGTCGTACTCGGCCTTGCCCTCCTGCCAGGTGACCTCGCCGTCCTCCAGCTTTATGCGGCTGTCGTCCAGCTCCCTCTGGCCGTCGGCGATCTCCCGCTCTGCGTCCTTGAGCTTCTTCATGGCTTTGGCCAGCTCGTCCTGCAGCTCCGCGCGGCCCTCGTCCAGCTCCTTCTGGCCGTCGTCAATCTTCACCTGCGCGTCCTGCATGGTCCGGCGGGCGTCTGCAAGCTTCTCCTCGCGCTCGCGCTCGCCGTCGGCCAGCTCCTTCTCCGCGTCGGAAATCTTGCCGCCCGCCTCGTCCATAATCTCCTGATACCGTCCGTCCTGGCGCGCGGCGGCCACGGCTTCCACGCGCCCTTTGGCGGCGTCGGCCATGTCCTTGTAGGGCTGTTCACCGCAGTCCAGCTCCGCCGCGCCTTTCATGCCCATGTACACGGCCGTGTACACCTCGGTGATAAAGTTCTCCTGCGGCAGCATAACAAAGCCGACGGCCATACCGTCGCCCACGGTGGCCGGGATGGTTTTGTGGGTGACATACAGGGGCAGGCGCACCGTGCCCACCACCGTGTACGCGTCCTGCGAAAGGAAATCGCCGATGGGATCCTCGCGGCCGGACTGAAGCGCAATGCTGTCGCCCGCCTGCAGCTGCATGGCCCCGGCGAGCAGGTCGGACACGACGCACTCCCCGGGCGCCTGCGGCAGCCGCCCGGACAGCAGCATGGGCTTGTTGAGCGGCGCGTCCGGCGCGTAAGCGTGCAGCTTCACAACGTACTGCCGCTCGGTACGCGGCCCGTCCGCCAGGGCATCCATGGCATAGGAGGGCATGACGGTCAGGCCGTCGTCCGCCCGAAGGGCCTGTATGTCCTTATCCGAGAAGCCAAGGGTGGATACCGCCTGCAGGTCGAGCAGGGACAGCTCGTCAAAATACCGGTCGGCCGTTAACCGCATGTCCGGCGATACGGAGCGCAGGCCCGCAAAGGACCCAACGCCCAGCATGCTGATGATCAGAATGGAAAAGAAGCGGCCAAACGTGCCCTTGAACTGCCGCAGTAGGTTCTTCAGATATGCGTTCATGCCCCTACCATTCTATCATGTCGATGTCCACCGGCCGCTCGCTGTGCAAAACGTCGGCCACCCTGCCGCTGCGCATGCGGATGACCCTGTCGGCGATGGGGGATATGGCGTGGTTGTGCGTGATGAGCACAACGGTCATCCCCATCTCGCGGCAGGTGGTCTGAAGCAGCTTCAGGATCTGCTTGCCGGTCGCGTCGTCCAGCGCGCCGGTCGGCTCGTCGCACAAAAGAAGCTTTGGGTTTTTGGCCAGCGCGCGGGCGATGGCCACGCGCTGCTGCTCGCCGCCCGACAGCTGCGCCGGAAAGTTGGACAACCGCGCGGATAGCCCGACCGAGGCGAGCACGTCGGCCGGCTTTAGGGGGTTCCTGCATATCTGGGTGGCCAGCTCCACGTTCTCCAGGGCCGTGAGGTTGGGCACCAGATTGTAAAACTGAAACACGAAACCGATGTCATGCCGCCGGTAGACGGTCAGCTGCCGCTCGTTCACCCCGGCGATGTCCTTGCCGTCCACAAGCACGCGCCCGGTATCGGGACGGTCCATACCGCCCAGAATGTTAAGCACCGTCGTCTTGCCGGCGCCGCTCGGCCCCACTACGACGCTGAGCTCGCCTTTTCGCAGCTCAAAGCTGACCCCGTCCAGCGCCTTCACCTGCTGCGCCCCAACGCGGTATGCCTTGCGCACGTCCTGCAATTCAATAAACTGGGCCATGGTCGTCTTCCTTATATACGCATTTCCATCATGAGTATATCAGAAAAAACATCAATTTCTACTGATAATACGCATTGTTTAAAGTTTGTTCATGCGCTGTAATAGTTTTTCCGTCACCGCGGGCACTCCGCCGATGTCGTCCGCCAGGGCGTCCGCGCCGGCTGCCAGCAACGCCTCGTCCGGGAAGGAGGTGCGCACGGCCACGCACAGCATGCCCGCCGACTTGGCGGCCTGCACGCCGGATACGGCGTCCTCCACCACGATGCAAAAGGCCGGATCCGCGCCGATGGCCGCGGCGGCGGCCAGGTAGATGTCCGGCTCCGGCTTCTTGCGCTCCACGTCGTTGCCGGTGACGAGCGCGCCGAAGGTGTCCTCGGGGATGCCCGCCACGCGCAGGTTGGCCGACACCTTCACCCGGTCGGCCGAAGAGGCCAGCGCCAGGCGGCAGCCCGTTTGCCGCAGAGCGGCAAGCGTGCCGCGCGTATCCTTGTAGACGTACAGCGCATCGTCTACGAGCGTCAGGTAGATATCGTACACCAGATCCTTCATTTCGGGGCGGTAGGGCACGCCGTACTTTTCGGCCACGCCGCCGATGAAGCGGATCTCGCCCATACCGGTAAAGGGCTTGAAGTCCTCTTCCCGCGCGCGCACGCCAAAGCGCAAAAGGCCCTCGATGGCCGCCTTGGTGATCACCGGCTCGGAGTCCACCAGCACACCGTCCATATCGAACAAAAACGACCACTTTTTCACTGTTCATCGCTCCTTTTGCTTCAGTAGCATAGCACATCGGCGCGCGGATGTCATTGCCGGCGCAGGCTTTCTCGCCGGCCGCGCATTGCTTTGGCAGATTTCGGCCAAAATGGTGGGGATGTATGCGCCGCGCGAGCGGCCGCATGTGCGTAAGGAGCGATTGCAGCTTTGAGTGCCCCTTTCTTCATCTGGCTGACCATCGGGCTGTGCATGCTGGCGGTGGCGGCGGTCGGATACGTCGCGCGGCTCACGCGCGCCCTGTCCCTTCCGCCTGCGCCGCGCTCGGCCCGCCTTTCGGACGAGGAGCTCGTGGAGCACGCGCGCGACCTGGCCGTGCAGATCCGCCTGCAGGGCATTCGGCCGGCCGCGCCCGCCGCGGGCGTAACGCGGCAGCTGCAGCAGTGCCACGCAAAGCTTGCCCAGGCGGCCGTGCGGGGCGAGGAACTCGTGCCCGCCTCACGGTGGGTGATCGACCACGCGCCACGGCTTTTGGAGAGCGCCGCGGCGCTGCAGGAGCGCCTTGTCCGCGTGCCTATGCTGCCCGCGCCCTCAAAGGGGATCTACGCGGGCCTTCCGCGCATCTACGCCCTAGCGGCGGAGCTATGCGCGCACACGGACGCGCACGTGTGCCGCGAGAACATCGACCGCTTCCTGCGCGCTTATCAGGCCACAGCCCCCCTGCGCCTTGCCGAGCTGTGGGCCATGCCGCTGATGCTGCAGCACGCGCTGCTTTTGCAGGCGGTGGCCGTCGCGCAGGACTGCGTGCGCGCCCAGGACCAGCGCCGCACCGCCGACGCCTTTGCCGACGCGCTGCAGGCCGGAAGCGCGCTCTACCCGGGCGAGCCAAAGGGATTCGGCGCGGCCTTCGTGGAGCGTCTGGCCGCCCGCCTGCGCGAAGAAGCCGCTCCTTCCGACGCCATGGGATGGCTGCAGGACCGCCTGCGCGAGCGCGACGTGCAGCTGGATCTGGTGATCGCCTCCGAGCACCGCCGCCAGGCGCGCAACCAGGCCGTGATCGGCAACGCAGTGACCTCGCTGCGGCTGTTGACGCAGCTGAACTGGACGGAGGTGTGCGAGGCGCTCTCTCCCGTGGACGCCGAGCTGCGCGCCGACCCGGCAGGCGTATACCCGCGCATGGACCTGCCCTCGCGCGATCTGTACCGCCGCGCGGTCACCCGGATGTCCGTGGCGTCCGGCAAGCCCGAGTCCTTCGTGGCGCACGCCGCGCTGCAGCTGAGCCGCGACCACGAGGCAGACGACCGCCGCGCGCACGTAGGATGGTACCTGCTCTCGGGCGGGGAGGGCGCGCTCATCGAGACGATCGGCCGGGTGTGGCTGCCCATGCGCGTGGCCCGGTTTTTCCGCGCGCACGCGCAAACCCTGTATGTGCTGGGCGCGTGGGCGCTCTCCACGGGGCTTTCCCTGCTTGGGGCGTACGTTCTGCGCGCGCAGTTTTTTTGGCCGTACGCGGCGTTTTTGCTCACCGTGCCCGCGCAAACCGCGGCGCAGATCTGGCTCATCCGCATCGTGCGCCGCCTGTGCCCCCCGCGCATCCTTCCGCGCCTTGCGCCGGGCGACATGACCGGCAAAAACGCCCTGCTCGTGGTGCCAACGCTCATCACCAGCCCCGAGAAGGCGGCCGCACTGGCGCGCTCCCTGGAAACGCACTACCTGAGCAACCGCCTGCCCGAGCTGTCCTTCGCGCTGCTCACCGACTTCGCCGACGCGGACGCGGCAAGCCTGCCGGGCGACGCGGCGGTGCTGGCCGCCGCGCAGGAGCAGATCGACGCTTTGAACTGCCGCTGGGGCAAGCGCTTCTATCTGCTGCACAGGCCGCGCATGTGGAACGCGACGCAGCGCCGCTTTATGGGGTGGGAGCGCAAGCGCGGGGCTCTGCTGGAGCTGAACCGTTTCCTTCTGGGCGGCGTGTCCGGCTTTGTGGACGCCGACAGCGCCCTTGTGGGAGTCACGCACGTGATCACCCTCGACCAGGACACCATGCTGCCGCCCGGCGCCGCCGCCCAGCTGCTCGGCGTGGCGCTGCACCCCCTAAACCGCGTGGGCGAGGTGGAGGGCAGGCGCGTCGGGACGGCGGTGTTCGCCCCGCGCGCAGGCACGCCCCTGTCGCATATCAGCACCCGCCTGCAAAAGATGATGGGCGGCCCGGCCGGCGTGGACTACTACGCCAGCGCGGTGTCGGACGTGTATCAGGACCTGTGCGGCCAGGGCATCTTCTGCGGCAAGGGCGTGTATGACGTGCGCGCCTTCCACGACGCCACGTCCTCGGCCCTGCCCCTAAACGCCATTCTGTCTCACGATCTGATCGAGGGGCTGCTCAGCGGGGCGGCGCTGGTTTCGGACGTGGTGCTCTTTGACGCCCCGCCGCAAACGCTGCACTCCTTCGCCATGCGCCTGCACCGCTGGACGCGCGGCGACTGGCAGCTGCTTCCCTTCTTGCTGCCCTACGCCAAGGACGCGCACGGGCGGCCGCGGCGCACGGGCTTTTCGCTTCTGGCGGGGTACAAAATATTCGACAACCTGCGCCGAAGCCTCGCCCCCGCGGCCTTCGTGCTGTGCGCGCTGGCCGCGGCCTGGCTGCGCCTTCCCGGGCTTTTGTATATCGCCTTTGTGCTTACGTTCTTCGACTGGGTATTTCTCGTGTTTGCGGTGTTTCAGCCCGCGCGCTACCGCGACATCGGCCGCCAGCTTGCGCAAACGCTGCAGCGCCTTGCGCTCTCCCCTCTGGAGGCCGCGCTGGGCGTGGACGCGGCGGTCCGCTCGCTCGTGCGCGTGCTCTTCACCCGCCGGCACCTGCTGGACTGGGTGACCGCCGCCGACGCCGACCGCACGGCCCGCCGAAGCTATCTGCGCCGGTGCGCCGCCGGGCCGGCGCTGGGGGTTGCCATGCTCCTGTCGCCCTTTTTCGGCTTTGGGCCGTCCACGCCGGCGCTGGACCTGTGCGCGCTGCTCCTTGGCGCGCTGTGGGCGCTGCTTCCGGCTTTCGCGGCTTATCTCTCCCGCCCTCTGCCCCCCGCTGCGCGGCCGGACGCGGCGGACGAGCCCTTCCTGCGCGGCGCGGCGCTGCGCACCTGGCGGTTCTTTGAACAAAGCGTGACGGACGCCGAGCACGGCCTGCCGCCGGACAACGTGCAAACCATGCCGAACAAGGGTCCCGCGCGGCGAACCTCCCCCACGAACATCGGGCTGTACCTGGCGTCCTGCGCCGCCGCGCATGCGCTCGGGTTCATCTCCGCCACCGAGCTTGCGCGGCGGTGCGGCCAAACGCTTCAGGCGCTGGAGGGGCTGCCCAAGTGGCGCGGGCACACCCTCAACTGGGTATCCACGGCCGACCTGACCGCCCTGGCGCCCCGTTACGTATCCGCCGTGGACAGCGGGAACCTGGCCGCCTGCCTGTGGACGCTCAGCCAGGCGCTGCGCGCCGTGTCCGGCGAGGACGCCGAGCTTTTGCGTCGCGGCGTGGAGGCCCGCCTGCGCGTGGCCGCCGAGGAAGGATTCGACGCGGAGGGACCGCTGCACGCCCTGTTGTCGGACGCGCCGGACAAGGGCCTGCGCGCTTGCGCCGCCGCGCTGGCCGACGCCCCCCTTCCCCTGGCCGCGGAAGGGGGGGCCGCGGCCGCCTCCGCCGTGCGCGCCCTGGCCATGCCCGTCGCCCGCCAGGAGCTGCTGCGCCTGGCCGAGCGCGCCGACGCCCTGGCGGACGCCATGGACTTTGCCGCCCTGTACGACCCGCACCGCCGCCTGTTTGCCATCGGCTTTGACATGGAAGCGGACGCGCTCTCGGACGCGCACTACGACCTGCTCGCCTCGGAATCGCGGCTCTTGTCCTTCGTGGCCATCGCCAAGGGCGACGTGCCGGCCGAGCACTTTTCCCGCCTCGGGCGGCCGGTGGGCATGACGGGCAGGGGCGCTGTGCTCCTCTCCTGGGGCGGCACGATGTTCGAGTACCTCATGCCCCCGCTCCTGCTCACCGAGCGGCCCGGATCTCTCCTGCACCAGACGGCCGTCAACGCCGTTTGGGCGCAGCGGGCGCGGGACGCCAAAGCGCCCTGGGGCGTGTCCGAGTCGGGCTACTGCGCCTTCGACCTGCAGCTCAACTACCAGTACCGCGCCTTTGGCGTCACGTCGCTTGCCCTGCGCGGCGGCACCGAGGAGGACATGGTGGTTGCGCCTTACGCCTCCGCGCTGGCGCTTTGCGTGCAGCCGTCCGCCGCGGCCGGCAACATGCGCCTCATGGCGCAGATGGGATGGCTAACCCCCGAGGGCTTCATCGAGGCCGCGGACTATGCCCCCGCGCGCACGGAGGGCGAACGCTACCGCCTGGTGCGCAGCGGCATGGCGCACCACCAGGGCATGACGCTGCTCTCGCTGTGCAACGCCTTAACGGACGGCCTTATGCGGGCGCTGTTTCTCGCCGACCCTCGCGTTTTGGCGCACGACCTGCTCCTTCAGGAGCGCGCGGGGCTCCCGCCGCGCCTCCCCGAGCGCCGTGCCCTGCAGCTGTCCGAGGCGCCCCTGCGCCGACCGCCCCGCATGCAGCGCAGGTGCGTGGACGGTCACTCCCCCCTACCCGACACGCACCTGCTGGCGGGCGGGGGTACGATGCTCGTGTGCACGGCGGCCGGGCTGTGCTTCGCCGGCCGGGACGGCACGCGCTGGAACCGCTACGGATCCGACCCGTCGGATACGCGCTACGGCATCTGCTTCTACCTGCGCGACCCGGACACGGACGAAGTATGGGGAGCGCATCCCCGCGGCGGCGGAAGCGCGCAGGAATCCGCCTGCGTCTTTTCCCCCGACCGCGCCGTGTACACGCGCCTCTGCGGCGGCATACACTCCACGCTCACGGCCTTCGTATCGCCGGAAAACGGCGCGGTGCTCGTTACGCTGGAGCTTGTGAATCGCTCCGAGCGCACCCGGACGATCGAGGCGACCTCCTTCTTTGAGGCGACGCTCTCCCCGCACGACGCGGACGTGGCGCACCAGGCCTTCCGCAACCTGTTCATCGAAGCGCAGCCCGTGCCCGACGGAGTGCTCCTGTCCCGCCGCCCGCGCGAACAGGGCGGGGCGACCGAGCGGCTGCTGCACGTCTGCCTTGCAGCGGACGGCGCGCCTCCGCCCGATTTTACGGCCGGTCGCGCCGCGTTCCTTCACCGCGGCCAGGACGCGCGCCACCCGCTTGGCCTGCACGAAGCGCTGCCGGGCGAAGCGGGCGGCGTGCTGGACCCGTGCGCCGCGCTCCGCCGCGTCGTTTCCCTGCCTTCCGGAGGCCGCGCAGAGCTGACTTTTGCGCTGTGCTCCGCCGCGTCGCCCGAGGAAGCCCGCGCCTTCTGCGACTCGCTGCGCGGTGATGGCGTGCGCCGCGCGCTGGATCTGGCGGGTACGTACGCCCAGGTGGAAACGACGTATCTGGGCCTCACCCGTCCGCAGTTCAAAACCTGGCACCGCGCGGCAGCCTGCGCGCTGTTCGCGGGCCTTCCGCCCGGCTCGCGCGCGCCCTACCTGCCCGCCTGCCGCGGCACGGCGGCAGATCTGTGGCGCTTCGGGCTGTCCGGAGACCTGCCCATCGTAGCGGTGCGCCTGAACGACGTATCCCAGCTGGCGCTTCTGCGCCAGGCGCTGCAGATGCACGCGCTGTGGCGCCTTAAAGGCCTGCAGGCCGATCTGCTCGTGCTGAACGAATCAGGCGGTGATTACCTGCGCCCGCTGCATACGCGCATCCTGGAGGAAGTGGAGCACAGCGGCGCGCGCGAGCGCGTGGCCCGGCCGGGCGGGGTCTACCTGGTGGACGGCCACGCGCTGAGCGATGAGAGCCGGGCCTTCCTGCTCGGCGTATCCTGCCTGTTGCTGCAGGGCGAGGGCGACATCGCCAAAGAGCTCGCCCTCATCGGCCGGGCGGACCCCGGGCAAGCGGCCGGGATTCGCCCGCGGCCGGCCCTCGCCCCTTCCGCCCTGCCCATCGCGCGCTTGGCGTCGGACAACGGCGTGGGCGGCTTTGACGCTACCGCCTACGTGGTGCGCCTGCACGACGGCCGCGGCGCGCCTGCGCCCTGGTGCAACGTGCTGGCGAACGAGCGCTTCGGCGCGCTCGTCTCCGACCGCGGCACAGGCTATACCTGGGCGGAAAACGCGCGCGAGGCGCAGATCACGCCCTTCACGAACGATCCGGTGAGCGACCCGTACGCCGAGTGCCTGTACCTGCGCGACGAGGCCGGCGCGGCGTGGTCGCCGCTGCCCGGACCGGCATCCCCGCCGGGCGAGACGCGCTGCCGCCACGACATAGGCGCCACCTATTTTTACAGCGCGGCGGGCGGGCTGCTCGGCGCCGTATCCGTGCATGTGGACGCGGCACTCCCCGTGAAATGCTATCTGCTCACCCTGGACAACCCCTCGCCCCGCGAGCGCCGCCTGACGGCCTTCTTTGCCGCGCGGCTGCGCATGGGCTGCGCCGTGGACGACTGCTTTACCGCCAGCGCTCCCTCGGAGGACGGCGCGTATGTATACGGCCGCGCGCTGCGCGGCGGCATGCCCGGCGTAAGCCTCGCCTGGGCCCCGGGACGGCAGGCCGTTCTGGGCGGCGACCTGCGCCCCTTCTTTGGCGAGGGCGGACCGGAGAACCCGGACGCGCTTGGCGAGGCGCAGTGGTCGGGCTCGTTTTCAGGATCGCTCCCCGGCCTGATCCTCGCCGCAGAGGTGAGCGTGCCCGCAGGCGGCCAGGCGCAGGTGGCCTTCGCGCTGGGCTGGGTGCAGGATGAAGCCTCCGCGCCCGCCCTCCTGCGCGCCTTCCAGCCGCAGCGCTCGCTGAAAGGGGCGCTCAAGGCCTGGTCCGCGCGCCTGTCGGCTTTTACGCTTCCGGATAAATCGCCCGAGGCGCAGCTCGCGTGCCGGTGGCTTCCCTATCAAACGTGGGCCTGCCGCATGTGGGGCCGCACGGGGTTCTACCAGGCGGGCGGCGCGTTCGGCTTCCGCGACCAGCTGCAGGACTGCCTGCTGATCGTTCACTACGACCCCGCGCTGGTTCGCGCCCATCTGCTGCGCTGCGCCGCGCACCAGTTTGAGGAGGGCGACGTGCAGCACTGGTGGCACGAGCCCCGCCGCGGCGTGCGCACGCGCATCAGCGACGACATGCTCTTTTTGCCTTACGTGCTGTGCGATTATGTTCAGGTGACCGGCGACCGCACGATCCTTTCCGAGGTCGTTCCCTACTTAAGCGCGCCGCCCCTGCCGGACGGACGCGAGGACGATTATGGCTCGCCCGGCGTTTCCCAGCAGCAGGAAAGCCTGCTGGGCCACGCGCGGCGGGCGATCAGCCGCGCATGCCGCTTCGGCGCGCACGGCCTGCCTTTGATGGGCACGGGCGACTGGAACGACGCCATGAACCGCGTGGGCGCGCAGGGGCGCGGCGAATCCGTTTGGCTTGCCTGGCTTCTCATCACGGTGCTGCAACAATTTGCCGCGCTGCTGCGGCAGGAGGAACAGGCGAGCGAGGCGGCCATGCTGGAAGGCACGGCCCGCGAGGTGCTCGCCGCGGTGGAGGAGCACGGCTGGGACGGCATGTGGTACCGCCGCGCCTTTGACGACGACGGACAGCCGCTCGGCTCGCTTTCCGGGCGCGAATGCCGGATCGACTTAATCGCTCAAAGCTGGGCGGTTATCTGCGGCGCGGGTGACCGCGGCCGGGCGCAGCAGGCGCTGGACTGCGCCATGGAAGAACTGCTGGACGAGCAGTCGGGCGTTTTGCGCCTTCTGTGGCCGCCCTTCAACGGCGCGCAGTATCAGCCCGGGTACATCCAGGGCTACCTCCCCGGCGTGCGCGAAAACGGCGGCCAGTACACGCACGCCGCGGCCTGGGCCGTGATGGCGCTGGCCATGGAGGGCGACATGGAGCGCGCCTGGGCGCTCTTCCGTCTGCTGCTGCCCACTTCGCGCACCGACAGCCCCGAGGGCGTTTTCGCCTACAAAACCGAGCCGTACGTGATGGCCGCCGACGTGTACTCGTGCGCGCCGCACGCCGGCCGGGGCGGCTGGACGTGGTACACCGGCTCCGCCGCGTGGATGGCGCGCGTGTACCGCGAACACCTGCTTGGCCTCACGGTCCGCGGCGGCCGCGTGCGCCTTGCGCCGCGCTGGACGCCTTCGGGCGAGGCGCACGCGGACATCCGCCGCGAGAAGACGACGCTTTGCCTGCACGCCTTTTGCGGGCCCGGCCCGCTGCGCGTCACCCTGGACGGCGCCCCTGTCGCGGGCGAGGATGTGGCCATGCCGACGGACGGCCGCACGCATGAGGCCGTGTTCGACCGGCGGCCGGTTGCGCAGTAAACGCAGTCGTTTCCTCTGTTCACGGCGGCATGTTTGTGATAGAATAGTCAAACACGAGTCCAAAGGAGAGATGGAAATGCCTCTGGTCAATACGAAGGAAATGTTTAAAAAGGCGTACGCGGGCGGATACGCGGTGGGCGCGTTCAACGTCAACAACATGGAAATGGTGCAGGCCATCACCGAAGCGGCTAAGCTGGAGAACGCGCCGCTCATCCTGCAGGTGTCCTCCGGCGCGCGCAAATACGCCAAGCACGTCTATCTGATGAAGCTGATCGAGGCGGCCGTGGAGGACACGGGCCTGCCCATCGCGGTGCACCTGGACCACGGCGACTCGTTCGAATTGTGCAAGTCGTGCATCGACGGCGGCTTTACGTCCGTGATGATCGACGGCTCGCACCACTCCTTCGCCGACAACATCGCCGTAACCCGGCAGGTGGTGGAGTACGCGCACGCCCGCGGGGTAAGCGTGGAAGGCGAGCTCGGCCGCCTTGCGGGTATCGAGGACGCGGTGAACGTCTCCTCCGAGGACGCCCAGTTTACCGACCCCGACGAGGTGTGCGAGTTTGTGGAAAAAACCGGCGTGGACTCTTTGGCCATCGCCATCGGCACCTCGCACGGCGCGTACAAGTTTAAGCCCGGCCAAACGCCCCGCCTGCGCTTCGACGTTCTGGAGGAGATCAGCAGGCGGCTTGCGGGCTTTCCCATCGTGCTGCACGGCGCGTCCTCGGTGATGCCCGAGTACGTCAAGATGATCAACGAGTTCGGAGGGGCCATGCCCGACGCCATCGGCATCCCCGAGGAGATGCTGCGCAAGGCCGCGTCCATGGCCGTGTGCAAGATCAACATCGATTCCGACCTGCGCCTGGCCATGACGGGCGAGATCCGCCGCCACTTCGCCCAGCACCCCGACCACTTCGATCCGCGCCAGTACCTGACCGACGCCAGAAACGGCGTGCGCGACATGGTGCGCCACAAGCTGACCGCGGTTCTTGGCTGCAACGGCAAGGCGTAGGCGCCGGGCATCCGGCCCCGCAAGGTAAGGCAACGAGCGTCAGCATACGAAAGGAGGTCGTGCCGCATGCCGGAGGCGGAGCACAAACCGCTTGCGCAAAACCGCAAGGCGCGGCACGACTACTTTGTTGAGGACACGCTGGAGGCGGGGTTGGAGCTGTACGGCACGGAGGTGAAGTCCATCCGCGCCGGGGCGTGCAACCTGAAGGACTGCTACGCCGCCGTGAAGGACGGCCAGGTTTTCGTGCACGGCATGCACATATCGCCCTACGAAAAGGGCAACGTGTTCAACCGCGACCCCCTGCGGCCCAAGCGGCTGCTGCTGCACAAGAGCGAGATTCGCTACCTGCAGGGCGAGGTGATGCGCGAGGGGCGCACGCTGGTGCCCCTGTCGCTGTATCTGGTGAAGGGCCGGGTGAAGCTGCAGCTGGCCGTGTGCAAGGGCAAGAAGCTGTACGACAAGCGCGACGACGCCGCCGAGCGCGACGCCGAGCGCGATATGGAGCGCGCCCTGCGCAACGAGCGGCGCCGGGAGGGATAGGCATGGCGTTCCCCACGCGCATCGTGGCCGCCGCGGGCTATGTGCCGGACCGCGCGGGCCGCGTGCTGCTTATCAAAACACAGCACCGCGGATACGATTGTACCGGAGGCCAGATCGAGGCCGGCGAAAGCGTGGAGCAAGGCGTGCTGCGGGAAATTCTGGAGGAGAGCGGCGGCGTCGCCCGGGTGCGCGCGCTCGTGGGCGTCTACTCGGTGGTGTCGCAGGGCGTGTACGACGACGGCACAACCCCCGTGCCCGCCAAGGTGGTGTTCGGTTTTCTGTGCGGCTAGGAATCCGGCGACCTGCGCACCTGCGAGGAATCCTCCGAGGTGTTGTGGTGTGATCCGCAGGAAGCGCTGGCGCTTGTGAGCGCCCCGGCCAGCCGCATGCGGCTGGAAAACGCCCTGCGCTTTCATGGCCGAACGCGCCTGGCGCCTAGGAATTGCATCCGGTCTTCCGTCTGCTCAGCGACCGCCTTCTGTAGCGCAAGGGCGGTCTTTTTGTCGCCGTGCGCCGTGGGCCCCGGCATGCCACGCGCCAAAGCCGCATAGCATGGGCCGGGGGTGGTGGATTTGCCCAAGGACCGTCCGGCGTTCCGCGGGCTGGCCGGCGTGGCCGGCGCGCTGGCCGCCTTGCTGCCGAGCGCTTTGGGCGCGGCCTTGCTGCCCGCGCATATGGCGTGGTACGCTTCGCTGGCCATGCCGCCCCTGCCCATACCGGCGGCTGCGCCGGCGTGGGCCTTCGCCGCGGCATGCGCGCTCTTTGGCGTCACGGCCGGGCTGCTGGCACAGCGCTACATCAAGGAAAAGGACGTGGAGCGCCGCACGGCCGCGCTGACGCTCGCGCGGCTTTTCCTTCTGCTGCTTGTGCCGTGCGCCTTTGCCATGCGCCAAATCGCACTGTGCGTGCTCGCGGCGTTTATGCTGCCCGTATCAGCCGCGGCTCTGTGCGGCCGCGCCCGGCCCTTGTGCCCGGCCGCGCCGTATCTGCTGGCCGCCGAGGCGCTTCCGGAGAGCGCGCTTCTTGTTTTTGCGTACGCCCTGGCGCTGCTTAATTAGGCGGACGCAGGCGCGCATCCGCGCAGGCGGGTGCCCATGAGAAAGCGGCGAGCGCCCCGCTCAGGGCGCTCGCCGCTTGACCACCGCCGGACGCTACGGCACGGCCAGGTCGATATAATACTCTTTGTCATAGTACGTGAAATACACGGCGATATAGTAGGTCCCCTCTTCGTAGGGGATGGGCTGTCCCGGTTCCACGTAGTGCGCTCCGGTCGTGGACGTGTACAGGATGGAGCGCACCTGCGCGCGTTCGGGCAGGTGATAGACGTAGGACGGAGGCGAGCCGCGCGGGTCGCCCTCTATGTACGCCGCGCTGAGCGTATACGGCACGGCCTTTGCGGGCACCAGGCTTTCCGCGCGTGCGATGTATCCCTGCCCGTTCAGCGTAAAGAGGGCCTCGAAGCGCACCGTGTACGGCTCGCTTCGGCGGGGGAAGCTGGCAGCGCCCCCCGGCATGTCGGCTTCCTGGCCTTCCTCGCCGCCGGCGAGTGACAGCATGCGCCCCCCGCGGGGCAGCCGGCACAGGGCGGTGACGGTCTCCGGCCGTACGAGGGTGGTCAGCTGCAGGTACTGCCCGCCGTCCGCGTCCGGGTCGGGCTCCGGATCGGGCGGGCCTTCGGCGGCCGCTTCGCCCCGAATGGCAAAGGTCGTCAGCGTCTCCACCGTGCGGACCGATCCCGCCTGCACATAGCCTTCCGTTTGGCCCGAACGCACCCGGCAGCGGCTGCCGCTTCCCTCCATCAGCAGGGGCGCGCCGGGCGGTAGCGTGCCCGTCTGCGGCGCGCCGTCCTGCGGCCCGGCGTACACGGGGGTTTCCTTCAGCGTCACCGCAAGCGGCAACGCGTCCGTGTCCATGGGCGTCAGCTTTCCGCTCGCCTTGGCCACATACACCGCGTCAAAGCCGGAAAGTACCAGGTAGGCGTCCTTCTCCTCCAGCAGCAGCGGGTACTCCGCCCCTTCCCTCAGCAGCTTCTTGCGGCCGGTCATATCCTGCCGGAAGAAGGCGTTGTCCCCTTCGGTCATGTACACCGCCGCGGGCAGTGCCACGGCGGTCATGCTGGCTGCGGGCGCCTCGCCCATGCCCGCAAGCGTCACGCGAATCTGCGTTTTTCCCTGTGGCAGCACCACCCGCAGGCGCAGGCGCGCGCTCTCCCCCGGCATCAGGGACAGCGCGACCGTCCCGGCGGCCTGCTCTGCTGCCGCAAAGGCGTACGGCTGCGCGCGCAGGTCCGCCGAGGCGATGGGCACAGCCCCAAGCACGCCGCTGCAACGCGCTTCCACCCTGCCCTCCATGCGGATGCGGCCCTGGTTGCGCACGTCCACGTCGAAGGCGAATAACCGCCCGGCGACCGGCGTCGCCTCGCCCGCCGCCACAAGCAGCGTAAGACCCGCCGCCCTGGCGGGTATGGGTGAAACCGCCGCGCAGCACACAAGCGCCAATACAAGAGCCAAAGCTTTCCTCCCGCGCGCCGCGCGCCTCATGCGGCTCCCCCCCTTCCCATTCCTTCGCCAGACCCGCCTGTGAGGCAATTATATCATAATATGACAGAAAAAAACCGCCCGCCGCCGTATTGGGGTTGTGAATCCAGCGCGGCATGGCGTATAATGGAGCGGTTGGGAGGCGGCTGTTGATGACACAGCGGGAACTCTTCGCCGCAACGCTCGCGCACCGCTCCACCGGGCGCTTTTTGTACTACGCCGGGTTCATAGCGGAAACGGAAGCCGCCCTGCGCAAGTACGTAAACATGAAGCCGGAGGAGAGCGTCGCCGAGCGCTTTGGCTGCTTTGTGCAACAAAATGTAACCTTGAGGGAGCCGGACGGCCATCGCCCGCCCTCGTTCGAGCGGTATTTCGCGGACATGGAGCGCCCCGCTGGCGCGCGCATCAACTGGCTGGGCGTACTGGAGATTCCCGGCAGCGTCTTTCACTTTACGCACTACGTAAGCCCCTTGCGCAACTGCGGCAGCGTTGCGGAGATGGCGGATTTCCCCTTCCCCTCCGCCCAAGGGTACACGGACGGCCACATGGCCGCCGAGGTGGCCGCCTTGCACGACGAGGGCTTGATCGCCCGCACGTGGGTGGGCCACCAGTATGAAAACGCCTGGCAGGTGCGCGGCTACGAAGAGTTTTTGATGGACATGGCGCTTTGCCCCGAGGTGCCGCACTTTGTGATGGCGCAGATGCAAAAACCCGCCCTGGCGCGCGCCGTGGCGGCTGCCCGGGCGGGGTGCGATATGATCTCAACCGGCGACGACGTGGCCAACCAGCGCGCGCTCATGTTCAAACCCGAGCAGTGGCGCACGTTCATCAAGGCGTACTGGAAACCCGTGTACGACCAGGCGCGCGCCATCAAACCGGACATCGCCATCTGGTACCACTCCGACGGCAACATCGCCGCCATCCTGCCCGAGCTGGTGGAGCTTGGGGTGAGCGTTCTCAACCCCGTGCAGCCCGAGTGCCTGGACGTGCACGCCCTGAAGGAGCGGTTTGGCGCGCAGCTCGTGCTGGACGGGGTGATCGGCACCCAGAGCACCATGCCCTTCGGCTCGCCCGCCCAGGTGAAGGCCGCCGTGCGTCAAGCAAAGCGCGATCTGGGCTACGACGGGGCGCTCATCCTCTCCCCCACGCACGTGCTGGAGCCGGACGTGCCCCCGCGCAACATCACGGCCTTCTTTGAAGCTTGCGCCGAGTGATCCCGGCGTGACTTATAACACAAACGATTCGGGAGGCAGGGAGCTATGCTGGACAAGGTACGCATCGGAATCGTAGGCTGCGGAGGCATGAACAACGGCCACGCGGACCGGTTGCTGCGCATGGAGGACGTCGAGGTTGTGGCAGTGGCGGACCCCGTGCTGGAGCGCCGGGAGGCCATGGCCAAAAAGATGTCGGCCAAGCGGCTGTACGTCGACCACAGGGCCCTGTTTGAGGGCGAACGCGACCTGGACGCGCTATTCATCGCCGTGCCGCCCGCCGAGCACAAGGGCATCGAGGAGGAGGCCGTCGCGCGCAAGTGGGCCATCAAGGTGGAAAAGCCCATGACGCTGGACCCTGTTCAGGCCCGGAACATCGCCGCCGCCATCGACAAGGCGGGCATCGTGTCGGCCGTCGGCTTCCAGGACCGCTTCCTGCAGACCTCCGACCGCATCAAAGACGCCCTGCCGGGCTTGGACGTGGGCGTTGTGTACGGCACGTGGGCGGGCGGCATTCCGGGCGTTGCGTGGTGGCGCACGTACGACACGTGCGGGGGCCAGCTTACCGAGCAGAATATCCACCTGGTGGACCTGCTGCGCTATTTCTTCGGCGAGGTGCAGGAGGTGTACGCGCGCGAGTTCCACGGCATTGTGGTGCCGGAGCGCGACTGCCCCGGCTACGACAACCAGGACGCCTCCGTGGCCGTGTTCACCATGAAGAGCGGACTCGTGGCCACGCTGTTCTCGGCCTGCTACCTGATCGGCGGCGCCGTATCCCCCATCAACGGCCTGACGATCCTTGGCAAGCAGCAGTCCATCGAGTACAGCCTGCGCAAGCATGTGCGCTTCATCACCGGCGAGAAGGAAATCTTGTACCCGAACAAGAACGACCCGCTGTTTGACTCCAACCGCGCCTTCATCGAGGCCGTAAAGCGCGCCGACCCGACCCGCGTGCGCTCGCCGTACCGCGACGCCCTTAAAACGTTGGAGGCGTGCTTCGCCGCCAACGAGTCCATGCGGACGAACAGGCCCGTCGTTTTGTAAGGGGGCGGTTGCATGATCAAGCTGTCCGCCTGTATCGAGATGCTGTTCCGCGAGCTGCCCTTCGAAGAGCGCGTGGCGGCGGCGGCCGAGGCCGGCCTTCAGGCCGTGGAGTTCTGGGGCTGGGACAACAAGGACCTGCCCGCTGTCGCGGGGGCGCTGGCCGCCGCAAAGCTCCCCCTCGCCGGGCTGTGCATCGGCACCCGCGACGAGGCGAAAAAGAAGCAGTGGGGCGCGCGTGGCCTCTTGGACCGGCGCAATCATGAGCTGTTCCTGTCCATGATCCAGGAGAGCGCCGCCGCCACGGCCGATCTGCTGAACGTCCGCACCTACATCGTCACCGTGGGTCAAGAGCTGCCCATACCGCGCTACCTGCAGCACGCTTCCATCGTGGACGGCCTGCGCAGGGCCGCGCCGCTGTGCGAGAAGCTGGGCATTACGCTCGTTGTAGAGCCCCTCAACCCCATGGTGAACCACCGGGGGTACTACCTCGCCTCCTCCTACGAGGCCTTCGACATTCTGCGCCAGGTGGAATCGCCCGCGGTGAAGCTGCTGTTCGACATCTACCACCAGCAGATCACCGAAGGGAATCTGATCGACAACCTGACCATGAACGCGCCCTACATCGGCCACATACACGTGGCGGACGTGCCCGGCCGCAACCAGCCCGGTACGGGTGAAATCGCTTACGACCGCGTGCTTGCCGCCTTAAACGGCGCGGGATACGGCGGGTATGTGGGGCTTGAGTACCTTCCCAAGGACTGCACGACGGCGCAAAGCCTTGCGCACATCAAGGCCGTGGCCGCGGCCGTGAACGCCGCGGAGGGCGGCGTGTGAGGCGGCGGGCAAGCACCCCGCGGGAAAGCGCCGGACAAAGAGCGCCGGCATGTGAGGTTATCGCAAGGAGGGCTAAACCATGAGCGAGACACTGTTTCCCCGCACAAGCGTAGGCGGCGTGTCCCTGCCGCGCATGATCATCGGCTCGAACTGGCTGCTGGGCTGGAGCCACACCTCCTCCTCGGCGGACAAGATGATCAACGCCCGCAACCGCAACCGCGACGCCATCGCCGATATTGTGAAAACGTTTCTGGACCGTGGCGTGGATGCGTTTATGGGGCCCATGGTGGACAACATGGTCGCCTACGAGGGGATCCGCGAGGCCGAACAGCGCACGGGCAAAAAGGTGATCGTGGTGGACACGCCCATTCTGGACGTGAGCGACACGCCCGAGGCGCGCAGGGCCACCAATGAGCGCATCAAGCTCTGCGCCAAGCAGGGTGCCACGTTCTGCTTCCCGCACCACTCCTCCATGGAACAGATGATGAACAAGCACGCGCGCAACATCGGCCGCCTGCCGGATTACCTGGCCATGATCCGCGACGCGGGCATGATTCCGGGGCTCTCCGCGCACATGCCCGAAGCCGTGGTGTTCTCCGACGAGATGGGGTACGACGTGGAGACCTACATCCAGATCTACAACTGCATGGGCTTTTTGATGCAGGTGGAAATCGAGTACATCAACAAGGTGATCTGGGCGGCCAAGAAGCCCGTCATGACCATCAAGGCCATGGCCGCCGGGCGCTGCTCGCCCTTCGTGGGCCTCAACTTTTCCTATGCCACCCTGCGCCCGTGCGACATGGTGACCGTGGGGTGCCTCACGCCCGAGGAAGCCGTGGAGGACATCGAGATCGGCCTGGCCGCCATCGAGCGCCGCCAGCCCATGATCGACGGGCGTTCCTCCCCCAACAAAACCCCCATCATGCAAAAATAGCCGGCCAGGCGCGATACGCGCCTCAGCCTGCACCGCCGCAAAGGGCCGCCCCGCTGTAAAGCCGGGCGGCCCTTTAACCGAGGACAGCCTTCCGCTGCGCGGGGGGGCTTGGTTAGGCCTGGGCCGTGGTCTCTCGGCCCAGCATGTTGTCGCGGAATGGTTGCCTACGGCCGGGAAACGTTCCCCGCGTGGCGAGACAAAGCGATGATCGCCCGGCAAGGCCGCTGCGGCAGCGCGCCGTACACGCCGCCCCTCATTTTACAGACGTTTGCCCGACTCTCCGGGCGCTTTACGCAGGCAGGCCGCGGAACGATCCTGTCTTCACTCCGAGGAGGCGGTTTCACAAAAACTCCTGCAGCTCCCAGAGGGAGGCGACGGTGAAATCGGCGATGGGATTTGCGGCCGCGCCGGGGCGAAAGTAGCAGGCGGCGATGCCGGCACGCTTGGCGGCCAGCAGATCGATATCGCGGTCGCCGATCATCACGGCGTCCTCCCCGCGCATGGCGTGTTTCTCCTTCAGGTACAGGATGGCGTCCGGTTCGGGCTTGCGCGCAAAGCGGTGGAATTGCGGCTCGCCGGTGACAAAGTCGGTAAAAAAACCGAGGAAACCGTGCGCTTTGAGCATGGCGAGGGAGGACTCGGCGCGGTGCGTGTACAGATAGTTGAAGCGGCCGCTGCGCGCGACGGCCTCGCAAACGGCGTATGCGCCGGGAAAGGGCAGGCACATGACCGGCTCCAGCTGCGCGCGCAGCTCGGCAAAGCGCTGCGCAACGCTGGGCGGCAAGCCGTGCTTGGCCTCGTAGTGCTGCGCGGCCAAATCCATGCGCACCTGCATGCGCTGCGCGATCTCCTCCTCCGCCTCATGCACGCCCGCCTCCTGCAGGGCCAGGCTGTAGGCGCGGGTGATGGCGGGGTATGTGTCCATCAGCGTTCCGTCAAAGTCCCAGAGCACATGCCGGTACAAATCACTCACCTCTCCTCCACTATAGCACAGGCGGACGACGCAGAACAGTCACAAACGGACGCCGAAGAAGCGCAGCGCGTCAGTGATGCCGCACCCTGCGAACGGCGTGTTATACGCAAAGGCCCGGCAGCCTCGGCTGCCGGGCCTTTGCGGCGCTGTACGGGCGGGTTACGGCAGAACGATGCTGCCATAGTAGGGATCCTGCGCGTTGTACATGGAGCCCACGCCGCGGCTGGAGTCCGGCAGGAGCGGGTTGCCCGTGCCGTCCCAGGCGGAAAGGGCGGCGCTGTAGTTCTCAAGGGCCAGGCTGGCGTCCAGCTGGGTCATCTGCCCGGCCAGCACGCAGTTATGCAGATACGCCTGTTCCTGGTTGATGAGCGCCTGCTTCACCTGAGGAACCATGCCGCGCTCGGTGGCCAGGTCGCCCACCGAATAGCCGCCGTCCAGGGCGGTCTGCAGTTCCTCGTCTGTCATGCCGAAGAAGGACGCCATGTTTGAGGTATTGCCCGCGGCAAACGCCACGCTCGATACGAGCAGCACGGATACGGCCATCGCGAGGGCGACCCAGGTACGAATTCGTTTCATCTTGCATTCCCCTTTCCTTGCCGGCGATCTTCTCGCCACGCGTTCAGGATAGCCCGGGAATGTGAAAGAAACGTGTTCGTTATGTGATGATTTGCCAGTTCTTCCATGTATTTTTTGTTAATAGAGTGTGAACCGCCTCGTTCAGGCGATGCGCACCGCCGTAACGCTGGCCGCCGGAAGGGTGAGCGTGAGCGCGCCGTTTGCGAAGGCGGCCGCGAGCGGCGCGGGCGCTACGGCGTCCGGCTCCTCGAAGGTGTTGCATGTGTCCGGCGCTCCCGCGCACAGCGTTTCCGCCTTGGCGGTTCCGGCAACGCCGGGCAGGGCGATGGTGAGCGGGAGGGCCTCGCTGAAGGAGGCGTTGCACAGCGTGAGCGTAAGCGACCCGTCCCCCGAAAGGGACGCGGCGGCGGAGAGCTGGGGCACGCCGTTTGTGACGACGTTCCGGGGGATGTGCACGGGCAGATACGCAGCGTCCATGTGCGGGGCGAGCATGCGGAAAACGTGGTAGGTTGGCGTCTTTATCATGCGCGGCCCGTCGGTGAGCAGCACGGCCTGCAGCACGTTGATGGTTTGGGCGATGTTCGCCATGCGCACGCGGGCGTGGTGCCGGGCAAAGATGTGCAGCGTAAGGCCGGCCACAAGGGCGTCGCGCATCGTGCTCTGCTGGTAGAGAAAACCCGGGTTCGTGCCTGGCTCCACGTTGTACCAGGTCCCCCACTCGTCCACCACCAGGTTCACGCGCCTGTCCTTGTCGTACTCGTCCATGATGGCGCTGTGGCGGGTGATGAGCTCGTCGATGTGGAGGGCGCTGCGCAGCGTGTCGTACCACATCGCCTCCTCGAAACCCGTGGCGTATCCGCGCTGCGGGCCCCAGCCTCGCGGCACGGTATAGTAGTGCAGCGACAGGCCGTCCATATGGCGGCCGGCCTCGCGCATCAGCACGCGCGTCCAGTTGTAGTCCTCGCTGTTGGCCCCGCAAGCGATCTTCTCCACCTTGTTGCCGCCCATGTTGCGCACGTAGCAGGCATAGCGACGGTACTCGTCGGCGTAGTACTCCGGCCGCATGTGGCCCCCGCACCCCCAGGTCTCGTTGCCCACGCCGAAGTAAGGCAGCGCCCAGGGCTCCTCCCGGCCGTTCTGCGCGCGCAGGTCGGCCATGGGCGAGCGGCCGGCGAACGTGACGTACTCCACCCAGTCGCGCATCTCGCGCACCGTGCCGCTGCCCACGTTCCCGCAGATGTAGGGCGCGCATCCAAGCTGGGCGCACAGGTCCATGAACTCGTCCGTGCCGAAATGGTTGTTCTCGGTAACGCCGCCCCAGTGCATGTTCACGATGGTGGGGCGTTCTTTTGCCGGGCCGACGCCGTCCATCCAGTGGTAATCGTCGGCAAAGCAGCCGCCCGGCCAGCGCAGCACGGGGATGCGCAGCTCGCGCAGGGCCTGCACGGTGTCCTGGCGGATGTTGCGCACGGCGGGTATGTCCGTGCCCTCCACCCAGTACCCCTCGTAGACGCAACGCCCCAGGTGCTCGGAGAAATGGCCGAACACGTTGCGGTTGACCAAGCCCTGCGCTTGGTCCTTTTGTACGCTTGCCAGCATGTAAAGCGCCTCCTACGTATGCCTTTTTGGTACGTGCCGCCCAAGGCCCCCTGCCGGAGGGACGGGATGCAGGAGAAGGAGCTCCGGCCATAGAAGCCATAGGATGAGGTGATTGTGAGATGAACCGTCCCGACCTGCCCGCCCTGGCGGTGCAAAACGGCTTTGCCCGCGCGGGGCTTGCGCGCATAGCCGGCCTGAAGATGGAGAACGCGCAGGAAGTGCGCAGCCTGTGCGCGAAAAACTTTTGCGGCCAGTATGGCAAAACTTGGATGTGCCCCCCGGGCGTTGGGGACGTGGAAGCGTGCGCGGCGCGCATCCTCGCGCACGAGGACGCCCTGGTGGTGCAGCACGTGGCGCAGCTTCAGGACTCCTACGATTTCGAGGGCTCGGCCGAGGCGCTGGCGGTTTTTCAGGATCTGCTGCGCTCCTTCGCGCCGCAGGTGCAGCCCTTCGCGGGCGAGGGATTCCTGGCGCTCGGCGCCGGCGGGTGCAGCCTGTGCAAGCCCTGCACGTACCCGGACGCGCCCTGCCGCTTTCCCGACAAGGCCATGGCGTCCGTGGAGAGCTACGGCGTGAACGTGATGCTGCTGTGCCAGCAGGCGGGGCTTGCGTATCATTCCGGGGCAAACACGGTGACCTACACGGGCATGTACCTGCTCTAGGTAAACACCGATGAAAGCGGTTTCCTATTCCGGGGTTTCTAAAAGGGCCGCCGCCCCTTTGCATGTAATCGCTCCGTGTAAGGTTTGGCGACCTGCGCGCCAAGCCTTACGCTGCTGATCCGCCCAACCGATGATGAACCCGCAGGTTAAGCATCGGTTACCTAGAAGACGATCAGCCCCAGGGCGAAGGAGAGCGCGTTGGTTCCTGCCGACAGGAACAGCGCGCTTTTCCATGTAAGCGGGGTGAGCAGACGCCAGACGTACGCCTCCACGGCCACCACGGCAAGCTCCAGCGCCGCCAGCGCGGGCCAGTACGCCCCCGCGCCCAAAAAGCGCACCGCCCCCAAAAGCAGCAGGTTGAGCGCCGGATTGGTGAGCAGGTTGCACAGGAAGCTTGCGTATACCCGGCGCATGGACCGCGTGAGGGCGAGCACGAGCGCGCCCTCCGCGGCCGCCGTAAGCGCAAAGGCTGCCGCGAACGCCGCAAGGACGTTCATATGCGCGGCGGCTCCGCCGGGTTCTTCGGCTCGTCCGGTACGGCGTTCATCTGGTTTTTGCGGCGCGCCCGGCGGATGAGCGCGACAGCCAGCACGACGAGCAGCACGACGGCGAGCACCAGCAAAGCCGCGCCGCCAAACAAAACGAGAAGCAGAATAGGGCCGCCCGCGTCCAGATGCGCGCGGCTGAGGAAGCGCTGAAGCCTTTTCACCAACTGTCGGTACCTCCTGCTTTGTGTGAGTGCCCGCCTCACCTGCGGCGGGCGCGGCGAATGAGCGCGAGCGCGCCGCCCGCAAGCAGCGCAAGGACGGCGGCCAAAAGCGCCCAGCCCCACGCGGGCAACGCGGAGGCCTTCGGCGCGGGGCTTACGATGGCGTCCAGCAGCGCGTTAAGCGGATGCAGCTGCATCATGGCGTCCGGTCATCTCCTTTCCGGCGGCGGAGCAGTACAGGCAGACCGCGGATGCAAGCGACAGCCCGGCGGTAAGGTAGGGCGCGACACTCGACGGGCATGCCCAGAAGAACGAGGGGATTGTGCCGCACAAAAGCGCCAGCGTGGTCAGTCCGAAGGCCAGGCCGGGCGTCCTGGGCAGCAGGGCCGCCAGGCTGCACAGCGTGATGGGCATGGCGGCATTGAAGAGCAAGATGCCCAGCGCGCTCACGGCGGGCAGACGCACAAGCAGCAGGGGCGCGGCCACGACGGCGCACCCGACGGCCACGCGGCGCGCGCCGAGGCGGTCGGCGGCAAAGCCGCCCAGCGCCTTGCCCAGCATGGCGCACAGCGCGGGCAGCAGCTGCAGCAGTCCGCTCGCCTCCGCGCGCCAGGGCAGCGCCATGTGCGCGCCGATGGCGGCGCGCAGGGCGACGGCCAGAAGGCAGGCCCCGCACAGCAGAGCGAAGGGAAATCCCGAGGGCGCGGGGCCGCAGTCGGCGGCCTGGCCTTGCCGCTCGGGCGTGCGCGCGGCGAACAGGCACGCAAGACCCCCGGCGCAGAGCAGGCCCACCGGCAGGGCGAGGGAGCCGCCTCCCTTGCCAAGAATTGTGCCCAGGGCCACGCCCATCGCGCCCGTGGAAACGAACACGCCCGGCCGGGCCATCCGCCCTTCGGCATGGATGAGGCTGTCGCGCCCGCCGCCCACGTGAAAGATGGCGTTGCCCAGACCGCAAACGATCAGGGCGGCTACGGGCGAGGGACTGAAAAGGCCCATGGCGACCAGGGCGCAGCCCAGCCAGGCGGCGTCGCGGCCGCCGCGTTCGTCGCACCACAGCCCGATGAACGGCTGCAGCCCAAAGGCGATGGTGTTGTAGGCGAGCATGCCCACCGTCGCGGCGTACGGGCCGCTCCTGCTGGGGATGAACTGGGCGAACAGCATGTAGAAGCAGGCAAAGTCCACCGCGAAGTGGCTGACCGTATGGGCGATGAGCCGATCGCATCGCTTCATGCAGAGTCCTCCCTTCGTGCCGGCCGCCTGCGCGGCCGGCGTCTATGGCTTGTGGTAACAGCGGATCTCCAGCACACGGGCGCAGGGCGCGCCGCCGGTCTTCTCAATGCTCAGGCGCAGCGCGCTCGTGACGACGGGGGGAAAGACGATGCGCACGCGGCGCTGGTAATTGTCGCGCACGCAGGCGATGGTCGTCCAGCCGTCCTTCCCGCGCGCCTGCAGGGAAAAATCCGTGGCCACGTGCTCGTGCACGGGAAACTGCGGGAACGTCATGGGCGGGTTGTTCATGTCCGTGTCCAGGGTGAGGAGCACGCGGGCAATCGTCTGCTCCCTGTCCCAGGTCAGCGTCAGGTCGGCGGGAAGGGTCTGCGACACCCACATGTAGCGGCGGGCGTCCACGATGCGGCTGTACCCGTTCACCGCCTGGGCGGGCGAACAGTCCGCCACCTCGTCGGGCGGGGCGCTCAGGCGCATCATCATGCCGAAGCGGCCGTCCACGCGAAATTCGCCGCCCTCGCGGCGCGCCTTGAACCAGTCCAGCGGGGCCATGTCCAGCGCGCGCCAGGAAACGCCCGGCGCAGGGTCCAGGTGCACCCAAAGATAGCGTTCCGAAAAGGAGCGGCCGACGGCGAAGCGCACGAAGCCCTCAAACCCCGCCGCAACCTCCTGCGTCGACGCCGCGATGTCCTCGGCGGCCCAGAACAAACCCGGGTCTCTTTCTTTGTGGGCGTGCGCGGTGACGGACGCGGCCGAGGCGCCTTCGTTGCGCAGGTACAGCCACACGGCCTCCACGGCCTCGTCCTCCTCGCGGGGCATCATGGCCGCGCGGGGGGCGTCCAGCGCGATCCATGCGCCGGGCACGCCCTGCATGTCGGGGTAGGGTTCCCCCTCCTTGTGCGAGGAAGCGGACACGGCCGCCGTCCTGGCCAGATCGGCCTCGTCCTGGCTGCACACGCCCGGAATGTACTGATCGTCGCGCAGGAGCGTCTGCTGCAGCTCCCTGAGGTGCCTCTGATATACGCCGCGGGGGGTGACGCCGTGCCGCAGGGCGATGGCCGCGGCGGTGCCGGCCGCCTGACCGGCCACGGCGATGGTGTTCTGCACGCGCACGGTGCCCAGGGCCACGTGCGTTACGCTGATGCACCGCCCCGCAAAGAGCAGGTTGTCTACGTTCTTGGAGTACAGGCACCTGTAGGGCAGGCGCACGAGGGGGATGTGCATGTTCGCGTGAAAGGGCCCCTCCGCGCCGGAGAAAACGCCGCGCGGATGGTGCACGTCGATCGTCCAGCCGGTGTGGCCGATCGTGTCCGGAAAGTCGCGCCCCTCCACGCAGTCGCGCTCGCTGAGCGTGTAGTCGCCCACAAACCGGCGGTTTTCGCGCTTGGCGTCGTAGATGGGCATGCGCTGGATGTCGTAGTTGGCGGCCCGCTCCTTCTCGTCCCAGTCGTTCTTCAGCCAGGCGAAGAAGGACAGGGAGATGCGGTACAGCTCGTCCCGGGCGCGCTCGGCCTCCTGCAGATCGTCCATGTCGCCCTGGTGCTCCAGCCACCAATGGCCGTGCACGCCCGTCACAAAGCGGTTCCATTTGCGGCCGGGCGGGAACTTGTAGCACCAATCCGGCGCGTGAAAGGGCACGGGAGCGCCCGTATCCACGGCCTTAAATCCGACGCCCGCGCCGTCCCCCATCAGGCAGCCGGACATGGTGACGCTGTCCGCCTGCTCGGGCGCGAGCGTCTCGCCGAATTCCCAGGCCGCCTCGCGCCCCAGACGGTAAGCCGCCCCGGCAAAGAAACCCAGCCATCCGTCGCCCGTACAGTCGATGAACATGCGGCCGGCGAACCGCCTGCGCAGGAGAGTGGCCGTGTCCTGAGCGATCACGGCGGCGATGCGGCCGCCGTCCATCTGAGCGTCCACCACCAGCTGGCCGCAGGCAATGGTCAGGTTCTCCTGACCGTCTGTCAGGCGGCGGAGCGCCTCCTCCCACGAGCAGCCGAAGCGGTCGCGGATGCGGCGCAGCTCCTCGGCGATGCCGCCCTCCCGCGCGTGTACCTGGCGGGAGGACGCGCCGTCAAAGCCCACGCCCGCCTCGGTGGAGGCGTTGCCGCCCAGCGCTGGCCGGCTGTGCAGAAGCAGCGTCCTTTGCCCGGCGCGCGCCGCGGCGACGGCCGCCGGAACGCCGCCCGGTCCTCCGCCCGCCACAACCACATCGTAGCTGCCGCCCTCGGCGACGCCCTCGGGCAGGCCCAGCAGCCGGGCGCGCAGGGCCTGCAGACGCTCCACGGGCTGCGGGGGGGTAAACTGAAAATCGTCCGTGATAAGCAGAGCCGCGCAGCGCGCCATATAGCCGCTCTCGTCGATTAAGCGCAGCTCGCTCTCGCCCGCGGGCAGCTGAAAGTCCCCGGCGATCTCCCAAATCCAGTTCTCGCCGGGCGCGGTTCCCAGCAGGCGGAGGCTTTTTTCGCCGTTCACGGCGATGGTGAAGCGGCCCGGGCCATATTCGCGCAGCCAGTTGCGGCAGCGCGCCCAAACGCGGTATCGGCCCGCGGAAGGCAGCCGCACCGCGGTGGCGGCGTCGGCCACGGGAACGCCGGGCTTTCCGGCGGCCAGCAGGTATCCCTGCCCCATCTGCAGGATGAACTGGGTGTCGATCTTCCATCCACCCTTGTCCGCAAAGGCGGTCGTGTCGATCCACAGCGATATGGACATGCCCGTCCCCCCTCGTGTTTGTGTACCCATTATACAACACGGCCTGAAAAAACGCAGCGATTTGCGGAAAAAGAAAAACTGTGTGCTAAAACCGTAAAATCCTCCATGGGTTTTGCCCCGCCCGGCCGATATACTGTTTCCATACACGACGAAGGGGGCAGGGGCATGAAGATAGGCATTGGCGAGTGGGGGTACCGGCTGCTGCCCATGGAGGAGCACCTGCGCCTGACGCGCTCCTTCGGCGTACATACGATGGAGATCGGCATCGGCGTCGGCTTCGCCGGGCGTATCGCGCCGGACACGGACGCGGCAGGCGCGGCAGCCCTGCGCCGCCTGTTTGAGGCGTACGAGATGGAAACGCCCTTTGTGTGCCTGGAGAACGATTTTACCAAGGGCGACGTGGCGGCCGACCTTGCGCGCGTGCTGCGCGAGATGGAGCTGTGCGCCGCGCTGGGCGCGCGGCAGGTGCGGCTGTTCACCGGCTTTCGCCCGCTGAGCGCCATGACGAGGGAGGCGTTTGCCGCCCTGGCGGACGCGCTGTGCAAGGCGGGCGCCCTCGCGGAGCAGCGGGGCATGCGCATCGCCCTGGAGACGCACGGCGCGCTGACGCCCATCGGCAACGGCTTTTTGCACGAGCCCACGGTGAGCACCTCGCCCGAGGAGCTACAGGCCCTTTTGCGGAAAGTGCCGGCATGCGTGGGCGTCAACTTTGACCCGGGCAACCTAAAAGCCCTGGACGAGCGCCTGCCCGTGCAGATGCTACGCGCCGTGAGGGACCGCATCACCTACGTGCACCTGAAGGACTGGCTGCCCCTGCCGGGCGGCGGATGGATCGCCGCGGGCGTAGGAGACGGAAACATCGACTGGAAGAGCCTGCTGGACGAGCTGGCTTTCCCGGGCGTTCATCTCATCGAGTACGAACCAACGCACGACGTGGCGGACGGCATTGGCCGCAGCATCGCGCACGTAAAGAAACTGTGGCCGGATGCGGCGCTTGCGTAAAGGAGGCTCACCCTCATGCTCAAAGGACAACTCGCCCTGGTGACGGGCGGATCCAGCGGCTACGGCAAAGCGGCGGCGCAGCTGCTGGCCCAGGAAGGCTGCCGTGTGCTTATTGCGGCGCGCGGCGAAGAGGCTTTGAAAAAGGCGAAGGATGAGACCGGATCCGAGGATTACCTGGTGATGGACGTGACAAAAAGCGCCGACTGGGCGGACGTCCGGCAGAGAATCCTCGCGCGCTACGGGCGGCTGGACATCCTGATCAACAACGCCGGCGGCGGCGTGGCCATCAAGCCCATTGCCGAACAAAGCGTGGCGGAGATGGACGCCTGCGTGGCTCTCAACCTGCAAAGCGCGCTGTACGGCTGCAACGCTTTCGCCCCCGTTATGAAGGCGCAGCGCGGCGGCACGATCATCAACGTGTCCTCCGTGTGCGCCAAGCACGCCTGGCCGGGCTGGAGCGTGTATGCCGCCGCGAAGTGGGGCCTGCACGGGCTGTCCAAGGGGCTCTATGTGGAGCTGCGGCCGTATAACGTGCGCGTGACGTGCGTGGTGCCCGCCGCGGGCAGCGCCCAGAGCACAAACTTTCGCCAGGCGTGCGACATTCCGCCGGAAATACTCAAGCTTCAGGCGCAGGACGTTGGGCGCGTGATCCGCGACATCTGCGCGCTGCCGCCGCACGTGGTCATCGAAGAGACCACGGTCTGGGGTATCGATCAGGAGGTCAATCCCCTGTAGCCAGGGTTTGCTATTACCGTATATGGGCGAAGAGCGGAGGGATTCACATGGGCGCTGTGCGCAGAATCATGGCGGATGTGTGCGTGTGCGGCGGCGGTTCGGCGGGCGTAGGCGCGGCGTATGCCGCGGCCAGCCGGGGCCTGCGCGTGGCCGTCGTGGAGCGCGACCTTCAGCTGGGCGGCACCTCCACGGTGGGGGGGGTAAACTGCTGGGAGCCGGGCATTAGCGGCTTTACGGCGCACGGCCTGCTCGCCCGGGCGCTGCTGGCCCGTCCGGGCAGCGCGGGCGTGGGCGTCACCACCCATCACTGCACCAGAGAGACGAATTACGGGCTGTCCTCCCTCGCTGCGGACCGCCCCTACGAGGACACGCTCAAGCGGCTGGACCTGCCGGGCGACAACGTGGCGCGCTTCCACTTTGAGCCCGAGGCGATGTCCGGCGCCATGCGCGATTTGCTTCTTGGAACCGGGAACGTCCGGTTGTTGATGGGGGTCCAGTTTGCGCAGGCCGTGCGCGAAGGGAGCCGCATAATCGGCGTTTTGTGCTGCGACGGCAACGGCGAGCTGCTCGTGGAGGCTCCGCTCGTGGTGGACGCGACCGCCGACGCTCTGGTTGTGCGGGCGATGGGCGGAGCGGTGATGCGCGGCGAGGAATGCGCGGCCGACTTTGACGAGCCCTCGGCGCCCGAACAGCGCAGCGACATCATCAACGGCGTGTCCCTCATCTTCCGCGTCACGCCGCAGGGCGTGCCGGCGGACGGCGTGGGCGCCGAGGCCCCCGCCTGGGCGCGCACGCCGGACGCCGTTTCCTGGCTGAGCCGGAACGAACCGGCCATCGCCACCAACACCTATCCGGACGGCGATCTGAACTGCAACGTTCTGCCCATCATGCAGGGCCGCGAGTTCGCCGCGTATGCGCCCGAGGAGGGCTACCACGCATGCTTGTGCCGCGTGCTGCTCTACTGGGACCACCTCAAGCGCAACCGCCCGATGTGGAAGGCCTACCGCATGAAGAGCGTGTTCCCGCGCGTGGGCGTGCGCGAGAGCGTGCGCGCCGTTACCGACATTATTTTGCGCGAGCAGGACTGCCGCGCGGGATACCTTGCGCAGCGGCACGCCGAGCGCATCGTTTGCCTTGCAGACCACGTGCTGGACACGCACGGCGAGAAGAACACCCGCGCCAAGGATTGGGAACCGCTGCGCGCGCCCTTTGGCGTGTACTATGACTGCCTTTTGCCCAAGGGCATCGACGGCCTGCTCGTGGCGGGACGCCACGCGGGCTTTACGCACATCGCCGCCTCCAGCTGCCGCTTAAACCGCAGCATGATGGAGATGGGCGAGGCGGCCGGGGCGGCCTGCGCCCTTGCGCACAAGCGCGGCTGCGCTCCGCGGCAGGTAAGCGTGTGCGCCCTGCGCGAGGAGCTGCGCATGGACGAATACGTGCGCTTCGTGCAGACGGCCTACGAGCGTATCGGCCGGTAAACCGGCGTCATGACCAGCCGGCGGCGCCCTGGCGACAGAAGGAGGTGACCGCGCTATGCTGCAGATGCGGCTTTTGCCCGGACGACGGGAAAAGCGCCGGGTCAACATGCGCAACGTTGTGCGGGACTGGCGGCTGTATACGCTGCTGCTGCCCAGCTTCCTGCTCCTGCTCGTCTTCCGCTACATCCCCATGGGCGGCATCATCATCGCCTTTCAGGACTACAACGTGTTCGCCGGGTTCCTGGAGAGCCCGTTCGTGGGCCTGAAGCACTTTGTCGACCTGTTTCACCTGCCCAACTTCCCCATGATCCTGCGCAACACGCTGCTCATCAGCTTCTACAAGCTTCTGTTCGGGTTTCCCGCCCCCATCATTTTGGCGCTGGCGCTCAACGAGGTGCGCTTTGTTCCTCTCAAGCGCATCGCGCAGAACGTCTTCTACCTGCCGCACTTCATGTCCTGGGTCATCATCGCCGGGCTGTGCTTTACGGTGTTCTCGCGGCAGGGGCCCATCAACATGGTGGTAAGCGCCCTGGGCGGCGAGCCCGTCTCCTTTTTGATGGAGGCGCGGTGGTTTCGCTCCGTGCTCGTCATCTCCGACATTTGGAAGGAGAGCGGCTGGGGCACCATCATCTACTTGGCGGCGCTCACCAGCATCGACCCGGGCCTATACGAAGCGGCCTCCATCGACGGCGCCGGGCGCATGCAGCAGCTTGCGCACATCACCCTGCCCAGCCTTCTGCCCACCATCATGGTGCTGCTCGTGCTGCGCTGCGCCGGCATCCTAAACGCCGGTCAGGACCAAATTCTGCTCATGCAGAACGCCATGGTGGGCGACGTGAGCGAAATCATCGACACGTACGTGTACAAGCGCGGCCTGGGCCAGGGCCAGTACTCCTTCACCACCGCGCTGGGGCTGTGCAAATCCGTGGTGTCCATGGCGCTGCTGCTGGCGGCGGACAGCTTCAAGGCCCGCTTGCAAGGGGGCGAATAACGCATGAAGCTCAAACGCGTCACCTTCGGCGATATCTTCTTTGTGTTCCTCGTGCTGCTGCTGTGCTGCGTGTTCCTGGTGCCCTTCCTCAGCGTGCTCGCCAAGTCTTTCTCGGCCGAGACGGCCGTGCTGGCGGGTGAGGTCGGGCTGTGGCCGGTCGGCTTTCACATCAACGCCTACCGCTTCGCCCTGTCCACGCAGCGCTACGTTTGGGCGCTGGGCAACTCCGCTTTCGTTACGCTGTTTGGCGCGGGCGCGGGCGTGCTGCTGTTGTGCATGGCGGCCTACCCGCTGTCCAAAACGAGGTTTTTCGGCGGATCGCTCGTGCGGCGGCTGTACCTGTTCGCCATGCTCTTCTCCAGCGGCCTCATCCCCGGGTACCTGCTCGTTAAGTCGCTGCACCTGCTGGACACGCTGTGGGCGCTCATTTTGCCCGGCCTGACCAGCCCGTACTACCTGATCATCATGATCTCCTTCATGCAGGGGCTGCCGGCAAGCCTGGAGGAATCCGCCCGCATCGACGGCGCGAGCGACTACACCATCCTTCGGCGCATCGTTTTGCCGCTGTGCCTGCCCTCCATCGCCTCGCTCTTTCTGTTCTTTGCCGTGGACTTTTGGAACGACTATTTCCGCCCGCTCATCTTTTTGCAGACCGAGCGGCTGTATACGCTGCCCCTGTACCTGCGCTCCATCCTCATCAGCGCCGAGGAGCTGACAAAAACGACCGACACGGCGGTGTTCGGCTTCATCGCCCCGGAATCCATCCAGAACGCCACCATCATCATATCGCTTCTGCCCATCCTCATCATCTATCCGTTCCTGCAGCGCTACTTCGTCACAGGCGTATCCCTGGGCGCCATCAAGGAATGATGCGCGCGACCGTCGCAGCAAAAAAGAAGGAGGTTTCCCATGAAACGCACGATGACCGTTTTGCTCGCCCTCGCGATCCTCTTCTCGCTCGTGGCTTGCGGCGCACCCGCCGCGACGCCCGCGCCCGCGGCGACGACGCAGGCCGCCGCGCCAACGG
>JAVBLU010000043.1:0-56264 GCA_031553225.1 Eubacteriales bacterium
CGTTCCTAACCCCGGGCGGGGGTTGGCCCAAACAACCCGGGGGGTGTCTTTATCCCTGCGGGGCCGGGGGGGGTTTTGCCCCCCGGCGGGCCCCGCTTCTACCGGCGCAGGAAAGCCTCGGCGCTTTCCGCGCAATACCCGTTTGTCCCAGCGTGATGGGGGCCGGGGGATACGTCCCCTCACTCCGCCTTCGCCGCCTCGTCCAGGTAAGCGTTGATGGCGGCGGCCAGGGTAGCGGCGACCGCGCGGTAGACGGAAGCGTCGCCGCCGTACGGGTCGGGCACGTCGGCAGGGTTATGGGCGGTGTACTCCAAAAAGAGGTGGGCGCGGGCGGCGTAGTGGGGGTACAGGGCGCGCAGGCGGGTTAGGTGCGCGGCGGTCATGCACAGCACAACGTCGGCGTCGTCCAGGTGCGCGGCGCTCAGAAGGGTGGCGCGGTGGGATTCCAGGTCGATGCCCAGATCGGCCATGGCCGAGACCGCGCCCAGGGACGCGGGGCAGCCGTTGTCGGCGAACAGGCCCGCGGAGCGAACGTCGGCGTCAAGGCCCCGGGCCAGCGCGGCGTCCTGAAAGAGCGCCTCCGCCATGGCGGAGCGGCAGGTGTTGCCCGTGCAAACCACCAGGATTTTGGGTAGCATGAGAAGACCTCCTTCAAAGGGGACGGCCGGGGGCCGCGTCGGCGGCGCTGATCACGCGGAAGCCCGCTGCGCGCTGCATGCGGTTGCGCAGGGCCAGCTGCAGCCCGGAATCGTCCGGGGCCTCCAGGTACAGGTGCGAGCGCTTGTCCGCTTCCGCGGCGCGCAAAAGGGCGAACAGGCGGCTGGCCGCGTCCTCCGGGCGCTCGCGCGGGCCAAGGGCGTACACCGCACGCGCGCCAAGAACGGCGGCCGTGTCGTCAAAGGCCAAAAGAGCGGGCGCGCGGCCCAGGGCGAGGTCTTCGTCGAAGAGAGCGGCCATGGCCGCCGCACAGGCGGGCGGGTCGCCCTCCACGAGCGTCACGGCGGCGTCCGGCGCGTAATGGCGGTGCAAAAGGCCGGGGGACGCGGCCCTCGCACCCTCGGGGAGCGGGGCGAGCACGCCCGGGGCGATGGCCAGGTCGGGCAGCACGGCGCGCAGGTCTTCGGGCGTAACGCCGCCCGGCCGCAAAAGCACGGGCACACGGCCGGACATGTCCACGACGGTGGATTCCAGGCCGACGGCGCACGGCCCGTCGTCGATGATGAGCGGGATGCGGCCGCCAATGTCGGCGAACACGTGCTGCGCCGTGGTGGTGGACGGCCGGCCGGACGCGTTGGCCGAGGGCGCGGCGATGGGCAGCTTGCACAAACGCAGCAGCTGCCGGGCCGCGGGGTGGCTGGGGCAGCGCACGGCCACGGTGGGCATGCCGGCCGACACGATGGCCGGGATGCGCGCCGAGCGGGGCAGCACGATGCTCAGCGGCCCGGGCCAGAATCGCTCCATCAGGCGGCGGGCAGATTCGGGCACGGTGCGGAAGATGGCCTCGGCGTGGCCCGGCTCGGCCACGTGCACGATGAGCGGGTTGTTCGCCGGGCGGCCCTTCGCCTCAAAGATGCGGGCCACGGCGCATTCGTCGTATGCGTTTGCGCCCAGGCCGTACACGGTTTCCGTGGGAAAGGCGACCACCTGGCCGGCGTGCAGCAGCTCGCAGGCGTAGCGCAGGTTTTCCGGCGTAGCGGGCAGAACCGCGGCGCTCATGGCGAATTCCCCCTCATGCAAAACACGAATGAAACAGGCGTCAGGCAAACAGGACGGTCACGGCAAGGCCCAGGGCAAAGCCCAGGCACAGAAGGAAGGCGGAGATGGGGGAGCGGTCCAGGCTGGCGGACTCGGGGATGAGCTGCCCGCACGTGACGCACAGCATGGCCCCGCCCGCCAGGGCAAGGCAGCCGCCGATGGCCGCGGGCGACACGCCGCCCGACAGGTACCCGATCAGCCCGCCAAGGCCCGTGGGAAGCCCCGAGAGCGCCGCCAGCAGCGTTACGCGGCCAAGCGACGCCTTCGCGCGCCGCAGCGGCACGCCCATGGACAGGCCTTCCGGCACGTCGTGCAGGGCGATGACCGCGCACAGCGACGCGCCCAGCGCCGGCGCGCTCTGCAGACCGCTGCCGATCGCCAGCCCTTCCGGCAGATTGTGCGCGGCGATGCTGATGCCGATGACCAGCGCCGCGCGCGCAAGGGCGCTGCCCTCCACCCGGCGAAGCCAAACCTCCAGCAGCAAAACAAACGCCACGCCCAGGCCGAAGCCGACAAGCGTCGCGGCCGTGCCGCCAAGGGCCAGGGCTTCGGGCATCAGCTCGAAGGTGACCACGCCGATCATCAGCCCGCCCGAGAAGGACAAAAGCCGCCCGAGAATCCGCTCGCCCGGGCGCACAAGGCCGCTGAGCAGCCCGCCCAGCGTGGTGCCCGCCGTACCGGCGAGGGTGGCGATAAGCGTGGCCATCAGCGCGTCCATGGGCAATCCCCCCCATGGCAGGGTATGCGGGGCAGGTCCTGGCTATTTCTGCTCGTTTTGCAGCGCGCGGGTTTGCGCATCCAGCGTGAGCGCGTCGATCATCTCGTCCATATCGCCCGCCAGAAAGGCGTCGATGCGGTACAGGGTGAGGTTGATGCGGTGGTCGGACACGCGCCCCTGGGGGAAGTTGTACGTGCGGATGCGCTCGGAGCGGTCGCCCGTGCCCACCTGCGACTTGCGGTCGGAGGCGATGCGCGCGTCGTGCTCGGTGACGGCCATATCCAGAAGTTTCGTGCGCAGCATCTTCATGCATACCTCGCGGTTTTGCAGCTGCGAGCGCTCGTTCTGGCACTGCACCACAACGCCCGTGGGCAGGTGGGTGATGCGCACGGCCGAGTCGGTCCGGTTGACGTGCTGGCCGCCGGCGCCGCTGGCGCGGTACGTGTCCACGCGCAGGTCCTCCTGGCGGATCTCCACATCCACGTCCTCGGCCTCGGGCAGCACCGCCACGGTGACGGTGGAGGTGTGAATGCGGCCGGAGGACTCGGTGACCGGCACGCGCTGCACGCGGTGCACGCCCGACTCAAACTTGAGGCGCGAGTACGCGCCGCGGGCGTCGATGCCGCACACAACCTCCTTGATGCCGCCAAGCTCGGTCTCGGTCAGCGACAGGATGGCGAAGGGCCAGCCCTTGGCCGCTGCGTAGTGCTGGTACATGGACAGCAGCTCCTGCGCGAACAGCGCGCTCTCGTCCCCGCCCGCCGCCGGTCGGATCTCCAGCACAACGCTCTTTTCGTCGTTGGGGTCGCGGGGCAGCAGCAGCAGCCGCAGCTCCTCCGCCAGGGCGTCGCGCCGCCCGCTCAGGGCCTGCACCTCCTCGCGCGCCATATCGGCCATGTCCGGCACGGCCAGCAGGCTCTGCGCCTCGGCTAGCTCCGCGCCCACGGCCTTGTAGCGGCGGTAGGCCTCAATCAGGGGCGTCAGCTCGGCGTGTTCGCGCATCAGCTTGCGAAAAAGGTCCAGGTTTTTCACCACGTCCGGCTCGGCCACGCGCATGCCCAGCTCCTCGTAGCGCGCCTCCACGTCCTGCAGTTGATCCAGCATAGGGTATTCCTCCGTCAAAGGGGCCGGTCGCCGCGCACGATGCGCGGGACGCCCTGCATGTCGTCGATGATGGCCACGGATAAGCCGCGCCCGGCCAGCAGCGCTGCCACGCTTGGCGCCTGCCCCGCGCCCGCCTCGCACAAAACCGCACCGCCGGGCGCAAGGCGGGCGGGCAGGCCCGCGGCGATGGCCCGGTAGGCCTGAAGGCCGTCCGGCCCGCCGTCCAGCGCCAGGCGCGGCTCCCGGTCGCGCACAACGCGCGCGAGGCCTTCGATGTCGGCCGTTGGAATGTAGGGCGGGTTGGCCAGGATGAGCGCGTACGCCCCTTCGGGCAAGGGGGCATACCAGCTGCCCAGATAAAAGGCGACCCTTCCGGAAAGGCCCAGGCTTTGCGCGTTGCTGCGCGCGAGGGATAGGGCCGCTTCCGAGATGTCCACCGCATCCACCCCCGCGCCGGCGGCGGCCAGGGCGAGCGCCAGCGCCCCCGTGCCCGTGCCCAGGTCCAGCGCGCGGCCGGCGGGCAGCGCGGGCAGAAGCGTGCGGGCCAGCAGAGCCAGCTCCTCGGTCTCCGGCCGGGGGATGAGCGCGCGGGGGTCACAGGCGATGTGTAACCCGCAAAAGGGCACAAAGCCCAGCACGTGCTGCAGCGGCGCCCCGGATACGCGGCGCGAAAGCATCGCGCGGTAGCGCTCCTCTTCCTCCGGGGTAAGCGTTCGCCCGGGGGCCAGGGCAAGCGCGTTTCTTGCAAGGCCGCACGCCGCGCACACAAGCCATGCGGCGTCGGCCGCGGCATCCTCGCCGGCGATGGCCTGCCCGCCAGCGCGCAGCGCTTCCCGCACGGTCATGGTTTACTGCGCCTGACCGGCGGCGGAGGCCGCGCCGGCAACAGCGGCCGGGGCCTCGTCCTCGGGCGCGCCGTCCTTGGCCAGCAAAAAGGCCGTCAGCGCCACCTCGATCATGCCCTCGTCCGGCTCGCGCGTGGTCAGCCGCTGCAAAAACAGCCCGGGCGCGCGCAGCGCGCGCACGAAGGCGTTCTCGGCGCGGGCGGCGTAGCGCAGCACCTCGTAGGAGATGCCCGCCACCACGGGCAGCAGCGCCAGGCGCACAACCACGCGCATGAGCGCGCCGGACTGCACGGGCAGCAGGGAAAAGAACAGGATGGACACAGCCATCACCAGAAACAAAAACGACGTGCCGCAGCGCGGGTGAAAGCGCGTGGATGCCGCGCACTCCTCCATCACCATGTCCGCCCCGCGCTCCCAGGCGTTCACCACCTTGTGCTCGGCGCCGTGGTACTGGTACGTGCGGCGGATATCCGGCATGAGGGACACGCCCGTTAAGTACGCCAGGAAAATGACCAGCCGCACGCCGCCCTCGATCAGGTTGAGGAGCAGACGGTTCTGGATCACGGCCTTCAGCGCCGATATGCAAAGCGCGGGCAGCACGATGAACAGCCCCACGGACAAAACGGCCGCCAGGCCAACGGCGACCACCATCATCACGTCCTCGGCCTTTTTGCCGGTGGCCTTGGCGATCTTCTTCTCCAGGGCGGAGGGCTCCTCCGCGCCGGCCTGCGACATCTCGGCCGATTCCATCAGCGTTGTGATGCCCACGCTGAGCATCTGCACAAAGTTGGCCACGCCGCGCACAACCGGAAAGCCCAGCGCCTTGTGCCGCTTGGCGGGCGACTCAAGGGGACGCGCGCGCGTTTTGATTTCGTCCCCGCAGCGCACGGCCAGGGCGATGCGCTCGGGCGCGCGCATCATCACGCCTTCCAGAACGGCCTGCCCGCCGATGGACGGTCTGTCGTTTGCCATGTGCGCCTCCTGTCGGCTCCGGCGCTCGCCGGGCCCTGCAAATGATAAATAGAAAAAACAGACCGGATGACCCCGATCTGCGTTTTTCAACACGCCAAATGCGACGCGCGGCACGCAGCCCGCGCCTTGCTACATGCCGTAGCGCTTCTTGAAGCGGTCCACGCGGCCGCCCGTGTCCACAAGCTTCTGCTTGCCCGTAAAGAACGGATGGCACTTGGAGCAGATGTCGACCTTCAGCTCCTTCTTCACCGAGCCGGTCTCGAACGTCTCGCCGCAAGCGCAGCGCACGGTCGACACACCGTACTTCGGGTGAATGCCCTCTTTCATTTTCCTCACCCCAAAATCCGTTATGGCAGCCGCCTGCAGCGGCTATGTCACGCAACGGACATGATATCATACCCGGCGCGGAAATGCAAACGCTTTTTTTCCTGCGACCGGAAGCGCCGCCCTTGTAATGGCGCGCGGATAATGTTACATTGTAAGCATCCTTTTCTTGTTTTTAGGAGGGTTGCCCATGCTCACCCAGGTGACGCCCAACCCGCAGCATTTGCGCGATGCGGCGCGCAACATAAGGCCCGCCCGCATGCCCATCTATGAGCATATCATCAACCCCCGCTTTATGGAGCGGGCCACGGGCAAGGAATTTCGCAGCCTGATTCACGGCGGCCACGCCGACAAGCTTGCGTATTTCCGCCATTACACGGCCTTCTTCCGCGATATGGGGTACGACTGTGTGTCCTTCGAGAGCGGCGCGAACGCCGCGTACCCCGGCGGCGGAGCCCTTGGCCGGCACGTGGACCCGGCCATCAAAACCCGCGCCGACTTTGACCGCTACCCCTGGGACCGCCTGCCCGAGCTGTACCAGGAGCTGGCCTGGCCGCAGTTTGCCGCCCTTGAAGAGGCGCTGCCCCCCGGCGCGCTGTGCGTTGGCGGCGTGGGGAACGGCGTGTTCGAGGGCGTGCAGGACGTTACCGGTTACCAGAACCTGTGCCTGCTCGCCTACGACGACCCGGACCTGTACGAGGCCCTCTTTGGCCGCGTGCGCGCCTATCTGGCGGAGATTTGGAAGCGCACCCTGGCCCGCTGGGGCCACCTGTTCGCCGTGTGCCGCACGGGCGATGATCTGGGCTTCCGCACGCAGACGCTCATCAGCGACGCGGACATCCGCCGCCTGGTGGTGCCCGGGTACGCCGCCATCGCGGACCTGGTGCACGCCGCCGGCAAGCCGTACCTGCTGCACTCCTGCGGGTGCGTCTTCTGCGTGATGGACGACATCATCAACAACGGCCGCATCGACGCCAAGCACTCCAACGAGGACCAAATCGCCCCCTACAGCCGGTGGGTAAGCGAGTATGCCCAGCGCATCGGCCTGTTCGGCGGCCTGGACCTGAACGTTTTGTACCTGGAGAGCGAGCAGACCGTGCGGCAGGCCGTGCGCGGCCTCATCGAGCTGACGCGGACCGCCCGCGGCTACGCGCTTGGCTCGGGCAACTCCATACCCGACGACGTGCCCGTGGCGAACTACATGGCCATGGTGGACGAGGCCAACCGTTACCGCCGCAGCCAGGAAGCGGGCCTGTAGGCGGCCGGGGCCGCCTACAAAAAGCGGTACTCCTTCTGCCGGGCGTGCAGCAGCCCCAGGAACGCCCGCTGTTCCTCGCTTTGGGAAAGCGCCTGCGCGGCTTCCCGCGCGGCTGCCACAAACGTTTGGTTCAGCCCCCGTTTTCCGGAGGCGTACAGCGGGCACACGGGCACAGCGCCCCGCTCCATTACGGCGCGCGCCACGCCGGCGTACACCGGCGTCAGCGGAAAAAACCGGCACAAAAGCGGCCGCTCTTCCCGCGGGCAGCGCCCCCGGCACGTCAGCAGCGTTTGGCCTTCCGCGGCCGGGCGAAGGCTTGCCCAGGCACTTCCCGCGTACAGCGCCGCCTCCCCGGGGAAAAGGAGCATGCCCTCCGCGCCGCTCTCGCTCCGGCAGCAGGCCGCGCCGCACAAAAGCCCGCAGTCCTGCGCAAGCGGCGTCTCATCAAGCAGCAGCGCGCGGGCCGTTGCCAAAGCTTCCATGGCCGTCATGATCATCACCCTTTTCGTATATTTTATCACATGGGGAGGCATTTTTCATGGGTGCGGAGGTCTTTGTGTATTCTCGGGGCGGCAAAACGCGCGCTCTGGCCGCGCAAGCGGCGCAGGAGCTTCGCGCCCCCTTGCGCGAGGTGCGCGAGGCCAAGCCCCGCTCCCTGCCCGGCACGCTGATTCGGGGGGCGGTCGCCTCCCGCCGCGGCGACGACGTGCCCCTAGAGCCCGTGCCCGCCCCGCAGGCAGCCTTCGTGTTGCTCGCCTGCCCGGTATGGGCCGGGTTGCCCGCCGCGCCCATGCAAAGCTTTGTGCGGGGGTGCAAGCTGCAGGGCAAGACCGTGTTTGGCGTGATGACCAGCGGCGGCGGCAACGCAAAAGCCGTGGCCGCCTTAACCGCGCTCATCAAGGCCGCGGGCGGCGCGTGCGCGGGCGTTATCGACGTGGCCGGGGGCGGGTTGAACGCCCTGAAAGCCGACGCGGCCTTTGCCGCGTTCCTCAAGGATGGAAGCGCTTAGCGGCCGCCTTGTGGCGGGCGACGCCCGCGACGTTCTCCAGCGCCTTGCAAAGGAGTACGCCGGGCGCGTGCAGCTCGTCTATCTGGACCCGCCCTTCTATTCCGGCAACCTGTACCAGGGCGCGTACGACGACCGCTTCGCCTCCCCGTCCGACTACCTTTCCATGATGTCCGAGGTTCTTCGCGGCAGCCGGGCCCTTCTGCGCCCGGACGGCTCGCTCTATCTGCATATCGACCACCGGATGGCCGGGCATATGCGCCTTTTGATGGACGACGTGTTCGGCGTGGCCGCGTTCCGCAACGAGATCGTGTGGGCGTACCAAAGCGGCGGCCGCGCCACCCGCCATTTCTCGCGCAAGCACGACACCATCTTCTTCTACGGCCGCTCGGCTTCCACGTTCTTCAGCGGCGCCGCGGCGGGCGTGCCCCGCTCCACGTCCAACCACATGCGACGCGGCGTGGACGAAGAGGGCCGCGCGTTCCGCTCCATCCGTTCCTCCGGCCGCCTGTACGTGTACTACGACGACGACCCGGTGCCCCCGTCCGACGTGTGGGTGGACATACCGCATCTGCAGCAGCGCGACCCGGAGCGCGTCGGATACCCCACCCAAAAACCCCTGCGCCTGCTCTCCCGCATCATCGCCGCTTCCTCCCGGCCCGGCGATCTTGTCGCCGATCTCATGTGCGGCTCCGGCACCACGCTTCTGGCCGCGGCCCGGCTGGAGCGCTCGTTCCTCGGCGCCGACAAATCGCCCGCCGCCCTTGCCGCCACCCGCGCGCGTTTGGACGCGGAGGGCGTACGGTATGAGTACGAAGGGTAGGGGACGCGGCTCCCCGCCCTTTCCGGGAACCGGTCCCTTGAATCCCCCACCGGGCGGGTATCCCCTTGGCTGCGGGCGAAGGGAACCGCAAGCGTTGCGCAAGCGCCCGGCGGCTTTGCAAGGCCGCCGGGCGCTTGTTGGTTTTGAGGGCACGATCGGTGCGCCGCAGAAGGAACGGCGGAGTTATCCACAAAATATCAAGGCTTGTTGATAACTTGTGTGGGAACGGTGGACAAAGCCAGGCGGGGAAACGCTGTGCCGGCATCGCCGCCAAGCAGCCGCTGGCGGATGAGGACGGCGCACTGCTCGCTCGTATTGGAGGATGTATCCACCTCCATATCGTACAGGGCGTGGGCATGCACGGCGTCCTGCCATCCAAAAACCGGGGCGGGGATGCCGCCGTCCGGGCCGCGGCTCTGCTTTCACGTGTCCTCGCGGCGCTGCATCACCGCCTCGACGGGGCAGCGTACGCCCACAAACAGCACGGGCAGTCCCGCCGTGACCGCCGCGCATTTGTGCAGAATGCGCAGGCTCCGGCTGTAGCCGTCGTGGTGCCCGACATCCGCCACCGTGTTCAGGCCCCTTCGGCTGTGCGCAGCGATGGACTCGTACAGCGCCAGATACATCGTCTGGATCATCATCTCCATATCCGGCCGCTCGCCGCCCGGCCGCAACCCGATGCCCGGCAGAAACCGCTCGGGCGTCGCCGTCATGTAGTTGTCCACACCCAGATTCATCCAAACGCCCGGAAACGTCGCCTGTATGGCCCGGGCAATGCCCGACTTACCCGAGCGCGGCGCCCCGTTCAGCATCACGACCTGCCCGAACTCTCCTGGCACCTGGCATCCCTCCGCACAGATGAATTCGGACCCGGCGGCCTGCGCCGCCGGGTCCGCTGCGATCCGCTTTGGACGGCCATGACCCGCCTGCAAAAACATCGGTGCGCCCCATGCGCGGGAATCCGGGGGAGCAGCCCCTTGGCAGGAGACGGGGGGACAGCGTCCTTCCTCAGCCCGCTCCCGCCCGTCAGCCAAGGCTAATCCTCATCGGGTTCCTCGGGCAGTTCGGCGTTGTGATAGAGGTTGGTCACGTCGTCCATATCGTCCAGAAGCTCGATCAGCTTGAGCACGGACTCGAGCTGTTCGCCCTGCGGCGTGACGGTGTTCTGGGGCAGGAACTCGGTTTCGGCGGAGAGGAAGGTAAAGCCGGCCGCAGCCAGCGCGTCGCGCACGGCGGAGAAGTCGGCGGGCGCGGTTAATATCTCGTAGGCGTCGGGCAGCTCGGAGAAATCCTCCGCGCCGGCGTCCAGGGCGGCCATCATGGCGTCGTCGGCGGACGCGGTTTTTTCCGTCACCAGAACGCCTTTTTCATCGAACATGTAGGACACGCAGCCGGTGGTGCCCAGGTTGCCGCCATACTTGTCGAAGATGTGGCGCACCTCCGAGGCGGTGCGGTTGCGGTTGTCGGTAACGCACTGTACGATGACGGCCACGCCGCCGGGGGCATAGCCCTCGTAGCGCACCTCTTCGTAGATGACGTTGCCCAGCTCGCCGGAGGCGCGCTTGATGCTGCGATCGATGGAATCGTTGGGCATGTTGGCGGCCTTGGCCTTGGCGATGGTGTCGCGCAGGAGGGAGTTGGACACCGGGTCGCTCCCGCCGTTTTTCACCACCATGGCGATCTCGCGGCCAATCTTGGTGAATACCTTGCCGCGCTGCGCGTCGGCCTTGCCCTTCTTATGCTTGATGTTTGACCATTTCGAGTGCCCGGACATATGATCAGCCCCGTTTTCTCACTTGGATGTTGACAAATTATTATACTACGGCGGGGTGATGCGGTCAACGCCCAGGAACGGGCGCAGCGCCTTGGGGACGGTTACCGAGCCGTCGGCCTGCTGGTGCTGCTCCACAATGGCGGGCAATATGCGCGAGGTGGCCAGGCCGGAGCCGTTGAGCGTGTGCATGTACTCCAGGCGCTTGTCGGCGCGGCGCAGGCGCATGCCGCCGCGGCGCGCCTGGTAATCGTGGGCGTTGGATATGGAGGACACTTCCTTGTACTCGTTCATGGAAGGCATCCACACCTCCGCGTCCCATGTGGTGGCCATGGACGCCGAGCAATCGCCCGCGGCGAGCTGCGAGAGGCGGTAGTGCAGCTCCAGGCCCTCCAGCAGCGAGCACGCCTTGTCGATGAGCTGGCGGTGGATGGCCGCCGAGTCCTCGGGCGCGCAGAAGGCGAACATCTCCACCTTGTTGAACTGATGGCCGCGCACCATACCGCGCTCGGACGCGCGGTACGTACCCGCCTCGCTGCGGTAGCAGGGCGAATAGGCGAACAGGCGCTGGGGCAGGTCGGCTTCCTCCACGATCTCATCGCGGTACAGGTTGACCAGCGCCGTCTCGGAGGTGGGCAGCATGAAGCGGAACCCCTCGCCCGCAAGCCGGAAGATATCCTCCTCAAATTTGGGAAACTGGCCGGCCGCGTACCCCGACTCGTAGCTGAGGATGTGCGGGGGCAGCATGAAACGGAAGCCGTCCTTGGTATGCTGCGCAATGAAATACGACAGCAGCGCCCACTCGATTTGCGCGCCCATGCCCGTGTACAGCCAAAACCCGCTGCCGGCCATCTTTACGCCGCGCTCGTAATCGATCAGCTGAAGAGACGTGCACAGGTCCACGTGGTTTTTGGGTGTAAACGCGAAGGCGGGTTTCTCCCCGTACACGCGCTTCACCACGTTCTGCTCTTTTCCACCGGCGGGCACATCCTCAGCGGGCATGTTCGGCAGGGCCGCAAGCAGCTGGTGCAGGCGTTCGTCCACGCAGCGAAGCTCCTCATCGATCGCCTTCACGCGCTCGCCGGAAGCTTTCATTTCCTCCAGAAGCGAAGCGATGTCCGCGCCCTCCTTCTTCAGGCGCGGTATGTCCTTGTTGACGCGGTTGCGCTCGGCCTTGAGGGCCTCGCCCTCGGCGATGAGCGCACGGCGCTGCTCGTCCAGCTGCAGAACGCCCTGAAGGTCGATCTCCATTCCGCGCTTGCGGATGGCTGCGACCACGCGCTCGGGCTCCCTGCGTATCAAACTGATGTCAAGCATGACATCCCCTCCCAGTTCTCCGCATTATACCCCAAACAGGCCGTTGCGCGCAAGAGTTCCGCCCTTGCGCTGGGCCAATGCGCCGCAGGGCGCTTATATTTCCCAGGAAATAAGCGGCGCCGCCGGGCCGTGATCCTGGCCCGCGCAGCGCCGCGTGAAGAGGGGATGCAGCCCCGGGCCATCGATGAATAGCCGTTTCGCTTTGCTGTTCACCGGTGGCTGGCTGGTTGCGCAGGAATTGCGCAGTGCAAACGTCTTGAACGGGCAGGCTGCGCCGCCTCAGTCGGTTGCTGCCTAGCGGCCCAGAACGATGACCGTTACGGTCTTTTTGCCGTGGTTCCAAGCCTGCTCGTGCGTGTCGTAGTAGACGTCGATGTGCTTGCCGGTCACGCCTCGGTCCTCCACCACGTACTCATGGCCGTTGACGAGCACCCGCGTGCCCAGGGGCACCTCGCCCATGGCCACCGTGCGGCCGGCCTTGGGCATGCCCCCGTTGGCCAGGGGGCCGTACGCCCATTTGCCGTTGCATTTGGCGCAGTGGCAGTAGCCGGTGGTCTTGAAGGTGTACTCCTCGCCCGCCACGTACGGGCCGATTTTGCTGCCCGGGGCCGTGCTGACCGCCGTGACGGCAACGTCCGGGGCGGAGACTGCGGGCGGAGCCTTCGTGCGCTTGAGGGCGACGGGCTTTTCGGGCGGGGGCGTGGCAGGCGGCAAGGGTACGGCCGTCTCAATGGCCGCCCGCGCCGAGGGGGCCGGCTGCGGCGCGTTCCCGATGGCGTCCAGCAGCGATACGGCCGCGGACACCTGCGCATAGGGGGAGGACGGCGCCAGTTGGTAAGGATTCGTGCGCTTGGCGGGCAACAGGTCGTAGCGGGGCACCAGATCAAGGGGCGCGGCGTGGGCCACGGGCGCGGAAGGAACGCGCATCACCGGCCACGCGGCAAGAGCATACGAAAGCACAAGCAGGAAGGCGCAGGCTCGTTTCTGGTGCCGCAGCATACGCACGAGCCGCGGGCTTTGGAGCAAAGGAACACTTCCTTCCAAAAATGAGAGTCACTTCAGCTTACCCAGTATATGTCATCGCCATACATGTATTGCCAGCCCGTCCGCGCGTCGTGTCGCGCGCTGTGCCGTGCAGACCTCATGCAAGCGGAGTTGTAAGCGACCGCTCCCTGTTTCTGGATCACGGTTTTATTATAAAATTCGAAGTGTGAAACGCAAGCGTATTCGTTCGCCAAAAAAGTATATGGTGTAACACAAAGAACGCCGATGCCCCGATATGCGGGCGCAATCGTCCTTTGAGCGAACCTGCGCGCGATGAAAAGATGCGACATCTCGCCCAACGCTTCCCGGTTCCTGAAGTATCCGGCAAACCCCGCAAAGAAAAATGTTGAGCCGGGAGCGCCTCCGGCGAAGGGAGCAAAGGCGCGGCGGTAAATGCCCAAGGTTGCCGCAATGTGGCGTTCGTGGTATGATATTCCGCATGGGAGGTCGTTTCATGAGCCAGTTCTGGAGCGGAAAAGCGCGCAGCATAACACCCTACACAGCGGGGGAACAGCCGCGCGAGCGCAAGTACATCAAGCTGAACACGAACGAGAACGCCTACCCGCCTTCGCCCGCCGTACCTGGGGCCATTTTGGGGGCGCAGGCGGACGGGGCGCTTCGGCTGTACCCGCCGCCGGACTGCCTGCCGTTTTGCGAAGCGGTGGCGGCGCACCACGCTCTGCCGGTTTCCTTCGTGTTTCCGGGCAACGGCTCCGACGAGGTGCTGGCCTTCGCGTATCTGGCTTATATCAATCCCGGGCAGGGCGTGGCCACCGCCCAGGTGAGCTACAGCTTCTATCCCGTGTACGCCGACCTGTATAATATGAAGGCCGAGCGCGTGCCCATGCTGCCGGGCCTGCAGGTGGACGTGGACGGGCTGATCGCCAGGGAATGCCCCGTCGTGATCGCCAACCCGAACGCGCCCACCTCGCTTGGGTTGCCGCTCGCCGACATCCGGCGCATGGCGGACGCCTGCCGCGCCCGCGGCCATGCGCTCATCGTGGACGAAGCGTACTGCGATTTCGGGGGCGAGAGCGCCGTGCCGCTCATCGGCGAATACGACAACCTGCTCGTGGTGCGCACGCTCTCCAAATCGCACAGCCTGGCGGGCATGCGGCTGGCCTACGCGCTGGGGCAGGAGGAGCTGCTGCGTGCCCTGTGGCGCATCCGCGACAGCTTTAACAGCTACACGCTGGACCGGCTTGCCCTGGCGGCCGGCCGCGCGGCCATGCAGGACCGGGCCTACTGGGCGGATTGCTGCCGCAAAATCATGGCAACGCGCGAGCGCTTCGTCCAGGCGCTTGAATCGCTGTCCTTCACGCTGGGCAAGCCGCAAGGGAATTTCGTGTTTTGCAGGCACCGGAGCATGCCCGGCCAGGCGCTTCAGCAGGCGCTGCGCGACCGGGGCATTCTCGTGCGGCGCTTTAGCGAGGAGATCATCGCCGACTACCTGCGCATCACCATCGGCACCGACCAGGACATGGACAGCGTCGTATCCGCGCTGCGGGAGATTCTTCCGCGGCCGACATAGCAGGGAGGGTTTGCCTATGCCACTGCCCACGCGCAAGACGCCCGGCGACACGTCATGGTTCGTTCACGACCGATTCGGGATGTTCATCCACTGGGGGCTGTACGCCATGCCCGCGCGGCATGAGTGGGTGAAGCACCACGAGAAGACGCCCGAGGCAAAGTACGACCTGTACTTCAAACACTTTAACCCGGACCTGTACGACCCGCGCGACTGGGCCAGGCGCGCGCGCCTGGCGGGCATGAAGTACGCCGTGCTGACCACCAAGCACCACGAAGGCTTTTGCATGTGGGACACGAAGCACACCGACTACTGCGTGATGAACACGCCGGCCCGGCGCGACCTGGTACGCGAATACGTGGACGCCTTCCGCGCGGAAGGGCTGCGCATCGGCTTTTATTATTCCCTCATCGACTGGCACCACCCGGAGTTCCCCATCGACATGCTGCACCCCCGGCGGGACGACCCGGACGCAAAGGCGCAGAGCGAAGGACGGGACGTGCGCAAATACGCAAAATACATGCGCGACCAGGTGACCGAGCTGCTGACCAACTACGGAAAGATCGACGTGCTGTGGTTTGATTTCTCTTACTCCGGACGCACGGTAGAGGGCGAAAAGGCTTGGATGAAGGGGAAGGGGCGGCTGGACTGGGAGGCCGAGGAGCTCATCGCTGTGGCGCGCAAGCTGCAGCCGGGAGTCATCATCGACAACCGGACGGAGATCGAGCAGGACCTGTGGACGCCCGAACAATACCAGCCGCGCGAGTGGGTAAAGCACGAGCAAACCGGCGAGCCGGTGGTTTGGGAGGCCTGCCAGACCTTCTCGGGCTCGTGGGGGTATCACCGCGACGAGCAAACCTGGAAGTCGCCGCAGATGCTCGTCGAGATGCTGGTGAACACCGTCGCCCTGGGCGGAAACCTGCTGATGAACGTTGGGCCCACGGCGCGCGGCGAGCTGGACCAGCGCGCCAGAGACGCGCTTGCGGCCTACGAGCAGTGGATGCACGGCAACGCCCGCGCCATTTACGGCTGCACGCAGTCCGATTTTACGCCGCCGCCGGACGCGCGCTACACCCAGAACGGAAAGCGTCTGTATCTGCACCTGCTCGCCTACCCCTTCCGCGACGTCACGCTGCCCGGCCTCGGCGGCCTGGTGGAATACGCTCAGTTCCTGCACGACGGTTCGGAGGTGCTCATCGCCGAAGCGAACGTGGAATGGAACGACAAGTTCCCCGAAGGCTCCGTCAACCTGCGCCTGCCGCCCATTAAACCGCCCGTTCTGGTGCCCGTCATCGAGCTGTTTCTGAAGTAATCAGGCAAAAAAGGCCCGGCCGCGCAAGCGGAGGGCCTTTTTACGTCCGCGGCGCGGTTTGTTTCACGTGAAACATTTGACGCGCCGGCCGCCGATGCCGTATAATGGCGCGGGGTGATCGCTTGAAGGTTGTTGCAGTGGCGAATCAGAAGGGCGGCGTGGGCAAGACGACCACCACCGTCAACCTGGGCGCGTGCCTGGCGGCGGAAGGCAAGCGGATTCTGCTGCTGGACATGGACCCGCAGGGAAACGCCACGAGCGGCCTTGGGGTGGACAAGGCGACGGCCAGGCTGTCGGTTTACGAGGCGCTCATCGACGGCGCGGAGCTCGCGCCCGCGGTGGTGAAAACGAACACGCCCGGCCTGTGCCTGGTTCCCTCGGCCATCCGCCTGGCGGGCGCGGAGGTGGAGCTGGTGAGCGCCCGGGAGCGCGAGCACAGGCTTCGGCGCGCGCTGAGCGCGATCGTCGGCGGGTATGACTATGTGCTCATCGACTGCCCGCCCTCTCTGGGGCTGCTTACGCTGAACGCACTCACCGCCGCGGACGCCCTGCTCGTTCCCATCCAGTGCGAGTACTACGCGCTGGAGGGCCTCACGCAGCTGATGGGCACGGTCCGGCTCGTCCGGCAGCGTCTGAACCCGGCGCTGGATATCGAGGGCGTCGTGCTCACCATGTTCGACGGCCGCACAAACCTGGGCAGTCAGGTGGTCGCGGAGGTGCGCAAGTACTTTCAGGGCAAGGTGCATACCTCCGTCATCCCGCGCAATGTGCGGCTTTCGGAGGCGCCCTCGCACGGCCTGCCGATTCACCAGTACGACGCGCGCTCCTCCGGGGCGCTGGCGTACCGCGATCTGGCGCGGGAATTCATCGCCTGGAACGAGGGGGGGAGCGACGCATGAAGAGCTTCGGTTTGGGCAAGGGCCTGGAAGCGCTCATCCGCGACGAGTCGGCGGCGGGGCAGAGCGTGGTGCGCATCGCGCTGTCGGATATCGACCGCAATGAAGACCAGCCCCGCAAGCGGTTTGAGGAAACCGCCCTGCGCGAGCTGGCCGACTCCATCGCCGAGCTTGGCGTCATTCAGCCGATCATCGTGCGCCGAAACGGCAGCCGCTTCGTCATCATCGCGGGCGAACGCCGTTTTCGCGCGGCGCGCATGGCCGGACTCCAGGAGATTCCCGCGCTGGTGCGCGAGGCCGACAAGCTGGAGCGCATGCAGGTAGCGCTGGTGGAAAACCTGCAGCGCGCCGACCTAAACCCCGTGGAAGAGGCCTGCGCCGTACAGGCGCTTATCGACGAGTGCGGGCTGACGCAGGAGGCCGTGTCCAAACGCGTGGGCCGCTCGCGCCCGGCCGTAGCGAACGTGCTGCGGTTGCTTACCCTGCCCGAGCCCGTGCTGCAGATGCTGCGCGAGGGGCGGCTGTCCGCAGGACACGCGCGCGCGCTCGTTACGCTGGCCGATCCGGCCCGGCAAACCGAACTGGCCCTGCAGGCCGAACGGAACGGCTGGTCCGTCCGCCAGATGGAGGACGCTATGCGCGCCGTTCACAAGCGCGCGCCGGCAAAGCAGCGGCTCACGCCCGAGCTGCACGACTTCGTGGACATGGCCCGGCGGGCCTTCGGCGTAAAGGCACAGCTCTCCGGCACCGGCAAGAAGGGCCAGCTTGTGCTGCCATACGCCTCGCCCGAAGAGCTGCAGCGCATTTGGGACGTGCTGGAATCGCTGGGGCTGGGCAGCGGCGGATTGTAAAGGAAGGACGCCGGCGCCGAGCGCGCTCTGCGACGCTTCCGTCCGCGCGCGACCTTCCCATAGAGAAGGCGCCAAGCGCGCCGCGAGGATGAACATGACGCAAAATGGGATGGCGGCGCTCGTCCGCCAGCAGCTGGCCGTGGATTTGAACTGCGCCGCATCTGACCTGTGCGGCGACAAGGACGGCTTCGTATTCGTCGCGTGCCGCGACAACCCCGGACGCCGGCCGTTCCCAAGGCGTGCACAGCACTTTGAGATGCTATCCATGGGCCTGTCCATCGTGGTCTCCGCCACGCCGGAGGTTTTGTCTGTCGTGCGGCCCGCGCTGGCAGGAAAAGACCGCGACGAAGCATTCTCCATGCCCTTCGTGTATGGCCACAGCCTCTACTATCTGCCGGATCTCGCCGCCCTGGCTCCTCTTCCGGCGCCCGAAGCCTTCTCCTTCGAGCTCGTCGAACGCCCGGAAATTCCCGGCCTGTATCGATTCGAGGGTTTCCGCAACGCCCTGCAGTACGACGCCGCCCATCCGCGCCCGGATATTCTGGCCGCCGTGGCCCGGCAAGGCGGCCGCGTTGTGGCGGTCGCCGGCGCGAGCCAGGACTGCGCAGCCATGTGGCAGATCGGCATGGACGTACTTGCGGATTATCGCGGCTGCGGGGTTGCGGCGTACCTTGTCAACACCCTTACCCTTGCGACCATAGCGCGGGGCTGCATCCCTTATTACGGCACGGCGAGCAGCAACATTGCCTCGCAGCGCGTCGCGCACCGCGCCGGTTACCTGCCCGCCTGGGTCTGCGCCTACCACGGCCGCTTCGTCGGCCTCGACACCTCCCCGACATCCTGACCTACAGCGTGCAGGGCACAGCTCCGCCAGACCATATATGGCTGACGGGCCTGCCCAGGCAAAAGCCCCGCCGTCGGCGGGGCTTTTGCCTATAGATGCGCTGTTCGCCGGCGATGCAATGGCGCCGAGCGCGCGCGCAGCAGGGCGCCGGCTTTGGCGCGCAGGCAGCGCACGCTTTGCGCGCGCGGCATCTAGCGCACGGCGGGAAGAATGCGGCCCGGGCAAAGCCGGCCGTTCTGCACAAGCCCGTCCTGAGGGCGGGCGGAGAGGATGCAGGTCAGGCGGTCGCGGCAGCGGGCCACGTCGGCGGCGCGGCCTGGATCGGCGGAGAGATCGCACAGTTCCCGCGGGTCTGCGGCCAGATCGAAGTACAACTCGCGGCCGGAGAGCGTCTCCCAAACATATTTTTCCCGGGCGGACACGAGATACTGCCAGCCATCGCCCGCATTGGCGTGCTCGCCGTGCACGAAGGGCGGATCCTGCGAGCAGTCGCCCTGCAGCGCGGGCAAAAAGGACGATCCTTGAAGCCCGTCCGGCAGAAGGAGCCCGGCGAGCTGCAGAAGCGTGGGCATCACGTCGGCGTGCGTGGTGGGGCGGACGGATCTTGCAGGCGTCTTGCCAAAGGACGAGGGCGCGCGCACAAGCAGCGGAATACGGGCCGAACCTTCGAACGGGGTCGCCTTGCGGAACAGGCCGTGGTCGCCCAGCTGTTCGCCGTGATCGGACAAGAACAGGAAATAAGTGTTGCCGAGCAGCCCGGCCTTGTTCAGGTAGTGGTACAGCTTGCCGACCTGATCGTCGATGTGCGTGCAGTGCGCCCAATACGCGCGCCGCACGCTGTCCAGCATGTCCGGCGGGATCGTGCCGCGCCACGTGTCCAGGCGGCGCGTGGGCGCGGTATTCCCTGCGCACCAGTCGCCCATGGGCACGTCCGGCAGGACCGCGTCTCGGTACATGTCAAAGAACGCGGCGGGCGGATCATACGGCGCATGCGGCCGGTGCAGGCTGATCTGCAGAAAGAAGGGGCGCGTGGGATCGCGCCGCCGCAGCATCGTCACGGCCGTATCCATAATCCAGTTCGTGCAGTGCAGGCGCTCCTCGTGTTGCCAGGGCTTTACGTGAACGGAGTTGGGCTCCACTTCGCGCGCACGGTCGACCGCGCGGCCGCTCGTTTCGCTTTGCAGCCACTCGTGATAGTCGCTCTCAAAGTCCGGATGCAGGCGCTGCACATCGTACAGCGCGTTCTGCTCGAATCCAAGCCCCGCGCGCTGCGGAAAGAAATGCGTCTTGCCGCACTGCATGGTCTGATAGCCGCCCTCCCGCAGGCAGATCATCATGGTGCGCGGATAGATCCAGGGCACGCCGTCGCGGTAGCCCAGCCGCCCGCACCCGGAAGGGCTAAGGCCGGTGGCCAGGCAGGCGCGCGCAGGGATACACGTCGGCGCGGCCGAGTACGCCGCGGTGAAGAGCGTGCCGCCCTCGGCGATGTGGTCCAGATACGGCGTGCGCACGGCCGGATGCCCAAGGCAGGACAGGCAGTCGCCGCGCCATTGGTCGGGAAACACCATCACAAAATTAGGCCTGTCCATGCATCTCACTCCCGTGGCTTTCATCTGTGTGGAAATCCGCCCCGCGGCGGCTGAAAACGAGCCGTGCTCACCCTCGCAATGAGCTTCTGCCGGCGCTCGCGCGTCTATGTTTCACGTGAAACACAGCGGAAGCGCCCCGCCCGCACGCAAGCGGGCGGCGGGCCGCGCAGCCGTCAGATCGACCCCGCGATGGACTTGATGATCAGGCTTCCTTGGTAGAACCAGGCCGCGAACTGCGAGCCCTCCACCAGCGTGGTCACCTCTTTCAGCGGCAGGATGGTGATGGCGATGGGGTAGAGCAGGAAGAGCACGGCCACGATGAGCACGCCGCGCAGCGCGCCGAACGCCCCGCCCGCCAGGCCGTCCAGCTGGCGCAGAACGGGCAGCTTTGCGGCGCTGGACACGAGGTTGGAGATGACCGCCACAACGATGACGCACCCCACGAATATGGCCATGAAACACAGCGCGTTCAGCATAAAAGCCACAAACGTCTCGTTCAGATAGTCGCTCAGCGTGTGGACGCCCCGCGAGGCGAACACGCGGCCGATCACGTTCTGCGTGACCAACGCCCCAAGAGGCTCGGGCAGGTTGGCCGAGGCGACAAGCGAGGACAGCTTGTCGGCCGCCAGGGTGGCGACGTCGGCGTTGCTGGCCACCACGTCGCTCACGTGGGCCGATCCGGCGGAGTAGTACATAAGCGTGTCCACGATTTTTGTATTTGCGGCGATGTGCGCGGCAAGCGGCCGGTAGAACACGGCCGCGGCCAACCAGGAGACAAGCGACCCCACCGACTGAATGACCGAGAGCAGAAAGCCCTCGTACATGCCAAACACGGCCGAGAGCAAAATGATGGCCAGGATGCCGATGTCCACGTAGTTCACGGGCATGTTCCTTTCTGTTTCGGCGCTCACTGCAGCGCCAGGGAATACAGGCTCCCGCCCGAGGAGACCACGAGCGACCCAAGGCGGGTAACGCCCAGCACCCGCTCCACGTGAAGCGGCAGGTCGCGCTGGGTAACCGCCCCCTCCGCCAGCGGCACGCGCATCACGGCCGAAGGGCCCACGGCGAAGACCGCGTCCTGGAAGATGCACACGAAGGGCGCGCGCACGGGCAGATGTACCTCGCGCTGGCTGTCGGCGGTTTGCAGGTACAGCGTTTGCACGCCGCTTTCCCGCTCGGCCTCGTCCACGGGCGCCAGCGCCAGGTAGATCCTGTCGTTGTACACGCCTTGCGCCATGCTCTGCCGGCCGTACACCAGCGTTTTTCCGGTCTCGGTGATGGCCGCGGCCTGCGCGGCCCACGTGACGTTCTGCGTGCCCACGAAGGCCGCGCTGTTCTTGTGAAACACCGCGCGGTAGATGAGCTCGTCGGCGAAGGTAATCTGCCCGGTGGTCAGCTTGCCCGGCTCGTAGGTGGTAACGGCGGTGTAGGGTGTGGCGGCGTAAGCGTCTAGCGTCATGCTGTAGAGCTGATCCGTATCGGTGTAGAAGCCAAAGTCCAGCACGCTGACGCCCTGAAAGGGCTTGGCGTCGATGAAGCGGCCCTCCTTGTCGATCACGCGTACGGAGGGCGTCTCCCCTTCCGTGAGAACGGCCACGTGCGTTTTGCCGCAGCGCACCTGGCGGATCGTCTCGTTTACCTTGTCGGAAAACGTGAGCTTGCCCGTGTCGTCGAAGATATAGATCTGCGTTTGCGTGTACACCACGGCCAGGCTGTCGGAGGCCGACAGGGAGGCGTTTGGGTTGCTCAGGGGCTGCGACCATTTCGTGCGGCCCTGTGCGGTTAGGGCAAAAAGTTTCTGCCCGTCGAAGCTCACAAGGCCGTCGCCCATCACGCTCGTTTGGTTGTCGTCCGTAACGGGCAGCAGCATGGGCGAGGCGGAAAGCGGGCGGCCCCCGCCGCCCAAGGAGCGCAGTATGGCGATCGCTCCAAACACGAGCGTCGCCGTAACGAGGAGCGCAATGGCGATGCGCAAAGCGTTGGGCTGTCGCCGCAAATCAACACGTCCTTCTGGCTGTCTGGCCGGTGATCCGGCAGCGGTATTCTGGTTATTTTCGCCGTCGCCGGCGCATTTCCTTCCGCCGGTGTACCAAACAGGCCCGGCTGTGCTATAATGTAAGCGGGTGATGCTCCTATGACGGCGGAAAAGATGGCCGCGGATATGCGCATGTCGCTCGCGGCGCTGCTCGACGCAGCCGCGCTTTCGCCGGGCGACTGCGTTGTGATCGGCTGCTCCACAAGCGAGGCGCTGGGCGCGCGCATCGGCACGGGCGGAAGCCCGGAGCTTGCGGCCGCGCTTTGCGAAGCCGCGCTTGCGGAAACCTCCGGCCGCGGCCTGTATGTTGCCGCGCAGTGCTGCGAACACTTAAACCGCGCGCTTGTGACGCCGCGCGATTACGCCCAAAGACAGGGCTTAACGGAAGTGTGGGCCGTACCCCAGCCGCACGCGGGCGGCTCGTTCGCGGCGCACATGTATCAGCTGCTGCCGGACGCGGTGCTCGTGCAGAGCGTGCGCGCCGGCGCGGGGCTGGACATCGGGCAAACCCTCATCGGCATGCACCTGCGGCCGGTGGCCGTGCCCGTGCGCGGGCCGATCGCCGCCATCGGCGCGGCCGTGCTCACCATGGCGCGCTCGCGGCCGCCGCTCATCGGCGGCATCCGCGCCCGCTACGAGCGCGGCGACGGCACTTCGCCTTACCGTTAGCGTTTCATGGCGCAGATCACCTGGGCATCCTTTCATCAGGGCCTTCAGGGCTGCAGCCGCTGCGGCCTGCGGGCCGGCTGCGCCCGCGTCGTGCCCGGCGAGGGCCGGCAGGACGCGCCGCTCATGTTCGTGGGCGAGGGCCCGGGCCAGGAGGAGGACCGCCAGGGCCGCCCGTTCGTGGGCGCGGCCGGGCAGCTGCTCGACCGCATGATCGGCGCGATGGGCCTTGAGCGGCGGGACGTGTACATCTGCAACGTGGTAAAATGCCGCCCGCCCTACAACCGCCAGCCCACCCCCGAGGAGCAGGAGGCGTGCCTGCCCTTCCTGCGCGCGCAGTTTCTGCTCGTGCGGCCCGCGGTCATCGTTTGCCTGGGCGCCACGGCGGCGCAGGCGCTGCTGGACCGCGAGATCCGCATCTCTCGGGCGCGGGGGACCTTCATCCAGCGCAAGGGCGTGTACTTTATGCCCACGTATCACCCGGCGGCTCTGCTTCGTCAGCCCGAGCTGAAGCGAGACGCCTGGATGGACCTGCAGGCCGTGCGCAAAAAACTTATGGAACTGCGTCTTTATGCCGATCTATTATATGACGAGCCAAACGGCTGAAACGTCCCCGTCGACGCCCTCTGCCCCGCACATGATTTGTTGCCGCCCCATGAGGAGGATGCATGCTCAACAACCAGCCCATGGACAAATTGAACAAGGAGATGGCGCAGAAAGCTGCCCAGCTTTTTCCCGAACGCATATTCGTTTTTGGCGAAGGTCCGTCGCCCGCGCACGTGCTGTTGGTGGGAGAGGCGCCCGGCGCGCAGGAGGTGCTGCTCGGCCGGCCGTTTGTGGGCAAAGCCGGGCGGAACTTGGACGAGTTCCTGCGGGCGTCCGCCATTGAACGCGGGAGCCTGTACGTGACGAATACGGTGAAGTTTCGCCCCACGCGCCAAAGCGAGGCGGGCCGCACGGTGAACCGCACGCCTACCCGCGAGGAAGTGACGCTGATGAGCCCGTGGCTTGTGCGCGAGATTGCGTTGGTTCGGCCACGGATCATCGTCACGCTGGGCAACACGGCACTGCGCGCGCTGTGCGGGCATCCGTGCGTCATCGGCGCGGAGCACGGCGTGCCCCGGCCGTACGAGGGCGCGCCCGGCGGCGCCACGCTGTTTCCGCTGTACCACCCCGCCAGCGTCATCTACAACCGCAGCCTGCAAAGCGCCTACGAGCAGGACATGGAACGCCTTCGCGCCCTCGTGTCCGCCGTGCCTGCGCGGCAGGAAGGGAGGGGCCGAGCATGAGCGCGAGGCCGCGCATCCTCCCCTTCGACCAGCCAGGCACCTTTCACTACCGCAGGGCCCAAAAAAGGCTGGATCAGCAGCGCTATCTGGACGCGCTGCAGTCCCTGCGCTCGGCCGTTCAAAAGGATCCGGACAACCCGGAGTACCAGCTGGATCTGGCGGAGATCTTCACGGAGATGTGTTGTTTTGACGAGTCCAACCAGGTGCTCTTCGCGCTGATGCGCTCCCCGCAGAGCGTGTCGGAGTGCTACTTTGGCCTTGGCTGCAACTTTATGGGCCTGCAGGACTTTGAGAAGGCCCGCGAGAGCTTCCTCACCTACATCCGCCTGGACCCGGACGGCACCTACCGCGACGACGTGGAGGACCTGCTGGACACCCTGCAGGAGGCGCGCAGCGACCTGTCCGACATGCCCGGCAGCACCCAGGCCGAGGCCACGCGCGGCAAAGCGCTGATGGACAGCGGCGAGTACCAAAGGGCCGCGGCGGCCTTCCGCAAGGCCTTAAAGGGCGGCGCAGAGTTTCCCTTTTTGCGCAACAATTTGGCGCTTTGCTACTACCTGATGGGCCAGCAGAAAAAGGCAGTTAAGGAGGCGCAGGCGGCGCTTTCTCTGGCGGGCGACAACCTGCACGCGCTGTGCAACCTGGCGCTGTTTTCGCACGAGGCGGGCGAGGAAGCCTGCGCGCTTGCCTGCGCCGAGAAGGCCGGAGCGCTCGCCCTGGACGACCCGGACGACCTGCACAAGTACCTGATGACCCTGTGCGAGATCGGCCGCTCGGATACGGCCCTCGCCCGCGTGCCCGAACTTGTGGCCATGCGCCCGTACGACAAGCGCGCCCTGCATTTTTATGCCTCGCTCTTCTTTAACGCCGGAAAAACCGACGATGCGGAGGAGATGTGGCAGCGCATCGTGCGCATCGACCCGCTCAACTCCATTGCGCCCTTCTATCTGTCGCTGTGCCGCGAGTGGCCCGCCGGCCGCGCAAACGGCCGCCCGGTTGTGCCGCACGCCTTTCAGGTTCCCCATCAGGAGGTGCTGCGCCGCATCCGGGCCATCAACGAGCTGGCGCGCCATGGCCTCGCGGACATGACCGAGCGCTGGCAGGGCGACGAAAGCTTCCGCTCGCTTCTTCTGTGGGGGCTCAACCTGTCGGACGCGGGCATCCGGCGCGCTCTCTACCAGCTCGTCTCCGTGTTTCAGGACCGCGAGGCCCAGCGCGTGCTGCAATCCGCCCTCACCTCCGCCAGCGAGACGGACGAGAACAAGCGCGAGGTGTTCGGCATGCTCAAGCAGATGGGCGCGCCGGAGCCGTACATCGCCACCATCGACGGCTCGCTCGTGGAGGTACGCGTCAGCGTTCTTGGTTCCGCCTCCCGTGAGATGCCCGCTCAGGTGGCGCATGTGCTGCAGACCGCGCTGCAGGCCATGTCCGGCCGGTATGAGGAGGCGGTGCTGCGCCGCGCCCCGGACATGCTGTGCGCGTACTGGCGCAGCCTTTCGCCGGACGAGGAGCCGCCCGGCCGCGCCGGCGCGCTGTGCGCGGCACTGGAGTACGCATGCGTGCGCGCCTCCCGCCCTTTAGTAGACGGGGAAAAGGTGGACATGAAGCGCGTGGCGGCCTGGTGGGGCGTATCGCGCTACGCCATGCAGGCGCTCTCCAGCCGAATCTACCGCGAATATCTCCGGTATATCAAGGCCCAAGCGGATCAGGAGGCCCAAAATGACGACGATCGACTTTGACGCGCGCTTCCGCAAGCACACAGAGACCTGGATGCAGCGCAACGCCGGCCAGTACCGCAACCTTGCCGAGATGGAAGCGCAGATGCCCGAGGTGTACTTTACCTGGCTGAAAACGCCTGCGCCCTGGCTGGAGGGCGTATCGCCCGGCGCATACTTCCAGCAGGGCCAAAGCGCGGCCGAGCTGGTCGAGCTCATGCTTTCGTATCTGTCCGGCCGGGTGCCCCTTCCCGATCCGCTTCTGGAGGCCATCGCACTGCGCGGCGAGGAGGCCACGGCGCCTCTTCTGGCCATTTTACGGGGCGGGGGGCCGACCGAGCCCAAGATGATCGCCGTGTCGCTCCTCACCGAGATCGACACGCCCGCGCCGCTTGAGCTGTACGTACAAACGCTGTGCGACGAGGGCGCAAGCACCGAGCTGCGCGAGCGCATAGCCGAAGCCCTGCAGGGCATGGGCGCTGCTTCCGCGCCCGCTTGCCTTTCGGCGCTGGCCTCGGCGTCCGACGACGCGGCCGAGCTGCTCCTGTCGGTCCTGTGCGAGTTTCCGGGCCAGGGGGCGGTGCTCGCACGGCTTATGGAGCTGTTTTCGCTGTACCCGGAGCGGCGCGCGCTGCTCGCCTCGTACCTGGCCAAGTACGGCGACCCGGCCGCGCTGCCCGCCCTGCAGGAGGCCATCGCCAGCGCGGAGGGCTACATCGATTTTTTGGAGCTGCGCAACGCCATTGAAGCGCTGGGCGGCGACGCGGTGGCCGACCGCGATTTTTCCGGCGACGCGGACTTTGAGGTGCTCCACCGTTTGGAGGGCGACTCATGACAATCTCTTTGGCAGACGTTAAGCAAAGCCCGGACATTTCCCGGCTGATCTCCGCGGCCAACCGCATGCTGGAGATGATCGGATACACCGAGCACGGGCCCAGGCACGTGGGGTATGTGTCCGTCACGGCCGCGGCCATCCTGAAAGAGCTCAGCTTTCCCCCGCGCATGGTGGAGCTTGCGGCCATCGCCGGATGGCTGCACGACGTGGGCAATGCCATCAACCGCCGCGGGCACGGCATCACCGGCGCCACCATGCTCTTTCCCATTCTGCGCGATATGGGCATGCCCCTGGACGAGGTGCTCACCATCGTGGGGGCCGTGGGCAACCACGAGGAGGAGTCCGGCAAGGTGATCTCCGCCGTATCCGCGGCGCTCATCATCGCCGACAAGAGCGACGCGCACCGCACCCGCGTACGCTCCGGCAAGGGCTACGACCCAACCGACATCCACGACCGGGTGAACTACGCCATCAAAAAGAATGAGATCGTGGTGGACACCCAGGCCCGCAAGATCGTATTTGCCCTTGAGATGGACCCCACCTCTTCCGTCATGGAGTTCATGCAGATCTACCTCTCGCGCATGCTCATGTGCGAGGAGGCCGCTTGCTTCCTGGGGTGCTCCTTCGACCTGGTCGTCAACGGCCAAACCGTCAACAACCCCGCAAACCCCGGCGGGCGCTAGGCGCCGGACCGCGGAAGAACCCCGCCGCGCGGGGGGCGTCCGCGGTCCGATTTGCGTCTTGGCCGCCCGGCTCCGCACGAAAACCGCCGTGCACGCCGCCGGTTTTCTCCGCCTGCGTGCCGCCTTCCGCGCGGCGCGGGGAAGGGGATGGAAACGGCGTCCTCCTCAAACAGCGGGCCCGGCGGCGCTTCATCGCCGCCGGGCCCGTTTCCGCTGCCTGGCCAAACACGGCCCTTCTTATAAATCCCCATTCGCCATTCGCCGTCCCCCGCCCACGCCCGGCTTAGTAGAAGGAAGCCTGCCCGAGGGCCTGGGCGATGCGGTTGGCGGAAAAGACGAGCGCAGCGTTGATGATGGACTGGAAGAGGCCGACCGCAGCGGAGAAGGAGTACTCGCCGCCCACGATGCCGATGCGGTAGGTATATGTCTCAAAAACCTCGGAAACGGAGAGGTTCATATTGTTCTGAAGAAGAAAGGTCTGCTCAAAGCCGTTGCTCATGATGCCGCCGACCGCCAGAATGAGCAGAATGACGATGGTGTCGCGCACGCCTGAAAGCGTGATGTGGTAGATTTTCTGGAAACGGTTGGCGCCGTCCACGGTCGCGGCCTCGTAGTACTCGGGGTTGATGGCCGAGAGCGACGCCAGGTACACGATGGTGCCCCATCCGGCCTCCTTCCAGATATGCGACCCAATGACCAGGGTGCGAAACCATCGTTCGGAGCCCAGAAAGTTGATCGTGTGGCCGGTGAGCTTTTCGATGAGGGCGTTGACCAGGCCGTCGGTGGTGGACATGAAGTTGATGATGATGCCCACGATGACCACCCAGGAGATGAAGTGCGGCAGGTACATAAGGGTTTGCGCAGTGCGCTTGAAGGGCACCGCGCGGATTTCATTGAGCAGAATGGCCAAAAAGATGGGCACGGGGAAGGACATAACCAGCCGGAAGAGGCTGAGCGTGATGGAGTTGCGGAACACCTGATAGAATTTTTCGCTTTCAAACAGCCGCACGAAGTTGGCGAAGCTGTTCCAGGGGCTTCCAAAGATGCCCTTTTTAAAGTTAAAGTTTTTAAAGGCGATGATGATGCCGTACATGGGAATGTAGCGGAAGATGATGAGGTACACCAGCCCCGGGATGCACAGAAGGTACAAATAGCGCTTGCGCACAATGTAGCGGCCCCAAGCGGCCATCCTGTCCGAGAAGGTCTCAGCGTGCGCGGATACCGAGCGCTGGGCCATACGATCATCTCCCGGGCGAATTACTGAGTATGGCGGGGGACGGCATGAGCCGCCCCCCGCCCGCGCATATGGCTTACTTGCTGGCGGCGCGAATGATGCCCATATAATCCTGGTAAGCGGGTATAAACTTTTCGTTTAAGAACTTGACGTATTCATCGCGGGAGAGCTCGCCGCAGATGAACTTGGTGCGCTTCTCGGTGTTCTCGGTGTCCAGGTCGACATTCTTGGAACGGGCGGCGTCCAGCCCGGGGTACACGGCTTCCCAGGAGGGCACATAGTCGACGTAGGTCGTCTTGGCCTTCATCTCGGCGATGGCGTCCATGGCGAACTTCACGTCCTCGGGGGTGGAGCCGGCGTTCATGAGCATGCCCTTGTTCTGCAGCTGGTAGTTAAAGCAGGCGTAGGACGCGGTGTATTTTTTGGCGGCGTCCTGCATGGCCTGGTCGCGGACGGCCGTGCGGGTCTTCTCGTCGAAAGAGTTGTAGGTGACGCCCTGAAGGCCGGCAAGCAGAAGGGTGCACGCCTCGTCCGTATAGCCATAGTCCAGGAACTGGATGACGGCGTCGGGGTTCTTCGTGTCGGCGCTGACGGCCCACGCGCCCCAGGCCTGGATGGCGTAGTAGTCAACGGCCTTGTCGGTGCCGGCTTTTTTCAGCGGCGGGCCGCCCACAACAACGGCGGTGGGGTTGGCGTCGTAGAACGACTTGGCCATGATCAGGTGCGTGGTGGTGATGTCCTTGTAGTTGACGCCCACCTTGCCGGCGGCGAACTTGTCGGAGTCCTCATACTGCTTGTTCAGGTACCACTCCGGGTCCATGGAGCCGTCCTTGAACATGGCGGCCAACCAATCCAGGAAGGCCATGTAATTTTGCTGCATCTCCAGCTTGTTGTACTGGCCGTCGCTGCCCTTCACGGTTTCCGGAAGCAGATCAAAAGCAAACTGGTTGTTGCGGGAGAAGATCTGAGCCGGGTTGAGGGACCAGCCGAAGGTGTCCTTCTTGCCGTTGCCGTCCGGGTCGTTGTCCGAAAAGGCTTTCATGGCGGCGGCGAACTCTTCGGGCGTGGCGGGCACGGAGAGGCCCAGCTTGTCCAGCCAGTCCTTGCGGTACATGATCGTGTCCGGGGGCTTGGTCTGGATGCGGGGCAGGGCGTACAGGCCGTTGTCCTTGGCCACAACGCGGGTGTTCTTCAGCTCCATCTCGGTGAGAACGGAGGTGACGTTGGGCATCTTGGTCAGGTAATCGTCCAGCTTCAGCAGCAGGCCGTCTGCGGCCCACTGGCGGTAAGCCTTGTCGGCGTTGTTGTAGATGATGTCGGGCAGATCGCCGGAGGCCATGACGATGTTCAGGCGGTCGTTGTAGTTGTTGATCGGGGGCGCCTCGATCTCCAGCTTGACGTTGGCGCGTTTGGCGAGTTCGGCGACGATGGGGTTGTTCTCCACCACGTAGTCGGCGTTCAGCCGGTTAATCATGGTGATGGTGACCGGTTCGGCGGGCTTGGGCGCGGCGGTGGCGGGCGCGGCCGTAGGCGCGGCGGCGGGCTTAGCCGTAGCCGCGGGCGCGGCGGCGCTGGCCGCGGGGGCGGGCGCGGGCGTGGCGGCGGGCGTGCCGGCGCAGCCCACCATGCCGGCGATCATAACGCCGCACAGAACAAGGAGCAGGAAACGCTTCATGATGCAACCTCCTGATTCGATTCTATCGCAAGCCGCGGGAGCCGTCCCGCGGGCCTGTGAAGCGATAGGACAGCCGCCCGTTTGCGGCCGGCCCGCGCGCGCTTTTCCGGCGCTACTCCTTCACGCCCCCCAGCACAAGGCCGGTCATGAAGAAGCGCTGCAGGAACGGGTACACGCACATGATGGGAAGCGTGGAGACGATGATGGCGGCCATCTTCTGGGTGAAGGGCCGGGCGACGCGCTCGCCCTGCTCGATGTTTTGCGCAAGCTCGGCGGTGGAGCTCTCCACGACCAGCTCGCGCAGCACCAGCTGCAAGGGCCAAAGCTCGCGCTTGTTCATGTACAGGATGGCGTTGAAGTAGGTGTTCCAGTAACCAACAACGGTAAACAGCCCCAGCGTGGCCAAAATGGGCAGACACAGGGGCAGCACGATGCGCATGAGCACCTGGATGTCGGACGCGCCGTCGATGAGGGCGGCCTCCTCGATGGAGACGGGCAGCCCGTTCATGTAGTTTTTCATCAGGATGATGTTGTACGTGCCCAGCAGCCCGGGCAAAATGAGCGACCAGCGGGAATTGAGCAGGCCGAGCGTGCGGATAAGGAAATAGTTGGGGATCATGCCGCCGCTGATGAACATGGTGACGATCCACAGGGTAAGCAGGAAGTTGCGGCCCTTCAGATCGCGGAACTTGAGGGGGTAGGCCGTGATGACCAGCATGAACATGCCCAGCAGCGTGCCCAGAACGGAGATGGAGATGGTCATCTTGTAGCCGGTGAGGATGTAGCGGAAGCGGAGGATGTCGCGGTACGCGCTCCAGGTGATCTGCTGGGGGATCAGGCGGAACGGGTCCTTGAGGTACAGCTCATAGGGGGTGATGGAGTATACGAGCACGTAAACGAAGGGGATGACGCACGCAAGGGCAAACACGCCGTTGATAAAATAGGCGATGGAGGCGATCACCAGATCGTCCGAACCAAGCCGAATACGGTTTTTCACCGCCATACAACCGCCTCCATACGACACGATGAACCGACATGCGAAAACGCGCGCCCCGTTTGGTAAAACCAACTATAGCAGGGCGCATATGGTGTGTCAATATTTTGTTTCAAGCGTTTTTTTTGCGCCGGCTATGGGCATAGTGCAAAAAAAAAGGATGCGCCGCGCCGGCCCCGCTGCCTTTTGAGGGGCGGGGCCGGACGCTTTGCAGCCGGTTTGCTTGATGGGTTACCAGATCGTGCGCGAGCAGGCCATGGCCCCGCGGAAGTTGCCGAAGCTGTTGCCGCAGGGGCGGTTGCTGCCGCACAGCTGGCTGCACAGGCCGGGTCCGCCCACGCCAAAGCCCTGGCAGGCCAGGGAGCACAGGTTATCGCGGCGGTTCATGCAGCCCTGCACGCCAAAGTTCGGATAGGGCTGAATGCCCACGCCGTCGCACGGACGCCCGCCAAAGCCGAAGCCGGGATGGGCGCACAGAGGGGCGTTCGCCAGGCGGTCAAAGGGATGGTTGCCAAAAAGGCCGTCGCCAAACCCGCGCAGGCAGCCAACCCTGCGCAGGTGCGCGCCGGCGAGAGGGCAGTTGCCCGACCAGAAATAGGGCCAAGGCCGAGCGCCAAGGCAGGGATTATTTAGTCCATACATCATGCTGAACGTACCTCCAAAGAGACATTAGTATCGCGGCTGTGTCACAGCTCGCCCTATACCATATGTCGAAGGGCCGCGAACGTGCGACGCAATGAGCGCATTGCGCGCAGCGCGTCGAAAAAGCTTTTATCGCGGCCGTTTCCGCCGGCCTATGCCGCCGGCGGCATGGGCTGCCCGCGGCGGCAAAAAGAAAGCCCGGCGGCATAAAGCCGCCGGGCCAGCCGGAGCGAAGCGCGCGTCGGCCGTCCCTATCTACGAGCCTACGTCGGCCCCCGCTCCTTTGACGACAGGGAACTGCGCGACGCGCAGGGAGGTGAAGCCGTAGGGCACCAGAACGCGGGGCTGTGCCGGGCCCGACGCGGCGGGCAGCACGGGCGGCGGCGCAGCGGAACCGTTCTTCATGTGCCAGGCGTGCACGGGCGCGAGGGACGCGCTGAGTGTGACGGGCGGCTCACCCCGCTTGAAGGGTATGGCCGGGCCGCCCGTGTCGGTAACGCTGATGGGCGCGGCGGGATCCAGGCCAAAGGCCCAGGGATCTTCAGTGGTCACCTCATAGTCGGGCGCGGCGGGGTGCGGGGCCACGCAGGTCCAGCGCTCGGCAAGGGGCAGGGCGAAGAGAAGCGGCCCGCGCTCCACGTACAAGCTCTGGTGGTACGCCGCGCCCACGCGGGGGGCCATGGGCAGGCGCAGGCGAATCTCGTCGCCGTGGGCAAACTCCCTCTCCAGCACAGCAAACGCGCCCGGCGCGGCGGGCACGTCCTGGCCGTTTACGGCGATGACGGCGCCCTGCGCCCACTGGGGAACGTGCAGGCGCAGGGCAAAGCGCGCCGGCCGCTCCATGCTCAGCTTAATGGCCACGTCCTCGCGGAAGGGGTAATCGCTCTTTACGTCCAGGCGCACAAGCACCCCGCCCGCCATGGCGCGCACGCGGCAGGGCGCGTAGCTGATCGCGGCCAGGCCGTCCGGCGCGGCCATCCACAAATGCTGCGCAAACTTGGGCCAGCCCTGATGGCGGTTGGCCGTGCAGCAGCCAAAGTTGGGCTCCAGCCCGAAGAGGTTGGCGCGGCTGCCGTTGTTGTACCAGTCGCGCGCGGTGTCCGTGCAGGCCACCTGGTTCACCTGCTGCAGGTACTGATGGCCCATCCGGTCGGGCGACATGCTCGCCGGCAGCGCGCCGAAGGCCAGCTTCTCCAGCTTGTCGCACAGGTCCGCCTCGCCCGTCAGGCCGAGCAGCACCTCCAGGGAATACATCGCCTCAACGACGGCGCACGTCTCTGTGCCCTGCGAGGGCGAGGGCCCGGCCAGGTGCTCGTCGCCCGTAAACAGCCCGATGGCCACGCCGTGATGCTTCATCAGCTTGTCCCATCCGGCGCGGGAGGCGTCGGCCGCCTTGATGTTGCCCGTGGCGGCGTGCTGCAGCTGCGGATATTTCAGCGCCATGGCGTTGTTCACCACGTGGGTGAAGTGGTACTGCCGCTGGGCATACTGCTGGTCCTGCGGGTCGTCCGCGTTCGCGCGGCGGCGGCGCAGGTCCTCCCAGGGCAGCAGCTTGGCGGTTGGCTGCTTGTAGGGAAAGGCGTGAAAGTTCTGCGTCCAGTCCAGCGACAGATCGCAGATTTTGCGCGCCAGCGTGGCCAGGAACGGTTTTTTTGTCAGGCCGTACAGCGGCAAAAGCGTGCACAGCGCTTCCGGGCCCCGCGCCTGAGCCCAGTCGGCGAAGGGCCGCCCGTCCAGGTTCTTGGCCATGTAGCGGAAGTATTTGAGCAAAAACAGCGGCACGCGCTTGTCGGCCGTGGCGGTGTAATACTGCCACAACACCTTGAGCATCACCGAGCGGGGCCACCAGTCCTCGTTGGCGGCCGGTCCGAAGAAGCCGTCCTCGCGCTGGGAGGCCAGCGTCCACTCGATCCATGCCTGGGCGCGTTCCATGGCTTTTTTGTCGCGCAGGAGGTACGCAAGGGGCAGGTAGCCGTCCAGGTAGTACGGCCCGCGCTCCCAGGCGTGGCCCTCCCCGCCCAGCCAGCCGTTTTGCGGGCCAACGTCCGGCCAAATCTCCTGCAGGCGGCCGGTTTGGCCGGTCAGCTGCGCGCGCAATTCCTCAAGCAGCCAGCCGGTGGGCATCACGGCGGTAAGCGGCAGGGGCGCGAGCGCGGGCGGCACAAACGGCGCGCCAAAGAACACGGCGTTGCGTATCATCCTCTGCGCCTCCTTATCCCGGTTGGATGCATCATTGTATCATGCCCGGCGCAAAGCCGCAACAGCGCGAACCGTATGGCCCCGCGGGGCATAATCTGAAAGCATCATGGCTCAGGAGGTAAAGCGATGTCAGCGGAGGAATCCGTGCTGCGCTACGAGGACGTGAGCCTAAGTTATCACATGCCCTCCGGCGAGACGCCCGCCCTACAAAACCTGTCCCTGTCCGTGTCCCGCGGCGAGTTTTTGGCCGTGCTCGGCCCCAGCGGGTGCGGCAAGTCCACGCTGCTCTCCTTGGCCGCCGGGCTTTTGTTTCCCGACAAAGGCCGTGTGACGCTCTTTGGCGCAAGCGTGCAGCGCCCCTCGCAGCGCGTGGGGTACATGCTGCAGCGCGACCATCTGTTTGCCTGGCGCGACATTGAGAAAAACGCCCTGCTGGGCATGGAGGTGCGCGGCCAGGTAACGCCCCAGGCGCGCGAGCGGGTGCGCGAGCTGCTGCGCGCCTGCGGCCTTTGGGAGTTTCGTCATCACCACCCCCGCCAGCTCTCCGGCGGCATGCGCCAGAGGGCCGCTTTGGTGCGCACGCTGGCCTTTGAGCCCGAGCTTTTGCTGCTCGACGAGCCGTTTTCCGCTTTGGACGCCCAAACCCGCGTGAAGCTGGGCGACGAGGTGGGGCAAATCATCCGCCAGCAGAGGCGCACGGCCATTTTGGTCACGCACGACGTGTCCGAGGCCGTGGCCATGGCCGACCGGGTGGTCGTGCTCACGCACCGGCCGGCGCGCGTCAAGTCGCAGCGCGTCATCGATCTGCCCGGCTCGGCGCTCCAGCGCAGGCGGTCGGAGCAGTTCAAAGAGCACTTCGATTTTTTGTGGCGCGAGCTGGACGTGCGCGCCGACTGACAAAGGAGGCCTCTTCTGCATGCTCGTGGAGCGACTCGCCGTTCCCCCCGCCGCCTCCGACGCCCAGCGCGCCTACATGCGCGGCCTTGCCCGCCGCCGCACATGGGTATCCGCGGCGCGCTGGGGCATCCTGTTCCTCTTCCTGGCCGCCTGGGAGGTGGCCGCGGCGCTGGGCTACATCGACAGCTTCCTGCTGTCCTCGCCCTCGCGCATGGTGCGCGCGGCGCTGCAGCTGCTGCGCGAGGGCACGCTGATGCGTCATATAGGCACAACGCTTGCGGAAACCTTCGCGGGCTTTCTCATCGGCTCGGCGCTGGGCATGGGCCTGGCGGTGCTTCTGTGGTGGTTCCCCTTCGTGCGGCAGGTGTCCGACCCGTACCTGGTCATACTCAACGCGCTGCCCAAGATCGCGCTCGGCCCGGTCCTCATCGTGTGGATCGGCTCCGGCCTTCCGGCCATCATCGCCATGGCCGTGCTCATCTCCGTCATCGTCACGCTGGTGACCGTGCTCACCGGCTTCCTGGAGACGCCCGCGGAGAAGATGCTGCTCATGCGCTCCCTGGGGGCGACCAAGTGGCAGGTGCTTCACATGGTTGTGCTTCCCGGGTCCGTCCCGTCCATCATCGCCTCCATCAAGCTGGGCGTGGGCCTTGCGTGGGTGGGCGTCATCGTTGGGGAGTTCCTCGTGTCCCGCGCCGGCCTTGGGTACCTCATCGTGTATGGCGGCCAGGTCTTCCGCCTGGACCTGGTCATGATGGCCACGGCCATCCTGTGCGTGCTTGCCGCCGCCATGTACCTGGCCGTGGCCGCTCTGGAAAAGCGCGTGCTGCGGCTGATGGGGAGCGGCGGCTGAGGAGCCGCGGCCCTTATGCGGCACAATGCCGCATGCCGGACAGCGCCGCGCACAGAGCAAACGGGGAAGCCCGCCGGCATCGCCCTTCGCCGTGCGCGCCTGCCGACAACCAGGCTGGTTTTCATAGCAAAAGGCCCGCCGTTCCGGCGGGCCTTTGGGGTAGACGCTCTACGCTTGCTGGGGGGCGTTCACGGGGCACACGTCGGCGCAGGCGCCGCACTCAATGCATTCCTCGGCATTGATGCAGTACTTCTTCTCGCCTTCGGAAATGCAGGAGACGGGGCACTCGTCCTTGCAAGCGCCGCAGCAAATGCATTCGTCGTTGATCTTGAAAGCCATAAAAGGCACCTCCTTGGTCAATTGCGCACATTATAACATGGCTTTGGCGGAGGGCGCAAGCAGGAATGGCGGGGCCGGGCGGCGGCCTAAATAGGTTTGGCGGCGGCGAGCAGCTCCTTCTCGGCCGCGGCGTTCCACAGGCCGTTGTGGGCGGCCACGATGCCGGCCAGCCGCTTCATGAGCGGGTCGGCTTTGCCCAGCTCGGGCAGGTCGTCAAGGGCCGTAAGGGGCAGGTCGATGCCCGTGTAGATGAGCTTTTTGCCGCCCGGAATCTTGGGCAGGTTGAGGGTTGCGGCGGCGCAGGCGTTCAGCCCGCCGATGTGCGTCACCATGCCGGCCGGGTCGGACACGCCGCTGGCCATCATGGCGAGCGACTCCTTGAGGTCGTCGGTGTTGCCGCCGGAGGTGCCCACGATGTGCGTGGAGGCGTAGTGCACGTTGTAGAAGTTGAGGGTGGCCGAAAACGCCGGATCCGTAGGGCCGGCAAAAAAATTCAGGCACCCGTCGCGCGCCAGGATTCGGTCGCCCTGCTCCACAACGGGCTTCACGGGCGCAAACACGAACACGTCGTCAAAGCCGCCGCCCGAGATGGCCATCAGCTCGTCGTCGCCAAAGTTTGCAAGCTTGGCGGTGTTTACGTACCGCAGGTCCACACCGGCCTTCCGGGCCTTTTCCGGGGTGTAGATGGACTGGGCGCGGGCAAGGCGCGCGTCGTCGATGTCGGTGACCACGAGCAGGGACGGGCGGCGGTCGCAGCTGAGGGCATAGTCGATGGCGCCCAGGCCCATGGGCCCCGCGCCGGCCAAAATGGCCATCTTTCCGCCCTGCGTGATGCCCATCTGGTGCGTGTACACGCCGTTCTTCGTGTGGTATGTGGCGTGGTAGGCGCCGATGATGCAGCTCATGGGCTCGGCCAGGGAGCCGTAAAAGTACGCGTCGCCGTTAAAGGGCAGCAGGCATCCAAGCTCCATCACTTCGTGGGGCATGATGACGTAGGTGGCCGCGCCGCCGATATAGGGGTAGGAATAGCCGGGCGAGGCCAGGCTTCCTTTATAGTTGAGGGCGGGCTGGATGGTGAAGCGTTCGCCGGGCTGAAACTGGCCCTGCCAGCGGCTGCCCACCTGCACGATCTCGCCGCAGAACTCATGGCCGATGATGATGGGGTTTTTGTCCACATCGTTCGGCACGCGCTTGTGGTCGGCCCCCTGCACGGCGGCCTTGTAGGACGACATGCAGATGGAATCGGACACGATGTGCGCCAAAATCTCGTCGTCTTTGATGGGGGGCAGTTCGAAGCTCTCCAGGCGCAAATCGTTCTTTCCGTACAGCCGTACCGCCTGCGTTTTCACGGGTGATTCCTCCTTATGCTGTGCGGGCCACCGGCCCGGTATCGCTCAATGCCTAAAAGGGCTGCTTCCGTCACAAAACGTCGATGCCGCGCCGGGCGACGGCCTGCGCCATGTCGGGCGGCAGGGGCTGGTCGGTGATGAGCACGTGGATGTCGCCGAGCTCGGCGAAGGTGTAGGGCAGGTGCCGGTCGAGCTTGGACAGGTCCATCAGCATGACGCGGCGCCTGGCCTTGCGCAGCGCGGCGCGCTTTAGGTCGCACTCGCCAGCCACGCCGCCCGTAAAGCCCGCCTCGCGGCTGTAGCCCGAGCAGGCCATAAAGGCGATGTCGATGTTGATGCGCCGCAGCCATTCCTCGGCCAGCGCGCCGGAGGTGGACAAGTTGTTGTGCGAGAGCTGCCCGCCCAGCAGGGTAACCGTGGGGCTGGTGCGCCGCGCCACCTCCAGGGCGATGTTCGGCTCGGCGGTCACCACGGACAGGGGCGTGTCCGGCAGCATGCGCGAGAGTGCAAGAACCGTGGATCCCGAGTCCAGAAACACCGACCGCCCGGTTTGCACCAGGGGAAGCGCCTTGCGGGCGATGATGCGCTTTTCCTCGGTGTTCTCGGACAGGCGCTGCGCATACACCCGCTCCATGCCCAGCGCGTCTCGCTCGGCGTAAAGGCATCCCCCCCGCGTGCGGATGGCGATGCCCTTTTCCTCCAGATCGCGCAGGTCGCGCCGCAGCGTCATGGCCGACACGTCCGGATACCACTCCTGCATGCGGGCAATCGTCAGGCTTCCGCACTCGCGCAGCATGGACAGCGTATGCGCCCTTCGCTCCTCGGTCGTCATGCGGCACCTCCTGACTTTGTTGCACCTCAGTATACACGAAATGTTCAAAACGATCAAGCGGCGCACAGAACCGAACAATTGACGGATGGACATGTGAAAATTTTATCAAGCGCATTGCGCGGGTATCCATGATATGTTAGAATGACAGCATTGTTCGCCGCGCCATGGGCGCTGCGGGCGGTCCGCGCGGCCAAATAAGCGTATATGGCCGATATGATGTAGAGCGCGGGGCAAGCTGCAAGGAGGTCGATCACATGGATCGCGTGTACAACTTTTCTGCGGGCCCGTCCATGTTGCCCGTTGCCGTGCTGAAGAAGGCACAGGAGCAGATGCTCAGCTATAAGGGCTCCGGTCAGTCCGTTATGGAGATGTCCCATCGCTCCAAGGTATACGAGCAGATCATCGCCGAGGCCGAGGCGCGCCTGCGCCAGCTGCTGTCCATCCCCGAGGATTACGCGGTGCTCTTTATGCAGGGCGGCGCAACGCTTCAGTTTGCGGCCGTGGCCATGAACCTGTCCGTAAACGGCAAGGCCCTGTATATCAACAGCGGCAACTTTGCGCGCTCGGCCCTGAAAGAGGCGCAAAAGTTCACCAACGCCGTGGAATTCGCCTCTTCGGAAAAGGACAACTACACGCACATCCCCGCCTGGGACGACGCCGCCATCGATCAGGACGCTGACTACCTGCACATCACCACGAACAACACGATTTTCGGCACCAAATATATTAAGCTCCCCAAAGCGGGCGGCGTGCCCCTGGTGGCGGACATGTCCTCCAACATCCTCTCGGAGGTGACGCCCGAGCTGGACGTGCGCAACTATGGCCTCATTTACGCCGGCGCGCAAAAGAACATCGGCCCGGCCGGCTGCGCCATCATCATCATGAAGAAGGACCTGCTCGGCCGCTCGCCCGCCTCCCTGCCCACCATGCTATCTTACAAGGTGATGGCGGAAAACGCTTCCATGTACAACACGCCCGCCTGCTACACCATCTACATCGCCAACCTGGTGTTTGAGTGGCTGCAGGAGATGGGCGGCGTCTCCGCCATCGAGGCGGTCAACCGCCGCAAGGCCGCCGCGCTGTATCAGTTCCTGGACGGCTCCCGCTTCTTCCGCGGCGCCGCCGACAAGGAGTTCCGCTCCATTATGAACGTCACCTTTGTGGCGCCCAGCGACGAGCTGAACAACAAGTTTGTCAAGGAAGCCGAGGCGGCCGGGTTTGTCAACCTGAAGGGCCACCGCCTGGTGGGCGGCATGCGCGCTTCCATCTACAACGCCATGCCCGAGGAGGGCATCGCCAGGCTCATCGACTTTATGGCCGCCTTTGAAAAGGCGAACGGATAGGGGGCGCGCCGGTGTACAAGATTAAGACGCTCAACGAAATCGCCAGCCTGATCTACAACCACTTAACCCCCGACCAGTTCACCGTCGCCAAGGACGAAACCGCCCCGGACGCGGTGATCGTCCGCTCGGCCGACATGCTGAAGACGGCGCTGCCCGAGTCCGTGCTGGCCATCGCCCGCGCGGGCATCGGCGTAAACAACATTCCCGTGGACGACTGCACCGACAAGGGCGTCGTCGTGTTCAACACGCCCGGCGCCAACGCCAACGCCGTGTGCGAGCTGGCCATCGGCGCGCTGGTGCTCAGCGCCCGCCCCGTGCTGCAGGCCGCCGCCTGGGCGAAAACCCTCAAGGGCAAGGGGGCCGAGGTGCCCGCCCTGGTGGAAAAGGGCAAGAACCAGTTTGTGGGCCCCGAGCTGCGCGGCAAGAAGCTGGGCCTGTTCGCCCTGGGCAAGATCGGCGTGATGGTGGCCAACGCCGCCGTGGCGCTGGGCATGGAAGTGGAGGGGTACGACCCGTACATGTCCGTGGAATCCGCCTGGGCGCTCTCCCGCTCCGTTCGGCGCGCCGATTCCGAGGAGGCCATGCTCACCTCCAGCGACTATATTTGCATTCACGCCACCCTAACGCCGGAAACGCGCGGCAAGTTTAACAAAGAGCTGCTGGGCCGGCTGAAAAAGGGCGTCGTCATCCTGAACTTTGCGCGCGGGGAAATTGTAAACGATCAGGACATCGTGGCTGCCATTGCCTCCGGGCAGGTACGCGCCTACGTGACGGACTTTCCCACCGACGCGCTCATCGATGTGCCGGGCGTTATCGCCATCCCGCACCTGGGTGCGTCCACGCCCGAATCCGAGGACAACTGCGCCGACATGGCCGCCGCGCAGACGCGCGATTACCTTCTGAACGGCAACATCCGCAACTCCGTCAACTTCCCCGCCTGCGCCATGCCGCGCACTACGGCCACGCGCGTGGCCGTGGTGCACCACAACGTGCCGAACATGATCGGGCAGGTGACCTCCATTCTGGCCGGCGCGCGGGTGAATATCGCCAACATGATCAACCAAAGCCGCGGGCCGGTCGGCTACACCCTTCTGGATCTGGACTCCGACGCCCCCGCCGCCGTGCTCGAGAAGATCGCCGCCCTGGAAGGCGTCGTGCGCGTGCGCTGCATTCACTAATCGCCCGTCCACCCTTTCATCAACATGGGCCCGGCCGCCGGCGGCCGGGCCCATAATTGCTTCTTGGAGGCGCGGCGGCCCTGCGGCGCGGCGCCAATAAAAAGGGCATACTTGCCATATTTCCATGGCCGTGATATGATACAATACGTATAGGTTTCACGGGTTGGGGTGTGCCAAGTGGTCAACGCGGTATGCGGCTTTACGCTGCTCATCTTCGCCGCAATCGGTGCTACGGTTCTCGTACGAGGCACAATGCGTCGCCGCGATCAGGATTCCTCCGGCTGGTTCTCCGCCATGTGCGTGGGCAACTTGCTATGGGCCGTTTGCGCGGCGCTCTTTTACCTGCTTCCCAACGAGGCCGCGGCGCTCGTCGTATTTGACGTGCGCTTTTCGTTTGTCATGCTTTCCTCGCTGTGTACCTATCTTTTCGTGTTCAAGGCGCTAAAGCACCGCACCTACACGCGGCCCATGCTTTGGTTCCTGTTCTTGTTTCCCGTCGCAACGCTCATCATCGCCTGCACAAACCCCGCGCACCACCTGCTGCGCCAGTACATGCACATGACGTATGAAAACGGCATGCGCAAGGTTGAGTTCGCCTACGGCCCGTGGTTCTATGTGCACTGCGCCTTCTCGTACCTGATGCTGGCCATGGCCGCCAACGTCATGGTGCGGCAGTTTCGCCGCCTGCCGCGCAACTACAAGCTTCCCGTGGGCATCATGCTTACCGGGCTGTCCCTCACCTTTCTCGTCACGCTCGCGCTCGTGCTCGATCTGATGCCCATGGCCATCGACCCGAGCCCCATCGTCGTACAGATCGCCCAGATTTGCTTCTATTACGCCCTGTATGAATCGCGCTCGCTGGACATGCTCTTTACCTCGCGCGACCACATCTTCGAAAACATGCGCAACCCGGTGCTCGTAATGGACCGTGACGAGCGCATCATGGACTACAACCGCTGCGCCGAGGAGGTGGCCCGCAGCGCGAACATCTGCGTTTTGTACGGCACCACCCTTGCCGACTACATGGGTCACTGGATGGCTGTGGCCAACGGCCGCCCCTTTGAGGGCGACCCCTCCATCTTCACCGTGGACGAAAACGGCCGCGACGCGCATTACCAAATTCAGCGGACCGACATGCTGAACAACCACCAGGTCGTCATCGGCTCCTACGCCGAGTTCCGCAACATCACCCCCGTGATGACCCTGGTGCACAAGCTGCAGGACTCGGCCTTCTACGACCAGCTGACCGGCCTGCACAACCGGCGATATTTTATGGCGGCCCTGGAGCAGCATGACGTGCCCGAAGCCCTGCCCCTGTGCGTGCTGGTGGGCGACGTGAACAACCTCAAGAGCGTGAACGACACGTACGGCCACGCCAAGGGCGACGAGCTGCTGCAGGCGGTGGCGGCCGAGGCCACGGCCTGCCTGCCCGAAGGCGCGCTCTTCGCGCGCATCGGCGGCGACGAGTTCGCCGGGCTCGTCCCCCATACGTCCGGCGAGGAGGCGCGCCGCATCGTCGCCGAGATCGACGCGCGGTGCCAGCACCTCTGCGATCCGCATTTCGCCGCCGCCAGCCTGTCGCTGGGCTACAAGATCAAGACCAGGCCCGAGGAGGACATCCGCGCCCTGATGGCCCAGGCCGACGCGGAGATGTACGCCACCAAGTACGACCGCCGCAAGCGCCCGCCCCGCGCCTAACGCAGCGGAGAATACGCTGCCGTGACCGGAAGCCCGGCGCCCGCACGCGGCGCGTGATCATGATTGCCGTAAACGGCATGCTGCCCGGCGGCGCCAGACGAGCCGCGGGGCTTTTTATGCGTGAAAACCGAGGCTGACGTCCAGCACCTCGGGCAGGAACAGCTCGTACAGGTCCCGCCCGCACAGGGCGTCGAAGCGGCGCTTCAGCGAGAAGGTCGCCTCCAGCTTGGCCGCGAGCAGCTCGCAGGAACCGTGGCGGCGCACCACGTCCAGCAGGCGCAAATCGATGAAGCATACGCCCTTGGCGGAGGCCAAGGCGTCGCACAGCTGAACCAGGCGGTCCATGTCGCTGTAGACCGCCCCGGCCAAATAGCCCTCAACGCAGGCGATCTCCCGGGGCGTGCAATCCAGAGCCCCGCTGTACGAGCGCAGGTCCTGCGCCGGAAAGGAGTGCGTCATGCACGCGCCCGCCGCGCCCGGGTACCCCTTGTCCGTTATCAGACGATACCCGGCGAGGACGTGATGAAGCGCGCGCACCCCCTCGTACCGCCCGATGTCGTGCAGCAGCGCGCACACGTACGCGCGCTCTTCGTCCATGCCCGCCGCCCGCGCGATCGTCTGCGCCGCCCGGCCGGCCACGCGGCAGTGCGCCTCCCACGGCCCGGGATTGCAGCCGTGCGCCCAGGCAAGCAGCGCCTCGGCTTCCTCCCGCTGCGGCACGCGCCCGTCCGCCGCCCCGGCCGTCATTCCCCCTCCTCCAGCTCCAGCAGGGGCAGCAGGTGGGCGTAGCCTTCCCCGGCCATGCGGGCCTTGGGGATAAAGCGCAGCGCGGCGGAGTTGATGCAGTAGCGCAGACCGCCCATGGCGGCCGGGCCGTCGTGAAAGACGTGGCCTAAGTGGGCGTCGCCGTGGCGGCTGCGCACCTCCGTGCGCGAGCGGCCGTGCGACTGGTCGGGAAGCCGGGCGATCAGATCCTCGCGGATGGGGCGGGCGAAGCTGGGCCACCCGCAGCCGGACGCAAACTTCTGGGTGGACAGGAAGAGCGGCTCGCCCGTGGTCACATCCACGTACAGGCCGGGCTGAAACGAAGCGGCGTATTCGTTGGCGAAGGGCGGCTCTGTGGCCGCGTTTTGCGTCACCTCAAACTGAAGGGGCGTTAGGGACGCGCGCAGCTCGTCCCGGCCGCGCGGGCGGTAGAGCGTGCGCTCGTCCACCGCTGCGGCGGCGCGCGCCATCAGCGCGGGGCTTATGTGGCAGTACCCGGCGGGGTTTTTCACCAGATACTCCTGATGCTCGTCCTCGGCGGGGTAAAAATTGGCCAGCGGCAGGGCCTGGACGACCACAGGGCGGTCAAAGCTCTCCTGAAGCAGGGCAAGGGCGCCCAGCACGATCTCCCGGTCGGCCTCGTCCACATAGTAAACGCCCGTGCGGTACTGCTCGCCCGCGTCGCCCCCCTGACGGTTGAGGGACAGGGGGTCAACGCTCAAAAAAAACTGTTCCAGCAGAAAGGTGAGCGACAGGCGCGCGGGGTCATAGTCCGTCTGCACCGCCTCGGCAAAGCCCGTGCCCCCCTGGCACACGTCGCGGTAGGACGGGGCGGGAACGCGGCCGTTGGCGTACCCGACGAGCGTGCCCACAACGCCCGGAACGAGCGACAGATAGCGCTGCGTGCCCCAAAAGCACCCGCCGGCAAAATAGATGCGCTTGGTCATAAAAGCAGCCTCCCCGGCCGGCCTACCGCGAGGCCAGCGCGTATGATTCGCGCAGAAATGAGAGGATCTCGCCGTCCAGGTCGGCGGGATCGGCGATGACCACGTGGTGCGTCCAGCGGGAGGCGTTTATCTGCGCCGCCTGCCAAATGCGCGGGCTGTTCTCCCGCCGGGGCAGGCCGAAGGTAAGGATCACGCACACCTCGGGCAGGCCCTTATAGCGCCGGTAGGGAAGCGACGCGCAGGCCACCACGCGCGGCGCGCGGAAGGTGATCTGCGTGCGCTGCACGCAAACGACCGCGCCCGGCGCGGCGGACAGCACCGCGTCCTCCACCGCCCTGTAGATCGGCAGGGCGGCCGGCGCCCTCGCAAAGTAGAGCTCGGCTTCCTGGTTCATAGCTTACCCTCCCCGCCCGATTATACCACGGCCGGGGGAAAAACGGCGAGAAAAAGCCGGCCGATACGGCCGTGCGCGCTTTGGCGGCGCCGGCTGCGTGAAGCGGCGCCCCGTCCTTCTGCTCACGCATTTTCATTTGGGCATGAGCATGGTATAATCAGGCACAAACGTACGAAGTGCGTCGTATAGATGGGGGTGCCGTATGGATCGCCTGGTTCTAGAGGCCGCAAAAGACAAATTTGAAGCCCTGATAAGGAAACAGCTGAAAAGAATCGATGAGATGAACGCGCAGGGGGAAGCCGCTGCGTATGCATCCCTTACAAAAATCGTCGTTGGCATTTGCGGCGGCGATGGAATAGGCCCGGCCATCACAGGGCAGGCGAAACGAATCTTGAACGTTTTAATGAAAAATGAAATCCGCGCGGGAAAGATCGAGATGGTCGATATCGACGATCTGACGCTGGAAAAACGGGCGGAAGAAATGGCGGCCATCCCCGCAAGCGTATTGGAGCAGCTGAAAAAATGCCACGTCATCCTGAAAGGCCCCACGACGACGCCCAGAAAAGGAGATCCGTACCCGAATGTCGAGTCGGCGAATGTGGCCATGCGAAAGGAGCTAGACCTGTATGCCAACGTGCGGCCTGTGCGCGTGCCGGACCGGAACATCGACTGGGTTTTCTTTCGGGAAAACACAGAGGGCGGTTACGCCGTCGGCAAGAACGGCATGGATATTACAGAGGATTTGGGTATCGATTTTACCATTGTCACAACGCCGGGCTGCGAGCGAATTATAGAAGCCGCTTTTGCGTTTGCCCATGCCAACGCCAAAAAGCGCGTCACGGCGGTGACAAAGGCCAATATCATCAAAACGACGGATGGCAAGTTCCTCGACGTATTCTACCGGATAGCGAAGCGATACCCGGACATTACGGCGGACGACTGGTACATCGATATTATGACGGCAAAGCTGCTCGACGAGAAGCGGCGCCATGAGTTTGAGGTTTTTGTGCTGCCCAATCTGTACGGCGACATCCTCACGGATGAAGCGGCCGAAATGCAAGGCGGCGTAGGGACGGCGGGAAGCGCGAACATAGGCCGGCACTATGCCATGTTTGAAGCGATACACGGTTCCGCGCCCCGAATGGTTGAGGAGGGCAGGGCCATATACGCGGATCCCTGCAGCATCATACGGGCGAGCGCTATGCTGCTGTCGCACATCGGCTATGCCGATCAGGCGCATGTGCTGAACCGGGCTTTGGACGTGTGCACCCTGCTGGAAAAAAAGCTGGTCATAACGGGAAGAAGCACCGGTGCGACGAGCGCCGAATTCGCCGATTATCTGCTGGAGACCATAGCGTCCATGACGGGCAGCCGTTAGGCAACAGGCGCCCACGCCACTGGCGGAGCAACACAAAGCAGGGCGGAGCGTCATTGGGCACACCGCGCTTTCATGCTTTGCGGTACCAGCCGGCGGGGGGGCTGCGCATTTTCCAAAAATGCCCTGCTTGACAAACGGCCCTGGCACGGCTAAGCTTATCCCATAACTGCATATCGCTTGTTTGCGGGGGGACTCCTCTACAAGGAGTTGAGAAGGTAAAACCTGACCCTTTGAACCTGTTGGTTAATACCGACGTAGGGAGCAACGCCGTCATGTCATCACGATGGGCCGCTTGCTGCGGCCCATTTTTTTGCGGCGCGCGCACCGGCATGTAAGGATGTGTTTTCCATGAAAAAATGCCTGCTCGTCGGCTCGGGCAGCCGGGCCGGAACGCTGCCGCCCGCCGGCGAGGCCATGTACACCGTGGCCGTGGACGGCGGGTACGACTGGCTGCTGGCCTGGGGCCGGCCCGTCGACCTGGTGATCGGCGACTTCGACTCGGTGTCCGCCCCGCCCGCGCACAGCAACGTGGTGAGGCTGCCGCGCGAGAAGGACGACACGGACATGCTCGCCGGCATCAAGGCCGCGCAGGCCGCCGGATGCGACACGTTCTACATCTACGGCGGCACGGGCGGTCGCTTCGATCACACGCTGGGGAACGTTCAGGCGCTCATGTACCTGGCCTCGCTTGGCCAGAGGGGGTTCCTGGTGGGCGATGGCTTTACCGCGGAGTGCGTCACGAACGGCTGCCTCACCCTGCCCGCCCGGCCGTCGGGCCTGGTGTCCGTGTTCTCCATGGGCGGCACGGCGCAGGGCGCGGTGATCGAGGGCCTTAAATACGCTCTGCCGGGCGACACCATGGCGGGCGATTACCCAAACGGCGTGAGCAACGAGTTCATCGGCAAACCGGCGCGCATCGGGGCCCGGCGGGGCACCATGCTCGTGGTGTACGAAAGCGGAAAAGGAGCTGATCCCTCATGCGGCACGCGCTGACCATCGCCGGCTCGGACTGCAGCGGCGGCGCGGGCGTTCAGGCCGACCTGAAGACCTTCGCCGCGCACGGGGTGTACGGCATGAGCGCCATCGTGAGCGTCGTGGCCGAGAACACCAGCACGGTGCTGCATGTGGAGGACGTAAGCGAGCGGTGCATCCGCGCGCAGATCGACGCCGTGTTCCAGGACATCCCCGTGCACGCCGTAAAGGTGGGCATGCTCTCCTGCAGCCGCACCATGGCCTCCGTGGCGGAAGCGCTGGCCTTTTACCGCCCCTCGCCCGTGGTGGTGGACCCGGTGATGCTCGCCAAGAATGGCGCCCCCCTCATGCAGGACAGCGCCGCCGAGACGCTCATGCGGCTCATCGTGCCCCTGGCGACCCTCCTGACGCCGAACATCCCCGAAGCGGAGCGCCTGTGCGGATTCACCGTCTCCTCCCTGCAGGACATGGAGCGGGCCGGCGCGGCCATACGGCAGGCCGGGTGCCCGTACGTGCTCGTCAAGGGCGGGCACCTATCGGGCGAGGCGGTGGACGTGCTTGTGGGCCCGGAGGGCGCGCGCCGCTACAGCGCCCCGCGCATCCACACGAAGAACACGCACGGCACGGGATGCACGTATTCCTCGGCCATCGCCGCGTGCCTTGCGCTGGAAATGCCCATGGAGGAGGCGGTGGAGCGCGCCAAGCGCTACGTCACCGGCGCGATACAAAACGCCCTGCCCATCGGACAGGGCCACGGGCCCACGCACCACTTCTTCGACCTGTACGAAAACGGCTTGCGGAAAGGCGGTACCCCCTCTTGAGGAACCTTGCGAACGTCTGCGCGTCCCTGCTTGAACAGGTGCGCGCCTCCCGGCCCCTGGTGCACCAGATTACCAACGCCGTCACCGTGAACGACTGCGCGAACGTCACCCTGGCCGTTGGCGGCTCGCCCATCATGGCCGACGGCGAGGAGGAGGCGGCCGATATCGCCGCCGTCGCCTCCTGCCTGGTCATCAACATGGGCACGCTGAACAGCCATTCCCTGGCCGCCATGCTCATTGCCGGGCAGGCCGCCAACGAAAAGGGCGTGCCCGTGGTGTTCGACCCGGTGGGCGTGGGCGCGTCCCCCCTGCGCAACGAAGCCGCCGAGCGCATCCTGCGCAGCGTGCGCGTGTCCGTGCTGCGCGGCAACGCCTCCGAGATCGGCTTTTTGTGCGGCAGCTCCTCCGGCGGCCGGGGCGTGGACGTGTCCGCGGCGGACCAGGCGGGCGACGCCGGCGCGCTGGCCCGCGGCCTGGCCGCCCGGCTGCACACGGTGGTGGCCGTGACGGGCGCGGTGGACGCCGTGTCGGACGGCAGCCGCGTCGCCCGCATCCACAACGGCCACCCGGACATGGCCGCGGTCACCGGCACGGGGTGCATGTGCACGGCCGTCATCGGCGCTTTTGTGGGCGCGGGCAAGGACGCGCCCTATGAGGCGGCCGTGGCCGCGCTCGCGCTGATGGGCGTTGCGGGCGAGCAGGCGCACGAGCGCGCCGCCGGTCGCGGCAGCGGCAGCTACCGCGTATCCCTCATCGACGCCGTCAGCCTGATGGACGCCGCGGCGCTGGCCAAGGGGGCGGCCGTGCATGAAGCCTGAGATCGACTACACGCTGTACCTGGTCACCGACCGGGCGCTGATGAGCGCGCCCAGCCTGGAGGAAGCCGTGCGCAGCGCCGTGGCCGGCGGGTGCACGGTGGTTCAGCTGCGCGAGAAGGCCATCGATTCGCCGGCTTTTTTGGCCCTTGCCCGCAGCGTGAAGAGCCTGACGGACGAGCTTCACGTGCCCCTCATCATCAACGACCGTGTGGACGTCGCGCTGGCCGTGCGCGCGGCGGGCGTGCACGTGGGCCAAAGCGATGTGCCCGCCGAGCGCGTGCGCGCGCTCATCGGGGCGGACCGGGTGCTCGGCGTGTCCGTGTCCACCCTGGGGGAAGCGCGGGCCGCCCTGGCCGCGGGCGCGGACTATCTGGGCGTCGGGGCGATGTTTCCCACGGACACCAAGGCGGACGCCACCGCCGTTTCACTTCATGAATTCGCCGCCATACGCGCCGCCGCGCCCCTGCCGGTCGTGGCCATCGGCGGGGTAAGCGAGCGCACCGCGCCGGTTCTTGGCCGCGCGGGCGCGGACGGGGTGGCCGCCGTGTCCGCCATCCTGTCCGCGCCGGACATCGCCGCCGCGGCCGCCCGCCTGAAGAACGCCTTCCTTGCGGGAAAGGCGGCGCGGGCATGACCGCCGCCGCGTGCATCTTCGACCTGGACGGCACGCTCGTGGACTCCATGGACGTGTGGGCGCGCATCGACGAGGTGTTTTTCCGCAAGCGCGGCCTGGCCGTGCCGGACGGATACACCGAGGCGATCGCCGCGCTCAGCTTCCGCCAGACCGCCCAGTACACGGCAAAGCGCTTCCTCCTGGAGGATACGCCCGAGCAGCTGATGGCCGAGTGGAACGCCATGGCCGCCGAGGAATACGCTGTGCGCGTGCCCGCAAAGCCCGGCGCGCTGGCCTATCTGGCCCGCCTCGCGGCCGCCGGAATACCCATGGCCGCGGCGACCTCCCTTCCGCCCGCGCTGTATGCGCCCCTGCTCGCCCGCACCGGCCTTGGCGGGTTCTTTACCGCCGTGTGCTCCTGCGAAATCCTGGGCGTTGGGAAGGATCACCCGGACGTGTACCTGCAGGCCGCCGCCGCCCTGCGCACGCCGCCCGCGGCCTGCGCCGTGTACGAGGACCTGCTGCCCGCGCTGCGCACGGCAAAAGAGGCGGGCTTCCTCACCGTGGGCGTGTACGACGAACCCTCCCGCGCCCAGTGGCCGCAGCTGTGCGCCGCCGCGCACTTCCACCTGGTCGGCTTTGAGGGTGCGACGCTATGGCTGTAGCTCCACAGGGCATGTCCGGCGCCCATCTCTTTACAAACGAGCTGGCCGCACGGGCCGCGGAGCCGTGGGAGGCGTGTTTCCGCCTGCCCTTCGTGCAGGAACTGGGCACGGGCGAGCTCTCCCGCGAAACCTTCCGCTTCTACCTCGTTCAGGACGAGCTGTACCTTGCCCAGTACGCCCGGGCGCTGGCCGTGGCGGGCCAGCGCTCCGCGAAGCCGGCCTTTGCCCGCCGGTGCGAGGCCGCTCAGGCCGGCATCCTCGCCGGCGAGGGCGGCGTGCACGCCCGGTATCTTGCCGAGCAGGGGCTCTCCCGCGCCGACATCCCTACCGCGGAACCGGCCCTCTTCTGCCGCGCCTACGCCGCCCACATATTGGCCGCCGCCCACGAGGGCACGCCCGCCCACGCCCTGGCCGCCCTGCTGCCCTGCGCCTGGATGTACGCCGACTTTGCCTGCCGCCTGCAGGCGAACCCCTCCGCGGCGCGTGCGCGCCATTACTACGCGCCCCTGCTCGCCACCTACGCCGATCCGGCCTTCCTGTCCTCCTACGCCTGGATGTTCGACGAGCTCAACGCCCTGGCCGCCGCCGCCCCGTCGCTCCGCCCCGACCTGCGCCGCCTCTTTGCGCAAAGCGTTCACTTCGAGGCCCTCTTCTTTCACCTCTCCTACCGCGGCCGCCAAACCTTCGCGCAATAAAAAGCGGCGGGACGCCCCGCCGTGTCCACATCGCCAGCCAAAGCGCCTACGCGCGGGCTATGTCGGTTACCACCTGATTGCGGCCGCTCTGCTTGGCGCGGTACAGGGCGTCGTCGGCGGCGCGCATGGCCTGGTCGAAGGAAACGCCGGGGTACACCTTCACCGCGCCAAAGCTGGCGGTGACGGGGATTTGCACGCCTTCAAAAACGATTTGGAGCCCGGCGATGGCCGCGCACAGGCGGGGCGCCAGGGAAAGGGAGCGGCGCTCCTGGCCGGAGGTGCAGAATATGGCGAACTCCTCCCCGCCGTAGCGCGCGAACACATCGTGCGTGCGCAGCTGCGTGCGCACGGCGTCCACAACCTCCCTCAGAACGTGATCGCCCGCGGCGTGGCCGTACGTATCGTTCACGCGCTTGAAGGCGTCCAAATCCAGAATGATCATCTCGGTGTACATGCCGTGGCGGGCGGCGTCCTCCAGCTCGCGGTTTACAACGGCCACGAACTCGCGGCGGTTGAGAATGCCGGTGAGGGGGTCGGTTGTGGCCAGCTCGGAGAGGCGGTCCAGAAGCCTTGTCATGTCGGAAATATCGCGGATGACCACCGTCCAGCCGATCTGCGCGCCGGCGGCACTGCGTATCTTGCTCACCGTGGCGCGGTAGGTGACCGCGGCGCTGCCCTGCGGCCGGCTGAAGGTGAACTGCCCCGCCTCCATAGCGGCCATCATCTCGGCCGGCCAGCCGCTGACGGACACGATCGGCTCGCCCCCGTGAAAGGAGGCGAGCTGGGGAAAGAGCGCCACGGCGCTTTGGTTGCTGCGCAGGTAGCACGAGTCCATGTCCAGCACAAGCAGGGCGTCGTCCATGGTCTCCACGGCCTGGTTGGAGGAGAGGGTGACGATGTCCATCATGCGGTACTTGAACATGTCGATGGAGATGACGCCAAGGCCCAGCGTCATGGCGATGGGCATGGGATCAAACCCGACCGGGAACACGCCGGACAGGTACAGCAGATTGGCGATGAGGGGCACGGCCGATCCGGCCATAAAAAAGGCCATATGCATGCGCTGTATGCGGCCGATAAGGATGAAGCGCCGGAAGAGGAGCACGTAGCCAAAGAGCGTAAGGCCCATGCTGATCGCCTGCTGCATGTAGAAGAGGATCCCCCGGTCCATGCGGGCGAACTTGTTCGCGCCGTACGACACCATCTCAAGGGACGCGTAGTACAGGTGATGCGACTCGTTGAAGAAGACGATCAGGAACATGACGAACCCGTAGCCAAGGGCGAGGGGCAGCATGAAAGGCCGTATATGGCGGCCGTAAAACAGGCTGGCCACGGTAAGCAGGAAAAGCGGGCCCATCAGGGCGATGCCGGCGTTTTCAAAGCGCAGCGCGGTAAAGGCCGCTTCCCTGGTTTCGGCCATGATCTCCACCATGTACCCAAGCGTATAGAAGCAAAGGGCGACAGTAAGCGCGGAAAAACACAGGGCGCGCTTGCGGTCTTGGCTGAGCGCGGAGAACGCCATCAAGATCACGTCCAGGGCAAGTGCGACAATCAATACGATAACCAGGACACTTTGCATGGCGTTCCTCTCGCTTGGTTATAGTGGCGCAGCGACCCGGCGTGGGCAGTGCGCCCAAAAAAGGACGGCCGGGATCAACCGGTACAATGCATATGCCTTTCAGGGCCCAGGAAATACGCGCCGGTTCTATTTTTCGAGTAGATTTGAAAAAAAGATAAGCCGAAAAAAAAATAATGAGGAAAGCGCCCGACGAACGCCAAAGCGGCGGTATGGCATGGCAGCGGCGGCATCGGCCCGCCAAGGAGGAAGGTCGCCGGAGAATACGGCCGCGCTTCCCTGCGCACCATGATTCCGGCGGCCGCTGTCCGCCTGTGCAGGGCGAAAAGCGCGGCAGCCCTTCAGCAAAAAACGTACAGGATGGGTGGGACTGGGATGGACAGCAACTACGTCCGGCTTCCGCTGACCGGCGCGTACAATGTGCGCGATCTTGGCGGATACCCCTGCGAGGCGGGCTGCACGGCATGGCGCGCGTTTTTGCGCGCGGACGATCTGGGGCGGCTGACGATGAGCGACATCGGGTTCTTGAAGGAGTACGGGCTTGCGGCGGTGGTCGACCTGCGCGGCGCGGCGGAGGCGCGGGCGGTGCCCGATCCGTTCGCGGCGGACGAAACGGTCGCCTATCTGCATATGCCGCTGATGAACGAGGAGGCAACGGCCAGCCCCGACCTGAGCAAAACCGTCCGGGATGTGGCGGACGATTACCTGCCCAAAGCCTATATCGGGATGCTCAGCGAATCAAAGCCGGCCGTCAAGCGCATTTTCTCATTCATCGCGGCGCAGCGCCCCGGATGCATCCTGTACCACTGCGCGGCCGGCAAGGACAGAACCGGCGTGCTGTCCGCGCTGCTTTTGGGGCTTTGCGGCGTTTGCGACGCCGACATACTGGCGAATTACTCCGTCACGTATACCTATCTGCGCGCGAACGCGGAGCTGATGAAGGCGTCGTCCGGCTATCCCAAAGGCGTGATGTATTCGCTGCCGGAATACCTGGAGCCCTCGCTCGCCGTCATCCACGGCCAGTACGGAGGGTTTGAGGCATACCTTTTGTCCGCCGGCCTGGACGCGCGGACGATACGGCAGGTGAGGGAGCGTTTGGCTGGCCGCTAAGCAGGTTTTCCCCAAACAAAGAACATCCGAACCCGCCGCAGGCAAACCCGCCCCGGCCGGTTCGGACGCTTGGCGCTTCCCCTGCGGAACAACGCGTTGGGCTCATTCCGCGGAACTGCAAACCGGGATCTGAAAATCCAGCCTGCCAAACTTGCGCAGGATTTCGATTTGCATGATGAAGAAGCCGCACGTAGAAGGGTAGCAGCTGATGATCTGACGGTTGTCCAGCCAGGACAAATCTTTCCAGTCCTCAAGGCCGTCAACCCCGGGAACCGGCAACTCCTGAACCGCGTGCAGCCGATCCACGATGCCGTCCAGCTCCGCTTCCACCAGGTCTTTATATGCGGGGTAGTGCGGGCTGTCCGGCGAGTCCGCAATGTCGGTGGGCATGGGCTCCCAGCAGATGAACTTCCCGGGGTCATAACGGCTCAGATCGGGGATCGGCCTGGAAGCCGGCAGCGTTTTCTTTATGGCCATCGCCTTGCGGTACAGATCGCTGTCCTTCTCGCCGTATTGAAGGACAAAATGCACGATGTTCTTCGGGTCCGTCGCGCCGGGCGTTTTCGCGGGGTCGAAATGGAACCACGGCGCATGGGAGTGCCGGTTGTTGCCAGGTATGTCGGCCATGCCCAGCCAGCCATCCCGCGTGGCATATGCCCCGGAGGCAAGGTATTTTAGTATGCCCTGAAGAACGTGGTGGTTGCGGTCGGTGAAGACGTAGTGGACAGCGTCGATCACGCCGATGGCGATACTGGTCATGTACGGCGAGGAGTCCGGGTTCCAGCAGTTCGCTTCCAGGGCGTGGCCAAAGCCTCCGTCCTCGTTCTGGTAGCAGGCCAAAACGTTCAGCGCGTCCTGTGGATCGCCGTTTTCAAACGTGCAGCGCCACTGGGTAAACAGCAGCGGGTTCGCGCCGCGGTAAACCAGCCGGCGGAGCTTGTGGTAATCCTTGGGCGATAGCTTTTTCATTTGCGCCTCCTGCCTGTGCCGCCGTTCATGCCGTGTCCGTCTTGCCTCAGGGCATTTGTTTCATATTATATCACAGTGACGCCCGTCCGGGCACCGGGAAAAACGGCCGGCCGGGACCGGCCCGTTTGCTTCACCTCCGCTATGCAGGGATGATGCGGCCCCAGCCCCCGCTCCGCTATCCCTCGCAGAATCCGGAGGGCTTCCGCGGGGATAAGGAGGAGTAAGGGAGCGTGCGCAGTTTTCCTTTCCGCTGAAATGAAACGGAGCAAAGCGAACTTTGCTCCGAGGTGGTGCGCGTGTTCATAAGGGCAAACTCGCAAACCCGTATCTAATAAGGCTTTACGGCACAGACGAGCGAATACTGCATTACAATCGGACTGCGCAAAGCAACTTATCATGCGAGTGCCGCTTTTCATGGCGAACTTCAAGGCATATTGATACTACGCAGTTTCTCCCTGTACGCTTTTCCTGCTGCTGATAAAAACGATTATTTTGATGATACCGGTTATATATAATAGAATACTGCTTGTCAGCAACACTGCAAAAACATCGGGTCCAAAGCCGTTGAGTACCGAAAGAGGCAACCCCAGAATCGGCATGGCTACTAACATGAGGGTAGGCAAAGCTGCATGTACTAAGCATAGGAAAATCATACCTGGTTTTTGCAGCCTCTTTGTATGCTTAACATGCCAGCGTTTTATGAAGATAAGCGGCAGCGCAGACAGCAGCAACATGACAAAAAGCATGGCGTTAATGATGATATGCCGCTTCCAATATGTAGAGGCGCCCATGTCCTCGGTCTCTTCACCTATGTACTGCTTCATAATGTTTTTGGCAAGCGCTTCGGCCATTCCATTGGCCACGAGGTAATCACAGGCATTGAACATTGCAATCATTCCGATACCCTGCTCCGGCAGGAAAATCATATAGGTCGTATAGTTTTCTACATTGCCGCCGTGAAATACCCGTATTTCACCATCCTCAAAATGCTCAATGCAAAGACCAAGTCCGTATCTGAAATCGCCCGCAACTTCGCTGTCCGGAGCTGCGACACTTCTTCGCATCATTTCTTCCACACTGTTTTGCTCAAGAATCCCGGCACCTTTGTTTAGATACATTTGCAGGTAGCGCCCCATATCGCTTGTACTGGAAATGATATAGCCCGCAGGGACAGTGAGCCAGCCTGTATGGCTGCTGTCCGGGTATGGGTAATCGGCCTCGACCATCAGGCCTAAGTAGTTGCGGTGACCGGGCTCCATTCCGCTCGCTTTCGCCTGTTCAAGCGAAGCGAAGCTGCGAGTCATTCCCAGCGGTTCAAATATGTTGGCTTCGATGTACGATGCGTAATCCGTTCCGGTCACTTTCTCAATAATCTGCCCGAGCAGAGCATAATTCACATTCGCATACTCAAACGCGGCAGGCGTGTCGGCGCTTTCGAAATTCCCGGTCGTGCTGTAGGTCGCAATGCCGCTCGTTTGGTTAAGCAATTGCAGAATTGTCGTTTTGCTGTCCTGACGCGCTGTCGGAAGGTATTTGGCGATTTTGTCGGTCAGTTCCAGCTTTCCCTGTTCTGCAAGCTGCATAATGCAGGCTGCCGTAAAGGATTTGCTGATTGAGCCGATGATCAAACCGGAATCAGGCCCTGTACAGTTGCCGTATGTTTCAGAGAAAAGTATGCTTTCCTTATCGACGATTTGAACGCTCATCCCCGGGATATTTGTCTTTTCAAATTCGCTTTCGATGTAAGCGCTAAGCCCATTGCCGGAGGGCGTATCGGCGGCTCTCGCGGTAATGGACGGAAGCGCCGCTGCCAGCGCTAGGCATGTAATCAGCATCAATACTCTTCTCATTATGGTTAATACCTTTGCATTACTTATTTTTTATTGTTATTTTTATGCCACAGCTTCGCGCGCCCACTGCAGATTTCCCCAAATCATAAGCTTATTCAGTACGGTTGTGAAGCAAACGGTTCAAGCGCAACCCCCATCGCTGAAATCCTTGACAGCGGCAGCTTTGTATATCGGTCTATATTGGCTGTCTCGTCCTCGAGGACGGCAGGACGAAATTCAATGTTGGTCATCACTTTGATTAACTCGTTTTTTCTGATGCTCTCATTCATTGCTGATTC
>JAVBLU010000032.1:0-10067 GCA_031553225.1 Eubacteriales bacterium
CGGCATACGCCGCAGAGCCGGGCGCCATCCGGCGACGGGCGCCGTCTTTCGGTTCGTGATGCGCAAGGGCGAACAGAGGCGTACCCGGGCAGGCGGGCAGAGCACTTTGAGGATTCCGGGGCAACGCGGCGAGGGGCCGCCTCATCAGCGGACGGGGCAGCCCATCGGGTAAGTCCTCACTCCGCTTGAAGAGCGGCCATGGTTAGGTAGTTGTAGGGCTTGTTGAAGTGTGGCAGAAAGAAGATGTCCAGCAGCTTCAGCTTGTCGATGGTGACCTTTTCCTGCACGGCCAGCGAGAACATGTGAATGCCCATGGAGATGTCGTGTTCCGAGGCCATCTGCGCGCCCAGCACCACGCGGGTCTTCCTGTCGTATACGATGCGGATTTTGACCTTGCTGTTGCCCGTTTCGATGAATTCCGGCTTCTGGTTGTCCTCATAATCGGCGCAAACGGCCTGGAAGCCCGCCGCCATGGCCCTTGCCAGGGTAAGGCCTGTGGAGACCATCTTATACTCGAACACACATATGCCGTTGGAGCCCTGCACCCCCAGGCTCTCAACGTCAAGGCCGCAGATATTGTAGGCCGCCACAAGCCCGCTGCGCACCGCGTTGGTGGCCAGGGCGATGTACGCGGGGCGCCCCAGCGCGTTGTCAAACACTGTGGCGCAGTCGCCGATGGCGTATACGTCCGGCAGGTTGGTCCGCTGGCGCTTGTCCACGAGGTAGGCGCCGTTGGAGAACAGCTTCAGGTTGCCTTCGCCCAGAGCGCTGTTCGGCTTGAAGCCCACGCAGAGCACCACCATGTCGGCCGGGTATTCCCCTTTGCCGGTAACGACGGCCTCCGCCTTGCCTGCACCCTTGATGGCCGCAACCCGCTCGCCGAAACGCAGTTCAATGCCGTGGCTTGCAAGCCTCTCGGCCATGGCGTCGGTGAACGGTTTGTCGTAATAACTGGAGAGGCAGTCTTCCGCCTCGTCAATCAGCGTAACCGTCTTGCCCTGCCTGCGGAAGGCTTCGGCCAGCTCCACGCCGATGTATCCCGCACCGACGATGACGACGCGTTTGAGCCAGTCTTCCCCCAGTTTATCGATGACGTCGCGGGCGTTCTGGAAAAGCTTGACCAGCTGCACGTTCTTAAGATCGACGCCGGGGATCTTGGGCACGACGGGCAGCGAGCCCGTCGCCAGCACGAGCTTGTCGTAGCCGTCTTCCAGCTCGCTTCCATCCTTCAGGCGCACGTGAACGCGTTTGTTGACAAAATCCACGCGCCTAACGTCCGCTTCCATATGCACGGCGGCTCCGGCGGCCTCCAGCTTTTCCTTGCTAGAATAAAACAGCCCATCCGACGAGCTAATTTGCTTGCCAATCCACAGCGCCATGCCGCAGCCCAGAAAGCTGATGTTATCGTTGCGGTCGTAGACCGTTACCTGATTGCCGGAACAGGCCGTCAGCAGGGTGTTGATCGCCGCCGTTCCCGCATGGTTTGCGCCTATCACAACTACTTTGCTCATGCCGCACCTCCAATTGATGTGTCACATGTAATATACCCGTCGCAGCGGCGCTGTAACGCTGCCCCTTATCCATGCCTGTGTAAAACGGCAAATAGTCCTCCTTGTTTGCTGAGCAGCTCGGTCTGCCGTGGGCTCGAGACAATTTTTTATACACCGCCCTCACGCGCGGTCATGCAAGCGATCGTAGAGGGCCTTTGGCCCGGCCGAGCCGCCAACCTCAGCGTCAAGGAAGACGGACATGCCCGATAAGCCGCATTCCTTGGCTGGCCATACGGGATCCCGTTCTTTCCGCACACCCGGCGTAGGATAGCCCGAATCGGAAATCGTCTTATCAGGAACATCCCCGACAAAGAGTGACGGGCTATGTCCTCGGCGGGTATCCGCCGATCGAGCGGCCTTCCTTTGAGGAGACGGTTTTGTACTGCGCGTTGATGAAGGGAATGACATCCTCGCACAAATAATCCGCGTACATCCCCGCGTTGAACCGCTTACCGGACGCGGTAGCAAACACCTGTGTTTCTTCCGACGAGTTGAAGCAAGATACTCGTTGATCACCGTGTCGGCGGTTCCGCCATAATCTGCAGCGAAATACAGCGCGGGGTAGTCGTCTCTTTCATTAGTAACCAGTCGGCAGATAAACCTTAGTGCGCGTGTCCTTGCCAAGCGCGCTGCTCGCTAAGGTGAGAGCGTCCGCCCGAATGACGTCTCCATCTTGCTTATGGGAGCAGCCGCACATAATTTCACGTCCATTCCCTGTTTCTTTTTTTGCCGCGGATAAGACAATCCAGCATGAACAGTTTACCATAAATACCATCTGCATGAGCACTTCCATTTTTGAAGCGGTAAGAAAAATGTCACGACCACACATGGACAACCGTCCGCTGCACGGCGACCGCCATGCTTATTCCTCGCGATTGCACGCAAAAAAGACGAGGGCATGAGCGCATCTGCAACCCCTCGTCGTGCAAGTTCGGAGTGCGGCATGCGGACAGTTCAGGCTTTGTGTGTGCGCGAAGTGCGGACAAAGCGCCTGCTGGAAGCAATGGCTGTTTGAAAGGGTTATGGCCAACACCATGAGGGAAGGCAAACCACCAGCGGATAAATGCGGACAAAAGACGCCGCTTCTGCGGGTGAGCGGCCACAGAAGCGGCTAAATCGGGCTTTTTTGGCGTGGGAACGGGAACTCACAGCGCGGCGGCGATGCGCTGCACAAAGCGCGCGCGGGAACTGCCGGCGCAGCTGCTTGCCTGGCCGTTTCAGGCATTATACGCAAGCGATAATCGTAAATCCGCTCGTTTCGGTCTGCTGGCAAGGCGGCGTTAGAACGGTGCCGGTTACAGTGTAATCGCCAAGAGCCGTCTGCGCCGGAATCGCGGCCGACCAGCCCAGGAACTCGTCGGTGGAAGTGGTAACGCTAAACGATCCGCCTGGGCCGCTGATGTCCAGCTGCACCTGCGCGTTGGGCGGGCCCATGCCCGTAAGCTCCGTGACCGGTGGGCAGACAGAGCCTTGGATAAACGGGTCAAGGAACGTCAGCAACACGCATTTGTGGCAATCCTCCGTATAAGTCACGCTGGCAAAGCCGCTGGTACACTCCGAGGTCTGCTGGGTGGCGGTGACTGTATACACCGCGTTCTCGTCCAGCCCTGGGAACGGCACCTGCCAATTGCCCATGTCGTCGGCAATCGCGCTTCCGCAAAAGATCATATCTTGGCCTTGCGGGGTTTCCATGTAGATGCAGGCATTCACCAACGCGCCCGGACTCGCCGTGCCGCTCATCATAGCCAGACCACAGTCGGTGGAACCGTTGATCGGCGACAGAATAACGGGCGGCGGACAGGTGCAGTCGATGTCAAAGGCGATGGCCGTGTCGGCGCTGTTGCAAACGCCATTGCTTTGTGATGCGACGGCGGTGTAGCTGCCGTTTGGCAGGCTGTCTGGCATTGTGATCTGCCAAGTGCCGACCTCACTGACGATCGCGTTACCGCAAAAGAGCGTTGTCAAACCGCTGTGGACGCAAAGCCTCAGCGTGGATCCCGGTGTGCCTGTGCCGGAGAATGTACCTTGATCGCAAAGGACGCTTCCGCTCTGCGGAAAGCCGATGACGGGAGGAGGGCAGACAGGGGGAGGATTCGGAGGCATGGGACGCGGACACGGCCGGCAGGGCGGTCGGTAACAGCAGCGTGGGTAATAAGGGTTGCAACATGGCTGGCATAGGTAAACAATACAGCTCGTCCCCGGCGTATTGTTGCATCGATGATGACGATTCACAAAAAAAACCTCCTACGGGTGCATTATCATCATACGTCTGCAAAGGAAAAATGTGTGGGCGAGAGCGGACATTGCTTCTAATGAAGGCATTATGCCTGTGGGAATGGCGGGCGCCCCAAGCCCGCAGGATAACGCGTGTCTGCGATTCCTTGGGGCGGCCGCAATCCGCTCGCCCGCGCTTCGTCGCCACAAAGTCCGTTTCCGGCGCAGGTATCGTCAAAGGCGGCCGAGGCGGGACGAAGACCCGGCGCTAAGGGACGCGGCAACCTGAAGCTATAAGGGCACATGCTCAATCGGCAGCTCATATACTGATGTAAGAATCAATAGGGAGTTGCTGTTATGTATATACCGCCCAAAATGCGTATAGCCAACGTTCCAACCCCTGTTTATGCATTGGATAAGATAAATCCGGACAGAGCGTGGAGCCGCCTGTATATAAAACGGGATGATCTCACCGGGTTTGAACTGAGTGGCAATAAGGTACGCAAGTTTGAGTATTCCATCAAGGAAGCGCTGGATCGGGGCGCGAGAATGCTCATTACGTGCGGCGTTCTACAGTCCAATCATGCAAAAGCGGCCGCATCGGTTGCGGCGCAGTACGGGCTTGGCTGTCATTTGGTGCTTTCGGGCTGTCCTGAGCCGCCGGATGGCAATTACCTGTTCGACAAGCTCTTCGGCAGTGAAATTATGCTTGTTCCTCCAGAGCAGTATGAGGATAACTATAATCAAATAATGGCTGACCTAAAAACAATGTATGACAAAAGGGGCGTTCCTGCGTATATCTTGGCTGCGGGCGGTTCAAACGGTATCGGAATGTTCGGCTATATGGATGCTTACCGGGAGATATGCCAACAGGAAAAGATGATGGGGATAAGGTTTGATACCATTGCCGTCACCGACGGGTCTGGAAGCACTTATGCCGGGCTATACGCGGCGAATAAGCTGTGCTGCGGACACAAACATATTGTTGGCATCAATGCAAACGGAAACAAGGCTCCGGGAAGGATCGAAGGCATTTTGCGTGAGGGGGCTTGCATCATGAGGCTGCCTTGTGCGATACCGACCGAGGATATCTATCTCAATTTCGATTATTATGAGTTGGGGCATCCAACCGCGTCGCCTGAGCTGGTGGCGTTTATTAAGTTTGCGGCGCGGGAGACGGGATTCATTGTCGATCCGGTTTTTACCGCAAAGGGCTTGCTGGGGGTTTTGCAGGAGATTAGGAAGCATAATCCGCTCCTTCGGGGCAATGTTTTGTTCATTCATACGGGCTGGCAAATAGGTCTGTTTCCTCAAAAGGAATTGTTTTATTGAGTCCGTACCGCCGTCGTTTCGTGAAGACGGGCTTTGCGGGCTCAGCCGCAGCCGGCTTTCGTCGGTTGGGCCGTCACATGCCTCCCATTCATTCGCGAAAGGGGCCGTACGTAGCACTGTCTCATCATATGTAAAAGCCCCGGCCGCTGCTGGCAGCTGGGGCTTTTGCTATGGCCCTGCGTACACAACAGAGCGCGGAAAATGAGCCGTCTCCTCTACCGGAGGTTGAGAACATACGCCGACAGCAAGCAGCCGGTTATTGTTTATCTTGCACCGCGTGCTATAGTCATGGCAGGAGGTGGTTTCGGTGCTCGACAGCAAGAAAATCGCGGCGTTCATCGCCGATAAACGCAAATCAAAAGGACTGACGCAGCAGCAGGTTGCGGAAGCGCTGCATGTTTCGTACCAAGCGGTTTCGAAATGGGAGAGCGGCGCGTCGTATCCCGCCATCGAATTGCTGTATGCCCTCTCCCGCCTGCTGGGAACGACGACCGACGAGATACTAAACGCCCAGGATTCGGACGACGCCGGCCTGACATACGGGAAGGCGGGCGTGGACATTTCCTATACGGATTCGATCAAGCGCGATATGGCTGCCTTTCTGCGTACCCAAAACCCGCGCGTTTTGAACGAGCTCGGGCCGTTTGCGTCTCTGTACGACATACGGTTTGATGAAATACGCAGCCCGGTGCTGGTGCTAAAATCTGAGGAACCCGGCTCCAAGCAAAAGCTTGCCTTTCAGTACGGTTACTCCGAATCCATTTGCCACGATATGGTCAACCACCTTGTTAACGACATCATCGTCATGGGCGCAAGGCCGCTTGCCGTGCTGGATACGATCATTTGCGGGAACGCCGAGAAGGATACGATCAGGTCCATCATCAAAGGCATCTCGCAGGCCTGCCGAGAAAACGAGTGCGACTTGGTCGGGGGCGAGACGTCTGTGCAGCCCGGTGTCGTGGAAAAGGGTGTATATGTTCTGACGGCCAGCGTAGCGGGGATTGTGGACAAGCAGAAGATCATCGACGGCTCAAAGATAAAGGCCGGGGATAAAGTCCTCGCGCTGGCATCAAATGGCCTTCATACAAACGGCTACTCGCTGGTCAGGCACTTGATGGGCGTTATGCCACAAATACAAAACGAGAGGCTCGGGAGCGAGACCTTTCTTGAAGCGATCATGAAGCCGCACACGCCGTATTACAAAGCGGTTAAAGGGCTGTTCGGCAATGATGCCGTCCACGGGATGGCGCACATCACGGGCGGAGGCATTGAGGCCAACCTGTCGCGGATCATGCCGGACGGCCTGTCCGCCCGCATCGACCTGGGCAGCGTCAAGATACCGCTTGTTTTTAAGCATATCAAGATGAACGGCAACGTCGCGGACGCCGAGATGCTCAGAACATTCAACTGCGGCGTCGGACTGATTGTGGTTGTGGAACCGGGAGCGGAATCCGAGGTGATGAGAGCACTGTCCAAGTCTCATCCCTGCTATGCGATCGGAGAGGTTGCCGAAGGCGGCTCTGCCGTTGCATTGGCTGATGCGCTCAACTGGTGAAGCCGAAAAGGAGAGAAGGTCATGAAGCTGCTCAAAAAAGGAAAAACGAAGGATGTCTACGAGCTGGCGAATGGCACATACCTGCTCAAACTCAAGGACGATGCCACCGTTGGCGCTGACGGGGAGCTCGACCCTGGCGGCAACGTGGTCGGGATGTCCATCGAGGGACTGGGGCGATCGTCCCTGCGCCTTACGAAGTACTACTTCGAAAAAATTAACGCCGCCGGCATACGCACGCACTACATCCAGAGCGACCTGGACGCGACGGCGATGACGGTTCGGCCGGCGTCGCAGTTCGGCGGCAAGGCCGGAATCGAGGTCATTTGTCGGCTCAAAGCCGCGGGCAGTTTCCTGCGCCGATACGGAGATTATTGCGCCGAGGGGCAGGATCTGGATTTCTATGTCGAGATTAGCCTCAAGGACGATGGGCGCAGCGATCCGATGATCTCCCGGGATGCGCTGGCCATGCTGGGCATCGTAAGTTTCGCCGAGTACGATGATCTGGTTTTTCGGGCCAAGCAAATTACGGCCATCATCCGCGACGATCTGGCCGCCAAGGGTCTCGTCCTGTATGATCTCAAACTGGAATTCGGGCGGATCGACGGCAAGGTGGCGCTCATCGACGAGTTCTCGTGGGGCGTCATGCGCGTCTATAAAAATGGCGAGTGGCTGCAGCCGTTTGAGCTGAGTGAACACTTCTCCTGAAATAGTGCATTCATAATCTCGAATGGATGACGAGGCGCCGAGAGCCCCGTTGTGAAAGTGAGCTTCATAACGCGAGGTCGCCGGTTTACTTCTTGAGAAGCGGGCGAGGCATGTGGCCCGGATACGCCATGGGCCGCATCCGGATATGCGTCCCAAGGGTGCCGAGCGATGGAAAAGAATAGGCGCGCTGATACGCCCGGGGCGAACAGCTTGCGCAGCGGACGGCGGCGGTGCCGGTATCACCGTCCAACCCCGTCTCGATGACATCGATGGCCCGGTTCCTTCCCTCTCGCCAATCCGTATCCTTACCTCCCCAGAGGAGTATGGCTCTCCACGGATCCTTGCGCATTGCTTCATTTGCAATCCTGCGCATCGTCGCCGACGGGCGGCCGACACATGAAGAACGCTGGCGAGAGCCGTCAGCGTTTCTTTGCACGAATCGGTAAAACACGGCTCCGGCTGAAAAATTGCTTCCAATTAAAGATCGAATTTTCGTTGCATGGAGCGCTGCGCTGTGTTACACTACGAACACAAAGGGGGCGCGTTGCCGCATGAACGCAAAAGAACGGTTTCTCGCCGCGCTGTCGGGCGGAAGGACGGACCGCCCGAGCGCCTTCCCTTCCGTCGACCTCAGCTACGCCGCCGCCGTATCCGGCCTCGACGTCGGAGCGTGCTTTCGCCGGCCGGAGCTTCACGCCGAAGCGCTGACGCGTCTGTTTGACGCACATCCCGATATCGACGGGGCGTATATCAACCTCTGCCTCTCCCCGCGCAGTTCCGCGTTCGGCTCGGACGGGCTGACGACCGATACAGGCGGCATGTCGTGGACGACGCCCGATAACGACGTGGGCACGGTGAAGCGCCGCGACGTCGCGCGCCTCGACGACGCCCGGCTGGCGGGGGAGAACCCGCTGCAGGACGGCATCCTCGACACGTACGAGCTGATCCCCGAGCGCGTAAGGCGCGCGTACATGATCATCCCCGGGCTGACGGGGCCGTTTACGCAGCTCGTTTTTATGCTGGGCCTTCAGGAGACGCTGCTCCTCATGTGCGACGATCCCGACGGCCTTAAGCGTGCCCTCCAGCTTCGCGCGGAGCTGGCGCTGCGCTGGGCGGAGCGTTACGCGCGGCTCGGGTGCGCGTGCGTATGGATCGGCGAAGGGCCGGCCTCGTCCACCGTCATATCGCCCGCCATGTACGAGACATTCGTCCTGCCCTACGCAGCGCTCGTCGCCGACCGCCTGCGCCGGCACGGCATACGCACGGTGATGCACGTATGCGGCGACATCTCCCGGTCGGCCCGCGCCGTCGCCCGGGCGGGCACGGACGCCATGGACATCGACCACATGGTGGACATGGAAGCCGCGCGCGCCGCCATCGGCCGCCCGATATGCCTGAAGGGCAACCTGGACCCCGTGGCGCTGCTGAGGGAAACGCCGGATGAGATACGCAGCAGAAGCCGCGCGCTCATCGCCGCGGCGAGCGGTCCCTTCGCGCTGGGCACGGGCTGCCTTGTGGCGCGGGATACGCCGCCCGCCAACGTGCGGGCGATGGCGCGGGCATGCGCCGACGCTGCGCAGAAAGGGTGAACCTATGAACGCCGTTGAACGCACCCACGCCGCGCTGTCCGGGCAGACCTGCGAGCGCCCGCCCGTCATCCCTCTCGTCATACAGCACGCGCTGCACGTGGCCGGCGTGCCGCACAGCGCGTATTCCACCGACCCCGCGCAGCTGGCGGGCGCGCAGCTCTTTGCGTGGAAAACCTACGGATACGACGGGTTCCACATCTCCTCGGACAACTACGTCGTTTCCGAGGCCATGGGCAACGCCGTTCGCTTCCCCTTTGACGAGCCGCCGCAAAAGGTGTTCGGCGTGCTGGAGGCAGCGCCCGACCTGACGCGCCTGCGCGATGTCGACCCGCTCGCGGACGGCCGCATGCCCGTGCTCGTCGGCGCGACGCGCATCGCCCGTCAGGAAGCGGGCGGCAGGACGTTCATTAAGGCGAACTGCGATTCCGGGCCCCTGTCCGTGGCGTCTTCCCTGCGCGGGGCCGAGAACCTGTTTGTCGACATACTGGACGGCGCGCCGTACGTCCCCGACCTGCTCGAGCTGACAAGCCGCGCCATCGTACGCTACGCGCGGGCCCTGGCGGACGCCGGCGCGCACGCCATCACCTACGGCGAGTCGACGGCCTCGCTCGTGGGGCGCGACGTGTTTGAAAGCCTCGTGCTCCCCTACAACCGCTATGTTGTCGGCGAAATCAAAAAGACGGGCTTGCCGGTTTTTTACCACATGTGCGGCAATGTCGACCACATCGTCGACCTGCTGCCGCTCACCGGCGCGGACGCGCTGGAGCTGGACAGCTTCACCGACCTGCCCCGCGCCTATGATCTCACCCGCCGCTCCATCTGCATCGAGGGCACAGTCGACACGGTGAAGGTTCTGCTGCAGGGCTCGCCCGACGACGTGCGCGCCGCCGCCAAAGCTTGCGTCGAAGCTTCAAGAAACCGCTACCTCATCCTCAGCAGCGGCTGCGAAGTCCCCCGCCTCACTCCGCCCTGCAATTTGCGCGCGCTTATGGATTGTTAGGGGGAACCCTTCCCGCCCGGCCAAACGGCGGCCCCCCCCGGCGGGGCGGCCCGTTTCCGCCAAAAGGCCACAGCGGCCCGCCGCGCCACGCCGGCCGCGGCGCCGCCCCCCCCCAGCGCGGT
>JAVBLU010000044.1:0-21036 GCA_031553225.1 Eubacteriales bacterium
GCCGCGCGGCCCACCCAGCAGCCGGCGCCCGAGCCGCCGCGCCCGCCCCGCACGGCCCCGGGACCGGTTGTGATGCCTCAGCAGCCCGGCGGCCGCGACGGCCGCGGCGTGCAGTTTCGCCCTCCGCCCAACCCGCGCGGATAAGCATGTCTGGCCGGACGCGCTCATAGATATGAAGAGAGCTCAGCCCTGGGGGGATCGGATTGTTCGTATGGATCGTCGACCGAAAGCAGATCGCCCGCGTGAGCGTGATGTTGTGCCTGCTCGTGGCCTCGTTGGCCTACGGCCGGTTGCTGCTTCCCGAGGGGGGGGCTGCCTCGGCCTCCACGCAGGCTACAGCCCCCGCGCGGCAGATTCCCGTATACCGCGTGGACACGGGCGGCAAAAAGCGCATCGCCATCTCCTTTGACGCTGCGTGGGGCGCGGAGAAGACGAAGCAGATCGTGGACCTGTTGGACGAGCGCGGCATCTCTTCCACGTTCTTTTTGGTGGGGTTCTGGGTAGACAAGTACCCTGACGAAGTGCGTTATATCGCCGAACACGGCCACGAGATCGGCAACCACACTGAGAACCATCCGCACCTCAACGAGCTGTCCGCCGATCAGGTGCAGCGGGAGCTTGCATCGGTGAGCGACAAAATTGCCGGCCTGACGGGCAAAGCGCCCACGCTCTTCCGCCCGCCCTACGGCGAGTACAACAACACCGTGGTCAATACAGCGCGGGGCCTTGGTTATCAGGTCATCCAGTGGGACGTGGATTCCCTGGACTGGAAGGACCGGGGCGTGCAGCCCATGATCGACCAGGTGGTGCGCAATGTGCAGCCCGGCTCCATCGTGCTCTTCCACAACAATTCGCGCGATATCATGCAGGCGCTGCCCACTATTTTGGACCGGCTTTCCTCCGCAGGCTATGAGATCGTGCCGGTCTCCAGCCTCCTGCTCACCGGAGACACGTTCGTGGACGGACAGGGCATTCAACGGAAGACGAAATGATCTTCACATGATGGTGGTGGTCCGATGGCACCCGATCCCCAGAACCGCATGCTGCTCAGCGGCCGCATCGCGACCGTACCGGAATGGGACCACGCCATGTTTGGCGAGGACTTTTTCCGCTGCATGCTCTCCATCGCGCGGCTGTCCGGCGCGGCGGACAGGGTGCCGCTGCTCTTTTCCGGGCGGCTGTGCGATCCGGCGGTGATGAAAGTGGACCAGCACGCGCGCGTGCAGGGGCAGGTAAGGGCTTACAAAAAGGTGGTGGCAGGCCGCAACCGCCTGCTCATTGTGGCCTTCGCCCGCCAGCTGAGCCCCGAGAGCGAGGCCCTGGAACCGCTCAACTCCGTGGAACTCACGGGGCATCTGCTGCGCCCGGCCGTCCACCGCATGACGCCGCTGGGGCGGGAGATCGCCGACATGCTCGTGGGCATTCCGCGCGCGGGCACGAAGGTGGACTGCCTGCCGTGCATCGCCTGGGGCCGCAACGCGCGCTATGCCGCATCGCTGCCAACCGGCGCGCTCATCACCTGCCAGGGGCGGCTGCAGTCGCGCGCGTACCAAAAAAAACTGGAGGATGAGTCCGTGGAGGAACGCACGGCTCTTGAAATCTCCCTCGTCACCATCGCCGAGACGCGCGAGGCGCCTTAGCCCCGTCCTGCGCTCCGCGCATATGACAGCAGCCCGGCTGGCTCAGCCGGGCTGCTGTCATATGCGTTCGTATGTTGTTCCTGCGCGCGGCGGGTCGCCTTCAGGTGATGGCGCACAGGGCAAAGCCCAGGCAGTCGCAGGATACGCACCGGTAGCGCACGGGACCGCGGCGGCCGCTGAAGGCGCCGCGCAGGGCCGCGCCGTGCAGATGCCCATACACGCAGTCCGTCGCGCCGTAGGCCTCCAGAAGAGCGGTAAAGAGCGTGTCCTCGCCGCGCTCATTCACCGGCGGATAATGCATCATGGCGATCAGGCGGCCGTGCGGAGCGATCCTGCGCGCTTCCTTCAAGGAGAGCTCCAGGCGCTGCGCCTCGCGCAGGTAGATCTTCCTGTCCTGCTCGTCGGCGCTCTCGCATATCCAGCCCCGCGCGCCGGCGATCACGCATCCAGAAAAGGCGAAAGCGTCGTTCTGCAGCGCGTGCATCCCTTCGGGAAGCGCTGCGCGCAGGCGCGAGAGCGAGCTCCACCAGTAATCGTGGTTGCCGCGCAGCAAAAGCTTCCTGCCGGGAAGCGCCCCGATGTCCCGGATGTCGGGCAACGCCTCCTCAAGGGTCATGGCCCAGGAAATATCGCCCGGCACAAGCACCAGATCGCACGGGCGTACGCGCAGCCGCCAGTCCTCACAAATGTGCGCAAAGTGCCCCGTCCAGTGGGCGCCGAACACATCCATGGGCTTATCGCCGCCGCCCTGCAGGTGCAGGTCGGCAATGGCGAACAGGCGAGGATCAGTCGTCATCGCTCTCCTCATCGTCGTCTTCGTCCGAGGATCCCTCGTCGTCCTCCAACTCGTCCTCCAGCTCGTCCAGCTCGGTCTCCTGCAACTCGACCAGCTCGCTTTCCTCGGCTGGCTCCTCGTCCTCCATGCCCAGCTCCTGGCCGATGGCTTTGAACTCGGCGTCGGGCATGTCGTCCTCGCCAAGTTCGATGACGATCTCATCCATGGCGCTGGCGGCGGTTACGTCCAGCATTTCATCCGGAACGGCCACAGCGTCGCCGGTCTGTTCTCCGATGCCTTCCTGGCGCTTGATCTCGCGGTAGCAGTAAAAGCACAGCTCCTCGCCCGGCAGGGCCGGATGCTCGCCGCACTCCGCGCACATGCCCGCCAGATCGTCGCGCACCTCCTCGCCGTGCATCTCACGACGGCATACGGAGCAATACTTCTCCGTGTCCTGCATGTAGTTGAGCTCACAGCGGGGGCATTTGATAAAAGCCATAGTCAGGACCCTCCAGCGTGTAGTTGGTAAACATTTCTATGTCAAAAAATTCCCTGTTTTCTTGCGAGTTGCCAACGATACGTTTACACTTGCGTTACATACCCCGGAATCGGACGCCGCGGGTGTGAACGTTTCGTAAGGAGGAATTAACAATGCAGAAGTTCCGATGGCCCGCACTCCTGAGCGCCGTAATATGCGCTGCAGTGCTGCTCGGGCCGCCCCGCACCGCCTACGCCGCGTGCGACGTCACCGCGCCGTCCACGGCGGCGGGCGTCACGCAGGTAGCCCCGGGCGTTTACAGAGTATGCCTGTGGCCCGGTTTTAGCTTCGACCTGCGGGTGCCTTTCACATCCGGCGCAGCCCCCAGCCAAGCGGTTCCGTCGACGCCCACGTCCGTCTGTCCGGTGCCCGGGGCGACCACGCCGCCCACCAGCCAGTTCCCGGCCTGGCAGCCGCCCTCTTCCACAGGGAGAAACGGCGCCTCCACCTGTCCGACAGCCACGCAGCCCGGCAGCGCATCCACGCCAACCGACGCCAATTATACACAAAGCGGCTGTAGCGCGCAAGCGCAACAAATGCTGAATCTTGTGAATAATGAGCGCGGACGGGCCGGTCGCGCGCCGCTCTCGCTCGACAATCAGCTGTGCACCATCGCCGACCTCAAGTCGAAGGACATGTTCACCAGAAACTACTTCGATCATACCTCGCCCACCTACGGCTCGATGGCGAACATGCTCAGGATGTTCAATTATACGTTCGTCAGCTGCGGGGAGAACATCGCCAAGCATGCCACCATCGAAAAAGCACACGCAGCGTTCATGTCCAGTGACGGACACAGGCAGAACATCCTCTCCTCGTCCTGGCAAAGGATGGGCATCGGCATTTACAACGCAAACGGCTATGTGCTCGTCACGCAGGTTTTCGTGCGCTAGGGCGTCCGCCCAAAGCATACCTGCGCGCATCGCGCAAAGAATGCGTCCCGCCGCGTGGGCGGGACGCATTCTTTGTCCCGTGCAAAACGCATCATCTATATTCGGAAGAACGGCGGCGAAACTCAACCGCAGTTTGGTAAAACATAGCGTTTACGCCGTTGCGGCCACCGTGCGTACCCGCTCTTTTGCGCCCTCGCTCGTCTGGCCGGACTCGGCCGCTGCGGCCATCACGCGCGTGACAAGCACGGTTGCGTCGTCCGTATGGGTGAGGCCCAGCGCGAGGCGGCGCTCCTGCGAAGCAACATACAGCGCGTCCGCCAGCGCCTGCGGGTTGCGCGCGTCCATGCCGGGCAGCAGCCCGCACAGCCAATCGCAATCCTCCGCGCCGCAGATGCCGTCGGATACCTGCACGAGCACGTCGTCCGGCTGAAGATCCAGCGTTTGCGCGCTGGGACGCGCGCCGGGCACGATGCCCGCCGGAAGCGACGAGGAAGGAAGCGCGCTGGCCTTGCCGCCCCGCAGAACAGCGCCTGCGGCGGCGCCCAGCCGCCACACCTCGGCCTTTGCGGCGCAGGCGTCCACCACGCACAGGTCGATGGTGGAGAAAGCCTCCCCGCCGCGCAGCATCAAGATGCCGTTCACAGCCTCCAGCATCAGTCCGGGGCGCAGGCTCGCCCGCTCCAAATCAAGAAGAAGGGACACGGTCGCCTCCGACTGACGTTTGGCGTCGCTGCCCGTGCCCATGCCGTCCGACAGGACGCTCACGAACCTGCCGGGCAGGGCGGCCACGCCGTGGCTGTCGCCCGAGCGCTCACCCGCCATGCCGGGCGCGGACGCGTACCCGGTGGCGCAGCGGAGCTTGGGCGCGGGCGTCAGCATAAACAGGCCGTCCTGCCCTTCCTGGCAGGCCATGGGGCGTCCTAGGGCTTGCGATATAGCCTCGCGCGCCGGATCGCTTACGCATCCCCCCGGCCGCAGGCGCAAATATACGCAGGGTGCGTCCGCCTCGCGCAGCACCTGCACGTCCTCGCAGCGTACGCCGATTCGGCACAGTGCGTCACGCACCAGGCGCGCGGCTTCATGATCTGTGAGGCATGGCTCGTCCATGTCCGCGGCCGTCTCCACCAGCGCGCAGCGCAGCAGATCCAGCTGGCCGGCAAAGCAGACGGCGCTTTCCCTCCGCTCCTGCGCGGCGGCGCGCTCCTGCGCCATCAGCTTGCGCTGGGCGTCCATAGCGGCGGTCATCGCGCTCATGTGCAGGCACCGCCTGCTCGTGCGCGGCGCGCCGCCCTCCCCTGTACGCAGCGCCTCGTACAGATCGCCGCACAACTGGGCGATCCCCTCTTCCCCGCACTGCTCGCGCCAGGAACACGCTGCGCACACGGCCGCGCCCGAACAGAGCACGCGCGCGCCGTCCTCGCTCTCCTCCTTCGACGCAGCGCCGTGGCGGATGGCCTCGCCCATGCCGGAAACGCCGCGCGCAAGGCTTGCGAGACGCTCGCCCGTCCGTCTGCGCACGATGCCGATGGCGTGCCCTTCCTCGCGCGCGGCGGCGCACATGGCGTCCACGCTTTGCATGAGCGCCTTGATGAGCGCGCGCGGGGTGAGGAAGAAGAGCGCCGCGGCGATGCCCAAATCATAGAAGGGAAGGGCGGCCGCCAGACCGGGCGTAAGCACCAAACACAGGCACATGCCCAAAGCGTACCCCGCGGCAAGCCCGACGCGCGTGAGGCTTCGCAGCGCGCCGCCGGTAAGGCCGCCCAGGGCCATCACGCCCACAAGCGAAGCAGTTTGCAGCGCGGATGGGGCCAGCGCGCCGCCGTGCCCGGTGCCCAGGGCCATGGCGGCGCCCAGCAGCGCGCCGGTCGCGCCGCCGGCCGCCGCCCCGCCCACCAGCGCCACAATCATGGTAAGCCAGATAATGAGCACGCGCGCGGGCATCACCGGCCCAAGGGCGACGTCGGACAGGCCTAGTATGAACAGCCCGGCAAGCAGCGCAAGGCACACGACCTCCTCGGCCGTCATGCCGTGCCGGGCATTCTTAACGGCGCGCAAGCCCTGCATGGCGATAAACGTGAGCGCAACCGACAGCGGTGCGCCCACGATCGCCACAATGCGGTCGTACAGAAGGGTCCGACCGATCATCAGCGTGCAGCACAGCCAAACGAGACCCGCCAGAAAGGGCTTGGCCTTGGGCGGGCATACCCGCCCTCCGGTTTGCCAAAGGCTGAGAATGCAAAACAGCGTAAGGCAGGCAAGAACGGGCAGCAAAGCCCACATCCCTTCCGCGGGCAAGCGTGTGGCGCACCCGGCCGCCACGCCCAGCAGGAAGGGCAGCGGCCGCGCATCCTCGCGCTCGGAGGCGGCCAGCACGCACAAGGCGGCGGGCGACGCGCCGCCCAGCCACCACGCCCGCCCGAGCAGCGTGCCCGTTACGGCCCAAACGAACCAGACAGCCATGCGCTGCCCGGCTGGAAGCGCGCGCGGAGGCAGGCCCTTCGCGCGTGCGCGGGCGGCCCATCCGGCCTTCGTGCGCACGGGGATGGGTGATACGCGCGCCCAGGGTCCCGGCCGCATAATGCGGTTTTTGCGGGCGGGATAACAACAAAGACAAGCGACCATCGCCCTGCGCGGTTTTGGGGGAAACAACCTGTGTAGTGTCACATGCTCACCTGCTTTGCTGGGATAGGCTTGTCCGGGAGGCCATTGTAACACGCCCGCGCCGCGAAAAACTGTCGGCCCGCGGTGCAGAACATGGCGAGAGGCAGGCAGAATCCCCTGTGCTTCGGCAAAGGAATCGTTCCTCGCGCGCCCTTCCGTTTTTCCATGCACATGCGCGCACCGACGTCCTGCCAAAGCCTTTCCCGCCGCCCGCCCGCAAACGGAGGACGGTTTTGCGGCCGCGCCAAGGGGGAGACGATCATGAAAAATGGGCAGTTTCGCTGGAAACCGCTATGCATATCATGAAAAAAATGATATACTCAACAGAACGATGTCAGCGCATGTGCAACGCATCAAACGCTTCGATCGTTCTTCCTAACATAGGCTCCTTTCTGCATCTGCCGCGGCCTGTAAAGGCACGGCGGCCAAATAATCAAACGACATGCGGGGCTTAATCGGGGGCCGGAGCATGTGTGAAGGCCCTCAGCGCCACCGGCCCCTCGCCCAAAGAAAACACGTTTCTGCGGGCACAAAGGAGTGTTCTGAACTTGCAATGGAAACGCGCCGCGGCCTTCTTGCTGGCCGCATGTGTGCTTACGACGGCCATACCCACGGCCTTCGCCGCCACGGCGAAGCCGCCTGTTGCTGCGTCCCGCGCAACGCCCAAGGCTTCCACCAAGCCCGCTACCACCAAGAAGCCCACGGCCAGCAAGCCCCCCGTCGTGGCGTCGCTCTCCACGCCCAAGGCCTCTTCCACGGCGAAGGCCACCTCCACGGGCACGGGCACGCTCAAACCCACGGCCACGCCCAAGCCCACGGCCGTGCCCACGGTGAAAAACGCCAAGCCGAACTCCTCCCCCGCGCCGCACAGCTCCTCAAGGCCGGAGTCGCTCAGCGCCGACCAACTGTACGCAGCGGCCGCCTGCCTTCTGGATGCGGCCACGGGCGAGGTTCTCTTCAGCAAAAACCCGGACGAGCGCATGAACCCGGCGAGCACCACAAAGTTGCTCACGGCCATTGTTGCGCTGGAGAACGCGCACCCCGACGATATCGTTACGGTGAAGAAAGAAGCCACGCAGGTGGAGGAGACCACCATCAAGCTGAAAACCGACGAGCGCATCCCCCTGCGCGATCTGCTCTACGGCATGCTCCTCAAGTCCGGCAACGACGCCGCGCTGGCCATCGCCTACCACGTGAGCGGGTCGGTGAAGGAATTTGCCAAGCTGATGAACGCCAAGGCCGCGGAGCTGGGCTGCGCAAGCTCCAGCTTCGTCAACCCGCACGGCCTGACGGCCACCGGCCACTTCACCACCGCGCATGATCTGGCGCTTATCGCCCAGGCAGCCATGAAGAAGCCCGAGATCCGGCAGATCGTGGCGACGTACAGCTATACGATCGCCGCCACGAACAAGTCCACGCCGCGCGAGCTGGAGAACTCCAACGTGCTGCTTCCCGATTCCGGCAAGCAGTACTCCTACGAATACTCCATCGGCGGCAAAACCGGATACACCTCCGCAGCGCAGCACACCTACGTGGGCATCGCGCGAAAGGACAGCGTCGAGCTCATCGCCGTGGTGATGGGATCCACCAAGGAGGGCAAGTGGATCGACGCGCTGAACATGCTGAACTTTGGTTTCACGCGCTATCAGCCCATCAACATCCGTGCGCTGTACGAGGCGTCGCCCCATGTATGCGACATTGCCAACGTCGACCCGGACGACGCAGATCAAGGAAAATTGGCGCTTCGGCTGCACAATCCAGACGACCCGGCGCTTACCTCCCTGCGCGACACGGCGGGCAACCGCGAGCGCATCGAGAGCGACTTCTGGCGCTACGCACGCATTGAATATACGGCTACCGCACTGCGCGCCCCCATCATGGAGGGCGCGCCTTTGGCTCAGTTGATCGTCACCACGGACGCGGGCACCGTAACCGCGACGCTTGTAGCCACGCGCGCCGTAAACGAAAAGCCGCGCCCGACCGTCGCCCCGGCGCTGGTCACCCTGCAGGCCGCCGCGGGAGAAAAATCCGTGATGAAATCGTACGGCTGGATTCTCATCATCCCCGCCACGCTGCTCGTGCTGCTCGTCGTCTTTGTCTTCCGCGACACGCGCCGCCGCCGCCGCCGCCGCGGAAACATCTCCACGTCGCACTTCAGCGTCGCGCCTCTCACCATCCGCCGCCGCAGATAGCGCGCTGCCCCCCGAAAACCGCCATGTATAAGCCCTGCCGCGCTACGCGGGGGTGCGACAAGCTCGTTTCTCGAAAGTAATTAAGGGATGCCCGACCGAGTGCGGTCGAGCATCCCTTTTCATAATTATCAAATCAAATTCCATGTCAAGGGCCGACAGTATTCACTTTGCAAATGTACACCCCATCCTTGACACTCATCGTAGAACAAGCATAGGAAGAGCCATGGCATGTACCGTTTTCGCTTGTTGGGCGCCCCAAGCCCATTGCAGAAAATGCTGATACTATGTCATGAATCGGTTTGAACGACTTCGATATACAATTGAGATAACGAGCGATATGGCAAATATGGTCCATGAACCAATCAGCATGAACCATTTAGCAATTGCCAGGGCAATAAACATACCGGTGATCATCATCAGTCCTGCCCAGCAAAATGATAATATGCCGATGAATCGGCATAATTTTGGGGCGTCGTATTTTTCTTTGTCTTTCGCCGACAGAGTATTGTAACCAGCCAATAAATTGGCGGCATTTTTGTTGAAGCAAAGTACGAATGCCACGATGAAACATACCACTCCGCACGATAAGTTTGCCAATGCTGAATAAATGTCCATCGTTTCCTCCTATACAGTCCATAGAATAATTTCGCTATAACTAAAGCAAATCTATATAATAAACAAAAAGAGCAGCTAACCAGGCCCTCTTTGCAAAACTTGCTATTTCGTAGCGCCCCTTAACGCGGCGGGACTTTGGCCTGTTCTGGCCGGTTATTGGTTGCGCGCAGAGCTCATCGCGCAACGTAGAATCCGCCAGCGAATGCCGCCGGGGCGCCTGTTGCCAGAACCATTGCCCATCATCGTCCGAAAACCACAGGAGTGGCCAGACAATGGCGCAGAAAGCCAGCGGCGGTGTACGGCGGTTTTCCTGCATGTGTGCGGCCGGGCGATCAGCGCTTTTCAGAGCGCGACAGCACGCACACAGCGAGGCTCCAGCTCCGCCCGGCGGGCACGCCGCCGGGGAAGCGCCGCGCCCTAGGGCGTCGGCACCAGAGAAAGCGTAACGTTCACAGGCACGGCGTAGGTCTCCTGCATGGAGAAGACGTAGGGCATAGGTCCGGGCGCGGCGGGCAGGCGCAGGGTAAGGCGCAGGCCGGTCTGGTTCCCGGCATCGTCGAAGAGGCTCTCCGCAGAGGAACCGAGCAGGCCGTGGAGAACGCCCTGCGCGTCGGTATAGTCGTGGTCCACGCCGATCTCGCGGCCAACGGGCAGCGACAAGGCGATATCGCCCGCGTCCAGCGCGGTCTCAAGTACCGCCACGCCTTCCTCGGAGGTTGGGCCGAGACCCTGCACGGTGAAGGGCCGCAAGGGGGTCGTGAAAAGCGCCTTGCCCACGTGCAGCGAAAGCTTGCGCCCGGGCCGCTCGTAATAGGGCGAGGGCGCGTTGTAACTGAGGCGCAGGCCCTCCTCGGGCGAGTAAGTGTGCGCCGAACAGATGCCGTCCTGGTCTTGGCTGTAGGGGGCGCCGTCCACCCACAGGGCCACGTCCTGAAGGCCCTGGAAGCGCTCGGCCTCCGGGCCGGGCAGGGCCTGCATGCGTACGATAGCGCGCGTGGGCACCACGACGATATCCGTCACCTGGAAGGTGAGGCCGCCCGCCTGAAAAGTTTGCCCGGCTTCGTAGGAGCTCGCCAGCCCCACCTTGCCCGGATCAATGCGCAGCGCCACGTCCCACGAGCCCGGCATAACCTCGGGCGGCTCCCGCTCCGCCGCCACCGGCCCAAGGGGCGCAAAGGCGCGCAGAGACAGCTGTAGCAAATCAGGCACGGCCGTCAGCTCGCCCAGCTGCACGTCCATGCGCTCGTACTCCTCGCTGCCCCCCAGCTGCACGATGCTCTTTTCGCCCTGGTAGGGCACGCCGTCCATGGAAAGGCTCATCTCGGCCATGTGCACATTCACGGGTTGCCCGCCCGCGTCCACAAAGCGGTAGAAGAGCGTGAAGCCGGTCTCGTCGATGAGCATGTCGCCCACCTCGAAGGTGATTCCTGCATTCGTGGCCTGCGCGCCTACATTCTGCAGCATGTTGTGGCCGACGGCCATGGACAGGCTCTTGTTGAACTGCACGAGCGCCGCCACGCCGCCCAGCACCGGTATGCCCGACAGGGCGCTGGCGATGCCCGCCGAGGTGTTCACCCCCACCACGAACAGCGATACGAGCGCCGCCGCCATTACGCAGACGCACTTGCAGGCCACGCGGCGGGCGCGGCGGGCGCGCCCCCTGCGCAGGCCGCGCGCTATCGCCTGGCTCAGCGCCGGCGGCAGTTCCTCCGCTCTGGCTGTGCTGACCAGCTGCGCAAAGTGTTCCTCGCGCGTCACGAGAGCTCGTCCCCCCCATTTGATAATTGCAGCCGAAGCTTGCCAAGCGCCCGGTGCAGATAGGATTTCACCGTGCCCACGGGCATATCCATGGCGGCGGCCACCTGCTGGATGGTGAAGTCCTCGAAATACTTAAGATGCACAATCTGACGCATGAGGGTGGGCAGATCGTCCACCGCCGCACGCAGGTCCACCGCCTCGTCCGCCGCGTTCTCGCAGGAAGGCAGAGCGGCGACCGCCCCGTCCAGAACCACGATGCGTTTGCCGCGCCGCAGGCTGTCGATGCAGCAGTTGATCAGGATGCGGACAAGCCATGTGAGAAAATATTCCGGATCCCTCAGGCGGTGCATGGACACATAAGCGCGGCATACCGCCTCGTCCACCATGTCCAGCGCGTCGGCGTGGTTGCGCATATGGCTCAGCGCCGTTCGGTACAAAAGCCCCTTGTGGCTCTCCACAAGCAGGGCAAACGCGCCGCCGTCGCCGCGCAGCGCCTTGCGCGCCAGCTGCTGCCGCTGTTCCTGCAACCTTTGTCTCACCCGCCCTTACGCCGGGCTGTGAAACGCCGTACCTTATAGACGTTCCACAGCCGCGTTCAGTTTACACGTATACGTACTACTGCAACAAATCTTTCTGCACCATCATAAAGCTACGGCGCAAAAAGTCCTCCATGCGCTCCGGCGCAAGGCGGCCCTGAGCCAGCGCGCACAGATCGGCCACCTGGCGCGCCGCGCTCAGCGCGCGCTCGTCCTGCTCGGGAAGCCTCAGCAGCGCCGCAATGCCCTCGTGCTCGGGGTTGAGCACGAGCGTTTGGCCGACGGGGAACTGGAAGCCTGGCGAGCGGCCGTACATCTGGCTCATCTCGCTCATGCGGCGCATTTGCTCGTCCACCACAAGGGTGGCCGGCAGGGCCGCGTCCTTCATGGGCGTAAGGCGCACGTTCAAGCGCTCGTCCCCGGTCGCCTTGCGGAAGAACTCTTGCGCGGCCTTCTCCAGTTCCTCGTCGCGGCCGCCCTCCTTCTCGTATAAAGAGGTCAGGTCGGCGTCCACGCGCAGGAAGGACAGCCCCTCGCGTTTCATCTCCAGAAAGTTCATAAACGGACCGTCGATCACCGTGTCCATCGCGTACACATCAACGCCCTGGCCGCGCAGAAGCGTCACGGCCATGGCCTGAGCGGACGCGTCGGAGGTATACACGAGCTTGTTGTCGTGCTTGTCCTTCGCGCGCTCCAGCGCCTCGGCCATCGTGCGCGCCGCGCCGTCCGTGTCCTTCAGCAGAATCTGGTTCTGCATGCGCTCGTAAAACTTATCCTCGCGCATGCAGCCGTACTTCACAAAGGGGGCGATATCGCTCCAGCATGCCTCGTACCGAGAGCGTTCTTCGCTAAAGAGCGTCTCCAGCCTGTCGGCCACCTTCTTGGTGATGTGGGCGGATAGCTTTTTTACCGTGCCGTCGTTCTGCAAAAACGAGCGCGACACGTTGAGCGGCAGGTCCGGACAGTCGATGACGCCGCGCAGCAGGAGCAGGAACTCGGGTATGATCTCCTTGATGTTGTCCGCCACGAAAACCTGGTTGCAGTACAGCTTTACCTGGCCTTCGTTCATGGCGTAGGCGTCGTGGATGCGCGGGAAGTACAGGATGCCGCGCAGGTTCAGCGGGTACTCCACTGCCAGATGAATGTAGAAAAGCGGGTCCTCCCACTGCTGGAACGTGGCCTTGTAAAAGGCCTTATACTCCTCGTCCGTGCAGTCCTTGGGGCTCTTCAGCCACAGAGGCTTTGTGTCGTTCACCGGCAGATCGGAAGGTTTTCCGTCCTCCTCCAGATAGATGGGCACGGGCATGAACGCGCAGTACGTGCGCAGCACGTCCTTCACGCGCCCGTCCTGCAGGTATTCGCTCTCGCCTTCAGACAGCTCGAGGGTGACGGTGGTCCCCCTGGCTTTGCGCGCGCCTTCCTCCATATCGAAGGTCATGCCATCCTCGCTTGTCCAGTGCACCGGGTCAGCGTCCATGGCGAAGGAGCGCGTGTCGATGTGCACGCGCTCCGCCACCATAAAGCTGGAGTAGAAGCCCAGGCCGAAGTGACCGATGATGCCCTCGCCCTGCTGCTTGTACTTCTCCAGAAATTCCTGCGCGCCCGAGAAGGCCACCTGGTTGATGTAGCGGCGCACCTCGTCCGCGGTCATGCCGATGCCGTTGTCGGCGAAGCGCAGCTGGCGCTTATCCTTGTCCACGCTCACGATAACGCGGTAGTCGTCCTCTGCCGGGCACTGCCCGGAAAGGGCGAGCGCGCGGTGCTTCGTCACCGCGTCGCAGGCGTTGGCAACCAGCTCGCGTACGAAGATGTCCTTGTCGCTGTAGAGCCATTTTTTGATGATGGGCAGGATGTTCTGCGCGTGGATGTCGATCTGTCCGTGTTCCATGGCGCGTTTGTTCCTCCTTGACAATTGGGCGGCTCGGCCGCCCGCTCGGGTATGGCAAACAGGCGCCCGACGGCCCTGCCGGCCGCATCGGACGCCCCGGAAGGTTACTCGGTGACGATGACAGCCAGGAAGGAGGCCGGCGTATTCCCCTCGCATGCCATGGCGTGACGGTGTCCGGCGTTGGTCAGCAGGATGTCGCCCGCGTGCAACACGCTGCACGCCCCGTCGTCGGTGGCGCGGGCGCTGCCGCTGAGCATATAAAAGAACTCGCACTCGTTTTCGTGTACGTGCTCGCCGATTTCGCATCCGGGCTTTAGGGTGATCACGGAAAAGACGCGGCAGTTGGGTGGATACTCGCCCGATTTGAGGTACTGGGTGAACACGGCCTCGCCGTTTCCGCCGCGCATCCGCTCACGCACTTCCGTTTGCACGCCTTCCTTGGTAAAGATCATACCGCTTCCTCCTTCGTATCGCCCTCGCCCGGCCTGTTGCGCTCGTACAAAAGCCGCAGGCCCTTAAGGGTAAGCTGCCCGTCGATGATGTCGATGCAGTTCGTTTCGGCGGCCACGATGCGCCCAAGTCCGCCCGTGGCAACAACCCGCGTGCGCGGATCGGCGATCTCCGCCTTGATTTTGCGCACCAGGTACTCCACCATGCCCACGTATCCGTACACGATGCCGGCCTGCATGTTCGTCACCGTAGAGCGGTTGATCACCGTGGGGGGCTTGATGAGCTCGATGCGGGGGAGCTTGGCCGTGTGCTCGTACAGGGCGCGCGTGGCCAGCTGCACGCCCGGGCAAATGACTCCGCCCAGGAACTCGGCCTGCGCGGAGATCACTCCGTAGGTGGTGGCGGTGCCAAAGTCGATAAAGATAGTCGGCCCGCCGTAACACTCAAAGGCTCCCACCGCATTGGCGATGCGGTCGGCGCCCAAATCGCGCGGCGATTCGTACTTGATGTGGATGCCCGTCTTGATGCCGGGCACCACATGGATGGGCGTCACGCCCTGAAAGTACTCCTCCAGCATGTGCTCCAGGGTAAAATTCACCGAGGGCACGACCGAGGAGACGATGATGCCCGTCACCTGCGAGGGCGACACCCCGGCCGACTGCATGAGCATGGTGAGCACGATGCCGTATTCATCGTGCGTCTTGTTCACGTCCGTAGAGATGCGCCAGTAGTGGCGCGCCTCCATGCCCTCAAACAAGGCGCATTTGATATTCGTATTGCCAATGTCCATCGTAAGGATCATGAACGGTTACTCCTTTGGCCGCGCGGGCAGCGTATGCCGGTAGACGGAACGCCGGAGCGCCGCCAGCACCGGTGTGGCGACGATCACCGCGCCGATTGCTTCCAAGGGCGCGTTGGCCACGCCGATGCCCAGCACGAAGCCATGCACATCCTGCCGGGTAAGGCTGAGCAGCTGCATGAGCGTTCCCGCGCCGAAGACGTCCATGGCGGCCAGGGTGAACACGGTGTTCGCCAGCGTGCCAACGGCCGCCGCCGCCGCATCGCCCGGAAGGCCGCGCAGGCGGGGCGCGCCGTCGCGGCGTATAAAAAGGCGGTGCGCGCCATACGCCGCAAGGGGCATAAGCAGCCGCGGCAGTACGGAAATGAGCGGATTTTGGAACACCACCTGCACGGGGTTTGTGGGCATGGCGACCGCCTGGTACAGGCTGGTGAGCCCGAACACCGCGCCCAGCGCAAGGCCTACGACCGGGCCTTCCAGCACAGCCCCGATGAGCACGGGGATGTGCATGATCGTCAACTTGACCGGCCCGATGGGAATGAACCCAAGGGGCGTGAGGCCCAAGATAAGACACAGGGCGGCGAGCAGCCCTGCCACGGCCAGCTTGCGGGTCTTCTCGCGGCGCGCGCGGGAGGTGGGTGGTTGTTGCGTCATGGCAAACGCCTCCGCTCGGGCTCCTTGCGGATGCCCTACGTAAAATGGGGTGCCGGGCTGCGCCGTTCGGTTCCAGAAGATACCGACGTTCTCATTATTATATATCATCTGCCGGACGGCATCAAGGGCGGCATATGGATTTTCACGCGGTTGCGTGCTATACTGACCGATAACCCGTCGCCATTGCGAGGACGGCCCTATGCGCTGTAGCAACGCCGGCATGCGGCGGCGGCATGCGCAGGCGGTCCGTCGGAAACATACCTTTTGCCGATTTCCAAAGAAAGGCGGGCATGCGCATGCTCAAGGTACTGCTCGTGGACGATCAGCCGCGCGAGATCGAGGGAATGCGCCGCCTGATCGACTGGAACGCGCTTGGGCTGACGATCGTGGGCGCGGCGCTCACCGGCCGCGAAGGCCTGGCTATGGCGGCCAAGCTTGCGCCGGACATCGTGGTGACGGATGTGATCATGCCCGACATGGACGGCTTGGCGATGCTGGAAGCGCTCAAGCAGGAGCGCCCAAGCACGCGGGTCATCTGCATCTCCTGCTTCGACGATTTTAAGTTTGTCAGCTTCGCCATCAACATGGGCGCGTGCGGGTATGTGCTCAAGCCCATTTTGGCGCGCGAGCTGGAGAGCGTTTTGCAGCGCGCACTGGGCGAGGAACGCGCTCATCGGGAGCGGGAAGCGCTCGTCACCCGCTTTGCGGGCCTGCAGGCCATGCCCGAACTCACGGCGGGCATGGCCGCCTGGCGGCTGCTTGCCCGGGGGCTGACGCAGGAGCAACGCTCGGCGGTGCTGCGGCTGACCGGCTGGCCGGACGCCTTCGCAGTGGCCGTGCTGGCCTTTGCCGACGCGCGCCCGGTCGCCTCGCTTCTGCCCGGAGCGGTGCTGCTGCCCGCCAACCCGCGCGAGCAGCTTGCGCTCTTTCCGCTGCACGGCCGTCAGGCGTACGACAAGGAGGCGGCCGCTTTGAAGCGCGCGCTGCTGGAGCTGGGCGGCGAGACGGGCGTGCCCGCGCGCGCGGGCCTGAGCCTGCCCGTGCCCGCGGAGCGCGTGCCCGAGGCGCTTGCCCAGGCGCGCGAGGCGGCTGACCGCGCCTTCAGCGCGGCAGGTCTTGTGGTGTACGAACCGCGCGAAGACGCAGAGGCCTTCTCCCCCGCCGCCGCACAGGGCGAGCTTTCCGAGCTGTGGCAGCGCATGGACACCACACAGCTGGAGGAGTTTCTGGCGCGCGTTCTGCCCCCGCTGGGCCGCAACGCGCTGCTTGCGCGGGCGTCGGCTCTGCTCGCCTTCGCATGCGCCGCGCCCGGCGCATTCGTGTCCTTCGAGGAGGCCTCCTCACGCATCGGCGAGTGCGTGGAGCGTGAGCAGCTCATCGCCACGCTTCTGGAGATCATCGACGGCGCGGCGACGCGCAGTGAAAAAGGCGGCACGGAGGTGACCGCCAAGATCAAGCAGTACGTGCGCGAGCACCTGAGCGAACCGATGCGCACGAAGGACATGTTCCAAGCCATCTACATGAGCGCCGGGCACGCCGGCGTGCTGTTCAAAGGGGAGACGGGCCTGACCATCCACCAATATGTGATGAAGGAGCGCATGGCCGCGGCGGCTGAGCTGCTGCTAGCGCACCCCGAAAAGCGCGTCTACGAGATCGCCTTGCAGGTGGGCTTCCCGGATGCGGCCTATTTCATTAACGTGTTCCGCCGCGCCTATCGCTGTACGCCCGCGCAGTACCGCTCCGCCGAGGGCCGGCCGTGAGCACCCCGCGCGGCCGCAGCGTGCGTGTAACCACGCGCCTGTACGCCTTCATCGTGCCTCTTCTTTTGTGCGTGCTGCTGCTCTTTGGCGAGCGGTGCATCGCCATTTACCGCGGCATCATCACCGAGCATGTGGAGACGGAAATGTCGCTGTATACCGACTCCATCGCCACCTACCTGGACGGCATGCTCTCGGACATCTCCAGCCTCTCCTACACCATCTACGCCAACACCTCCCTGCGCAGCGCGCTGCACGACGTGCACGTGGGCCGCGAGCGCGTGAGCATCTCCGAGGCCATGCGCATCTACAGCGACATCATCGATCCGACATTTTCCAGCGTGTCGCGGCCCATGCGCTACATGCCGCGGCTTTACCTGTTGGACCCCTATCTCCCTACGGATTCGGCGCACGTGCGCTCCATCGACCAGTTCCCCTCGGATCTGCCCCTTTCGTACATGCTGGAGAACGGCTATGCCGCCTATTTTTGGAACGTGTCCAAGGGGTCGCGCCCCTATGACCCCACCGAGCAGCAAACGGAGCTTTTGTGCTTAACGCGCGTCATTTACGACGTCAACCGCACGCCTCTGGCCGTGCTGAACACCGAGGTTTACATCCGCCCCATCAAGGACACGCTGGCCCAGCTGTTCAGCGGCAAACCGCAAACCGGCTTCGTTTGGCGGCTGCGGGACGGCCAGGAGATCGTTTCCGTAGGCACCGCGGGCACGTGGGTGGCGTACGGCAGCGTGGCGATCAACGATTCCGCCCTGGAGTCGTGGTACAACGGCGACCTGATGGAGCGGCAGGTGAACAGCCAGCGCCAGCTGCTCACTCTCTCCGCGCTCGTTACGGCGATGGTGGCGTCCGTGCTCATCTTTATCGCTTCCAAGCTGGCCCTCAAGCGCCTGGAGAGCGTGTCGCACAAGTTCGCGGCTTTCGACGGCGAGCATTTCGGTCCGCCGCTTCCCGGGAACGACGAGGCCGCCGTGCTGGATCAGGAGTTCACCAAGCTGCTGACCGACTTCCGCGACGCGCAGGCGCAAACCATCCGTCTCAACTCCGCCATGCACGCCATGGAATCGCACCTGTTGATGAGCAAGATCAACCCGCATTTTTTGTATAACACGCTGTCGGCTATACGCTGGAGCGTGCTTCTTGAGGGCAACACCGAGGCGGCCGAGGCCGTGGACAACCTGGTGGCCTTCTACCGGGGCGTGCTGGCGCGCGGCCGGGACGAGGTGCCCCTGGCCGTGGAGCTGCAGATGCTGGAGCGGTACGTGCGCCTGTCCGTGTTCACCTACTCGCGCAGCATCCAGCTGCACACGGCCGTGACGCCCGAGGCCGAGCGCGTGCTCATCCTCAAATTCCTGCTGCAGCCCGTGGTGGAGAACGCCATCATGCACGGAAGCATGGACGGGTCATGCCGGGTGGACATCACGGCGAGCGTACAGGACGCGCTGTACGTGGAGGTTTCAAACGGCGGGAAGGCCATGGACGAGCAGGAAATGGCGCGGCTGAACGCTTACAACGATGCCGACCTGCGTCCGGACGGCGGCCCCACGGGCGACCCGGGCGAGGGTGGGTACGCCGTATACAACATCATCGCGCGCATCCGCCACCTGTACGGCGAGGGGTTCGGGCTCTGGTACAGCGCGCCGCAGGAGGGTGGCACCAAGGCGCGCTTCCGTCTGCCCATCCTGGCCAACCCGACCGTCGCCCCGCCGGAGTTGTAAATTGCGCAGATATTGTAATTTTTTACGAAAGCCGAGCTGAAAACTCGGCTTTTCTTGCAGAATCCGCCGCGGAATGTCCTGTGGTTTTTCATACCCTTGCCGAAGGGCCTTCTGGTATACTATGCACACACGATGGGAGGCTGATGTATGCAAACCGCCCGGAAACAGAACAATTTTGTCCGTTCGTTCAAGCGTTCGGCCGATATGTACCTTCTGCTTGTCCCCGGTCTTTTGTTTATCCTGCTGTTTCATTACGCGCCCATGTACGGCGTTGTGATCGCCTTCAAGGATTACGGCATATTCAACGGTGCAAATCCCATAGACGCCATCGGCAAAAGCCAATGGGTCGGATTTTTGCATTTGCGCCGGCTGTGGGTACAGCCGGAGTTTCAGCAGGCCTTTACGAACACGCTCATCATCAGCGCCATCAAAATCGGCATCGGCTTCCCCATCCCCATCCTGATGGCCCTGCTGATGAACGAGCTGCGGTCCGTGTCCTACAAGCGCTCCATCCAAACGGCGCTGTACCTGCCCCACTTCATGTCCTGGGCGGTCGTGGGCGCGCTGTTCCTGTCCATGCTTGGCACGGGCGGCCCGGTGAACGGCCTTATCACCTCCATGGGCGGCAAGATGATCCCCTTCTTTATGAGCACAACCTGGTTTCGGTGGGTGCTGCTCGCCTCCTCCGTATGGAAGGAGAGCGGGTGGAACACGATCATCTACCTGGCGGCCATTACGGGCATCGCGCCGGAGCTGTATGAGGCGGCGCGCGTGGACGGGGCCACCCGCTTACAGCAGGCGCAGTACGTCACGCTTCCGGGCATCCTCTCCACGGTTATGATGATGCTCATTCTGCGTTTGGGCGGGCTGTTGAACGCCGGATTTGATCAGGTGCTCATCATGTACAATCCAACCGTATATAAGGCGGGCGATATCATCGACACGTACGTCTACCGCATCGGCCTTGGGCAGCTCAATTTCTCCATGGGCACGGCGGTGGGGCTGTTCAACTCGGTGGTCAGCTTTTTCCTCGTCACCTCGTCCAACGTCGTGTGCCGAAAGCTCTTCGGCCGCAGCATCTGGTAAGGGGGGGACGACGGGATGATTAAGCGAACGCTTGCCGAGCGCGCCTTCGACTGCTTCAACGTGCTGTTCTTTTTGCTTGCCGCACTGACAACGCTGCTCCCCTTCGTGAACCTACTGGCGAAATCGCTCTCCAGCGAGAGCGCCGTTATGGCCGGGCGCGTGGGGCTGTGGCCCATCGGCTTTCAGGTGGGCACCTATGCCTACGTCATCGATCAGGCGCAGTTCCGCTTCTCGCTGCGCAACTCGCTCGTCATCACCCTCGCGGGCACCTTCCTGTCCATGTTCATGACGTGCATCACGGCCTATCCCCTGTCCAAGGGCTGGCTGGCCGGCCGCCGGACATTTATGCTCCTGTTCATATTCGTCATGCTCTTCAACGGGGGCATGGTGCCCTCCTACCTGCTCATCCGCAGCCTTGGGATGCTGAACACGCTGTGGGCGCTCATCATCCCCGGCATCCTTTCGGTGTACAACATGATCTTGCTGAAGAACTTTTTTGAGGAACTGCCCGAATCGGTGGAGGAATCCGCGCGCCTGGACGGAGCGAACAACTTCACCATCCTGCTGCGCATCATCTTGCCCATGTCGCTGCCCGCCATCGCCACCATCGGGCTGTTCTACTCGGTCGGCTTCTGGAACAACTACATGGGCGGGGTGCTCTACATCACTAAGCCCCAGCTCAAACCCTTGCAGCAGTACCTGTACCAAATCGTGACGGAATCGCAGCGCATTCAGGACCAAACCTCGCTGGGCGGCCCGATCGACCTGGACAAGCTGACCTCCAACCTGCTGCCCGACGCCGTGCGCGCCGCCACCATCATGCTGGCCAGCGTACCCATCATGCTCGTGTACCCCTTCCTACAAAAATACTTCGTCACGGGCCTGGTCATCGGGTCCGTCAAGGGATAGCATCTCTCCGCCCGGCGGATGGATGATATGAACCGGTTTCCGAGGAAAAGAAGGAGGAAGAACATGCGTAACCTGCCCAAGCTTATCTGTGCAGCCCTGGTTCTCGCCTTGCTGGCCGCGTGTACGTCCGCGCCGGCCGCTACGCCCGCGCC
>JAVBLU010000018.1:0-179667 GCA_031553225.1 Eubacteriales bacterium
CTTACACCGTTTTTTTTCGGGCCCTGCCCTCCGGCGGGGCGGACGCGCCCCTTGAAGCTGTTATTGCGCGCGCGCGCTGCGACCGCACCCCATACAACGGCGCCCCTCGGCGCCGCGGGCCGCCGGCAACCCGACGAGGACGATCGAAGGAGAGATACGAGATGCAGGAAGCCTTACGCTGCCTCAAGTCGCCCATGCGGTCCTATCTGGAAGCGCCGCGCACCGACCTGCCCGGCCCGCGTTTCCCTGTGATCGACGCGCACAGCCACCTGCGCGGCGTGCAGGACGTGGGCGCCCTGGTCGGCCGCATGGACGAGCTGGGCATCGAGCGTATCGTGGACCTGGACGGCTATGCGGACGAGCGCTTTGAAGAGCGTATGCGGCGCTTCGTGCGCGCCTATCCCGGCCGCTTTTCCCTCTTTACGCTGGTGGACGTATCGGATCTGGACGCGCCGGGTTTCCCGGCGCGCGTGCGCGCTTTCCTGCGCGAACGCCGGGAAGCGGGCGCGTCGGGGGTCAAGTTTCACAAGACGCTCGGCTTGTCCGTGCGCGATCGGTCCGGCCGTTATGTCCTGCCGGACGACCCGCGCCTTCGTGCGGTGTGGGAAACGGCGGCCGAGCTGCGCATGCCCGTCACCATTCACATCGCCGATCCGGTCGCCTTCTTCGATCCCGTGGAGCCGGAAAACGAGCGGTACGTGGAGCTGTCCGAGCACCCGGACTGGTCCTTCGCTGATCCGGCCCTGCCGCGCTTTGAGGAGCTGCTGCAGGCTCAGGAGCGGCTGCTGACGGGCAATCCGGCCACTGCCTTCATCATCGCGCACGTCGGCTCGCACGCCGAAAACCTGCGGCACGTGGCGGATATGCTCCGCAGCCATCCAAACATGTATACCGACACGGCCGAGCGCATCGCCGAACTCGGTCGCCAGCCCTACTCAAGCCGGGCGTTCCTCACGGAGTTTTCCGATCGCGTGCTCTACGGCACCGACCTTGTTCCCAACCGCACGAACACCGCTGCCAACTACCGCTTCTTTCAAACGCTGGACGAGTATTTTCCTTACAACAGCTGGGAGGAGCACCACCAGGGCGGCTGGAACATCTACGGCGTGGGCCTGCCCGACGACGCGCTGCGAAAAATCTACCGCGCCAACGCCCTTCGCTTGATCCCGCGGTAACGCAGCCACTGCGGGCAAGGCTCCTTACAGCAGCCAGGGCAGGGCGTTTAGGTAATCGGGATTGGCGTTTTCCTGTTTTTTACCGGGCGTGGAGCGGCCCTGCCGGATGATCTGCGACAGGCGGCGCGTCATGTCCTCAACGAGCGGGGCGTTCTCGCGGCACAGGTTTGTTCTCTCGCCGATGTCGTCCGTTAAGCGGTACAGCTGCGCGCTCGGGCTGCCCGCCGCCTCCTGCCCGGGGCGCGGATCGCTCCAGCCGCCTGAGCCGGGGCACATCTCCAGCTTCCATTGCCCCATGCGAATGGAGAATGAACCGTCGATCGAGTGGTGCACGATCTCCCGCCGCACCGAGCCGCTGTTTGGGTCGCGCCACAGGGGCAGATTGCTCACGCTGTCCTCGCCCTCGCAGTCCGCAAGGGGGTGGCCGGTAATTTCCGCCATGGTGGCTATCAGGTCGCTTAGGCACGCCGTTTGCGCGCATTCACCGCCGGCGGGCACGGCGGCCGGCCAGCGCACCAGCAGGGGGATGCGGTGTCCGCCCTCGTAGATGTCCGCCTTGTGCCCGCGGAACACGTGGCTTGGGTTGTGGCCGTGCGCCAGCAAGGTGGGGAAGTCCGCCATGGGCGAGCAGCCGTTATCGCTTGTAAAAATGAGGATGGTGTCCTGCGCGATGTGCAGCTCGTCCAGCTTGCGCATCACCTGGCCCACCACGTCGTCGCACATCATCACGAAGTCGGCGTAGGCGTTGATGCCCGACGCTGCGGCGAAGGGCGGCAGGGGGAGGATGGGCGTGTGCGGCGCGGGCAAGGGAAAGTACAAAAAGAACGGTCCGTCCGCCATGCGCTCAATATCGGCAAGCGCGCGCTGCGTTAGGCGCGGCAGCACCTCCTCGTGCCGGAAGTCCGGCGCGATGGGCCCGGCGCGGAAGAACTGCTCGCCCTTTCGTTCGGGCACCGTGCCCGCGGGCGGGCAGGGCACGCCGTCGCCCTCGATGTATACGTAGGGCGGCATGTCCAGCGACGCGCTGATGCCAAAGAAGGTGTCGAATCCGCAGTCGAGGGGGCCTCCCCTCGCCGGCTTGTCGTAGCGGACATCCATAGCGCCGAAATTGGCGGGCTCCGTCTCCTGAAGGCGCTCCCAGTCAAACCCCAAATGCCACTTGCCCACGCAGGCCGTGCGGTAGCCCTGCCCGCGCAGAAGCGAAGCGACACTTTGCCGCCCTTTCTCTATAAGCGCGGGGGAAAAGCCGCCGATCACGCCCTTGTTCAGGCGCGAGCGCCAGTTGTAGCGCCCGGTTAAAATGGAATACCGCGAGGGCGTGCACACGGCCGAGGAGGCGTGCGCGTCCGTAAAGCGCAGGCCCTGGGCGGCCATCCGCTGCAGGTTCGGCGTTTTGATCTTGCACTGCGGGTTCAGGCAGGACGCGTCGCCGTACCCCATGTCGTCCGCCAGAATGTAGATCAGGTTAGGCGTCTTGCTCATCGGGCGATCCTCCTGTCTGTTTGCGCATCTTCTCCCTGTACTGGCCGGGGGTGATGCCCTCGTACTGCTTAAACACGCGGGTGAAGGTAACGGCGCTGTCGTACCCGACGGTGTGGATGAGCGCCGAGATGGGCTCGTTGCGCGTCCGCAGCGCTTGCTTGAAGCGCTCGATGCGCGCCCTTGTGATGTAGTCGGACAGGCGGTACCCGGTGACCTTGCGGAAGTGGTGGCTGATGTACTTGTAGGAGTACCCCAGCTGCGTTGCAATCACCTGGATGTCGAAGCTTGCCTCGGAAAGGCCCTGCTCCACGCTCTTTTTAATTTGGGCGATGATCGGGTCCACGGCCGCTTCCCTGGCCGAGCGCGCGCCCTGGCTGATGACCGCGCGCGCAATCTGGGCGATGAGCGCCAAGTCGCCCTCCTCCGCCGCGCGCGTGAGCGCCTCCTCGGCCGCCCCGTCCGGCGCGGGCAGGCCCCGGCCCATGGCGCGCAGCAGGGCGGAGCTGATGTCGTAGCCGAGATACCGCGCGTACCCGGGCAGGGTGTCCTGCCCGGGCAGCGCCCGCAGCGCACTCTCCAGCGTCTCCAGCGCCTCCGCGCGCTCGCCCGCGTCCAGCGCTTCCTCAAAGCGGCGCACCAGGGCGCGGTTTTCCTTTACAACGTCGGCGGGGCTGTTCAGCGCGGGCTGCACCAGCGTCAGGCTCCCCGCGCCGTTTGCGGGCAGCGCGGCGCGCGCGGCGAAGTATCCCTGCCGAATCACTTCAATGTCGCGGCATTCAAAGGTGAGGCACAGGCTGAGCGACACGCCCAGCAGCTGGCGCACCGTGCCCGTCACCACCGCCGCGCCATCCTCCAGCGCCTCCAGCGGATAGGCCGCGCCGTCCAGCAGCATGGCCAGCACGCCAAGATCGCCCAGAATGTGCTGGTCGGACAGGAGCGCCCCATTCTGCAGCATGTCGCGCGCGAGCATGTCGCGCACGCCCGACAGCGCGGCCTCGCGTTCCTCAGTCGGCTCGCCGCGAAAGTGAACGCCCGTGAGCAAAACGCGGTAGACCGACGGGCGGGAAGGCACGCCGGTTTGGCGCAACAGCCGGTGCAGCTCGTCCATGTCGCCGATTTGGCCGGAGAGCAACCCGCGGAACACCTGCGCCTGCGCCAGGGTCTGGTACTCCATAATGCTGCGCCGCAGATGCCGGTTGGAGAGGTATACGTCCTCCACGCGCTTGATCATCATGTCCATGCTCACCACGCCCTGCCCGCCGTGCGCTTCGATGGAGCTGCGCAGCCGCGCCACGGGCGTGTAGGTGGTGCGCATGGCCATGCGGATGAGGATAAGGCCCGAGAGCGCCGCCGTAAGCAGCAGCAGCGCGCAGGCCGCCTCCATGGCGAACAGCGTGCGCAGCACCAGCGCCCGGTCGCTTACGTTCACGTACGTCCAGCCGCTCACGTCGGAGGTGAGGTAGGTCACCAGATACTCCGAACGTTCTTCACGCAGGGTGGTGTGGCCGGAGCGGCCCATGTGCGGCAGCACCTCAAGCAACCGCTCGCTTGGCAGGTGAGCGTCCGCGGAGCTGGCCACCAGCTCGTCGCGCGCGTTGAACAGATACGTCTGCGCGGCGCTGTTCGGCTGGCGCGCCAGGCCCATAAAGGCCGAGGTCTCCATCACAAACGCCACCACCTGCGCCGGGTAGTACTGGTAGCCTTCGCTTGGGTAGTAGAACACGATGGAGCGGCCATAGCTGCGCACGAACGGCTCCCACTCGCCGCGCGCGTCCGCGCAGAAGTCGCTCAGGGCGATGCGTGTGCTGGGCAGCGCAAGCTGCGAGGCGCTGGCGTTTGTGTACACGCCGCTGGCTCCCAGCACCGTGTCCTGGTCCGTTAAGTACCACAGCACCTCCATAAAAATGCCGTTGGATTCCAGAAACGTGCGCAGGCGGTCGGACGTGCGATAGTAAGCGTACGTGTCGCCCGGGGCGGAGGGCAGGGGAAGCTGGTCGGCGTTTAGGAGGGATACGAAGGCGTTGGACATGTCGCGCAGCTTCACGTCTACGATGCTGCGCGCCTGGGCGAGCACGCGCAGGTCGCTCTCGATGATCTGCTGCTCCATGGCCTTGCGAATGTAGGTGAACAGGAACACGCCCATCAGCAGGAGCGGCACGAGCAGAATCGACACGTACGGGATGAGGTATTTGAAGAAGATGCCGTTGGCTGCGGGCAACTTCCTCATGCGCACCACTCCCGTTCTATTTGAGCAGCTCGTCAAACTCCCGCTTCCATGTTTCGTACCGCATCACATGCACGCCGTGGTTATCGGCGCCCTGCTTGTTGACGAGGGGCTGCCGGTCGCGCTGCAGAATCAGCTCGTCCAGCAGGCGCGCCTTCAGCGCGTCGCGCACGCTGCTCATGTTCGCCCTGTCGTACAGATTGTCCTGCTCGCGCGGGTCTTCGGCCAGGTTGTACAGCTCGCCCCTGCCCGTTCCGGCGTGGTAAACCAGCTTGTAGTCGTCAAGCAGCAGCGCGTGTTGGTCGGGCCAGGCCGGGTCGGGGGTGTTGGAGAAGTGCACGACGCTCACGCAGTCGCGCGCATGCAGCGCGTCGCCCAACAAAACGCTTGCCTGGGACAGGCCGTCGTATGCGAGGCTTGCGTCGTCCGCCTGCAAAAGCTCCAGAAGCGTCGGCACCGCGTCCGTCAAAGAGAGCAGCGCGTTGGTGCGCAGCGGGCGCACGGCGGCCGGGTAACGCAGCAGAAAAGGCACGCGGATGAACTCCTCCCACATGTACGCGCCCTTGGCCATCATGCCGTGCGCGCCCATGTAGTCGCCGTGGTCGGCCGTGAACACCACGATCGTGTCGTCGGCAATCCCGCAGGCGGACAGCGCGTCCATCATGCGGCCCACGTTCTTGTCGATCAGGCTGATGGAGCCCCAGTACGCCCGCGCGATCTTATACGCGTCCTCCGGGCGGTCCATATAGTGGCCGCCGCCGTCGTAAGGCCCCTGGCCGCGGCTGCGGCGGAAGGAGCCCGGCGAGCAGCTGCGCTCGCGCTCGCCTGCATATTTTGTGATGTAGGGGTCCATCTGCTCATCGCTTATGTGGTCGTACATATGAAACCATGGCGCGGGCGGATAGATGGGCCAATGCGGATCGGGGAAGCTGGCGAAGCAATAAAAGGGTTTGCCCGCGGCCGCCATGCGCGAGATGAAAGCGCATGTGCGATCGCCCACGTACGTAGAGGAGTACAGCTCCTCGGGGATATCGCACTCGTAGGTGCCCTGGCCGCAGGTCACGTCGATGGAGCGCAGGTTTTCCGCCATAAAGCTTGCGATGGTGCCGCCGTGGTTCCTGCGGATAAAGTCGCCGTAGTGCGCCACCAGGGGGTTGGAGTGCCCCAGGATGAGCTCCATGGTATGAAAGCCCGCGTAGGGACCGTCGTCGCCTTGGTGCAGGCCGTTTTTCCAGTCCTCGATGCTCTCGCGCGAGCCCGTGTGCTGCTGGGAAGAGAAGTGCGCCTTGCCGATGAAGTGCGTATGATACCCCTGGCTGCCCAGCACGTCGCCCAGAGTGCGCTCATCCGCCCGCATGGACGTGTTGTGCAGCGTCGCGCCGTGGTGCTGGGCGGTTTTGCCGGTGATCATGGTGATGCGCGAGGGAATGCAGATGGGGCTTTGGCAGTACGCGCGGTTGTAGCACGCCCCGCCCGCCGCAAGCTCGTCCAGCCGGGGCGTTTTGATCAGGCTGTTGCCGTAGCATCCAAGCGTGTCGCAGCGCTGTTGGTCGGTCGTGATGAACAGGATGTTCGGTTTCTTTCCGGGCATGCGCTCACCATCCTTCTCATTTGGGCGGGCCTGGCGCCCAGGGTTCGCGCCCCGGCGTTCCGGGGTGAAGTGCCGCGCATGTTTGCCGCGGCGGCTTGGGCGACGCACCGCCCTGTTCTGCGCGTTCAGGCGGGCGACAGGAAGGCGACGGCCGATGTACGCGGCCGAAAAGGGCGGGCGGTCATCCCGCCCGCCCTTTCCTTCTGCGCGCTAATTGGCGTTTTTCAGGAACGTGTCATACGCCTCCTGCGACAGGCGGATGTAGTCCGCCAGCTTCAGCTTCTCAAAGTTGGCGATGTAGGCGTCCCAGTCCTTGTCCAGGCTGGCCTCGCCGGTAATGAAGCGCACGGTGTAGTCCTCCACGTACTTGCCGATGTCCGTCTTCATCTTGCTGTAGTCCTTGATCACGTCCGGCGACATGTACAGCGGCGGGAACACCTTCTTGGGCTCATACGGTTCGTACTGGTTCTTAGCGATCTGGTACAGGCGGGCCGGCTGGCCGTTGGAGGCGTAGATGTCGTTGTTGCTGGCCTGCTGCGGGTGGATGAGCATGTTGTGCGGGAAGCCGATGCCGTCCCACTTGAAGTTGGACGCGGCGCCGTAGTTCGTCAGGCGCTCCCAGGTAGCCTTTTCGCCGGTGTAGGAAAGGGTGCCCTCCGCCGGGCGCTTCCAGCCGGTGTTCTCGGGGCCCTCGCGCGCGGTGAGCGCGCCCTCCCAGGTATAGAAGTAGTCCACCCAGCGGGCGACGATCTCCGGGTTCTTGCAGGCCTTGGTGACCACCAGGGCGCCCATGCCGTGCGCGTAGGGGAACCAACCGGTCACCTGGGTGCCCTCCGGCCCTTTTAGCGGCGTGAGGGCGTCGTAGTTTTTGTGGCGCTCGCCCGCGAGGTTGGCGAAGCCGGAGGGCGCCATGGCGGGCAGTCCGCCGACGATCATGGCGTCCTGCGCCTCCACAAGCTGCTTGACCTGTTCGCCTGTCACCGAGAAGGACGTTTTGTCCAGCAGCCCGTCGACAAACAGGCGGTTCATGTAGCGCAGGCCCTCGCGCCATTGCGGCGTGTTGTAGGACACGCTCACCTTGTCGTCCTCGCTGACGATGAGGCCGTCACCGCCGTTGTAGTAGATGAAGGGGCACATCAGGAACGCAAGGCCCGAGTTGCCCAGAACTGTGGAGATGACGAGCGGGATTTCGTCGGGCTTGCCGTTCTTGTTCGGGTCCTTGTCCTTGATGGCCTTGAGCACCTGGTACAGCTCTTCGGGCGTTGTGGGCGTCTGCATGCCCAGATCCTTCACGAAGGTGGAGTTCAGCCACAGGCGGTTCTGCAGGTCGACATGCAGCGTCTTTTGCACGTTGATATAGGAGTAGATGTTGCCGTCGTAGGCGCGCATCATCACGGGGATGTTCGGGTCTTCCTTATACAGCTTCTGAAGCTCCGGGTTGTATTTGTCGATCAGGTCGTTCAGGGCGATGAAAATGCCCTTGGGGCCGTAGGTCATCTCCTCCTCGCGCGTGATGCCCGCGCCGAGGTACACGTCCGGATACTGGCCGCTGGCCAGGGAGATGCTGCGCTTTTCGGCAAGAGCGTTTGCAGGGGCCAGCTCCCACTCGATGTGCACGTTCGTCTTCTGCTCGTACATGGTGGTGAAGGCGTTCGTGGCGATGTCGGGGATGTTGGCGGATTGGGGCGCGAAGAAGGTGAGTGTAACGGGCTTTTCCACGATGGGGAACACGCCGGGCGCGCTCACGATGCTGGCCGCGGGGGGCGCGGTGGCCGGCGCGGCCGTGGCCGCAGGCTTGGCCGTGGCTGCAGGGGCCGGGGCCGCCGTTGCGGGCGCTGATGTGGCGACCGGGCCGGGCGCGGCGGTGGCGGCGGGCGCGCCCTGGCACCCGGCGAGCAGCATGAGCGTGAGCGCTAGGCACAGGGCGGTCGTTGTGATGCGTTTCACCATGGTTCTCCTCCTTTATGTGTGGCTGGGACGCGGGAATGTGCTTAGCCTTTCAGGGACCCGACCATAACGCCTTTTACGAAATAGCGCTGAACGAACGGGTAGATGATCATGACCGGCACGGACGCCACAACGATGAGCGAGAATTTAAGCAGCTCTTTGAGGCCCTCGCGCTTGATCAAATCCTCGATGTCGATCATATTGGCGTCCACCTGGTTGATGATGAGGATGTTGCGCAGGATGATCTGAAGCGGGAAGAGCTTGGCGCTCTTGAGGTACAGCATGGCGTTGAAGTACGTGTTCCAGTGCCCCACCGCGTAAAACAGCGCGTTCACGGCGATGATGGTGGTGGACAGGGGCAGCACGATGCGCAGAAGCATCCAGTGCTCGCTGCAGCCCTCGATCTCGGACACCTCGTAGAGCTCTTCGGGAATGTTCGTGAGCAGAAACGTGCGCGTGATGATCAGGTTCCACACCGACAGCGCGCCCGGCAGCCACATGGCCCAGCGCGTGTTCAGCAGGTGCAGCTTTGTGATGAGCAGATAGCTGGGCACCAGCCCTCCCGAGAAGAGCATGGTGAAAACGAACAGGAACATGATGACGCGCGAGCCGTAGATGGTGCGGCGGCGGGAGAGGGGGTAGGCGGCCATAAAGGTCATCACCAGGTTGATGGCCGTGCCCACCAGCGTATAGATGAAGGAGTTGAGGTACCCGGACATCACCTGAGGGTTGCTGAACACGGCCTCGTACCCCTGCAGGGAAAACTCCACCGGCCAGAGCACCACCCGTCCGGCCGTAACGGCTGCGGGCGATGAAAAGGACGCCGCCACGATGTAGATGATGGGGTACAAAACGCCAAGCAGCACAACCGTCAGAAAGGTATAGTTCCACACGACGAAGGCCTGGTCGCTTCGGGAGAGCTTGATGTGCACGCCGCCACCCCCTACCATAGGCTGCTCTCGCCCAGATGCCGCGCGATCTGGTTGACGAGCACGATGAGCGCAAGGTTGATGGCCGAGTTAAAGAAGCCGACGGCCGTTGAGAAGCTGAAATCCGTGCGGATGATGCCCACCTTGTACACGTAGGTGGAGATGACCTCCGAAACGGCGATGTTCTGCTGGTTCTGCATCAGGTAGGTTTTCTCAAAACCCACGTTCATCAGGCGTCCCACGTTCAGGATCAGAAGCACCACCATGGTAGGCATGATGGAGGGAATGTCGATGTAGATGATTTTTTTGATGCGGCTCGCGCCGTCCACGGTGGCCGCCTCGTACAGCTGCGGGTCAATAGCGGTGAGCGCGGCGATGAAGATAACCGAACCGTACCCCGTGCCCTGCCAGATGCCCGACCATACGAACAGGTGCCGGAAATAGCGCGATTCGCCCATAAAATTGTGCGTCTGTCCGCCCATGGCCTTAATCACGTTGTTCACGATGCCGATGTGCGGGGAAAAGATTTGAAACATCATGGCCACCAGCACGATTGTGGAGATGAAGTACGGCGCGTAGGTGACCATCTGCACGGTTTTTTTGAAACGCTGGTTGTTCACCTCGTTGATGGCGATGGCCAGCATCACCGGCGCGAAAAAGTTGATGGCGATGTGGTACAGCGAGAGCAGGACTGTGTTCAGGATGATTTCTGCGAAGGCGTAGGACTCGAAGAAGTCGATAAAATTTTGCAGGCCCACCCATTCCCCGCCATAGAACCCGGCAGCCGGGTCAAACTCGCGGAAGGCTAGCTGAAGACCGTACATGGGAATGTAATTGAAGATGATCAGGTACGCGAGCGGCGGTATCAGCAGCAGGTACAGCACCCAATAGCGCTGTAGGTTTCGTACAAGTTTGTTAAGGCTGAAGCTGCTGGCGGGCAAAGTGCGAAGGGGCGCGGGCGCGGCCTTGATCACGACGTCACCTCCCGGATTGTGAACGGCACGGGAAAGGAGCGGAACGGGGCAAGGCGGGGGGACACGGGCGGCCGTTGTACAACCTACACAGCCATACCCACAGTATAGCAGGGCGCGGTGTACACAGCAGCCTACGAATCTTCTGGAATGTTATGCGATTTTCCATAAACCATCGTCGGCTGCGGCGGAGGGGCCGGCCCGCGCCGCCTTATGCGAAACCTTTGACAAACGGATGCAGGCATGGTATGATTACAAAAATTTACGCGGAAGGGGGCAAACCGTATGCGGCCGGCACATCGCTTTGTTCCTTCTCACGCCGTTCATTCACAGGCCTGGAACGCTGTGCGTTCCGCGGCTTTTGTCCCCGTAGCCATACGCTGTTGACAGGCGAATGAGCGAATGGCGGCCGAAAGCGAGTACATCGCTTCCGGCCGTTTTTCATATCTCCGCTGACCGGCGCTACCGACGAGGAGAAAGGGGGAACCCGCATGCTGAGCGACCTGCACATCCATACCTGCTTTTCCGATGGCACGCAAACGCCCGAGGAGGTGGCCGCCGCGGCCCAAGAGAGGAATTTGGCCGTCATATCCGTGTGCGACCACGACAACATGGCCGCATATCCGCGCCTGCGCGTAGCCTGCGCGGCCCATGGGCTCGAGCTGGTCGCGGGGGTGGAGCTGTCCGTTCAGTGGCGGCAGATGCGCCTGCACCTGCTGGGTTACGGCATGGACGGGGGGCACCCGGCTATGCAGGCGCTCTTCGCCCATATGGCCCGCGAGATGGCCTTTTTTGACGAAACGCTCGTTTGCGCCCTCTCCCGCGATTATCCACAGGTGCGCTATGCCGACTTTTTGCACTATGAAACCCCGGCCGGCCAAGGCGGCTGGCGCAACACCAACTACCTGCGCGGCGTGGGGCTGTTTGCCCGGGACGCCGACCGCTTCCCGTTTTATGAACGCTACGGAACGTACCGCATGCGCTATCCGGAGCTGCAGGACGCCTGTGCCGCCGTCGCCGCCGCCGGGGGAGTGCCTGTGCTCGCCCACCCGTCCAACTGGTGGCCGCAGGTAAACGGCGCGCAGGAGGACGCGCTGGAGCAGATCGTCGCCTGCGGCGCGGCTGGCCTTGAGTGCTACTATCCCGCCCACACGCAGGAGCAGCGCGCTTTCTACCTGGATTTTTGCGCCCGCCACGGCCTTCGAATAACGGCAGGAGGAGATGGGCACGGCGCATGGAACCGCGTGATCGACGGCGTGACCTACGACATCGGCGCCGCTGCCGTGGACGTGGCATGCCTGCAGCTCAGGGGGATACGATGATGGATATTGCAAAGACCGTCAGGGCCTTTTACGACGCGGACGTGCAGCAGGAATGGGAGCGCCTTGAGCGCCACCCCGCGGAGTTTGCCATCAACAAGCGCTATATCAACCGGTACGTGCGGCCGGGGACGCACGTGCTCGATATGGGCGGCGGCCCCGGCCGGTACGCCCTGCACCTGGCCGCCCAGGGGTGCGAGGTGACGCTGGCCGACCTGTCGCCCGGCAACGTCGCCTTCGCCAAGGAAAAGGCGCAGGAGCTCTCCTTGCCCCTGCGCGCGCTGTGCATGGACGCCCGCGATCTGAGCGGCCTTGGCGGCGAGCTCTTCGACGCGGTGCTGCTGATGGGTCCGCTGTACCATTTGACGCAGGAGAGCGACCGGGAGGAGGCCGTCCGTCAGTGTCTTGCGCACCTGCGGCCCGGCGGGTGCCTGTTCGCGTCCTTCATTTCCTCCTATGCGGGGGTCATCTACTACCTGCGCACAAACCCCGCCGAGGCGCTGGCGCCGCAAGGAGAGGCGAACATGCGCTACTTTCTGCAGGACCTGCCTTACGCCGGCCCGGCGTTCACGGAAGCGTTCTTCATCCGCCAGGGCGACGTCGTACCCTTCATGGAGCGCTTTGCGCTTACAACGCTGCACTTTCTGGGCAGCGAGGGCATATTGATGCCCGCCGAACCGCTGCTGCTCGGCCAGCCGCCCGAGGTGCTGCAGCACTGGATCGACGTGGCCGCCGCCGTATGCGAGCGGCCGGACCTGCTCAGCTTTTCCGAACACTTTCTGTACGTGGGCCGCAAGCGGGGCTGAGCCCTACAGCGCCCTCAAGGCCTGATCCAAATCCTCCAACAGGTCCTGAGGATCCTCTAGGCCGACGAACAGCCGCACGCGCTGGCCGCTGGCGGTCGCCAGGCTTTCAAAGCCGCCCCAGCTGACCCCGTAGGAGAAAAAACGCAGATTGCGCACGAACGAGGCGATCGCCTCGTCCCCGGCGTCCAGCTCGATGGAGAACAGGCTTCCCGAGCCGCGCATCTGCCGCTGTTTCAGCTCGCGCTGCGCAAAGCTGTCCAGCCCCGCGTAGTACACCTGCTTTACGCGGGGGTGTTTTTCCAGGTACGAGGCCACCATCGCCCCGCTGATTTCATGCTGCTTCATGCGCAGGGGCAGCGTGCGCATGCCGCGCGTCATCAAAAAGGCGCTCATGGGCGCGGCGATGCCCCCGAGCAGCGCGTATTCCTCGCGCGTCATCGCCTCGATGCGCTCCCGGCTGCCCGCGGCGATGCCCAGCACGATGTCGGAGTGGCCGCCCAGGTATTTGGAGGCGGAGTGCACCACGATGTCCACCCCCAGGGCGATGGGGCTCTGGAAGTAAGGGGTGGCGCAGGAGTTATCGATCACCGTGGTGATGCCGTGGGCCTTGGCGATGCGGCATACCGCCGCAATGTCCTGAAGCTGCTGGTAGAAGCTGGTCGGGCTTTCCATGTAGAACAGCGCGGTGTTCGGCCGGATGGCCGCGCGAAAGTTCTCCGGGTCGCGGCCGTCCACATAGTCGACGCTCACGTTGAAGCGTTTGAGCACCGTGTTGGCCAGTGCCGGCACGCACCCGTATACCTGGTCCACACATACGACGTGGTCGCCCGCCTTTACCGAGGACAGGATGGCCGAGCTGATGGCCGCCATGCCAGAGGCAAAGCAGCGCGCCTCCTGCGCGCCTTCTAGGGCCGCCAGCTTGCGCTCGGCCACCTCCACGGTGGGATTGCTGCCGCGCGTGTAGTGGTAGGGCGATTGCTCGTACTCCTCCTTGCTGTCCGCCACGAATATGCTCGTTTGGTAGATAGGCGTGATCACCGCGCCGTGGTGCGCGTTCCGGTCCTCGCCCGCGTGCGAGCAAAGCGTAGCAAAACGTGCGGATGTCAAGTCCTCCATGGGGCTTCCCTCCCGAAAATGTAAGCGATTTGGGACCAACAGAGTGTATCATGCCGTCCCACGCGTGTAAACGCCCATCTTACCGCCCTCTTGCTTGACAGGAAGGGCGGGCCGGTCTATCCTGATGATGCCGCGCGTGTTCGCCGCGGCGGAGGAGGCGCGCCATGTCCACCCTGATCGATCTGCCCAACGTAGGCAGGGTGCTTGCAGGAAACCTTGCGCAGGCCGGTATCCACACGCCCGAGGAGCTGCGGCGCGTGGGCAGCCGTGAGGCCTTCCTGCGCGTGCGCGCGATCGACCCGGGCGCGTGCCTGCACATGCTGTACGGCATGGAAGGCGCGGTGCAGGGCGTGCGCGACACCCTGCTGTCCGAGCGGACAAAAGCGGAGCTGAAGGCCTTCTTCGCCGCGCTGTAGCCGCCGTACGTGGCCTATGGAGGAGAACGCCATGCAAAAAACGCCAAACATCCTGCTCATCGTGTGCGATCAGCTCCGCTACGACTGCGTGGGCAGCTCGGGCATGCGGCCCGTGCGCACCCCACACATGGACCGGATCGCCCGGCGGGGCGTGCGTTTTGAGAACGCCTATACCCCCTTGCCTACCTGCTGTCCGGCGCGGCAGTGCCTCATTTCCGCCCGCCGCCCCGAGCGGGACGGTTTTTTGTGGAACTATGACCTGACGCTGGGCGTGCCCTCGCTTGCGCCGCATCCGGGCCTGTGGCCGGCGCGGCTGTTCGCCAGCGGCTACGCCTCGGCCTACGTGGGCAAATGGCATGTGAGCGACGCGTACAGTCCGCTCCATTTCGGATTTGACACCTACGACGGCGACGAGGGCTATAAAGCCTTCCGTCGCGCGGACATCGGCCAAACGGCGTTTACAAGCGAGTTTGAGGGGGAGGTTGACCCCGCGCCGCCGGAGGCCACGCATACGCGCTGGCTGGCGGATACGGCCGCGCGGCGGCTTGCCGCGCTCGCCGCCGGCGGCAGGCCTTGGCATATGCGCGTGGACTTTTCCGAGCCGCACCTGCCCTGCCGGCCGTGCGCTCAGTTTGCCGGGCTGTACCGGCCGGAGGACATTCCTCCGTGGCCAAGCTTTGCCGAAGACTTCGCCGGCAAACCCTACATACAAAAGCAGATGCTCCATTCCTGGGGCATTGCGGATTATGACTGGGCACGCTGGGCGCCCATTGTGGCGCGCTACCACGCTGTCATTACGCAGACGGACGACGCCATCGGCCGCGTGCTGGCCGCGCTTGGTGCGAGCGGGGCGGAGGAGGACACGCTCGTGGTTCTTACGGCCGATCACGGCGACACCTGCGGCGGACACCGCATGATCGACAAGCACTACATCCTCTACGACGACGTGGTGCGCGTGCCTCTGCTGGCCATGTGGCCCGGCCGCCTTCCGGAAGGCGCGGTGCGGCGGGAGTTCGTGCACAACATGCTCGATTTGGGCCCCACTTTTTTGGAGGCCGCAGGCCTGCCTGCGCAGGAGGGGGCGGACGGCTGCTCGCTTCTGCCTGTTATGCTGGGCCGCACGCCGGACGGCTGGCGCGACTGCGCCGTGTCCACCTACAACGGCCAGCAGTTTGGCCTGTACACGCAGCGCATGCTGCGCACGAATGAGTGGAAGTATATCTGGAACACCACGGACGTGGACGAGCTGTACGATCTGGTTGCCGATCCGGCGGAGTTGCGCAACCGTGCATGTGACCCTGCCTGCAAGGAAATTCTGGCCGACTTGCGGCGAAGGCTCTGCCAGATTCTCATGGACGAGGGGGACGGCCTGGTGTGCAACCGCAGCCACTGGCTGCGCGAGCAGCTGCTGGGCAGGACGGCCAAGCTCTAGCCAAACGGCTCCGCGGCAGTTGCCGGACGCCCCGCTGATAAGCAAGCAGTACCGCTTCCGGCTGAGGCCGGAAGCGGTACTGCTTTGCCGCGCAATACGCCTGCGCGGAAAACCGCAGCGAAATGCGGCGCCTGCGTCAGTTCATCACGGTAAACATCCAGTTGACGCCGAACCGGTCGCGCAGCGAGCCGTGCTGTTTGGCAAAAAAGGAGGGCTGCAGCGGCATGTACACCTCGCCGCCCTGGGCAAGCGCGTCCCATGCTTTGCGCACGGCCGCCTCGTCCTTGGTGGTGAGGGTGACGTACATGTTGTCGCCGGGCGCGGTGCGGCCCTGGCTGTCCGCGCACATGAGCTCTGTGCCGAACAGCGAAAGCCGCGCGTGCAACACGAGGTCTTTCTTGTCCTCGGGCACCGGGAAGGCGGGGTTTGCAGGCATGTCGCCGTACGTCTGCTTTTCGCAGATGCGGGCGTCGAAGGCCTTCGCATACGCGTCCAGCGCCTGGGCGCAGCAGCGGTCAAACAGCAGGTAGTGTCCGATCATGTGTCGTCGTCCTTTCTTCATAGCAGGCGTTTTGCCGCCCGCTGCGGCGCGCTGAAGGGAAGCAGCCAGCAGACGTCCTCGCGGGCTGCGAAGCGCCACGCAGGCCGCAGCATGTGCGCGCGGGGTGTCGCCCTCGTCCATGAGCCGCCAACCTCCGCGTCCGACGTCCCGCCGTACGCGGCCCAAGCGCCCATTCCGCTATGAGATACGCCTGCGCCTGTCCGGCCGCCGTGCGGTGCAACACGCTGCGGCCTGTCCGGCTGCGGGCCGGTGAGCAATTGGGCCAGGCGCAGGCGGCAAACGTCGTGCGTGTGGAACGCCCCTCACCGCTGTTTTCGCGGACGGGGCAGAAAAAACGAGCTCAGCGCCGGGAGAACCCGGCGGCCGATCGCCCACAGCGCGTAGCCGATCGCTCCGCCCAGCGCGTTCATCATCACGTCGTCGATGTCGGTGGTACGCATGCAGAACAGCTGCATCGTCTCGATGAAGATACTGCCGAGCAGGCAAACAAGAATCACCCGCCAAGGCGAGCGAAACCCCTTCCACAAAAGCGGCAGCATCAACCCTTGCGGCGCGAACAGCAGGGTGTTCCCGGCAAGGTTCAAAAGTATGTACGAGAGCCTGTTCGTACCCAGAATGGTGCGGATCTGCCGGAAAGGCACCAGGCTGATGTCGTTTGTCAGGGTATCTAAGCGCAGGGCGTACAGGTCAATGGTTTTTGACAGCACGAGCAGCGAATAGGCGGCGAGCAGCACGAGCAGCGCTTCGCGCGCCACGCTTGTGGCCATGCCGCGCCGCCGCAGACAGGCTGCAAACACAATGCGCCCCGCGGCGTAAACGGGCGTGAGCAGCGCTAGGGTGGGCAACAGCCGCCAGAGGGAAAAGCCAAGGTACAGCGAAAAGTCGCGCAGCATGTATTCTCTCCCGACAGGAGCGCCTTTTGACGCTTCTACGCAATAAGAATAACAACGCCGCCGGTTTCTGTCAACGTTTTGCGCGCGGCGCGGGCTGCGGCGTGTCGCCGATGTGCGGCACAACAGCCGGGTGCGTGGTCACAATGTCCTCCAAGGCGTCCCCGCCCTCCTGCCCGGCGGGCATGGCCGACAAAAGGCCCGTGCACTCCGAGGCGGACACAACGCTTGTGGGCTCGTCGATGCTCCTGTCCAGGTCGCTCGTTCTGCGCGATGCCGGTTTGGGTCCGGCTTGTTCCTGTTTCATGCGTGCGCTCCTTTCGGCGGGAGGGCGGCTCGGTATTCCTCCAGCAGCCGCGCGTGTTCGGCCTCGCGCAGCGCGTGGGCGCGGAAAAGCTGCCGCAGTTCGTCGTCCGCCACGGCCCGCGCGCAGCGCGTATCCTCGCGCACGCGCTGTTTTGCGCTCTGTAGCGCCTGGTATAGGCACTCGTCCGCCGTTTTTTGCATCGCCCTCACCTCAAGCCTTAGTATCGCGCAATCGCCGCGCGGCATGCATGCGCAAGCCAGAGCGCATTTTGCGCAAAAAAAACCAATGCCCGCAGAGATGCGGGCGTCTGAGCGGCCGCTTACGGCATGCGGCGCAGGCAGGGTTCCATAAATGTGTATTCCGGGGTGTCGAAGGGATAGGAGAGCTCATCCAGCGCGTACCACGGGCTGCCGGGCTGCGCTCCCTTTAAAACGTGAATCTGTTGCGCGGGCATGTAGCCCTGGCCGATGAGGAAGAGCTTGCGGCCCTGCGCATCCGCACACATGTCCAGCACGATGACGCAGTGGCCGGGGCTGCCGCCCTTGATGAAGATGTCGCCCACGCGCATGTCGGCGCTGTCCACCGCCGCGCTTTCCTTCTCCAAAGAGATGGTGCTGGCGTAGGAAAACAGCAGGTCCAGATACCGCCGGAAGGCCTTGTAGCTGTCGTCCCGTCCGGCGGTCTTAGTTAGAGAAACGTCGTTGCCGCTTACCTTCAGGCGGTAGCCGTCGCGGTACTTCACGTAGGGGAACTCGTCGCCGCTGACGAAGTGGTAGTTGATGCGCTCGAACTGCCCTGTGGCGAACAGAAACTCGCAGCGCAGGCGGAGGGCCGCGTCAGCGCACTGTTGGCGGTCGCGCTCGCCCGTGTCGATGTCCAGCACCGCCAGATGGGCGTCCTGGTTCCCTTTCAGGGTCCCGTCGTACAGGTATACGGGGCTGCCGTCCGGCAGAAGAGGCCGGTCGCGCAGGTATTCCTCGAAGACGTTCCCCTTCTGCCGCTCATACCCCTCCGGGGCCGGAAACCGTTCGCGGATCGTGTTCCCGTCCGGCGCGAGGAGCGGGGCGGGCGTTGGCGCGGGCGACGGCGGCGGTGCGCTCGTCCTTGCCGCGGGCGATGCGTCCGCGGGCGCTTTCGTGGGCAAAGCCGCGGGTTCCATTGCGATGCCGGGCGTGGGCGGCGCCGGAGCCGGGGGCGCGCCGCATCCTGCGGCGAGCGCAAGCCCTGCCGCCAACAGCGCGATGGCGGTTTTGCGCATGGCAATCCCTCCTTTGCCGCCTCAGTCGGGCAGCGTCAGCCTCGCCAGCCGCTCAAACGCCTCCTGCGAGGGGGCGGTCAGCTTTTCCCGCGGCGGAAAGCCGGCGTCAAAGGCGGCGAGTTCCTCGGCAGAGACGGCGAACACCGGGTCCTCGTGGAAGCGGCCGCATACGCCGGCAAGCGCTCCGGGAGAGAACTCCAGGCACATGAGCGCCGGAGCGAAGGCGCCGTCCGCACGGCGTATGCCGTACGCCTTGCCGCACACGAACCCGAAACGGCCGTAGTAATCCGGGTTTCCGTAGATGATGACCGCGCCGTGCCCCTGCGACCGTGCCGCGTCCAGCGAGTGACGGATGAGCGCCGATCCGATGCCCCGGCCCTGCAGCGCGGGCAGTACGCTCACCGGTCCAAAGCTGATCGCGGCATAGCTTGTTGCGTCCTTCGCCGCCACCCGCGAGCGACTGTAGGCGATGTGGCCCGCGACGCGCCCCTCCTGCTCCGCCACAAACGAGAGCGCGGGCAGAAAGGCGTCGCTTCCGCGCAGCTTGTGCACGATCAGATGCTCGCAGCACCCCGGTTCGTGCAGATTGAAGAATGCCTCGCGCGTCAGTTCCTCCACCGCGCGATAGTCGCGCGGCTCTTCCGGGCGTATCAGCGTCAACATCACTCTCTTGTTCTCCTCTTGTTCGTATGGACAAGCCGCCGCGGGCTTGCTACCCTGATTATACCATAGTTTTCATTCTGCGGCAGTGTACGGCGAATAGGGAACAGGAGGAATGCCCGATGGAGAGCTGGTTTGGGTTTGAGTTGGCGCGGGGGGCGCACAACGGCCGCGAGACGCTGCTCGTGGTGCCGAAGGTATGCGCCGAAGGCCGGCCCTGGGTGTGGCGCGCGGAGTTTTTCGGCGCGTTCCCGTCCGTGGATCTGGCGCTCGTACGCGCGGGCTTTCATGTGGCGTACTGCTCCTTCAGCGACATGTACGGCGCGCCCAGTGCCGTGGAGGGGATGAAGGCCTATCACGACGACCTGGTGGCGCGCTACCGCCTCAGCCCGAAGGCCGATCTGTTCGGCTTCAGCCGGGGCGGCCTGTACGCCTGCAATTATGCTTTCGCCTACCCGCAGGACGTGTCCTCGCTGTACTTGGATGCTCCCGTGCTCGACATCCGCCTGTGGCCGGGCGGCTTTGGCCGCTTGCCCCGCCGCGACAAGGAGTGGGCGCAGTGCCTTTCGGCGTACGGCTTGAGCGAGGAGGAGGCCGCCGCCTGCGACGATAGCCCCCTGAAGCGCGCGCCTGCCCTGGCGCGGCGCGGGGTGCCCGTGGTCATGGTGCTGGGCGACAGTGACGAAGCCGTGGCCGCGGAGGAGAACGGGCGCGCCTTTGCCAGCGCCTTTCGCGCGGCGGGCGGGGACATCCTGCTTATCGAGAAGCCCGGCTGCCGCCACCATCCCCACAGCCTTGAGGATCCGACGCCCGTGCTGCGCTTCATCGCCCGGGCGCGGGCCCTGCGCGCCGACCAACTGGAGCTTGCCGATCTTCTGCATACGTGGTGCGAGGGCATGCTCGCCCGCCAGATCGACGCTCCGGCAGAAGCGGGCATCGGGGGCGGGCTCATGTGCCCGGCCTGTTCGCTCATCCACGGCCGGTGTTTTCAGGCGGTGCATCCGCTTTTGTACATGGCGAAAAAACGGGGCGAGCCGCGCTTTGCCAGGGCGGCGGAAGCGCTGCTGCGCTGGTCCGACCACATGCGCTGCCCGGACGGCGGCTACGTGAACGATGCGGGCTCCGCTTGGAAAGGGATCACGGTGTTCGCCTGTACAGCGCTGCTCAAGTCCTACGCGTTGTACCGTGACCAGCTGAGCGCCGAAGCCGCGGACAAGATGCTTCAGATGATCCGCGGGTGCCTTCATTACCTGTATCACGTGTTCAACGCACGCACGGGCAACATCAACTATCTGGCCGGCGCGGCCTGCGCGCTGCAGCTGGGCGGAGAGGCACTGCAGGAGAGCGCGTACTGCGCCCGCGCGCGCGAATATGCCCGCGAATTGCTGACCTACCGCACGCCCGGCGGGCTTTTGTGCGGCGAGGGCGGCAAGCCCTGGAACGCGCCCTCCGCCAAAGGCTGCGTGAACGTGGACATTGGCTACAACCTGGAGGAGACGGTGGGGCTGCTCGCGCAGTACGCCGAGTCGGCCGGCGACCAGGAAGTGCTGGAGGCGGCCGTGGGCCTGGCCCGGGCGCATCTGCCCTTTATGCTGCCGGACGGCGGCATGGACAACAGCTTCGGCACCCGCATGGACAAGTGGACTTATTGGGGCAGCCGCACCTCCGACGGGAGCGCAGGGGCCTTTTTGCCCCTGTCGTCCTACGCGCCGGAGCTGTACGGCCACGGCATGCGCAGCCTGCGCCTGATGCGCGCCTGCACGGCGGACGGGCTGCTGCACGGCGGACCGGGCCTGAAGACCCGGGGGGAGCCGCCCTGCCTGCACCACACATTCACCCACGCAGAAGGTCTCGTGGAGGCGCTCGAGTGGCTGGACGAGCACCCGGACGGCGCGGATGCGGCCGCAGAAGCGGCGGATGGAACGACCTATTTTCCCGAGCTGGACACGTACGTGTACAACGGCGGAGGCTTTCGCGCCACCCTCACCGGATACGACGCCGGCTACAAGCGCTACTGCCACCCGACCGGCGGTGCGCTCAGCCTTTTGTACCACGCCAGGACCGGCCCGCTGCTCGTATCCAGTATGGCCCGTTTTGAGCGCTACGAGCTGCTCAACACCCAGCGCCACCTGGACGGCGCGGACACGCCGCTCACCCTGCGCCTGCAGAAGCGCAGCGGCATCTATCCGCCCGACCGCGCCCTCCCACCCCTGGCGCAGCTGATGGGGGAGAGCGTATGCCACGCAAGCATGCTGGACAAAAGCGCACGCGTCGAGCAGACGGGGGAGGGCGCGTTCCGCGTAAACGGCCGCCTGACGGACGATGAGGGGAAGGACCCGGCCTGCGGCCCTGTGCGTTGCCAGATGGAGTACCGGTTCCTGCCGGACCGCGTGCTGATCGACGTTCGCCACGACGGGGAGGATGTGGATTTGTACCTGCCCCTGGTCGCCCCTTCGTCGCAGAAGGCGAGCGTGCAGGGCAGCGTGTGCACTCTGTACAAGGGCGGCGCTACCGTGCGCGTCACGGCCTCGCAGCCCTTCGACAGGGCGGGGGAAGGCCGCATCTTCAGCCATGTGCCCGGCATGGAAGCCTTACCCTTGCGCATCAGCGGCGCCGCGCCCAACCTGCGCTTGGAAATATCTGTGGAGGCGGAAGCGGCTCTTTAGCGCAAGATCGCGGCATACTATTGCACTTTTTTGCTATGTCGGGCCGCCGCAAAGATGGTATACTATTGCTGGCCGTAAACGCTTGATTTGGAGGGACATACGCTATGAGCGCACCAAAGGATTTGTTGTTTGCTACCCTTCGGCATGAGAAGGTGGACACGCCGCCCTGGGTGCCCTTCGCGGGCGTACATGCCGGAAAACTGATCGGCTGCAACGCAACCGAGCTGTTGACCGACGCCGATAAACTGCACAAAGCGCTGCTCGAGGTGAACCGTCTCTACAAGCCCAACGGCCAGCCGGTGCTCTTCGACCTGCAGATCGAAGCGGAGATTCTAGGCTGCGAGCTCGCCTGGGCGGACTATGCGCCGCCCTCGGTGAAGAATCATCCCCTTGAGAACACAACCGACATCCCCTGCCTGTGCACCCTGCCGGAGAAGGAAGACGGACGCCTGCCCATGACGCTGGACGTGATGGCGCGCATGAAGCGCGACGTGGGCGCGACCACCGCGCTCTACGGGCTCATCTGCGGCCCGTTCACCCTGGCCAGCCACCTGCGAGGCAACAACATATTTATGGACATGTTCGACGACGAGCAGTACGTGCACGACCTGCTGAGCTTTTGCACCGCCGTGTGCATCCGCGTGGCCGGATTCTACATCGAGGCGGGCATGGACATCATCGCCGTGGTGGACCCGCTCGTTTCCCAGGTATCATCCGCCCACTTTGAAGATTTTCTTGCGCAGCCCTTTACGCAGATCTTTGCCGAGATCAGAAAGCAGGGCGCCTTCTCCTCGTTCTTCGTGTGCGGCAACGCCACGCGCAACATCGAGGTGATGTGCAAGACGAATCCGGATTCCATCTCCGTGGACGAGAACGTAGATCTGATCGCCGCCAAGGCCATCTCCGACCGTTACAACATTGCGATGGGCGGCAACATTCCGCTCACCACCGTCATGCTGCATGGCACCCAGCAGGACAACATGAAGTACGTGGTGGACATGCTGGACAGGATTTCCGACAAACGCAACCTGATCATCGCGCCCGGATGCGATATGCCTTACGACGTGCCGCCGGAGAACGCCATCGGCGTCGCGCAGGCCGTCGCCCGCACGGACGACGTGCGCCAGATGCTCAGGGACTACGTAGCCGCGCAGTCGGACATCGACGTTCAGCTGCCCGACTACGACCACCTGCCCCGCGCGCTGATGGAGGTGTTTACCCTCGACTCGGCTACCTGCGCCGCCTGCACGTATATGATGGGCGCCGCGAACGAGGCGAAGGCGTTCTTCGGCGACGCGCTGGACATGGTGGAGTACAAGTTCACCGTAAAGGAGAACATCGCCCGCTGCATCAAGATGGGCGTAAAAAACCTGCCGGCCATCTACATCAACGGTCAGCTGCGCTTTTCCTCCATCATTCCCAGCCGCGACGAGTTGCGCACCGCCGTGGAGGCGGCTGTCAAGGAGATCGGGTAGGAGTGGGCGGCATCAATACTTATCAGGTGGACGGGGAAACGATCGGCTCCGTGGAGCTCAAATGCCTGGTGGTCAGCCGGGGCGTTAAGGTGGATAAGGCTGTATACCGCCGCTTCACCAAAACACACCGGCTGAGCGTCAGCCCTCTTGCGTGCAACTGCTTCGCCCTGTCGGACGGCACGCTGGTGCAGCTTACGGACATGGGCTTTCACCTGCAGTACTTAACCGGGCTCCTGTCCTGGGACAATGTAAAGCTTCTGCGCTATGCGGGCGAGCTGGGCACGCCCTTCACCGTGCGCATGGAGGGCGAGGACCCCGTGCTGTGCCACAACGGCAGGGCCTTGGACCGCATTTCCTTCTTGCCCTACACCGGGTTTTACAAGGAAAAAACGTCGTCCGGCCTGCCCTACATGGGCAACGCGGTGCTGCAGGGGCGCGACTGGGTGGCCTTTCAATGCCTGTGGCCGTGTGAGTTCGCCGCGTCCGGCTCGCCCTGTCAGTTCTGTTTCTCCGGCGCGTCCTTTGAGACGCTGGCGCAGAAGGGGAGGCCGCAGCCCCCGCCCGTGCCCCCGCAGGATATGGGGGAGATCGTGGGCTTTGCTTTCCGCGAGGCGGGGTGCAGCAGCATTCAGATCACCGGCGGCTCCACCTTTCTCGGCGCGGCCGAGGCCGCCCACATCCGCGGGTACCTTCGGGCGGTCGAGGCGTCCGTGGGCCGCATGAAAGGCGAGGGCGAGCTGCTGCTGTACATCACACCGCCGGAAGAGGACGCCCGGCTGGACGAGTATTTTTCCATGGGCGCAAGCCGCGTGGCCTGCAGCCTGGAGGTGTGGGACGAGAAGCTGGCCGCGGCCGTAACGCCCGGCAAGCTTCGCTTCACCGGCCGGGCGCGCTATCTCTCGGCGCTTGCCTACGCCGCGGAAAGGTACGGGCCGGGTAAAGCCTTCTCCAACTTCATCATTGGCCTTGAGCCCTTTGAAACGCTGCGGGAAGGCTGCCTTTACCTGGCAAGGCGGGGCGTCATCCCCTCGGCCTCCATCTGGATGCCTATGGGCCGCCCCGTGCAGGGCAGCATGAAGCCGCCGGACGTTGCCTACTACCGCCGCGTGAAGGACATGCTGGCCGAGCTGTATACGCGCTACAATCTTCAGCCGGCGGGTTGCTGTGGGCTGAACGTGTGCATGGAGCGCGACATTTACCGCTGGGCCAAGGGCCCGGGCTGCGGCTGTGCGGCGGGGGAGGCCTGCCCGTGACGCTTTATCTGATTACCGGCTTTCTTGGGGCGGGCAAAACGACGCTCATGAAGAACCTCATCCCGCTGTTCTGCGGATGCCGGATGCGCGTCATCGTCAACGAGTTCGGCAAACAGGGCGTCGACGGGTCGCTCCTCGCCCCTCTTGGCGCGGCGCTGGAGGAGATTGCCGACGGGTCGCTTTTCTGCTCGTGCCGCATTGAAGAATTTGAGGCGGCGCTTCTCAAGGCCGTGCAGGACGGGGTGGAGCGCGTGCTTGTGGAGGCGTCCGGCCTGTCGGACCCGGGAAACATCGAGCGCATTCTAAGCCGCCCCTGCTACGCCGCCATCGAGTACTACGGCGCCATCTGCGTGATCGACGCGCCGCGCTTTGAAAAGATCCTGGCCACCGTGCCCGTGGCCCGCAAGCAGCTGGCCGTCAGCCGCCTGGTGCTTGTCAATAAAGCCGATCAGGCGGACGAGGTTCGCCTGAGGGCCATACAGGAGCAAGTGGCCCGCATCGCGCCGCTGGCGGCGGCGCATGCCACCAGCTACGGCCGTATCGACCCGGCATGGCTTGAGGAGGGCGCGCCCGCCGCGGCGCAGGGCCCGCGCTTTCAAACGAAGGACGTGGGCCTGCAGAAGCGCTTCATTCGCTTTGCCGCGCTACCCGCAGCGCAGCTCTTTGCCTTTGTGCGCATGCTCGCCCCGAACACGCACCGCCTGAAAGGGTACGTCGCCTGCGAGGAAGGGCTGCACTTCGTGGACGCCGTGGGCGATGACGTACAGATAACACTGTGTCCGGCCGGAGCGAGCCCTGCTGAGGAGGGCCTTTGCGCTCTGGCTGGCCCGAACCTTCCCCTGCAGAGCGCCCTGGCCGCCGCGCTGGAGGTCTTCCGCCCCTTTGTCGCAGCGGTTGAGTGAAGCCTGCCGCACACACAAAAGGAAGGCCGCCGCGCTGCCAAAGCGCGGCGGCTCTTTCTTACTCTGCGGTCGTGAACAGCGGTATCTGTCCCACAAAATACGTTCCGCATTTGCGCAGCTCCGACATGACGGTTTCCACGCCCTGGGGGGTCGCATGCCAATCCGATCGGCTCCTGCCGGGCAGTTCGGCCGGACACAGAATGAACTGCGTTCGCGGATACGCCCACGTATAGGTGAGCAGGCAGCGCCTTGCGTGAAAAGACTTGCAGCAGATGATGGCCGTGCGGATGTCGAAACCCAGGCCGTCCGTCAGCTCCCGCGTAAAGAAGGCGTTGTCCACCGTACCGCGTTCGCCGGCCCTGGGCTCCGGGAAGATGACGTCGTCCGGGACCCCGTTTTTTATGAGCACATCCTTCATAAACTCGGCTTCCGTGCGGTAGTCGCCGCTATACAGATCCTTTTTGGTGCGGGGGCCGGGAAAGCGCCCGATTTTGGCGCTGTACAAGCCCGAAGGCACAAGGCGCGGAGCGTACCCCGCCCGCCATAGGGCGGCGGCCCGCTCGGACGGCTCCGGGTACGACCCGCCGGGCAAAAAGATGATGTCTGCCTGACGCGGCTCGTCATTCACAAAGATGAAGTTCGTTATATCCTCAACGATGCGCATGCCACACCTCCGGCCGAGCGCTGAATGCGGCGGTTTGATCGTATCGTCGCTTCCGCCCGCTACGCGTCGTACTCGGCGTCGCGCAACATTTGGCGCACGCGCCGCACGGTATACCCGCGCGAGCCTTCCGTGTGGGCCGCCTCGTCGCGGGGGTTGGCGCCAAACTCGGCGTACAGCTGGTTCACGCCCGCCAGCAGCGGCATGCGCATGGGTTCGTGGACGTTCATGGAACGCTTTGGATCGGTCACCAGGCGCGCGGCCGCGGCGATCTTGGTCATCTCTAGCTCCGAACGTTCGCCCGCGCCGGCAAGCGGCGTGCCGGAAACGCCCACCCGCCGCATCACGGCCATGACGTCCACGCGGTATTCGCGCGCGCGCAGCATCTCCTCGGCCATCTCCTCATAGGTGTGCTCCGGGCCGATGGGCTCCACGCAGTAGTACAGCTGCAGCCCGGCCGCTCGTATCGCGTCCAGCGTTTGTACGCGGGTCTGCGGCGCGATATCCGTGTCGATTCCCTCGCGCAGCCGCACGATGTGGTACGCTCCGGTGAAACCGGCTGCCATTAGCGAGCGGGCGGTGACCTCGTCGAAGTCGCCTATGTTCGCCACCAGTGAGGCCCGTCCGGCCGTCAGCTGCGCCACGCCGTGGCCGATATCGATGAACTGTTGCTGGTCGAAATCCGCGGTGGTCATCAGGAACAGGGCGTCGATCCCTTCGTTCAAAATGGCCTCGGCTTCCCGCAGGATCTCGTCTTTGGTTTTTTCCCCTTCGGAAGGAAGGGCGTAGCTTTCGCGCGCAAGCGAGCAGAACTTGCAGTTGCCGCTGCACCGGGCCGAGTTGAGCCCGATCTGCGCGAAGACGTAGCCGCGGTTGCCGAACTCCAGCCGCGATTTGCGGTTAGCGGCGGCGATGAGGGCGTAAAAATCATCCGATCCGTTGCGGATGCGCAGAAGCTCCACCGCGTCGGCGCGCGTCAGGGGCGCGCCCTGCGCTGATTTGCTTAGAATCATCTCGACGCTCTGGCTTGCAGTCATGCTGTCAACTCCACTTTTCCGTCGGTTTATCTGCGCCCGCCCGCGTACACGCCCAACGCGCTGCCGATGGTTTTGCCCGCGAGCAGCGCGGCTTTTACGCTGCGCTGCAGCGAGGTGTTTTCCGGCAGGGCGGCGTACTCGGCGGGCTCGTACGCCTGTTTGAAAATCCATTTGACGCAGTTTGTGTCGACGTCGCTGCGGCTGATTATCTCATAATCGGCCTGAAAGTTCAAGATGCGCGACTCCGGCGGCAGATGCTCGCGCAGGGCGGGCGCAAGCAGCCACGTGCTGCAGTAGATGCAGCTGTAGGCAAACCCCGGAAAGTAGCGCGGGAAGAACGCGCGCGCCGCCGCGTAGGATTCATCAAGAGCGGCCCGGGTCATGACGGCATTGGAAGGAATGTGCACGGACAGCACCGCGGCGCCCTGCGGCGCAAAGCGCTCAAGGCCGGGCGCGTCCGGCCGCGGCCGCATCTCAAACTCCAGCGCGCCCAGGCGGAACAGGCACAGCGACAGGTGGCGGTAAATCCAGTAGTCCCGATCGAACCCGTACACGCCAAAGCTCGCCATGTGCTCGCCCACAAAGCGGGAAAATACCGCCATGGTGTCGCGGTACACAAGCTCCGGGATACCCAGGCGCTCGTAGCGCTCCCCTGCGCGAAGGGCCGCCGCCAAATACACCGTCAGGCCCCGCAGATCCTGGCGGCTATCGTGATAGGCCTCGCCGATCGCCTTGGTCGCCTCGCCGCCTGTCTGCACGTCAAACAGCTTGGCGAACCACGCCTCAGCTGCGGAAAAATCGCACGTGCAGGCGCATCGCACTACCTCGGAGGTCACCTCCGCCGGCATGTTCATGCCCGCGCACAGCTTCCGCAAATCGTCCGGCAGCAGATAGGCTCGCAGGGATATATCCATAACAACCAGCTCCGTTCATGTTCATTCTAGCATCGTCCGTTTCCGGGCGCAAGCCGCGCCGGGGAAGGAAAACGCCGTCCCGTCCGCGAAAACTTCTGCGGCGCCGATGAAGGAGGAGAGGCCAATGGCCCGGCTGACAGCCAAACAGGAGGATGGGACGTACGCCGCCGCCGACGTTGCCGCGGCGGTGCAGAAGCTGGCGCGGCTGGAGAACCTGGCGGACAGCCTTCTCGCCCGGCAGCAGATTCTGACGGCCGAGCTGGCAAAGGGCCGCGCCCAGGAGCGCACGCGCACCGCCGGCTTTCGGGAGCGGATGGGCGAGCGCATGCTCAACGACAACACGATATCGCTGCTGCGCACCCACGGGCTGCTTCCCTGACGGTGGCGCGGCCTTTATCGCAGGGCCTGCCCGCGGCCGGCGGCCACGGCCACAAAAACGGCCTGCGCGCACAGGGCGCGGTCCGCGTCAGGCCGCATGCAGCGCTTCGTCCAGCGCCCGAAGAAGCGCCTGGTTCTCCTCCGCGGCGCGCACGGCGATGCGGTAGTAGCCCTTGCAGAGGCCTTTGAAGCCCGCGCAATCGCGCAGGAGGAAACCCCGCTCTTCCATCCGCGCCGCAAGGTTCGGCGCGCCGCAATAAAAGAACAGATAGTTCGCCGCCCCGCCCAGTACGCGCAGGGAGAGCTTCGCCAGGCCGTCCGCAAGGGCGGCCCTTTCGCTTTGGATAAGGGCGCGTGCGCGCACGAGGTAGCCGCGTTCCCCAAGCGCCGCAAGCCCGGCCGCCTGCGCCAGCGAGGACACCGCCCAGGGCTGGCCGCATGCGTCCATGCGCGCTAAAAACGCCTGGTCGGCGCACAGCGCGTACCCAAGGCGCACCCCCGCCATGCCGTGCGTCTTCGTGAAAGCGTCCAGAACGAGCAGACACGGGTGCTCACCCACCATGCCGCGCACGCTGTGTGCGGCCGGGTCGTCCACGAAACCCATAAAGCACTCGTCCACCACCAGCCGGATATGAAGCTGATCGCACCGGCGCACGACGGCGCGCACGAGCAGGGGGTCGGCCAGCAGGCCGGTCGGGTTGTTCGGGTTGCACAGGAAGGCCATGTCTACGCCCGGCGCGAGCATGTGTAGAAAGCGCTCGGTCAGCGCGAACCCGTCCTGCGGCCACAGAGCGTGATGTTGCACGTCGCACCCGCAAACCTCCAGCGCCTGTTCGTACTCCGAGAACGTGGGCACGGGCAGCACCGCGCTCTTTGGGCGGGCGGCCAGCGCGGCGCGAAAGATGAGATCCGCCGCGCCGTTGCCGCAGCGGACGCGGTTCTCCGGCACGCCTTCCTCGGCAGCGAGCGCCGCGCGCAGAGCGCGGCACAGCGGGTCCGGGTAGCGGTCGGCATGGGCAAGCGCCCGTTCCACCGCCCGGGCGACGCCCTCCGGCACGCCCAAGGGGCACACGTTGGCGGAAAAGTCCACGGGCGGCCGCCCGTAGCGCTGCTCGAAGCCGGCGATATCGCCGCCGTGGCTCATGTCATCCTCTCCTTATCTGCACGGCGTTACGGCAGGCACACCAGCATCCGCGCAAGCAGGCAAAGCGCCAGGCACAGCGCCGAGGCTGCGTACATCAGCCGCCCCGCGGCCGCGATGTCCGCAGCGATTGCCGGGCGCGACGGATCGCCTATGGCGGGTTTTTCCACGAACCGGCCCGCGTAGTACGCCCCGCCCCCAAGCTGAAGGCCCAGCGCACCTGCGCAGGCCGCCTCGGTTTGCGCCGAGTTCGGGCTGTCGTGATTCCTTCGGTCGCGCCGCCAGATGCGCGCCGCCGCGCTGGCGCTTTTTCGGCATAGGGGCGCGGCGGCGATGAGCAGCAGCGCCGCGACGCGCGAGGGTAGGTAGTTCGCCGCGTCGTCCAAGCGCGCGGCCGCCCGCCCAAAGTACAGGTAGCGCTCGTTTTTGTAGCCGAGCATGCTGTCCATGGTGTTGATGGCTTTGTAGCACATGCCCAGCGGCGCGCCGCCCAGGGCCAGGTAGATCATGGGCGCGATCACCCCGTCGCCCGTGTTCTCGGCCACGCTCTCCACGGCCGCACGCGCGACGCCCGCTTCGTCCAAGGCCTGCGTATCGCGGCCAACGATGCGCGCCACGGCACGGCGCGCGCCGGGCAGATTGCCTTGTACAAGCGCCGCGTGCACGAGCATACTTTCCTTGCCAAGCGTGCGCGCGGCCAGCGTCTGGTAGCACCAGAGGCTCTCCAGCGCATACGCGGCGAGCGGCTGCCACCGCCGCAGAAAATGCAGCGCAAAAAACGGGATGGCGAAGCAGATAAGCGGTACTGCGAGCGCCAGTGCGCCCCCGCCGACCAGCTCGCTCCGGTTCGTTTTGGGCAAGACGCGCCGAAGTCCCCGCTCGAGCAGCGCGATGAGCCGCCCCATGAGCACCACGGGGTGCGGCCAGGGCAGGCCGTGCGGGTCGCCAAACAGCAGGTCGAGCACCCAGCCCGTGGCCAAGGCGCACATGGTCAGCATGGCGCGCCCCCCTTCGCCTTTTCAAACGCGCGCAGGCAAAGCGCAGGCGATGGGTGAAGGTCCAGCCGATACCCCTCGCACGGCTCCACGCGCCGCTCAAAATAGCCGCCGTCCGGGTCCAGCGCGTGCATCACGGCCATCACCGTGCCGCCGTGCGCCACAAAAACCGCCGTATGCTCGCCGCGCTCGGCCGCCCCGTGCACGGCTCGCTCAAAGGCGGCTGCCGTGCGGCGCGAGAACTCCGCCATGTCTTCGCCGCCCGGGCACGGCCCCTCGCACCGGGTGGCCAGCCACGCCTGATAGACCGGATCACTTTGCAGCTCTTTGTATGTCCTTCCTTCAAACGCGCCAAAGTTCATCTCAGTAAGCCCGTCAACGGTTATGAGCCGGGCGTTTGGGTACCACAGCGCGGCGGTCTGCCGGGCGCGCAGCATAGGGCTAACGTATGCGCGCGGCAAGGTTTCGTCCTGCCCGAGCGCACGCGCCAAGGCCGCGCCCTGCAGGCACAGCGGCTCGTCCGTTACGCCGACGTAGCACTTCTTTAGGTTGCCTGCCGTGGGCGCGTGGCGCAGCAGCAGCACCTTCATGGCAGTTCGCCCTTGATGGCCTGAGGGATGCCGCATACCACGCGCACCACGCTCGCGGCCTCCCGCGCCAGAGCGATGCACAGCCGCCCGGTTTCCTCGCGCGCCGCGCGCTCGCGGGCGCTCATGGGCACAACGCCGCTGCCAACCTCGTCGCAGAGCACCGCGCGCTTCAAAAGCAATACGGGAAGCGCGTCCGCGGCCCGGCCCGGGTGGTTGCTTACCCAATCCTGCAGGGCGTATACGGCCGATGTCCCCGAGAAGGGATCGTCCGACAGGTCCTCCTTTGCAAGGCGCAAGGCAGACAGAGCGTACGCGCGCTTGCCCGCGCCCGCACCGCCAATGATCAGAATCATAGGCTGCCTCCGATCTTTTCTGCGAGCAGCAGGGCGATGAGCGCGCACAGTTCGCCCGTCTGGATGAGGAACCCCGCGATGTCGCCCGTCATGCCCCCGAACTGCCGCATGGCCATGCGGCGCACGAGCAGGGCGCATAGCCCGAAGCACGCCGCCAGCGCCAGCGCCGCCCAAACGCTGAGGAACGCGGCCAGCGCCAGCGCCGCCGCCGCCCACAACGCGCACGCCGTCAGCGCCGGACGGCGTTTTGCGCCGCCGGCAAACGTGCGTGCCAGCCCGTCCGGCCGCGCACTTGGCCAGGCCACCACCGCCCACCCGGTCACGGCGCGCGACAGAACGAAGACGCAGCACAAGAGCGCGGGGAGGAGAGGGTACGACGCCAGCTCGGCGTACAATCCAAGCGCGGTAAGCAGGAATACCGCCAGGTAAATGGCCCCGAACGCGCCGATGTGCGGATCCTTCAGGATGGCAAGCTTCTTGTCGCGCTCGCCGTAACAGGACAGGGCGTCCGCCGTATCGCACAGCCCGTCCAGGTGGATGCCGCCCGTCACGAGCACGGGCAGCGCCGCGCATACGGCGCCGACGAGCACATCCGACAGCCCCAGCCGCCCCGCCGCCCACAAAAACGCCCACATCGCCCCTGCCACGGCAAGGCCCACGAGCGGGAACGCGCAGAACAGATACCGCATGGACTCCTCGCGGAAGGGCAGCCGAGGCATGGGGATGCGGCTGAACATGGAGAACGACGCAACGATGGCGGACAGGGCGTTCATGCGCAGCCTCCTTTCATGTGCACGGCGATGCCGCACACGGCCTCGATCACACGGTCAAAGCGCGCCGCGAGCACGCGGTTGATTTCCGCCAGATTCGCCACATAGGAGCGGGTGCCCCCCTCATACCGGCCGCCGCCCCGGAACACGTCGCCCGTCACCACCACCAGGTGCGAGGCCTGCCGCTCAAGCGCGTATACGCCTTGCAGTACGGCCTGCGCGGCTTCCCCGCCCGCGCCATCCGGGGCGAACATCTCCCCGGCCAGCAAGGTTGTCAGGCACTCCAGCAGCACCACGCCGCGAGGCGGAAGGTCCAGCCCCGCAAGGCCGCGGTACCGCTCCACCGTTACAAAACCGCGCCCCTGCCGCAGCGCGTGGTGGCGCGCGACGCGCTCGCGGCCTTCCTGGTCGAAGGGCTCCATGGTGGCCACATAAATGCGCGGCGAGCCCAGGGCGAGCGCGAGCGTCTCGGCGATCTCGCTCTTGCCGCTGGCTGCGCCCCCGATGACCAGCGTCGTCATGTCACTCCGCCTTCTTATAGCTCTCAATGCCCATGTCGTCGAAGGTGCTCATGCCGTGGTACACGGCAAACGCCATGTCCAGCAGCGGCAGCGCCGCCACGGCGCCCGTGCCCTCGCCCAGGCGCATCTGTGCCGCGATGAGGGGCGGCTCGCCCACGGCCTCCAGAAGCCAGCGCGCGGCCGGCTCGGCCGAGACGTGGCTGGCAAACAGGGCGCAGGCGGCCTCCGGGCGCAGGCGAATGGCGGTGAGCGCGGCCGTTGCGGAAATCAGCCCGTCGATGAGCACGGGCACGCGATGGACAGCGCCCGCGATAAATACGCCGGCCATGGCCGCAATGTCCAAGCCCCCCAGTTTGCACAGCACGTCCATCGCGTCCGACGGGTCGGGCCGGTTCACCGCTATCGCACGGCGCACCACGGCCACTTTGCGCTGCAGCCCCTCGCCGTTCAGGCCCGCGCCACGGCCGGTCATATCGGCCGCGTCCATGCCCAGCAGCACCGCCGCCATGGCGCTGGAGGTGGTTGTGTTGCCGATGCCCATCTCGCCCGTGCACAGGATCTGATACCCTCGGCTGATCAGCTCCTTAGCAAGGTCAAAGCCGGCCTGGATGGCTGCCTCGGCCTCCTTCGCCGTCATGGCCGGACCGACGCTGATATCGCGCGTCCCCCGGCGGGTCTTGGCGGCGCGCACGCCCTCCACCTCGGCGTTCATGCCCACATCCAGGGGAAACACGTCGCACCCCGCCGCCTTGGCCATGTGGCACACGCAGGTGTTTTGCGCCGCCAGGCCCTGCGCGATGATCTGCGTGATATCGCTGCCCGCCTGGGACACGCCCTGGGCCACCACGCCGTTGTCCGCGCAGAACACGCACACCCCGCGCTTATCGATGCGATAGTTCGCGTCGCTCGTCAACCCGGCCATCTTGATGAGCGCGCGCTCCAAAAGGCCGAGGCTGTCGATGGGTTTGGCCACGCTGTTCCAGCGGGCTTGGGCGCGCTGCATGGCGCTTTGATCGGGCGGGGCGATCGAACGGATCATATACTCCATTGCGGATGGCTCACTCCTTCGCCGTTTGTATGCCGATGACAAACGCCCTGAAACAAACGTTTCAGGGCGCAATCATGCGTTGCCGACCGCCGCGGAAGACGCTTTTTTCGCGCGTTCCAACGGCGTGCACCCTGCTCCATCTTACGTGGAGGTAGCGCGGCGAGGGGCAAGTGTTCTGGCTCGGGGGTCATCGCCCGTCCGCGCGTCTTCCCGGGCGACGCCCGGTGACATGCTGCGCAGCGGCTCTTCCCTTACAGCGGCGGGACCGCACAGGTTTTTCACCTGTTTCCTTCTTGTCGGCGCGCCGCAGAGGCGCGCACCCATCGCACGATATATGGAATTGTCGTTTGGCGCGGCGGTTTTCGCCGGGCACCAAGAAAAGTATAGAGCATCGTGCGGCGGTAGTCAACCGCATGCGGTGCCTTTTTCAAAAGGTCATACCATGTCCGCGCCCAGGGCAAAGGCCCTGCGAAAGTCTTCAGGGAGCAGCTGCGCGCGCCCTTGCAGCCGCCCTTCCTCGCCCGCCCGCGCCGGTTCGTGGCAGAAAAAGCGCTGTACCTGCAGGGTTTCCGTTACGCACAGCGTGCGGCAGGACCCCATCAGCCGCGAGAGGAGCGACGCGCGGCCGAGCATCCTCGCCTCGTATCCGCGCTGCGCAAACGCCGCGCCCGGCGCGTTCGTGGTGTACACAAAGGCGGTGGGCAAAGCGCGCCCCGCAGGCGGCGGGCAGCTTGCGCCGCAGAAGAGGCGCGGATACAGCAGCCGCTGCAGAAAACAGCGCATCATGCCGGATACCTCGCCAAAGTACACGGGCGAGCCGAGCAGCAGGGCGTCGCACTCCGGGATGGCGGACAGCGTCGGCAGCAGCGCGTCCTGCAGGGTACACAGCCCGCCAGCGCCAGCGCCCCGGCGCTGGCACATCAGGCAGCTTGCGCAGCCGGTCGCGGGCAAATCGCACAGGTTGACCATCGTGGTGCTTGCGCCCTTGGACGACGCGCCCTCCAGCGCCTGCGACAGAAGCATGTGTGTGTTCCAGCCCTTGCGCGGGCTGCCGTTGATAGCGATTACCTTCATGCGACGCACCTTCCCGCACGCTGTTGGCCCAGCTGACATATAGAGTACCACCATTGCGCCGGTTCTACAATAAATAATATGTAAAAATAATTGGTTTCATGACGGCGCGGAGGGAAGACCTCCGTGTTTCTTGTCAAATGTACCGTTTCGCGCAAAACTGCGCAGGAAGCCGCGCGCTGCCGCCATAGCGCGGCGACTCTCCTCGCCCGGACGGGACGTGGACAGCGGCGCCGAGTGCAGATGGGCGGACGACGTTCCCGCGGGTTCATGTTCGCCATGGAGGCGGGCATCGCCCGGCAGGGCGGGGATGCGGACGTGTTCGCCATAGAGGCGGCCTGTTCCCGCGCGCGTACCGCGGCCCTTAGGCTGCAAAGCCCGTGGCAAGGAACGCTGCGGTTCGTGGGAGACGTTCGGCCTGATGCGGGGGAACGCGGTGCCCCTGCGCGGGCTGCGCGACGCCCGCAGCGGCGTGCAGAAGATGGAGGCGCCAACCGACGGCAGTTTCCAAGCGGCTTCGCCTACGCGTCCGCGAAGCGGGAGAACCAAGCGGCGCGGCGTGGCCCTCTGCGCCGAGAACCGCTGTGGCCGAAGCGCGCGAAGCATGGTATCATGGCGGCGGAGCGCTTTTGCGAAAGGCGGCGGTTTGGCATGAAGATCGACCGGCTCCTGGGCATCGTCCTGCTCTTGGCCGGCCGCGGCCCGCTGAGCGGCCGCGCGCTGGCCGAGCGCTTTGAAGTGTCGCAGCGCACCATCCAGCGCGACATGGAGGTTTTGTGCGCAGCGGGCGTGCCCGTCGTGTCGCTGCAGGGCAGCCGGGGCGGCTACAGCGTGCCCGAGAGCTTTCGCATGACCGCGCTGGCCGACGCATCCGACCGCGAGCATGTCACCGTGGCGCTGCGGGGCCTTCTGTCGGCGTTTTCCAGCGAGAAGGTGGAGCGCACGCTGGACAAGGTGCTCGCCCTGCCCGGACGGCCGGGCGAGGAATGCATCTTCTTGGATTTTTCCACCCTTCGCGAACAGCCAGCCGTGCATGAGGCGCTCCCGCTCATCGAGCGGGCGATCCGCCAGCGCGTACAGATCGCCTTTCACTACGTCGATGCCGAAGGCGGCGCGAGCCGGCGCGTTGCCGAGCCTGTGGCGCTCACCTATCGGTGGTACGCGTGGTACCTGCTCGCGTTCTGCACGGCGAAGCGGGACTACCGCCTCTTTAAGCTGGTGCGCATGAGCGCGCTGCGCGTTATCGCCACGCCTTTTACCGTGCCGCATGGCAGCGCGCGGACGCTTCTGGAGGAACACGGCGCGCGCGAGGGCGGCCCCGCCGGCTATCCGGTCACCCTTTTGTGCCGCGCCGCCGTGCGCACCCAGGCCATGGAGTACCTGAGCGGTACGGTGGAGGGGGAGATGCCGGACGGCGATTTCATCCTGCGCATGCGCGCGTATCCGGGCGAGCGGATGTGGTACGCGCTGCTGCTCTCCTTCGGCGAGGACGTGCAGGTGCTGGAGCCCACAGCGCTGAAGACGCAGCTGCGCGAACACGCGGAAAAAATTGCGGCCCTCTACCGGGAATAGCGACAAGCTGATGTCGCCTTTGCTCCGTTATTATGGACACGAACCGGTCGCAGGCGGCGTGTTCGGCCGCGCTGCAACCGACGGAAGGGGGGCGGCATCATGTCATTCAACGCCGAGCGGGGCATCGCATTCTGCGGTCTGGCGTGCGTTTCCTGCAGCGCGGCCGACTGCCCGGGCTGCAAGCGGATCGACCAGACGAAACTGGCGGACTGCAAGATCGCGCGCTGCTGCATCCAGAGGGGCGCAGAAGGCTGTTGGGCGTGCGCGGATTTTCCGTGCACGGAGCAAATCAATCCGCGCGTGCGGGCGTTTCTGCGCTGTGCAAAGGAGGACGGCATACCCGCGCTGATGGGGTATCTGCGCGCTAACGATGGGCGCGGCGTGGTGTATCACCGCGGCGGAGGCCTGCGCGGCGACTATGACGATTACGCACAGGAGGACGTCATCCTGGACATCCTGCGCACCGGCGCGCTTCCCGGCCCGTACGACGTCTGTCCGGCCTTTGAGACGCGGAACCTGCGGCTCCAGCTTGTGGACATGCAGGACGCCGAGGCTCTCCTGGACGCCTATGCCGACCCGGTTACCCGCATGCGCTGCGACAGCGCGGCATGTTCGTACGGCTTTTCGTATGACACGCTGGAAGGCATGCGGGGCTGCATCGCCTCGTGGAGGGAAGAGTTCGGCGCGCGCCGCTTCATTCGCTGGACGATCCATCACAAGCAGGCCGGACGGCCGGTCGGCACCATCGAGTACTTCGTGTCCAAACGCGACAGACGCCTGGGCGGCGCGCCGCTGCAGCTGGGTATTCTGCGCATGGATGTGTTGTCTGCCCACGAGAGCGAGCAGCTCTTTGGGGAAATACTCGATTTGCTGCTCACCAAGATCGCCCGCCTGATGCCGGCCGAGGTGATCATCGGCAAGGCGGCGGAGGACGACCCGCCGCGCCTGGCCGCCTACCGCGCGCGCGGCTTTGCCCGCTGCGCGCAGGAGGGCGCGCCTGCGTACTACATGGCGCGCTCTGCGTCCGTATAATCCGTTCGTTTTTTTTGCGCCGTGTTTGCAGCAAAAACAGCTTGCCAACACGGCGCGCTTTGTGTACCATCAGGGGGGCGGCCGCATTCAGCTGCGCCGTGCGTCGCGCGCGCTGCCGCATCCGGGCAGAAGAGCAGAGGACGATCCATATGAACGGGGAAACGGCGTCATGAGCGCATTTTGGTACGGATCAACCGCAAAGCCGCAGACGCGGGTGTCATCGTCTCCAAGGAACCTTTGGCGGACGGTGAGACGGATGAAGAGGGGGAGAGGCCTGTGGAACGGACGGCCAGAACGCTCACGTGCCTTCTGAGCGGACATACATTCGCAGACGACGGCCTGCGCAACGAGGAGGCGGGGTACGCGTCGCTTTTGCGCGCCGACTATGAGCGCAAGCTTTTCGCGCCAAGGGCGCAGGAGCCCGGCCTGTACCGCTATGCGGACTGGCTGCCCATCGACCGGGCGCTGCGGGGCTCGGCGGCCCCGCTGAGCTACTTCAGCCAGGCGCTCGCGCAGCGCCTTCAGCTCCCGCGCCTGCTCATCACCTTCAGCGGCTACTGGCCGCAGCGCGGCGCGCTTATGAAGACGGGCTCCTTTAAGGAGTGCGAGGCGTACTCGGTGTGCGCGCGCTTTCCGGCGAAGGCCGGGCGGCTGGTGGTGGCCTCGGCGGGCAATACGGCCAAGGCCTTCCTGCGTGCGGCCAGTGAAAACGGCGTGCCGCTCGTGCTGGTTATCCCCGAGAAAAACTTGAAGAGCCTCTTCGCCGTGGACGACGTAGCCGACTGCGTGCGCGTGGTGGCGGCGGGCGGCGGCAGCGACTACACCGACGCCATCGCTTTGGCGGCCCGCATATGCCAGCGCCCCGGCTTTGTAAATGAGGGCGGCGCGAAAAATGTGGCCCGGCGCGACGGCATGGGCACAACCGTCCTCTCGGCTGCAGAGCTTGCCGGGGAAGTGCCTGCCTGGTACTGCCAGGCCATAGGCAGCGGCACGGGGGCCATCGCCGCGCACGAGGCGGCCCTGCGCCTTCAGCAGGCCGGCCTGTCCGGCGGGGGCATGCGGCTGCTGCTCGCGCAGAACGCTCCGTTTCAGCCCATCGCCGACGCCTGGGCCAAACGCGAGCGGGCGCTTGCGCCCATGGACGAGGAGACTGCCAAGCGGCAGATCGACGCCATCGACGCCAAGGTCCTCTCCAATCGAACGCCGCCTTACGGCATTGCGGGCGGGCTGTTCGACGCCCTGTCCGCGGCGGGCGGCGAGGTGCTGGCCGCCACAAACGCCGAAATTCGCGCGGCAATGACGCTGTTCGACCAGTTGGAAGGCTGCGACATCTGTCCCGAAGCCGGAGCGGCCCTGACCGTGCTCATGAAGGCCGCGCAGGCCGGGCTGATCGGCCGCGACGAGCTGGTGATGCTCAACGTTACGGGCGGCGGCATGCGCAACATACAGCGTGAGCTTGCGCCCCGCCTGATTCCGGCGGACATCGTGGCGGACCCGTCCGCGCTCGCCCGGGAGGGCGAGGCGTACGTGGACGCGCTGTGCGTACGCCTGCAATCTGATAAGTAGCCTCCTTCAGCCGCCCAAGGCATAAACCGGCGACCGCCCACTGCCCGGGCCGGCCGCCGTTTTGCCGTGCCGCCGCCGTTGCCCAAATCCTTCGCAGGGCCCTCTTGACATTGACGCCGCGTCAAGTGATATAGTTGAGCCATCGGGAGGGATGCGTTTGGAGACCGGGCTCGTCAGGATCACCGACCTGTCGCGGAGGCTGGATATGTCCTCCCGCACGCTGCGCTACTACGAGCAAGTCGGGCTGATCGCCAGCGTGCGCCCGGACGGCGAAAAACTTCGCTACTATACGCCAAAGGCCGTGGAGCGCTTGCAGCAGATCCTCATCCTGCGCAAGATGGAGATCCCCATCAAGGACATTCTGCGCATCTACGAAAGCCAGGACATGGGCGTGGTCGTCGAGGCATTCGCGCAGCGCATCCGCCGTATCGACGAGCAGGTGACCGCGCTCTCCGAGCTTAAGCGGATCGTCAACGAGTTCCTGCAGACCATGATGAAGCACGGCATTACGCAGATTTCCGCCCTGCCGCTCTTGTACGAGGAGATGGACAAGCAACTGAGCATCGTGGAGAAGCTCGGCCCGGTCTCCTACGAGCGCCTCAGTGCCATCAGCGAGCAGCTGGAGCCGCCGCCAGAGGCGCGGCTGGTCACCCTGCCCGCGATGCGAGCGCTGTACAGCGTTTTTCGGGAAACGGGCGCGCCGGACCCGGACGGATTCTTTATTTGGCTGCAAAGCAGGGGCGTCCCCCTGGCTCTGCCCGGAGAGAACGCCCTCTTCGAGCACCAGAACGACGCCGGACAGAGCGTTTTCCTGCACAGGATACCTGAGGACTTTGCGAACGACGGCCCGTACGTGGCCGCCGTGTTCCCCGGCGGCCTCTTCGCCGTGAGCGGCGTGTATCTGGACCAGGATGTCCGCGCGTTTTACCGCAGGATGGTGCAGGCCTTTGACGGCAACGCCTACTATGAAGTGGACTTTGCGCACGGCGGCCGCCTGCGGCACGAGCCGCTCGTGCAGAACACGCTCTCCCCGGACGGGCAGCGCGAGCGGGTGGAGCTGTACCTCCCCCTCAAACAGCGGCTGCCCAACGCCTCGCTGTACGCGCCGGGCGAGCGTGTTGAAGGGCTTTCCTCCGGCGTGATCCAGGAGGCCAACCCCATCCGGTGGAGCGCGGACGTACCCATGGACGGCCTGATCCCCATCCTCAGCCCGCACTACCGCGTGACAGAAAACGGCGAGGCGGAGTATGTCGCCTACATCGATAAGCGCCTGCTTTCCACGGGCGTATCCGTCAAAGTGCCCTTCCGCGTAGACATCGAATTCCGCGTGGACGAAGGCAGCAGCGCCTTCGCCAACGGGAGCGACGAGGGAAGCATCCGTTTTCTGCACGGCGGCAACGTCTACGGCGTGAACATGCGCAACAATTCCGAGGCCGGGCTTTCCAAGCAGGCCATCTTTTTTCAGCAGCCCGTGTTTGGCGACGCCTACCTCTTCCCGGGCCTTGGCCGGATCATGCCGGACGTTTACAACAGTCTTTCCTGGATCGTTGGGGAGAAGCACTTCGCCGTGATCATGAACGGCGAGGTGCGTTATTGCGGCGTACGCCTGCCCTACATGAGCGCCGGAACGGCCGCGCTTGCCGCCCAGCCCATCGCGCTTGGTTCCAACGGCAACGGCAAACGGTATTTCCGCCGCGTTTGCGTCTCTCAGCTGTGCCATGACATGAGACCCAAGGTAAAAGAAGGAGATTTGCAGATGATCACGAAACAGAGCAACAACATCCTTCCCAGCATCCACCAGCTGATCACCATGCACTATGGGGAGAATTACTGGTTTAACGGGGCCGCGAAGTACGTTATGGAATGCCTGGGCGAGCCCGGCATGGACTACTGGTTTTTTGCCGGCCTCACAGGCGACAGCCTGGCGTAGGTGTACGCCTACGACCGCTTCCTGGGCGACGGCGCGACGGACTACCAGATGAGCGGGCCGGACAAAGGCCGCTTTGCCCAAAGCGTGTTCGCCAAATGCGGCTATGCGAGCACGTTTGTGCCGCAGCAGGAGGTACAGGCGAACCGCCGGATGTACCTGCAGACGCTGATGGCCTACATCGACCGGGGCGTGCCCGTCATCCGTTACTTTTGCGGATGGGGCGTGTTCGTAGGCTACGAGGAGTACGCAGAGCACCTTCTGTATCTGACGGCCGATAGCGCCGAGCCCACGCGCCTCACCTGGGAGCAGCTCTTTACGCCCAACGACCGCCAGGGCGCGGAAGCGGAGGAGCCCGGCAACTTCATGGGCTGTGGTTGGCTGTTCGTGGGCGAAAAACGGGAAAGCCCGGATCTGGCGCAACTGTACTGCGACGCCGTGCTGGACATGCCGCGCCTGCTGGGCGTGAAAACGAGGCGTATTGCTTCGGCGCGGAGGCCTTTCGCGCTTGGGCGCAAAGCATCGAGGACGGCCGGTTTGCAAGCGTGACCGCCGCAACCTATGACGACTGGGCGATGCACAAGGTGTACGTGTGCAACCTGGCCACAAACGGCAGCTGCCGCACATTTCTGGAGCGCGCGGTGCAAAAGAATCCGGACCTCGCCTTCCTGCACGCGGTGATCGAGCAGTATGCGCGCCTGGCGATCCTGTGGCAGGGGGTCGACAAGGGCGTCAAATACCCGGGCGACTGCCTGGAGTCGCTGGGCGGCGGCTTCAACGCAACGCTTTCGGCGCTGCAGGACACGGACAAGCGCAGCGCTATCGCGGGCGTCATCCGTGCCTGCGCCGCGTGCATGGACCGCGTGATCGTCCTTCTGCAGGACCACCTGCCCACGGCGTAACGCGCGGCGCCCGACGCCCGACGCCCTGCCTGGGCTGCGCCGCGTTCACAGGCGCCAGCCCCATGTTTTTTGCGATAGATAGAGATGGGAGGGGACACGGCATGCCTAAGATTCTAAGCGTACGCAAGGTGGGCTTTATGGACGACATGAAGGGCGACCCCCGATCACCCGAGAGCTTTCCGCTGCCCGCCTGCCTTACCTCGCTGATGGAATACATCGGCGAGGACGTGAAGCTGCAGACGATCCAGGCTCACGGCCGCGACTGGCTGAACCGCTTCGCTTATAAGGAGTTTTTGGCCGCTTCGGGCATGGGCTTCGGGCTTTTGTGGCACCCGGAGATCTGCTATTCATCCTTCGATCTTACGCAGGTGAACCCCGACCACAACGACACGATTCGCCGCGCGTACGATTATGCCGGGTACGCCTGCGAGATCATCGAGAGGACCGAGCAGAACGATGCGCTCATCCGAGCGAGGGTGAAGGCCAGCCTGGACGAGGACCGACCCGTGCTGGCGTTCGGCGTGGTCGGCCCGCCGGAGTGCGCCATCATCTGCGGGTACGACGACGAGGGCGCAACCGTTTGCGGCTATTGTCATTTTCAGTCTCGCGATCCTGCGCAGTGCCTTGAAAACGGAATGTTCCGGAAGCCGGAATGGGAGAAGGATCTGTGGAAGGTCGTGCTCCTCGGGCAAAAGAAGCAACAGGATACGGCACTTGCGCCCATCCTGCAGCGCGGCCTGGCCATCATGCAGGCGCAAGAGATCGAGGGCTATTTGTCCGGCCGGGCGGCGTACGACGCATGGATCGCCCACGTGAGCGACGGCGCCTGCGAAGACATGGAGGAAAGCAAGCTTCGCAAACACCATGAGTTCCACTACATGCTGGTGGGCAGCCACGCCGAGGCCCGCTGCTATCTGGGCAATTTTCTGGCCGCGCGCGCCCAGGCAGACGCATCGCTTCTGAAGGCCGCCGCCTGCATGAACGATATCCACGACACCTGCTGGAGCGTGTGGGGCGTGCTGGGCGGTATCGGCGCGCGTGAAGAGGGTTTTTCCGGCTTGCGCGAGGCGTCCAAGCGCCGCGCCCTGGCCGGGCTCATCCAAAGGATGGCCGATATGGACGCCGCGGCGATGCAGGCCATGCGCGCATACCTCGATCACACCGGCTCCGGTCCGTCCGGTGAAGAGGCGGTACGCGCATGAGGGGCGAGCTGGCTTTTCACGTCCCGTTCAGCGGCTTTTGCGGCACCACGTTCATCAACTGTTTCGCTTCCGTGTACGTGCACCTGGAGCACATCGCCCTTGGCGGGAGCGATTACCCGTGCAGGCAGCTGGACGGCAAGCCCTGCAACAGCTGCGGCAACTGCGCCAAGGGCGGAAGCACGCCCATCGCCCGGCAGGAGAGGTACTTCTTTCTGTTTGACACGATGTGCGGCCGCAGCTCGCTGCGCTGTCGCTTCGATGGCCAGAGAACCGCCATGGAGCGGATGATCTGCGAGAGGGACTTTTACGACGGCAGCGCGGAAGGCAACATAGACTTCCTCTTTGGCTTCGCGGGCTACGCCTACCGCCACTGTGAGGACAAGGCGGCGTTTGCGGGCGAGGTTCGCGCATCCATCGACGCGGGCCGGCCGGTCATTGCCAAGGTGAAGGATGGCCAGGCGCCCTTTCGCGTCGTCACCGGCTACGACGCGGACGCGATGCTCTGCCCTGATTTCACCAACGCTCAGAGGCGGCCGCAGAATGCGCCCTCGTTCGCCGAGCTGGACGCGTTGTACCTTGTGGGCGAGCGGATCGCCCCGCGCTACACCCTGAAGGACGGCCTGGCGCGCATCCGGCAGGTGATGGCGTACAACGCGGCGGAAAAGCTATGGGACGGCTACACCCTGAAGATGGGGCTGTACACCGCCGACAGCCTGAGCCGTGCGGACGTTACCGAGAAGAAGGCGCGCATGAAGCGCGTGGCCGAGACGATGTGGCACACGTTCAACTGCCATAACTTCGCGGAGGTATTCCGCGGACGGTACCTGGAGGAACTGCGCAACCCGGCCTTCGACCCGATGTGCCAAGCGATCGGCGGCCCGTGCTACGGCTACACGCACGATCTCGCCTGGGCGCTGATCGGCCTGGAGGCCTGCGCGGACTGGTCGCAGCACGCGGCGGGCTACTTCGGCGAGATGATCGAGCTGACGCTCGCCCAAATCGCCAGAAACGACGCCCGCGTGCTGGAGATGGTCGACGCCATGCTTGCCATCCTGAACAGCCCATCCTGAAAAACCGGCAGCACAGCGCGGTAAAAGACGGTCACCGGTCCGCATCGCGGTTTTGATTCGGTCTGAAGCGGGGCCCTTTGGGCTCCGCTTTCGTATTGCGCAGGCAAAAAGCGTTACACTGAAAAGAGGGCGGATGCGGCGTTCCGCCATTCGCGCGCCGAACGGCGCGTCTTGACACAATCTTTACGAGCCCACCGCGCAACTCTTGACGGCCGCGGTGTACCATGGCCCCGTAAAGAGAAGAGGAGGACATCCATGATGAGAAAAATCGTGTGCATCTGCGCTGCGGCGCTGTGCCTTACAACGCTGGCCGGATGCGCAGCGTCCGCGGGTTCATCCTTTGACGCGAGCAGGGCCATCAACGTCATCTCCCGCGAGGACGGATCCGGCACGCGCACGGCGTTCATTGAGCTGTTTGGCATTGAGGCGAAGAACGCGGACGGCAGCAAGAAGGACATGACGACCAAGGAAGCCGTCATCGCCAAACAGACCGACGTGATGCTCACCAACGTAGCGGGCGACAAATACGCCATCGGCTATGTATCCCTCGGCTCGCTCAACGACACCGTTAAGGCCGTCGGCATCGGCGGCGCGCAGGCCACGGCCGCCAATGTGAAAAGCGGCGCGTACGCCGTCGCCCGGCCCTTCTACCTGGCCCTCAAAGGCCAGCCCGGCGCGCTTGCGCAGGACTTTATCGCCTTCATACTCTCGCGGGAAGGCCAGGAGGTCGTCGCCAAGAACCACTACATCGCCGTGGGCGACACGGCGGCGGCCTTCGCGGGCGCCCGGCCCTCCGGCAAGCTCGTGGTGGCCGGGTCCTCCTCCGTCACACCCGTTATGGAGAAGCTGAAGGAGGCCTATCTGGCGCTCAACCCGGCGGCCGCCATCGAGATACAGCAGAGCGACTCCTCGGCAGGCATGAACGCCGCCATCGAAGGTACGTGCGAAATCGGGATGTCCAGCCGGGAGCTGAAGGAGGCCGAGAAGGAAAAGCTCACGCCCGTGATGATCGCCCTGGACGGCATTGCCGTGATCGTCAATAAGGACAATCCCACCTCCGACCTCAGCCGGGAGCAGGTGCGGGACGTCTTCACCGGGGCTGCGGCTGAGTGGAGCGCGGTTGTTAAATGAACAAGCCGCATCGATCGTCCGGGCATTCCCCCTTCAAGGCCGTCCGTCAGGCGGCCGTGGAGCGCGGGATGAGCGCCGTTTTTTTTGCCTCGGCGCTCGTCTCCATTCTTGCGGTCGCCCTCATCTGCCTGTTTTTGTTTGTGAACGGTTTTCCGGCTATCGGCAAGATCGGCGTCTTACGCTTCCTGCTGGGCACGAACTGGTCGCCCGCGGACACCCCGCCCGCCTTCGGGATTCTCCCGATGATCATGGGCAGCCTGTACATCACCGCCGGCGCCATCGTTATCGGCGTGCCGGTGGGCGCGCTCACGGCGGTGTTTCTGGCGCGCGCCTGCCCGGCCCGCCTCTACCGCGGCATCAAGCCCGCCGTCAACCTGCTGGCGGGCATTCCTTCCGTGGTGTACGGGTTCTTCGGCATGGCCGCGCTCATTCCGCTCACGGGCAACAGCATCCTGTCGGCGAGCATCTTGCTGGGCATCATGATTTTGCCCACCGTGATCGGCATCGCCGAGAGCGCGCTGCGCGCCGTGCCCCAGTCGTACTACGAGGGCGCGCTGGCGCTGGGCGCCGGGCACTACCGCAGCGTCTTTTTTGTGGTGCTGCCCGCCGCAAAGTCCGGCGTCTTGGCGGCCGTGGTGCTGGGCGTGGGCCGCGCCATCGGCGAAACCATGGCGGTGATCATGGTGGCGGGCAATCAGGCGCGCATGCCGGTATCCCTGCTTCGGGGTGCGCGCACGCTCACCGCCAACGTTGTGCTGGAGATGGGCTACGCCGCAGGCCTGCACCGCGAAGCGCTCATCGCCACGGGCGTGGTGTTGTTCGTGTTCATCCTGCTCATCAACCTGAGCTTTTCGGCGCTGAAGGGAAGGATAAAGCGATGAAAAAGAACGCCTCCGAGCGGTTCATGGCCGCCTGTACGTGGGGCGCGGCCACGCTCACCTGCGCGGTGCTCGGGTTTGTCGTGCTGTTCATTCTGGTCAGGGGCGTCCCCTACATCCGGCCTTCGCTTTTTGCCCTTCGCTACACAAGCGCGAACGTCTCGCTTATGCCCGCGCTCATCGCCACGGTGTTGATGGCGGCGCTGTCGCTGGCCATCGCCGTGCCGCTGGGCGTGGCTGCGGCTGTGTACCTAACCGAGTACGCAAAACGCGGCAACCGCGTGGTCGCCCTGGTGCGCGTCACCACCGAGACGCTCTCGGGCATTCCCTCCATCGTTTACGGGCTGTTCGGCATGCTCTTCTTCGTCACCGCGCTCGGATGGGGCTATTCGCTGCTGGCCGGCGCGTTCACTCTCTGCATCATGATTCTGCCGCTCATCATGCGTTCCGCCGAGGAAGCGCTTCAAAGCGTACCGGACAATTACCGCGAGGGCGCGTTTGGTCTTGGCGCGGGCAAGCTGCGCACCGTGATGCGCATCGTGCTGCCCGCCGCAACGCCGGGGATTCTCGCCGGGGTCATTCTGGCCGTCGGGCGCATCGTGGGAGAGACGGCGGCGCTCATCTACACGGCCGGCACGGTCGCCCAGATCCCCCAAAACCCTATGGCGTCCGCGCGGACGCTCAGCGTTCACATGTACGCGCTCTCCAGCGAGGGCTTGCACACGAACGAAGGCTTCGCCACGGCGGTCGTGCTGCTGGTGCTCGTCGCGGGCATCAACGCTCTGTCCGGCGCTATCGCCAGGCGCATAGGAGGCAAGGCATGAACGCATTCGACATTGATAACCTGCACCTGTACTACGGCGGCTTTCACGCTCTCAAGGGCGTCAACATGGGAGTCGCCGCCGGGGCGATCACCGCATTCATCGGCCCGTCGGGCTGCGGCAAGTCAACGCTCCTAAAAACGCTCAACCGGATGAACGATCTGGTGGAAGGCTGCCGGGTAGAGGGAGATGTACGCCTGTTTGGCGAAAACGTATACGGCGACTTGGACGTGAACCTGCTGCGCAGGCGCGTGGGCATGGTGTTTCAAAAGCCGAATCCCTTCCCCATGAGCATCTATGACAACATCGCATTCGGCCCGCGCACGCACGGCATCAAGTCGCGTTACGAGTTGGACGAGATTGTGGAGCAGTCCCTTGCGGGAGCGGCCATCTGGGACGAGGTGAAGGACCGCCTGCGCTCCTCGGCGCTCGCGCTCTCCGGCGGACAGCAGCAGCGCCTGTGCATCGCCCGCGCGCTGGCCGTCTCCCCGGAAGTGCTGCTCATGGACGAGCCGACAAGCGCGCTGGACCCCATCTCCACCGGCAAGATCGAGGAATTGCTGCTTAACCTAAGGGAGCGCTACAGCATCCTCATCGTTACGCACAACATGCAGCAGGCGGCGCGCATCAGCGATCAGACGGCGTTTTTTCTGCTCGGTGAGGTGATCGAGTGCGGCAAGACGGACGATATATTCTCCATGCCGCGCGACCGCCGCACGGAGGATTACATCACGGGGAGGTTTGGATGATGCGCAGTCGCTTTGACGAACAGCTGCAGGAACTCAACAAGAAGCTGATCGAGATGGGCGCGCTTGTGGAAGAAGCGATCGCCAAAGCCGTGAAGGCCCTGCAGGAGCATGACGCCCTGGCCGCACGGGAGGTGATGCAAAGCGACGCCGTGGTGGACGACAAGGAGAAGGAGATCGAGGGACTGTGCCTGAAGCTGCTGCTTCACCAGCAGCCGGTCGCGCGCGATCTGCGCCTCATTTCCACGGCCCTGAAGATGATCACGGACATGGAGCGCATCGGCGACCAGGCGGCGGACATCTCTGAGCTGTGTATTTACCTGGCCGGTCAGGCGTACATCAAAGAGTTGGAGCACATCCCCCAGATGGCGGCCGCGGTGATCCGGATGGTGTCGCAGAGCATCGACGCCTACGTGCGCAAGGATCTGCTGCTCGCTCAGTCGGTCATCGACTACGACGACGTGGTGGACGAGCTGTACCTCACCATCAAACGCGATTTGATCGTTCTCGTGCACGAGAACGCCGATAACGGTGAGCAGGCCTTCGACCTGATGCAGATTGCCAAGTACTTCGAACGCATCGGCGATCACGCCACCAACATCGCCGAATGGGTCATCTTCTCCATTACCGGCAAACATCAAAACGCCCAGCTGCTGTAAACGGCCGCAAGCGGATTTGCACATATTGGCGGGCCGCGGCGGTCGGTTCGGGCAAATGAGGCGGGAGGCGGGCGGATGCGCGCAGTTTATGTGGTTGAGGACGACGACAATATCCGCGAGATCGTCTGCTACGCCCTCAACGCGGGGGGGTTTGCCGCGGCAGGCTTCCCGCATCCGGAGGAGTTTTGGCGGCATGTGCGCGAAAAAACGCCCGGGTTCGTCATTCTGGACATCATGCTGCCGGGCGAGGACGGCCTGTCCATTCTCAAAAAGCTGAAGGCGGACGAGCGGACAAAAGCCGTCCCGGTCATCATGCTCACCGCGCGCGGATTGGAAATGGACCGCATTCGCGGCCTCGACCTGGGCGCGGACGACTATGTGGCCAAGCCTTTCTCGGTGATGGAGCTCATCTCGCGCGTGAAGGCCGTGCTGCGCCGCTGCGGCGCGCCGGACGAAGAGGACAGCCTGAACGTGGGCACCGTCGGCATAAGCGCCGGCAAACGCAGCGTGACGGCGGACGGCCGGGCAGTTACCCTCACCTATACGGAATTTGAGCTGCTTCACTGCCTGATGCGCAACGCTGGCATCGTGCTCTCGCGCGAGAAGCTGATGCAGCGCGTATGGGGCGTGGACGCCGAACTGGAGAGCCGCACGGTGGACATGCATATCAAGGCGCTGCGCCAGAAGCTGGGGGCCGCGGGCGAGCAGATCAAGACCGTGCGTTCAGTGGGCTACAAGATGGAGGCCGGGGTATGAAAGCGCGCATCTTCCGCAGTATGTTGCTGCTCAGCGTGGCCAGCGCGCTCGTGTGCAGCGCGGCGCTGTGCTGCGTGTTCTATGGCCAGCTTACAGCCGCGGTGCGCCAGGACCTGCGCGAGCGGGCGCTCATAATGAAGGACATTTTGGCGGACGCGCCCGGCGCGTATGCCGCCCTGCGCGGGGCGGACATGCGCGTCACCGTGGTCGGTCCGTCCGGCGCGGTGCTCTTTGACGACGACGAGGACGTCTCGGCCATGAGCAACCACGCGGACCGCGCGGAGATTGCAAAAGCCCTTTCCGAGGGCGTGGGCGAAAGCCGGCGCTTCTCGCAGACCATGCGCCAGGAAACTTGCTATTTTGCCGTGCGTTTGCAAAACGGCGACGTGCTGCGCCTGGCAAAGACGACGAGCAGCATATTTGACGTTGTGCAGCGCATGCTGCCCGTCGCGGCGCTTGTGGTGCTTGCGATGATTCTCGCCGGGCATTTCGGGGCGGGGCGGCTTACGCGGCGCATCGTGCAGCCCATCAACCAGTTTGACCCGGCCGGCGCCGCGGCCCCGTACGACGAGCTTGCCCCCTTTGCCCGCACCATCCGCAAGCAGCGCGAGCTGATAGAGCGCCAGATGCAGGAGGCGCGGGCCCGCGCGGACACGATGGACGCCATCATGGACAGCATGCGCGAGGGCATCGCGCTCATCGACCCGCAGGGCATGGTGCTCTCGGCGAACAGGAGCGCCCTGGAGGTATTCGGCATGCCCGAGGGCGCGTCCGGGCGAAGCGCCTTGGAGCTTCTGCGCGACGTGCGCATCGCCGAACACGTGAAGGCCGCGCTGAGTGGCCAGCGGACCGAGCTCACCTACGAGCATGCGGGCGGCGTCTATCAGGTGTTCTTTAGCCCCGTGGCCAAAAGAGGCGCAATCGTCCTGTTCCTGGATATCTCCGAGCGCGCCGGGGCGGAGCGAATGCGCAGGGAGTTCTCGGCCAACGTCTCCCACGAGCTGAAAACCCCCCTGACGAGCATCTCGGCCTACGCAGAGATGATCGTGAGCGGCATGGCCAAGGGAGAGGACGCCCTGTCCTTCGTGGTAAAAATCAAGGAGGAGGCCGCCCGGCTCATCGCCCTGGTAGAGGACATCCTGATGCTCTCTCGCCTGGACGAGGGCGCCGCGCCAGCCGCCGCGGAGGACGTGGATCTGGCGCAAACCGCGCGGGAGGCCGTGTCAGCCCTAAGCAAAGCCGCCCAGGACGCGGGCGTGCGGCTGAGCGTGGATGCCAGCGCGGCCATCGTGTCCGGCAGCCGCGCTATGCTCTTCGAACTGGTGTATAACCTGGCGGACAACGGCGTTAAGTACAACAGGCCCGGCGGAAGTGTCAGCGTATCCGTTACCTCGCACGGCGGGCAGGCGATACTGCGGGTGAGCGATACCGGCATCGGCATCCCGCGCGAGCACCAGGCGCGCGTGTTCGAGCGCTTCTACCGGGTGGATAAATCGCGCTCCAAGAAGACCGGCGGCACGGGACTTGGGCTGTCCATCGTCAAGCACATCGCCGCAGTGCACGCAGGTTCGCTCGTTCTGCGCAGCGCGGAGGGCAGGGGCACAGACGTCACCGTCGCTCTTCCCTTGCGCGACGCGTAGCGTCGGCCCGCACAGCAAACCCATCCGGCGCATGCGCGCCGCGCATCGAACAGCCCTCCGGGCGGCTTACGCCGCCCGGAGGGCTGTTTGCCGGATGGAGCGCGCACGGATCTACAGATCCACGCGCACACCCTGGGCGCGCAGGCTAGCGCGCAGCGCCTGCGTATCCACAGCGGAGGCGGCGCAGGCCGAGTCGACGGCCATTGCCGCCGCGACGCCCGCAGCCTGGCCCAGCACGGCCACAATGCACATGACCCGCAGGCTGGAGTTGGCCACGTGCGTAGCCGACACGCACCGTCCTGTGAACAGAAGGTTTGTCACCGCGCGGTTCACCAGCACGCGGTAAGGGATGCCGTAATCGGGCGTGGCACATTTTTTCTTCTTTTCCTTGTCGTGAAAGGGGTTGCCTTCTGGGTCCCACGGATCGACGGGGTATGTGCACACGCACACGCAGTCCGGGTGTTTGCGTTCCTCCACGATATCCACGTGCGAGAGCGTGTAATCGCCCACCAGCCGGTACGTCTCGCGGATGCCCACGCGCGGCGCGATGGCCGTCACATGGTACCCCTTCTCGCGCCAGCGCTCAATCTCGGCGGGCATCTTGTCGTACAGGCGGCGCTGCAGCTCGCCCAACTGCGCCGGATCGGACATGTCGGCTACATAATCCGTCGGGCCCCAGATGAGGTACTCGTCCTTGCTGTAGCGCGCAAAGTTCGCCTCCGGCGCGTCCTCGCGGCCGGGCATGCGCTGCACGGTGTACATCATGGTGCCCATCTGCGTCAGGCGGTCGGCCTTCTCGGGCGCAAACTCCTCGCCGTACTCGCTGCGCGCCTCGCGCCCGTAGCGCGCCGGAACGCCCGCCATGCGCGCCAGCACGCCGTCGCCCGTGGCGTCTATGTACATACACGCCTGATAATCGACGCCGCCTGCGCGAACGCTGCGAATTGCGCCGTTCTCCACCGCCACGCACTGGACCGGAGCGCTCACGCGGATGGTGATGTCCAGATCCTTCATCATGCGCGTCCACGCGGCCAAAAATACCGGCGTACGGAAGAGGTTGTGCCCGACCATCAGGGGGTCCATCTCCTCCAAAAGGGACAGCAATTCCGCCTGAATGCCCTGAAAAGGCCGCCCGCAGAACAGATTGATGGAGTGCTGCGTCACCGCGCCTCCAATAAACATCTCGCGTTCCAGCAGAAGTACCCGTTTGCCTGCGCGGCCTGCGGCCACCGCAGCGGGAAGCCCGGACGCCCCGGCGCCCGCGATGAGCACGTCATATTGTTCCATGCCACACGCCCCTATTCCGTTTTTATGCCTGTATTATACCACGGCACGGCGCTCTTTGCCATGCGCGTCGCAGCATGAACACGTCTTGACAAACCCGGCGCGGCGGACGATGATGGAAGCGGTCGGCAGCAGGTTTCAAACAGCGACGATCCGTGCGGCGAAGCGCCGCGAGGGAGGGACTATGCGTGTTTCAAGGCTTTTCGCCGCGCACGATGGATTTTATATGGGGCATCCGCCTAAACAATGACAAGGTGTGGTTCGAGGCGCACCGCGAGGACTTCCGGCGCGATTTTCAAGAGCCCATGAAGGAGCTGGGGGCCGCGGTGCTCGCCCTTGTGCAGGCGCGCTGCCCGGGCCATGCCTTCCGCTTCCGGCTCTCGCGCATCTACCGCGACGCCCGCCGCCTTCGCGGCCGCGGCATGTACCGCGACAGCCTGTGGTTCACTCTGGAGACGCCCGGCGCCGCCGATACGCCTGGGCCAGCCTTCTGGTTTGAGCTGACGCCCGAGGAGTGGAGCTACGGCATGGGCTACTACATGGCCGCGCCGCAAACCATGGCCAAGCTGCGCGCCCGCATCACCCGAGCGCCTGCAGCCTTTCAGAAGCTGATCGCTCCGATTGAAAAGCAGGGAGAGTTTTCGCTGGACGGCCCGGAGTACGCGCGCGGGAAGGATGCGCCCTGCGAGCAGCTGCGTGCCTGGTATCAAAAAAAGTCCTTCGCCCTGGGCCATGTGCAGCCGTGCGGCGAGGAACTCTATTCGCCGGAGCTTACGCAGCGGCTGGCCGGCGGCTACGCCTTGCTGATGCCTGTGTACGACTATCTGCGGACGCTGGAGTCCGACATGAGCCCCGCGGAGAACAAATAAAGCCCGCCGTAAAGCGGCGAGCTTAAAAACGAACGTCCGGATGCTGCGCGGCCAGCCCGGGGGGCTCCGCAGCCGCCGCCCCGCGCTAATCCTCGATGGCGGCGAACAGGGGCGTTGAAAAGTAGCGCTCGGCCGTGTCGGGCAAAATCGTAACGACGGTTTTGCCCCGGCCCAGTTTTTTGGCGAGGCACAGCGCCGCGGCCACGTTCGTGCCGCTGGAGATGCCGCACATGAGGCCCTCCAGCCGCGCCAGATCGCGCGCCGTGCGGATGGCCTGCTCGTCCGTCACGATGTGCACATGCTCATAGATGCCCGTGTTCAGGTTCTTGGGGATCAGCCCGTCGCCGATGCCCATCTGCAAATGCGTGCCGATGGTGCCGCCTGCCAGAATCGCCGCGTTTTCCGGCTCCACCGCCCAGATCTCAATGTCTGGGTTTTGGGCCTTCAGCGTTTCGCCGATGCCGCTGATGGAGCCGCCTGTGCCAACGCCCGAGCAGAAGCCGTGTATTGGACGGCCGGCCTGCTCCAGAATCTCCAAGGCCGTGCCGTACTTGTGCACAAGCGGGTTGGCGGGGTTTTCAAACTGCTGGGGCACGAATACGGCCGGGTTTTCCGCCTGCAGCCGAAGCGCGGTGGCCAGGCATTCCTCGATGCACTTGCCGATATTTCCGGCGTCGTGCACCAAAATGACCTCCGCGCCGTAATGCTCCATCAGCTTGCGGCGCTCGGCGCTTACCGAATCGGGCATCACGATGAGCGTGCGGTACCCGCGCACGGCGCCCACAAGCGCAAGGCCGATGCCCTGGTTGCCGCTTGTCGGCTCCACGATGACGGTGTCCTTGTTGATAACGCCCCGTTTCTCGGCGTCCAGAATCATGTTGTACGCCGTGCGCGTCTTGATGGAGCCGCCCACGTTGAGGCCCTCGAATTTGACGAGCACCTCCGCCGAATCGGGAGCCGTCATCTTGTGCAGCCTGATGAGGGGCGTATGGCCGATTGCCTCGAGTATGTTCTCGTACACCATCGCGATCGATCCCACTCTTTTTCTTTTTTTGGCGCGCATTCCGGCACATTATAGCATCTTTATCTGATGCGCTCAACAGCGTTGGCGCTTCCATCCTATGCGCGATACGGTCCCGTATTGCCTTTTTGTGGGCGCGGTGATAGACTGACAGCGGCGCGGCGAACCGGGCGCGACCACTTCTTTTGGAGGGCTTGCACATGACGAGCAGGGAGAAGGTGCGCCGCATCTTCCGCCGGCAGAGCGAGGGCGCGGGCGCGATGTGGACAGGGCACCCCAACGTCAAGACCGTTCCCATCTATGCGGCCGAGTGGGGAATCGAGCCAACCGCCGAGGCGATTTTCCGGCACCTGGACGACGACTGCCGCTGGTTTATGGCCGACCCCTGCTACCGCCACCCGGAAGGCCTGCCCGCCTTTGACCCGGCCTTTGGAGGGCTGACGCGCGGCTCGCTGAGCGCGGAAGGCTGCTTTGCGCACGTTGAGCGCGCGAGTGAACTTCAGCGCTACCCCTGGCCGGACCCGGCCTATTTCGACTTTGCGCCCTTGTACAAACAGATTGAGGGCTTTGCCGACAAGATGGTGTTTACGGGGCTGTGGTGCCCATTTTTCCATATACTGGCAGATTTCTTCGGCATGGAGAACTACTTCATTAAAATGCATGAGAACCCCGCCGTGGTGGAAGCCGCCACCGAGCGCATGGTGGATTTTTTCGTGGCCGGCAACGAGAAGTTTTTTTCCGGTTTGGGCGACCGGGCAGACGTGATGTTCTTCGGCAACGACTTTGGAACTCAGCTCAATCTGTTCATATCGCCCGCGGATTTCCGCCGTTTCGTCATGCCTTCCTTTCGTCGCCTCATCGCCGTGGGCAAAAAATACGGCAAGATCGTCATGCTCCACTCCTGCGGCTCCATCGAGCGCATCATTCCCGACCTGATCGATGCGGGCGTGGAGGTGCTCCATCCCATTCAGGCGCAGGCCACGGGCATGGCCGCGGACAACCTGGCGCAGTACAAAGCGCATCTGGCCTTTTTGGGCGGCATCGACGCTCAGTCCTTCTTTGTGAACGCTTCGCCCGAGCAGATCCGCCAAGAGGTGCGCCGCGTGCGTTCGGTGCTCGGCCCCAATATCGTCATCTCGCCCAGTCACGAGGAGATCCTGCCCAACGTGCCGGCCGCGAACATGCTCGCCATGGCCCAGGCCGCCCGCGCGTAGCCGACGGTTCGCACAAAGCAAGAGGGTCCGGCCATGCGGCCGGGCCCTTTGCCATGCTGTGGAAGCTCCTTTGCGCGGTGCGGAACAAGCCGCTCTTGGCGGGCTTATGAGGCGCGGACTACCTGCGCACGCGCTGCGCCGCCATATCGCGCAGCATGGGGGCGATGCGCCGCGCGATAACGAACTGCGCTTCGGCGTTTGGGTGCAGTTCGTCCGGCAGATAAGGCAGATCCTGCGGGCCGATCAGCTCAAGGCCGTCCATGTAGCGGATACGGCGGTCGCCGCTTTCCTGGTAGTGCCGCACGATGAAGGCAAGCTCCTCGCGCATCTGGGTAAGCGACAGTCCCGCGGGCGGAAACTTCTGCGTTTCGCGCGGCGGGGAATAGATGGGCGAGACGACGGCCAGCGGCGTGCGCGGATGCTTCTCGCGGATCAGCTCGATGAGGGATATTGCGTTGGCCGAGAAACTCATCTCGCCCAGCTTTCCGGCGTGCACGTTGATGCCGATCTTCAGGGTGATCAGGTCCGCCTGCATGTCGCGTATCATCCGCCCGACCATCGGGTTGAGGATGCACCGTCCGCTGTAGCCCAGGCTGATCAGGTGCAGCTTTGCCTCGCGCGCCGCCAGCGCCGGCCAGATGCAAGAGGGCGACTGCGCGGCGTTTGCCTGGCTGATGGAGGAGCCGTAGTGCACCCAGCGCGGTTTGCGCACGCGCGTTTTGCGAATGGCCGCGCCTTCGTCCAGCAGCAGGCCGCGCAGGAACACGCGCCGCTTGGTGTCCAGCCACACCTCCACCTTCTTTTCTCTGCCCGCGGGCAGAGAAAAGGGGTATGCGCCCGGCCGCTGCGCGCCTTTTGTGCTGGCGATCAGCTTGCCGTTTACCACCAGGTCCAGCATCATGTCCTCGGGCGCGTCCTCCAGCAGCAGCGTTACGGCTGCGGCGTCCGTTGTAAAGGCGATACGCACGCCCGAGCAGGTGCCGCCGCTCGCGTCCGCCCAGCCGATTTCCGGGAAGAGAAAGCGCTGCTCGTACGGCAGCCGCCAGGGCGTCGCCGTGTCGCCCTGGCGCTCGACGGAAATCGCCCCGTCGAAGGCGAACACGCCGTCGTCCAGCGTGTACAGCTTGTCCATAGAAGCGCCTCCGTTTCCTCATGCGCGCCAAACGGACCCGTTACCGCGCATATGCCATAGTATACCATGGACCGCGCGCCGCGCCAACAGCCTGTTGACACGATCGGTCTACCGTGCTAGACTGGTCTAGCACGGTAGATTGGAGGACCCGCCATGGACGACTGCAAGCTTTTCGAGGGCGAGTACAAGCTGGCCAGCATCGTATGGGAGCTGGAGCCGGTCGCGTCGCCCGATCTGGCGCGGGCTTGCGAGGAGCGGCTCGGATGGAAAAAGTCCACCACATACACGGTTCTCAAGCGCCTGGGCGACCGGGGCGTGCTGCACAACGAACGTTCCGTGGTTACCGCGCTGGTCAAGCGCGAAGCGGTGTGCAGGTATGAAACCGAGGCCGTGCTCAATCGCTCTTTCGGCGGCTCGCTCCCCGCGTTTGTCGCCTGTTTTCTGGAGGGGCGCAGGATTACCGGCGCGGAAGCCGAGGAGATCCGCCGCATGATCGAGGAGGCGTCCAGGTGAGCGAGAGCGCGTTCATCGCATTGCTGAACATGAGCATCACCGCCAGCGCAGCGGCGCTGGCGGTGATGCTCGTGCGCTTGGCGCTCGCAAAAGCGCCTAAGGTTTTTTCCTACGCCCTGTGGGCGGTTGTATTCTTCCGGCTGCTGTGCCCGCTCACCTTTCAAAGCGGCCTCAGCCTCCTTCCCGTTCGGCCGCACGCCGTTCCGCAGGAGATCGGCCAGATGAGCGCGCCTCTCGTGTTCACCGGCGTGCCGCCCGTCGACAGCGCTGTGAACGCCGCCATACAAGCCGTCCTGCCGTCGGCGGAGGAGAGCCGCAGCGTCAACCCCATGCAAATCGCTCTGTTCGCCGGCCGTATCGCCTGGGCGGCCGGGTTTGCGGCCATGCTGCTGTACGCCGCGCTCACCCGCCGGGCGCTTGGGCGCCGCGTGCGCGAGGCTACGCTGGTGGAGGCGGGCGTCTTTGAGTCCGACCGCGTCGTCTCGCCCTTCGTGCTCGGGGTCCTGCGGCCGCGCATCTACCTGCCCGCGGGCATCGGGGCGGAGCAGCGCGCCTACGTGCTCGCGCATGAGCGCGCGCACGTCCGGCGAGGCGATCACCTGCTCAAGCCGCTTGCCTTCCTCGCCCTTGCGCTGCACTGGTTCAATCCGGCCGTTTGGCTATCCTTTCGGCTCATGTGCAGGGACATGGAGCTTTCCTGCGACGAGGCCGTGCTGCGGCGCTTTCCGGGCGACGCGCGGCAGGGATACTCCGCGGCACTTTTGGCCATGGCTGTGCGCCGTTCGGGGTTGCCCAGCCCCCTTTCCTTCGGCGAGAGCGACGTGAAGAGCCGCGTGCGCAACGCGCTGCGCTTTCGCAGGCCCGCGCTATGGCTGGCCGCGGCGGCGCTGACGCTTGTTTGCGCCGCCACCCTGGCCCTCGCTGGCAACCGCGCTCCGGCCGCGCCGTTTCCCGCGCCCTTGTCGCAGGCGTACGCCGCCTACGACTTGGATGCGCTGTACGCCCGCCGGATGAGCGGCGTGTATCCCGTCGCGGGCGCGTCCGGCGCAAACGACGGGTTGCTCGCCCTGGTACGCCTGCTGCCGCCGCCGGCGGAGGAGCTGTCCGCCGCCTTGCCGGAACTCGCGGCGGGCGGAGAGAGCGGCACGGGCAACGCGCCGTACACGCTCCAGCTGACGTACGAATTTCGGGGGCTCCCGGAGGATGTGCGCGCCCTCCGGCAGCGGATTGAGGCGCCAGGCTCCGCGTACCAGAACAATTGCCGCAAGCATGCGCTCATCCTGATGAGTCTGGTCGGCGACCTGAAGGAGGTCACCGTCACCACGCGCTTCATATCGCCGCTGGATTCGACCTGGCGGACTACCGACAACGTCATCGTCACGCGGGATAGCCTCGCGGCCTACGGCGAGCCGGCCGCGCTGTGGAGCGGCGGCCGCGAGGGGCTTGCGTCTGCGCTGCGCGCCATCGACGAAGGGAGCCCGGCCGTGGGCGCGCCGCAGACCCTCGGCCTGGAGGACATCCGCCGCCTGGCGGCCAAGGGCCTGGAGCTCTCCATGGCCGAATTTGGCCGCTTCGCCGGGTATGACCCGCTCTCCGGGCATTATGGCAAGCTGATGACTACAAAAGAGGGATATCAGCTTCTGCTGATCGGCAACGACCCTGCCGGCCGCCTGATCACTGCCCGCTTCACCAAATACGACCGGGGCCTAAACAGCGACAGCCTATGCATGGATATTCGCTACGACAACCTGGAAGCCTATATGGCCGAGGATGTCGCGGGCAACTTCGTCGACAAGTGTCTGGAGATCATCACCTCCGGCCCGTCGGCGTCATCCAATCCGTCGAGCTACCTCGCCGCGTATCCGGAGCAGCGGGACGCGGTTCTGGCCATGGACTATGCCGCTTTGCCCAGGCTGACGGCGGTTCTCAACTCGGGCGGGCACGACCTGCGCGAAGCTGTGTGCGCCCTGCTCGCCGACGAGGTGCTTCAGCGGCGTATCTTCAGCTCCTACGCGACCCAGGAGGCCAGGTTTGCGGAGGAGGCCGCGAAGCTTGCGTACGAGCGCTATGCCGGCCGGGCGTGGACCGTGCGGTCCGGCGGCCGTCCGGCGCAGGAACAGCCCGTGCAAAGCGCAGTCGATGTTTTTTCCACCGCCTCGCCCGAGGGAAGCGTCCGACTTCAGTTTCCGCCCGTCGTCGGACGGCCGGGCGCGGTGTCCGGCATGCGCCTGATCGACGCGGCGAACGGCGACCTGATAGCCGCCTACAGCTATCCTCTTGAGGGCCCGCTCTCCCTGCTTTGGAAGGAGGACGGGGCCATGGTGGCCGTGGGCTTTGCCGAAGAAGGGATGAGCCGGATCGTTTTGCTCATCACCAAACAGGGGCAGCCGAATACCGGCAAGGAGATCATGCTTCCGTCCATGGAGGCGCTTCTTTCGCCGCAGGCGGCCGCAGCCGCGGATCTGCTCGTTCGCCCCGTCGAGTGGCAGACGGGCGACCACCTTCTGCTGTGCGCCCAGTGGACGGACGAGCGCGGCGTAAGGCACGAAGACGGCTTCGTCTGGGACTACAGGCGCGGGAGCGTGACCGCCCAAACGCCCTAATCCCGGCGCAGCCGGGCGCTGCACGAGAAGGCCCTTCTGAGCTTGGCTGCAGAAGGGCTTTCCTATGAGACGGCCTCCGTCGCTGCAGAATGGGAGTTCCGGTTAACCGTCGATCCTGGACAACAGGGCCTCCACCATCTGCAGGCCTTGCCTGTCGCCCTGCTGGAAGAGCTCCACGCACTCGGCCATGCGCTCGCGCACATCGGCGGCCGCAAAGGCTTCGGCGTTCACCGGGTCGTGGCCAGCCTCCCGGACGTAGTCGCTGCCCATAATGTTGCTGGTTGCCCAAAAATGCTTCACCATCGCCGAGAGCGCCTCCGCCTCGCCGGGGAAGTGCGCTTTGGCCTGGCGGCAGAAATTCTGTACGTAGTAGCGCCGCTCGGCCAGATTGCACCACGTCGGGTCGACCAGCGTTAAAATGCCTGCCATGGCCTTCTCGTCGGTCAACGCGCCGTCCAGCATATCCGGATCGATGTCCGCGCCGGGCACTGCGCGCGTGCGCCGAACCTCGGCGATCATCTCCGGGACGCTCAGGCGCAGGAAACGCTTCCAGCCTTCATAGACCTTCAGGCCCTCGCCGAGCACGCCCTCTGCAAGACCGCGCCGCATCTGGCGGAAGCCATGAAGGTACACGTCCTGCACGGCAAACGCGCCGCGCCGCTCGCCCGGCAGGGTAAGCGCGGTACCCGGGCCGTACCAGCGCTCAACCGGCCGGATCTCGGGCCTACAGTTATTCGGCGCGGCGAAGTAGGGCGGGTAGCTGTACGTCACAAGCGCCTCGCCGCCCCGCTCGTACCCCACCACAATAGCCCCGAAGAACGCATGGGAGACCGGGCTGAGGATCACCGGCTGTCCCAGCGCAAGCAGCGACCGGCGTATCGCTTCCTTCATCTGCTCCTCGCTCGCGTAGGCGGCGGAGGACGGGTCGCCACACAGCCTCTGCGGCGAAAACCCCGCGGCGCGGTACAGCCGGGCAAGCCCGTCCTGGGACACGGGGGCGCTGGCAGGGTTCGTCGCATGCCCGGACAGCACATCTGCGACGGTGTAGTTGATGTCGCAGCGCCAGCCGTTCATATCCTCAAAGCCGTAGCCGTTGCCCGAGTACTCCATGAAGTAGGCGAACTCGTTGGCGAAGGGCGCGTAACCCGGGCAGATATGCGCATAAGGAAACGAGGGTGCCGTGCTGCGGTCGGGCAGCACAAAAGACTGCGGCCATCCGCCGCCCTGGCGCTCCCGTGAAAGGCCCATGATCGGCGGGATGCCCGGGCCATAGTCTTCGGGGACGGGGGCGGGTTTTTTCAGCGGCTCGGACATGGTCGCTCACCCCTCTTTTTGATGGGTACGTATACTTCCACGCCCTGCTCGTACTGAAACAGGAACAGGTCATAGAATCCACCCTCATAGTCGGCCTGGTACTCCGGGTGCGTGCGGAAGAACAGGTCCCTGCCGCCGTCGAACACCATGGACGCATTGTCGTTGTTCGTCTGTTTCTGGAACATTCGCACGAATAGCCGGGAAGGATACACGGCCTCGTGAAACCCCTGCGGGGTATCGGCAAAGTGCGTCACCCGGCTGCCGAAGTACGCGCCCTTTTCGCCCTGCACATTCTTTCCGCCGAAAGCGACCAGATTGCCCAGGTGCAGCTGGGCCGACGGCGTAGCCTCCGCCGTGCGCATCTCCTGAAAGAAGCTCCACATGCAGGCGCCGTTGTCGCCTGACTTGGCGATGATCCGCACGTCCGGCAGCGTGACGATTTCAAAACTGAGGGACTCATACGCCTCCTGCTCGCTAGCAGGCTGCTTTACGGGCTGGTAGGTGAAGAGCATCTGCGCCTCGCCGTCGTAGGTGCTGAAGGGGTGGGACGCCTCGCTGTAGGTATAGCCCATCTCCTTGCGAAAGCTTGTGTACGAGAAGGAGGACAGGGCGTTATTCGCGCTCTCGTCCGCCTTCTTACGACGCTTGGCAAAGGTGGCGGCGGGCAGGGTGATGGCCACGGTGTGGGGCGGCAGCCCCTCGGGCAACGGCGCGCCTTCGTCCACCTCCACGCCGATCACATAGGTAAAGTCAATGCCCGTGGCCACCTCGCTCATCGCGGCGATGTAGCGACCGGGGAACTTATTGCCCACCATCCGCTCCAGCAGCGCGCACGTGCCCTCCAGAATGCTCCGGCGCACGATGTCGACGCTGTTGAGCCGCGAAAGCGGCGGGCAGACGATGCGCGTGCCGACCAGCCGCTTAGCGCCGCATTGCACGATGCTGAAATCCTCGTCCAGCTGACGGACCAGCGTTTCCTCGCCAGCGCGTCCCGCCTCCTCGGCCATGCTCATGATCTTTGGCCTGCGGGGGCTATAGCCCTCCGGCCTGTACCGCGCTTCGCCCATCTCATTCGCCCTCCGCTTTCGTTAAGCGCCGGAAGACCTCGCGGTCGCAGCCTTGCAGCCGTCGCACAAAGGCCGCCACCTTCTCGCGAGCCGCCCGCTCCTTCATTATGAAAAAGTCCTTGAGCGAGGGGTCCACGCTCTCGTGCAGGTATAAATCGCTGTGGGCAGCTCCTTTCACAAGCCCGCACAGCTGCCCGATCGCCTCCAGCACGCCCGGATCGACCACGCCGGGGTGCTCCCGCGACAGCCGCGCAAGATAGCCGAGCAGCTGGTGGCGGTAGTGCTCCAGCAGCAGAATCCCGCACTGTTTTAAAAAGACTTCGTGGTGGGTCAGGTTCGTCCACGCGCCGTCGTCCAGCAGCCAGGCGGCCATCGCGTCATAGGCTGCAAACCCCGCGGCGACCATCTGTCCCTGCGTTTCCACGCTCCCCAGCGCGTTCATCAGCGCCGCGCTCTGCCGTATGTGGCGGTAGGCGTCCGCGCCGCTCAGCCGCACGCCGGATTTATGGCCGACCGTCAGGATGCCGTAACAGGTTTCATACCAGCGCCCGGTATGATAGTACTCACCTGCCGTGTCGTACCCATCGGGCGCGCCGCCGGGAGCCCAGAAAGCGCGCAGGTACAGGCCGGCGCTGTCGTACCCGGTGATCAGGCAGGCGTAGTTCTCGTGCGTGCAGCCAAAGCCGATGACCGGGCGGCCGCCGTCGATGGACCGTTTGATCCGCTCCAAGTACAGCTCTTTGGAGTACCTGCGGGGCGTTGTAAGCTCCGCCTCGTACAACAGATCACTTTGGTAGCCCAGCGCCGCGAAGGTGCGTCGGGGGATCTCGGAAATGATGCTGATCTCATCGCAGTTGGAGGCCTGCCGCCACGGGAAACACAGGCCCGCGCCGCTCAGCGCGAACAGTTCGTCCTGGTCGACAGGGTCGCCCAGAGCCTCCATCAGCCGCATGGCCGACCCGATGAAGCACACCGCCGAGGGGTTGCCATACCGCAGGGGCGCGATGCCCCGCAGCACTTTTTTTCCTGTGTCCGCACGCTCGCCCTGCCGCGCCGCCATGGCCAGGATCTCCGGCTTACGCGGGCTGTAGCCCTTGGGTGCCGTACGTTTTTTTGCCGTTTCGCTCATGTTGGCCACCTCGCTGCTCTACTCATGGCCCGATTCTACCAAAGTCCGGCCGCGCGGTCTTATCGGTTTGTATCAACATAAGGGGCAGAACAGTGCCATGCGCGGCTTGTCGTAGCTCTGGGCCGCATCGTACACCGCAAACATGCCGCCGCGGTCGATGTTCATGCCGCTGTCCGCCGCGTAGACCTCCAGCATGCCGCCAAGCTGCTCCGGGTCGCCCGGCACGTCCGTATGCAACACCAGAAACCGGCCGGCGGGCGCGAGCAGCGACATCCCATCGCCCAGGGGAAGGGACAGCGGCGCGTCGACGCGTACGCCGCACGCGCAGCCCTGCGGCCAGCGCCGAAGATAGAACTGGCGCGACGCGCGCAAAACGGCCGGGCAGCGCTCGGACATGTAGTCCACCACAGCCCTGGAAGCGCGGTTCTCCGCATCGATGCCGCTCGCCTTCGCCACCAGAAAAAATGGCTGGGGGGCGTCCTCCACCGCAATGCGCATGGACTGCTCGCGCCTGCGTATGGGCAGGCACAGCCGCAGCCGCACGGCCCGCCCGGAACGCACCACGTACTCCTCAAAGTAGCGCCGCTCCGCGCAGGCGAACATGCTTTGCGCAAGCCAGCGCGAATACAGGTAATCCCACGCGGCACCGATCGTCTCCTCGCGGTTGCCTACGCTGGTCACCGCCAGCAGCGTCTCAAAGCCCGGCTCCGGGCCGGCCACCTCAAACCCGGCCGCCGTCAGCGCCTCCGAGCCGCCCGTGTATCCGGCGGCAAACAGCTCGTAACAGGCCGGTGACGCCGCGGTCCTGTCGTTCTGGCCAAAGAGCCGGCCGGAAAATCCGGGCGCGGCGGCCAAAAAGGCGCGAACGGCCCGCTCCTCGATGCCCCTGTGCAATGCGTGGTAAAACCGCAGGCGCAGCGTGTCGGGATGGCGCGCCGCGCGAACGGCCACGTCGTACAATACCCGGCCCTCGTAAGGCGGAAAGAAGTAGGCGTCCTCGCCGCGCTTATATTGCATCGGCGTTGTACCCAGCGCCTGTTTCACCGCGCGGCACATGGCCTGCTGGGAAGAATACCCGCATCGGGCGGCGATATTTGCATGCGCCTCGCCGGACGCCCGGATGAGGAACAGCGCGGCGGACAGGCGGCGCTTGCGCACGTATTCCTTTACACTGTGTCCGGTGGCGCTGTAAAAGTCGCGGTACAACTGGGCGCGGGACACATACCCAAGCCTTGAGATGAGAGCCGTGTCCAGCTCGGCGGACAGATCGCCCTCGATGCGGCGTATCAGCGCGCCCACCCGTTCGATTCTGCCCGCCTGCCGCATCGTATTCCCATCGCCTTTCCTTGTGTGGGACGCCTGTTCGCCCGAACGTCCACATTATACCATGAAGCCCGGCGCGCGGGAAATGAGTTCCGGCCACCACGGAAGGGCCCGGAGAAATGGCCGGTTCGACGGGCGGGGCATTTTGCCACCCAATTCTTCATTATGCGCCACTTGAAAACCACTGTGGCCATACTTATGCTATACTGTGGCGTCGGCTGCTGGAACGCCGGATTCAAAGCGGCGCTGTGTATCCGCAGCCGCGATCCGCACCCTCCCCAGCTCGTCCTGCCCGAATACTTATCTTCAACGGCATGTCCCGGCCCCTTAACGCGCGGAGCGCGGACATGAAGCCAACGGAAGCAATACACTGAAACCGGTGCCCATCGGTTTCGTCAAGGGGTGAGTGATCTGTCTGAAAACTTGGCGCCTCTGGGTTTTGCCATCGCCGGGACCGGGGCCATCGCAGCCGTTCACGCTCAGGCGCTTCAGCATGTGCGGGGCGCGCGCCTGCTTGCCGCTTACGACAGCTGCCAACCGCTGGCGAAGGGCTTCACGGAAAAATATGGCTTGGCCGCCTACGACCGCTTTGAGGTTTTGCTGGCCAACCCGGCCATCGACGCGGTCATCCTGTGCACGCCCAGCGGTGCGCGCCATCCGCTGGCGCTTGCCGCGGCTGCGGCCGGCAAGCACGTGGTGTGCGAAAAGCCCGTGGAGGTCACTTTGGCGCGCATCGACGACATGATCGCTGCCTGCGCGCGCAGCGGCGTGGCGCTCGCCTGCATCCTGAACAACCGCTACAATCCGGTGTACCGGCGCGTCAAGCGCACGGTCAGCGAGGGGAAGCTCGGGCGCGTGCTGCTTGCCGACGCCTACGTCAAGTGGTTTCGCAGCCGCGAATACTACGAAGGCTCGCCCTGGCGCGGCACGTGGGCGCTGGACGGCGGCGGCGCGCTCATGAATCAGTCCATCCACTTTGTGGATCTGCTGCAGTGGATCGCGGGGCCGGTGGCCGAGGTGAAGGCCTTTACCGCGACAAATTATCATCCGGGCCTTGAAGTGGAGGACACCGCCACGGCGGCGTTGCGCTTTGCGTGCGGCGCGCTGGGCGTGATCGAGGGCACCACGGCAGCCGTGCCCGGCCTGCATGACCGCTTGGAAGTGCACGGCGAGAACGGCTCCATTCTGGTGGAGGACGGCCGCATCGCCCGCTGGAGCGTCCAGGGCGACCCGATGCCGGACGCGGAGCTCGCCGCCCTGAACGATTTTTATATGGGTAACGCCGCCGCGCCCATGGCCATCGACGAGCGGCTGCACCGCGGGCAGCTGCAGGACACCGTGGACGCCCTGCGCGCCGGCCGCCCCGTGCCCGTGGACGGCGCGGAGGCGCGCAAGGCAGTGGAGATCATCATGCGCATCTACCAAAGCGCCGGACGGGTGGCAGGAGAAGCGGGAAGCGTTCCATGACACGGTGAAGCGGGGGCGTCCCGCGCGCTGTAAAGCGCATGCGCGCGCACCCAAGGCATATCCCATGCCGATCTGCCGGAGCCCAGCCGCCGGGGGCACATCGCCTAAAAATGCAGCGCCGCACAGCCGCGCTCTTACGGTGACCGGGCACACGGCGCAGGGGTCTTTGCAGAGGCGCGGGTCGCGCGCGGGTTCCTGGACGTGCTGGCTGTCGGCCCCTGCGTTTACGCATACCCTGCCGGCAACATCGCCGCCATGCGCTGCGATCACATCCCATAACAACATAGGGCTGAACGGGTATGCAGGCACGCCTCCATGGGGCTAACGGCTGACGGGCCGTCACGCGCGTTATCCTGACGCCCTTCGGGGCGGATTTTGTACCCGTTTGGGCGATGCGCCTTTCGCCCGCCCCTGCAGATCACATACGCGGAGCTGGGCGCTTCGCAGGCCGGGCTGTCGGCCGAAAAGTGCGGGAGCGCCGGGAGAACATGCCGCGGCTCGTGCGCGCCGCCCATGGGCGCCACAACGCCGACGGCCTGCCGATGATCGCCGTCGCCCGCAAAAGCGAGGTACCGGCATCGGGGTGTTCAGCGTGGCGGACGAGAGCGCCATGGTTCTCATCGGGTACGCGGGCTTTTTTGGTCCGCCCAAGCAGAGCGCACGCCCGGCCATTTCGGCGCTGCGCGGGCACGGCGTGCGCGCGGTGGCGCTCACCGTCGACAGCGAAGGCGTGGCGACCAAGGTGGGCGTGGACACTGCGCATGGCCTCACCGGGCGCGACGCGGAGGCCATGGACGAGCAAACGTGCGCGCCGCGGCGGAGGGCTGCAGCCTGTTCGCCAAATTCTCGCCCGCTCAGAAGGAGCGGCCGATGAAGGCCCTGCAAAGCAGCGGGCATACAGTTAGGGATATGGGCGACGGCATCAGCGACGCGCCGCCGCTGCCAGGCGGCCGTGGGCGTCTCCGTGGACCCGGCCGTGGACATCGCCAAGGAAAGCGCCGGCATCATCCTGCTCACGAAGGATCTGACGGCGTTTGAGAAGAGCGTACCGGAAGGGCGCAGAACCTTCGGCAACATGATGAAGCACATCAAGATGACGGCGTCGGGCAACCTGGGCAACATGGTCTTCCGCAGCGGCCGCCTCGGTTTTTCATGCTGCCCGTGCAGATACTCGCGCAGAGCCTGCTGTGCGGCTTTGCGCCGATGGGCATCCCCTTGGGCGGCGCAGACGGCGGATATCCGAAGCAAGCCTGCAGGTGGGAGACCCGTTCCATCAAGTCATTCCTGGCGTTTTCCGGCCGCTCAGTTCGCTATTCGATCATTCACATGATCCGTACGGGCAAAGCGCCTTTTGTGTACAGCCGCCCTGCAGGGGCGCTGCTCGCCTCCGCGCTGATCGTGGCGGCCGTCACCCTGCTGGTTGGGTTCACCACGCTGTCGGGGCGCCTTGATATGGCCATGATCGCGCCGCAGTTCGCGCCGTGGCTCGTGTTGCTTCTGGCCGGATACTGCGCGTTCGCCCAGTTGTTCAAAGCGCTCAGCGTTCGGCGCTTCGGCAAGTGGCTGTGGGCCTCACCCGGGCATATCCATAAGCCGCGCGAACGTGTAGCCCTGCTCTCTCAGCGACGCAACGACGTCCCGGCACCCTTCGTAGGTGTCGCTCTCGGGGTGGTTCATGTGAAAGAGCAGGATCATCCCCGGCCCGGCCTTGGCGCACTGAGCGACAATCTGCTCTGATGTCAGCGACGCGCCCGCGTCGCCCGTGATGGCGAACCCTGCTACGGATACCCCGAGCGCCTTCGCGATGTTCACGGCCACGTCGTCGTAGTAGGCCGTGCCCGTGCGGAAGAACGTCGGTCGGCGGCCGGTCAGCTTTTCGATGCGCTCGGCGTTGCCCATGATCTCGTCGTACACCTCGCCCGGGGACGCGGTGCCTTTGATGCCGTACTTCGCCCGGCCGTTTACCGAAAGAGGCGCGTGGCGGCGGCCGTGGTTCTCTATCTCGAAGAGTGGGTTGGCCGCCAGATCCCTCGCAAGCTCCGGATTTGCGTCCATCCAGCGCCCCGACAGGAAGAGCGTCGCGGGGATGCTTTCCTGCGTTAAAAAGTCGATCAGCTCCCGGTCGTACCCCGACCCTGTCCTTCCGCCGCAGGCGTCGAAGGTGAGCGCAATCACCTTGTCCGTGGTGTCGTATCGGTCGATAACGCCTGCGATGTGCTCGCCCCATGCGGCGGGCTTGCGCCCGGCAAACTGCCGCCTGATCTGCGTGCGCGTGGGCAGGCTCGCCGGGGCGGTACGCCCTTCCGCCCGGACGGCCTGCGCGGGCGCCAGTGCGACTGCAAGCAGCGCAGCGAGGGCGAGCATTCGTTTCATCATGCCGCGTCACTCCTTACGGCTTTTCTCGCCCTGATTATGTGATATGTGTGCGGTGCCGTCAAGCACGTTTCCCTGGAAACGGCCCGCGCGGTATTCGCTTAACAGGAGCCGGGACATGGAGAGGACAGCCCATGAACGCGCTTCTGTCTGGCGCGTACCGGCTACAGCATGGCCCTGGCCGCGCCCGCGATGCCCTCGGCGTCCAGACCGTGCTTGCGCAGCAGCAGCTCGTACGCGCCGCTTTCGCCAAAGCAGTCCTGCAGGCCAACGCGCCGAAGCCGCGCGGCGATACCGGCCTCGCTGAGCGCCTCCGCCACGGCGCTGCCCAGGCCGCCGTTCACGGTGTTCTCCTCAACGCTCACCACGCGTCCGGTCTTACCGGCCATCTCCAGCAAAGGCGCGCGATCGAAAGGCTTCAGCGTCGGATACTCGAGCACGCCGCAAGAGATGCCCCCTGCCTGCAGCGCGTCCGCCGCTTGCAGTACGCCGGCGAGCACCGGGCCGGTTGCGCACAGCAACACGTCGTTTCCCTGGCGCAATATCCGCGCTTTGCCGATGGCGTAGGTCTCGTCCCCGTCGTGCAGCGAGCCGACCTCGGCGCGCGACAGGCGCAGGTACACCGGTCCATCCCACCGGATCATGGCGCGTACCGCGCCGCGCGTTTGCTCAGCGTCGGACGGGGAGAGCATGGTCAACCCCGGGATGGCCCGCATGACGGACAGATCCGCCACCGCCTGATGGCTTGCGCCGTCGGCGAAATCGGAAAGTCCGGCGTACCCGCCCGCCATCTTCACGTTTAAGTGGTTGTACGCGATGAGCGAGCGCACCGCGTCGCCTGCGCGCAGCGCCATCAAAAATGCGAAGGTGGACACGACGGGGATGTCGCCGCTGGCGGCAAATCCCGCCGCAGCCGCCAGCATGTGCAGCTCGGCGATACCTACGTTGTAAAACCGTTCGGGAAAAGCTTTGGCGAACACAATGGTCTGCGTGGAGGAGGAAACGTCCGCGTCCAGTACGACCACGCGCCCATTCTCCGCGCCGATGTCGCGCAGCGCTTCGCCGAACACCTGCCGCATGGGGACGTTCATACCCTCGCCTCCAGATCGGCGAGGGCCCGTTGGTAGTCCTCCGGTCCGATCGTCTTGCCGTGCCAGGCGCTTTGGCCCTCCATGTAGCGCACGCCCTTGCCCTTGACTGTTCGCGCCGCCACCGCGCAGGGCGCCGGGCTTTTCATCACCTGGGCAAAGGCGTGCTGCAGAGCGGCCGTGTCGTGCCCGTCGCAGTGAATCACCGTCCACCCGAACGCCTCCAGCATCTGCGGCAGCGCGGCCATGGGCATGATCTGCTCCGTGGTGCCGTCCAGCTGCACGCCGTTGTAATCAACGATCATGCAGATCCGATTCAGCCCCCACTTGCGCACGGACATCATGGCTTCCCAGTTGCACCCCTCCTGCAGTTCGCCGTCGCCGCACAGCACCCATACGCGGCCGTCCTCGCCGCGGCGACGCATAGACAGCGCCATGCCGCACGCAACCGACAGTCCCATCCCCAAAGATCCGGTGGACATCTCGATGCCGGGCAGCATCTTCATGCACGGGTGGCCTTGCAGCGGGCTGCCGAAGGCGCGCAGCGTGTCCAGCAGGGCGGGGTCGATGAAACCTTTACGCGCTAGCGTTGCGTACAAGGCGGGCGCCGCGTGCCCCTTGCTTAAAATGAAACGGTCGCGGCCCTCCAACTGGGGGTGCGCCGGATCGACGCGCAGAAAATCGTCGTACAGCACGGTCAAAATTTCGCAGCAAGAGAGCGAGCCGCCACTGTGGCCGCTTCCGGCCTTGTAAACCATGTCCACGATCGTTCTGCGCAGCGCCTGCGCGGTGTCGGCCAGCTGTGCGGGATCGCTCATACCCGCGCCTCCTTCCGGGGCCGGTACGCGGCGATGCGCGGCAGAATGTAGGCGGCCGCCTCCGCCGCGGCGGTGTCCGGGTCGGGCAGGGGCAGGATCTCAATCGACGCCCAGCCGTCAAAGCCAATATCCGCCAGCGCCTCGAACACCTCGTCGAAGGGCAGGTGCCCGCGCCCGGGCGAGAGACGGTTGGAGTCGGCGAAATGGACGTACTTCACGCTGCTGCCAGCGCGGCGCAGGCTGTCGCCGATGCGGTCGTCCTCGATGTTCATGTGGAATACGTCAGGCATCAGCCCGACGTTCGGGAAGGGGAGTTTGCTCAGCAAAAGCCGTCCCTCGTCCACGCTGTTGATGAAGTTGATCTCGTAGCGGTTCACCGGCTCGATGATGAAGGTGACGCCCTTCCCCAGCGCATACTCCACGATAGGCGTGGCCGCCTCCACAAACAGGCGCTCGGCGTCCTGCCGGGTCTGGCCCTCGGCGACAAAGCCGCGGGCCCGCCCCACATTGATGATCGGGGCGAAATCGGCCGCAAGGTCGATCAGCCCACGAAATACCTCGATCGCTTGCCTGCGCGCCCCGGCGTCCGGGTGCGTTAGGTATAGGCCCAGCACGGCAAACACCTGGCCGGTGGATATGGCGCTCACTGCCATACCGTTTTTTGCCAGCGCCGAGGACAGCGCTTTTTGGTCCACCTCGCCCGCCTCGCGCAGCGCCAGCTCTACGCCGTGGTACCCCATAGACGCGGCCTTCTCGATGCTGCGCTCAAATCCGCGCCACACCACAAAGGCGTTGGCCGGGGCCTGCGCACCGGCGATCGCTACGGACAATTTCACATGCTTCACCCCGTTTTGCTCGTACACTCCGCCCGGCGCCTTGCCCTCAGGTCAGCAGGTCGCACTGGATGCCCGCCAGTTTGCAGTATGCCACGATGTCGGCGACGCGGTCGCCCGCCACGGCGTGTACGTGGTTGGAATCGAATCGCTCCACGATCGCCTGGGGATCAACCCGCACTTTCACGAACATATGGGGCCACTGTGGCACGGTCTTGGCCGTCTCGGAGGCGTCCACGCTCACGCATTCGCCGGTGAACACGCACATGCGGTAGCGGTCCATCACGTGCGACAGCCGGGCGAAGGTCATCGCGCCGGGCTTGGCCATATAGGGGAGGTGCGCGCCCACCCCGCCGTATTTTGGGATAACCGGCACGGCCGCTACGCAAGCGAGGTTATCGCACGCCTGGCACGAGCGCGCCGCGTAATAGGTGGCCATGGCGCCGCAGTTGCACAGCGTCAGCCGCCTCCCGGCCCTGTCCACATGCCGAAAGTCCATAAACAGCGCGGGCAGGCCGCTGAGCAGGTTCAAAATGCGCATGGTCAGCGCGGCTTCGCTGTCCGCCTCGCAGGCGCAGATGATCGGGTCCCTGGGTCCGTCCCAGTCGTACGGATCGTTGAGCAGGGCGGCGGTGAGGCACTGTGTGCACTGGTACTCGCTTAAATCGTAGTGGCACTTGATGCCCACAAAATCGAACTCGCACGCGCGCACGAGGTCCTTGGCCGCAATGGCGAAGGCGGCCTGACGCCGCAGCGTCTGCGGCGTCAGTTTGCCGCCGTCGTAGGCAATGCGCCCAAGGTGCGCCGCAAGCCAGGCGCACGCCGCGTCAAGGCGCGCCCCGTCCACCTGGTCGGCGCGGCGCACAAGTTCCAGCTCGTCCACGTGATCCACGTCCACGCCAAACTGACGCATCCATGCATCCTGGGGCGCAACGCCCGAGCCGATGCCGATGGAGCGTCCGCCGATGAGACCGTACACCTGGCCCTGCAGCCGCACCGAAGCGTGCGCCGCCCGCACAAAGCTTACGATGCGGGCCGCGTGCTCGTCCTCTTCGGGGTCGCCATAAAACTTCTCGCATGAGCCGCCCGACTGCCGGATCATATTCACGGCGGCCTGCAGCCCGCCAAGCCCCGGAAGCGTCCCGTCCACCGGCGCGCAGGCGGCGATGGGCACGTGCAAAAGCCGCGCTGCGATGGCCGTGTAGTTGGGAAAGGCAAAGACGGGCACGTTCAGGAGCACGGCGTCCAGATCCTGGGCGTTTAGCCACTTGGCCAGAAGCCCGGCCTGCCTGTTGCCGTGCACGATGTCCGGCGCTTGAACCACTTCGATGTTCCCGGCTCGCTCCAGCGCCATTTGCAGACGCCCGGCGTGGGCCAAAATAGCCGGCGTCAGCGTTTCGTGCACGCGCAGCCGCCCGTCGGAGAACGAGAGGATGCCGACGCGCATCATAACGCACCGCCCACTTTCATTACGTGATAGGGCGTCTGCCGGCGGAAGTCGGGGGACAGGATGCCCTCGCCCGTCGCATCCACAGCGTCAAACCAGTACAGATGGATGTAATGCGGGTCCAGATCGCCGCCCGGGATCACGCCCTGCCACTGTCCGTCCCGAAGGGTCATGTCCACATGCTTCACCGGCAGGTAGTGGTTGCCGCAGGTATGGTGCAGGCGCACGGCCTTCAGGGGATAGGCGCTGCTCACGCTCGCCTTAATGAGCACATCCTGCCCCGCCACTGCAGATGCGACAGGGTCGTGCACAAGCGAGATGGCGGACGGTCCGGCAGCGGCCAGAAAGCGTACCTCCGGGCTGCAGGACAAAAGCCCGTCGCACGCCTTCACCTCGATGTGGTAACTCCCTTCCCCGGCGCCCTGAAGCGCCTCGATGCGCGCGGCGTAAGCGCCGGGATGAACGGGCGCCATGGGCAGCCGCTTTTGCGCGCCGTCTTGCGTTAGCACAAGCGCGCAGGCGGCGATGCCGGAGGGCGCGGCCGCGGTGGCCGTCACCGTGTCGCCCGGCGCGAGCACGCCGCGGGGCATGCTGCGGATGGCAGGAGCCAGCGTGCGGATCACAAGCCCGCTCAAAAACCAGTTTCCGTCCAGATGAAGGCGCACAGGCGCGCCGCTGACAGCCACAGGGAAGACCAGCGTCTTCTCCTTCATCGGCTGAAGCGTCACATCGTTGTAGACCGTCGTCCCCACGCGCGCGCTGAATGGCCCGCGCATGCCCGCCGTGGGCGTGCGGTCGCACAGCAGCAGCGTCACCTCGTACGCGCCGTCCGGAAGGTCCACGCGGAAAACGGCTGGGCCCTCGCCGGTCAGCGCATCCTCAAAGAGCGGGCTGCGCCAGCCCTTCATCTGGTCGGTAGGCCGCACGATCATCATATCGCGCCGCAGCGGCTCGATATGGTTGTCGTTCAGCCGCACGAGCGGCATGGGGATGGCCGAAGGATCCCCGCTTTCAAAGCCGAATCCGACCTGCGCGCTGTAGCGGCTCTCCTGCGACGCCAGGGAAAATCCGCGCTCGATGGAATAATCCTCCAGCATGGGGAACGCCCGGTGGGCCGAGAGCATCGGGCCCTTTGGCTGCGCGCCGAAGTCGAAGCCCTTCGCAAACGCCCCCAGTCCCTCGTACAGGCGAAGCATTTCCTGCACGCGCAGCTCGTCCTCATATACGAAGGTCAGCTTGGTCTTCCAGCTTCCGGCATCGGTCGGCCCGGTGACCATAAAGCCGTTGTACACATTCTGAGTCAGCGCCACCATCCGCTCCCAACAGCCCGTGGCGGTGCGCATATGGTCGCTGCAATCGCGCAGCAGCGCGATGTCCATGCTCTTGTACCAGCGCATCAAGGACAACGCGGCGCGCGTTTTGGCCGCGTGGTACAGCCCGAGGAAGGCCATAACCTTAAAGTCCGTAAGCGTGGCGTCGAGCTCCTTGGAAACAACAGCCCCCCGCTTATTCTCCAGCGCGGCGATGGCCGACAGTGTGGCCGACGCCTTTTCCTCGAAACGCGCGGCCGACGCCATAGGCGTGAAGCGGCCTGTCGCCTGGCCGGAGAACTCCTCCTCCACCTGTTCGGGGATGGTTTTCAGCACGCAGGCGTCCGGCGTGGGCGTTTGCATGTAAAAGTCGAGCACGCCGCCCAGGTCGATCTCCGGCCAGATGTACATGTTCGGGTCGGAGAGAGAATAGTGCGTCAGGAAGGTGATGATGTCCGAGCCGCTTTGGTATACACGCGCAACATCCGCCGCCAGCGCGCCGAAGCGCTCCGTCAGGGCGGCCATGTACGCGCCCGCTCCGCAGTCCGGGTTGTACCCGAAACGCCCCATCAGGGTCTGGAACAGCCAGTGACGCTCGTCCTCAAACTGATAGTACTCGTCCTCGCGGTTTTTCATGATCCGCCAGTTGCCCGGCTCGTTCCCGTACCCCTTCTGCGCCATCAGCATGTTCAGCTCAAAGCCCGTGCCGCCGCCCAGCTTCAGCGAGTGCACGAATCGCTTGGCATACTCCGGGTCGCCCCACAAGAGCAGACGAGGGGAGCCCAGCGTCCACACCTGCCAGATGAAGTCGCACGGGAGCGGCTGCTGCAGCACGTCGGAGTAGCTGTAGCCCGGGCTGGTTTTGGCGGGCTGATAAGGCGCGCCCATAAACTCCGCCCAGTATTTGCAGGAGAGCCGCGTGCCGGGATACTGCAAAGCGTCCTGCAGCGTGGCCTTCTCGGCCATCCAGCACCGAAAATCGAAGATGAACGGCCTGCCGCATTCGCGCATGGCCTTAAAGAGCGTATTGTGAAAAAATTCGCTCTGTATCTCGCGCGGTATGCCCGATTCTTCGTTTGCCCGAATCTGCAGCCCCTTGATGTCGGGGTATTCGGCGATGAGCTTTTTCATACCCGCATAGGTGTACGCGGGCAGATTCTCTTTGGTCAGCCCCTTCACAAACGTGGGCTGCGTGGCGCGCCAATCCTGCTCGCCGCCCTTCCAAGGGCACACCTGCCAAATGCCAACGATGAAATCGATGCCGCGCTTGGCAGCGTACCTCGATATGAAGAGCAGCATCTCGCGGTTGCGGGCGATCACCTGGGCGTCGGCATTCGCTGCGTACACCTCGGGAAACTCCGGCATGTTCAGGAAGTAGGCGAACATGGGCGCTAAGTACGAGGTCTGGTGCGAGAACACCAAATTGTAGGAATTGTAGCGGTCGTACGCCATGGAATCGAACGTCTTTGTCCAATACGCCTTGTCGTAGAACCAGTCCTTCTCGCAGTCCTCGTTGTGCAAAAACTTATAGATGCCACGCGTCTTCACAAAGGGCGACTGACAGACGGCCTGCGCCGTTCCTTCAGCCGCCAACCGCTCGGCCAGCTCGAAGCAGCCGTACATTAGGCCATTGTCGTCCGAACCGAGCACGGCGTACTCGCCCTTGCCAAGAGGGGCCAGGCTGAATGCCTCCGCGCCTTGGGGAAGGGCCACGCCGCGCGCGGCGATTTCCTGCGCCTGCGGCGTGCCCGCCACGGCGCAGATAACCTGAGCGTCGCCCTTTTGCTGCTGAAGGCGGGAAACGCCGTACGCGGCCGCCTCGCCCAGCGTCCCGTGCGCATCCACCCGGATCGTGCTCATATACAGGCCTCCTCTTTATTTGTTTACAGCGCCCAGCGTTTCGCGCGGGCGCGGTTCGGGCTGCAGCATCACCCGGCTGCCCGCGGTTTCGCCGTGATCGATGCTCCGCAGAAGCGTCTTCATGCTGGAGACGCCCAGCTCGTATTTGGGGCGGTGGATGGTGGTCAGCGCGGGGATGACCAGCTCCGCGATGTCGATATCGTCATACCCGACGACGGACAGATCGCCGGGCACGGATAAGCCCATGTTGTGTGCGGCGCGCAGCGCGCCGATGGCCAGCGTGTCGTTGGATCCAAAGAGCGCCGACGGCCTGTCGTGCAGGGAAAGCATAGCCATGGCCTGATCAAACCCCGAGTGCCACTGGTAGCGCCCCGTGCCGATCAGCGCGTCATCCACGGGCAAACCGGCCTGATCGAGCGCGTCGCAGTAGCCGCGGAAGCGCTCCTGATCGCTTCGCCCGTCCATGGTGCCCCGCAAAAAACCGATGCGCCGGTGCCCCTGCTCAAGGATCATCCGCATGGCCATCAGCGCGCCGCTGTAGTCGTCCACGTTCACCACGCTGAAGGCCCCCCCGTCGGCGAACGCGTCCACAAGCACCAGCGTCACCTTCCGCGAGAGCGCCAAAATGTCACTCATGGGCAGGTACGGTTTCACGAGAATCATGCCGTCCACCTTGCGTTCCAGCATCAGGTCGATGAAGGCGCTTTCCTTCTGCGCGCTGCGGTCGTTGTTGCCCAAGAACACCGTGTATCCCTGCTCGGCCGCCTGATTTTGCGCGCCGCGCGCAAGTTCCGGGTAGAATGGGTTGACGATGTCGGGCACGATCAGGCAAACGCTGCGCGAGCGGTTTGTTTTCAGCATGCGGGCGACGCTGTTCGGCCGGTAATTCATCTTCGCAATGGCGTCCAGTACGCGCTGGCGGTTCTCAGGCGTAACCGTGGGGATGTTGTTGAGCACGTTGGACACCGTGCCGACGGACACACCCGCTTCCTTGGCCACCTGCTTGATCGTATACACTGAAGCACTCTTTTCGTCATGGTATCGTTGAAACAGCGCAGGCAATGGGGGAGGGCTGGAGAGAAAGCTCTCCAGCCGCTCCGTAGCGTGATGCGCTTTTATTTGCGGGTCTGGTAGCGCGCGTAGGCGGCCTCGTAGATCGAGATGACCTCGTCGATGTTCTTCTTTTTTATCTCGCTTACGTAGGCGTCAAAGTTATCCAGCGTTTGGGTGCCGGTAATCCACTTAGTATAGTTTTCATCCACGTACGTGCGGATGTCGGCCATCAGCTCGTTGATGCGCTGCGCCTCCTGAAAGTTGGGGGTGAGCGGGGGCAGCACAAGCGACTTGTCGGAGTTGGCGAACACGTCGGCGGTCTCGCGCACGCCGGGATACTTGAGGATCTGGGTGAACCCGTCGGGATCCTGAATATAGGCGTTCCAGATCGGGCACTGGCCGTACTTGGAAAGCATTTGAACAGGGGAGAGCTTGGGATCGTTCAGAATGAAGTCCTTCAGCACGGGCTTGCCGTTCTTCATGTCGTAGGCTTCGCCTTCCTTGCCGAAGTTGATGAGCAGGTGGCCTTCGGGCGAATAGTCAAAATCCAGCCAGCGGGCCGTCTCGCTTGGGTACTTGTTCTTGGTGGAGATGGCGGCGCCGGCGCCTTCCGTGGCGCGGTGCGCGATGCCGGAGGGGTTGTAGCTCACGCCTATGTCCTTGGTCTGCGGCCATACGGAGCCCACCAGCTGAAAGTCCTTTTGGCTTTGCATCAGCCCCATAAAGGTGGACATGTTGCCGGCCAGATACCCGCCGAAGCTGCCGCCGATGTTGCCGGTCACCTTGGCGTTAAACTTCGTGCCGTCGGTGGAGGCCAGATCCTGATCGATCAGGCCTTCTTTATACCATTTCGCCATCTCGGCCACGTGCGCCTTGTAGCCGGGCTGAATAACGCCGTACTGGATTTTGCCGCTCTTGTCCAGATAGAACTCGCGCAGGTTGCCATAGGCGGGGATAAAGCGGTGCAGCGCGCCCCAGCCCGTGCCGATGAAGGGGATCTCGTCCTTCTGGCCGTTGCCGTTGCAGTCGGTGTTCTTGATGGCGGTAAGCACGTCATACCAATCGTCCATGGTCACGGGAGCCTTCTTGCCCATCCCGTCCAGCCAGTCCTTACGCAGCATCAGGCCTTCCGTGTGGCGAATCCAGTTTTCCAGGCGGAAGAATGTGAAGTAATACATGCGGCCGGAGTCGGTGGTGATGTCCTTTTTTATCTGCGGGTCCTTGTTAAAGATGGCCGAGTAGTTCGGGCAATCCTTCTCCATCAGGGGCTTCAGGTCGATGATCAGTCCGTCGTCGATGGCCTTGTCCGGTCCGCCGGGATAGCCCCACCAGCTGCGGTACAGGATGTCGGCCAGATCGCCGGAGGAGACCATCAGGTTGAATTTTTCGTTCGCCTGCCCTGCCGGGGGATGCAAAAACTCGATGTGAATGCCGGTGATGCGCTCCAGCTCCTGGTACGCCGATTGCTCCGCGTAGCTTTTGATGGTGGCGGAAGCCTTTGCGTCAAACTCGATAAAATAGGTCAGTGTGATCGGCTTGTCGGTAATGCGGTTGGCCGCAGGCGCGGCCGAGGGGGCGGGCGCGGAGGTGACGGCCGCCGGCGTCGCAGCGGCAGGCGCAGCAGCCGTGGCGGAGGGCTTGGCCGTTGCGGGTGCGGCCTGGGTTGGCGCGGCCGGGGCGGGCGTTGTCGCGGGCGCGCTTGCGCATGCGGCCAGCAAAGCCAGGACGAGCGCGATGGCCACTAGGACGGTAGCTCGGCGTGCATTCATGGATGAGCCTCCTCTTTCTTTCAGATCCATATGCCCACTTCCCGCTCCTGTGAATCGATTCATCGGATTGGTGAAGCCTGCAACATACGCAAGGCGGCGTGCGCCTTATGCGGACCTGCGCGTTACCCCTTAATCGCGCCGATCATAATGCCCTTAACAAAATACTTTTGCAAATACGGGTATACCACCAGCACGGGCAGCGTGGCGATGACGATGGTGGCGTATTTTACGCTCTCGCCGATCATCTCCTTATCGGTGCCGCCCACGGACGTGAGCATGTCGGCCGTGCTGTTGTTGATGAGGATCTCGCGCAGAATCAGCTGCAGAGGGTACTGCTCGCGCTTTTGCAGGAACAGCATAGCGTTGAACCAGCCGTTCCAGTGGCCCACCGCGCAGTACAAAATGATGACGGCAATGGAGGGCAGGGCCAGCGGCACCATGATGCGGGCAAAAATAGTCAGATCGTTCGCGCCGTCGATACGCGCCGATTCCTCCAGGCTTTCGGGGATGGAGGCAAAGGCCGTGCGCAGGATGATGAGATTGAACGTGGAGATGGCCGTGGGCAGGATGACGGCGAACATGGACCCGAGCAGCCCCAGCGCCTTTACCTGCAGGTAGAACGGGATGAGCCCGCCCCCGAAGTACATGGTGAACACGGCGGCCAGCATGATGCCGTTGCGCAGCATCAGCTGCTTGCGCGAAACCACGTAGGCGCTCATGCTGGTGAGCACGATATTGATGAGCGTGCCCACGACCACCAGAAACAACGTGTTCAGGTAGCCGGTGCCGATCATCGGGTTGGTAAACACCAGCTGAAACGCCAGCGTGGAAAACCCAAGCGGCAGAATGAGGAAGCCCTGATGCTGCATCAGCTTCAGCGCGTCGGAAAACGACGCGGAGACGACATACCAAAACGGATACGCCGTGACGAACACAAGCAGCAGCATCATCAGCACGTTGAAGCCGTCGAAGACGATTTCGCCCGCCGAGCGCTTCACCACCATGCGCGTCCCTCCCTTGCTGCCGCATTCGCGGCCCTCTTACCAAAGGCCGCTGGAGCCGAACTTCTTACTGAGCGTATTCGCCAGGATCAGGATGATGAAGTTGATGAGCGAGTTAAACAGTCCAACCGCGGAGGAGTAGCTGTAGGCGAATTCCTCCAGGCCGCGCCTGTATACAAAGGAGGAGATAACGTCCGCCGTTGCGTATATGCCCGGGTTGTATAGCAGGATAATCTTCTCAAAGCCTAGGCTCATCAACGATCCAAGCCGCAGAATGAGCAGAATGATGATCGTCTCGCGGATGCCCGGGAGCGTTATGTGGATGACCTGCTGCAGGCGGCTCGCGCCGTCGATTGTGGCCGCCTCGTACTGCTCCACGTCGATGCCGGCCAGGGCCGCGATGTAGATGATGGACCCCCAGCCGACGGTCTGCCATACGTCGGAAATCACGTAGATCGGGCGGAAGGCGTTCGGGTTTTGCAGCAGGCTGGCCCTGGGCAGGCCGAACAGGGCGCCGATGTCGTTGATCAGCCCGTCGCTGGCGGTAAACTCGCGTATCATGCCGCACACGACCATTATTGAGATGAAGTGCGGCAGATAGCTGAGCGTCTGCACGAAACGCTTGAAGCGCATGGAGCGCAGCTCATTGAGCAGCAGGGCCAGCAGAATGGGGGAGGGAAAACCGAACGCGAGGTTCAGCAGGTTGATGATGAGCGTGTTGCCTACCAGGCGGATGAAATAGCTGCTGTTGAAGAACGACCGAAAGTGCTTCAGGCCCACCCAGGGGCTGCCGGCGACGCCCAGGTTGGGAATAAAGTCACGGAAGGCGATCTGCGCTCCGTACATGGGCATGTAGTGAAAGAGGATGTAATACGCCAGCATGGGTATGGCCATTACATACAAAAGCCAATACTGAACAAAGTTTTTACGAAGGGCCGCGAGGTATCTCGCAGTCCTCCCCGGCGATCCAAGCTTTGGCGTCAATACGGTCATGAACCTGATCCTTTCGCGTATACGGCCTTAATGAATCGATTCATTTCGTTTACGATTATTATAGCAACCGCCCACCCCCCTGTCAAGATAAAGGATTCGTGGGAAATGGCCTCGGGAAATAAACTGCGCAAAGCGCCTTCCTCCTCGCAGACGCGTACAGTGGGCCGGAGGAAGCCGGGCCTTGCCGCTTTTGCGCAAGGACGTTCCGCAAACCGCCGCCGTTCACACGTCAAGCTGCTTCCCATAGCCGGCGGCGACACGGATGGCGCCGCGTCTGCGCGCCGCCGGGCGCGGTTGACAAGCGACCGGCAGCGCGGATACAATACAGCTGTCGCGCCGCGCGGCCCGCCGTTTTTTTCTACACGGCGGCCATTGCGGCTTCGCCCGGGCGTCGGGGTGCGGACGAGCCGGACGAACGGCGCGCTCGCTCCGCAGAGCTCTCGCATCGGCGGGAGTTTTCATTTTTTAGGAGCGCAGGGGAGTGCAGAGGCGCGTGTGAGCGCCGCCCGGGAGGCCGGAGCCTGGAAGGAAACGGATGCCTTCATGACCGAAGGCGAGGGAGGGCGCCCATGGAGAAGGTGTGGATCGACGGGGGCGAGCTGCTCCAGGAAGGCGCAATCGTGCCCAACCCCGGGCTGCTGTTGGCCGGCGGACACATCGCCGGGATAGGGGCGCTATGCCCGGAGGCGGCTCGCAGGATCGACGCGCGGAACCTGCTCATTGCGCCGGGTTTCATTGACATCCATACGCACGGCGCGCTGCTGCACGATTTTTCCTCGCCCACCGACGAGGGGTACGATGCGGTGTCGGGCTATCTTGCGCAGCACGGCGTAACGGCGTTTGCGCCTACCACGCTCACCATGCCCCTTGCATGCATCCTTTCCTGCCTGCGCTATGCACAGCGCGCGAAGGGACGCGCGCTGCCGGGCGCACGCGCTTTGGGACTGCATTTGGAGGGACCGTTTCTCTCGGAAATCAACCGCGGCGCACACAGCCTGAGGGATATCGCGCCCTGCCGGCCCGAGCTATACGAGCCGCTGCTTGCATATGCCGGCTGCATGGCCAGCATGACGCTCTCTCCCGGTTCGCCCGGCGCGCCGGATATGATACGTGCTTTTGCCGCGGCCGGCGTGGTGATCTGCGGCGGGCATGACGACGCCTGCGAGGAGCAGATCGAAGAGGCAATCGAGGCGGGCATGACGCACACCACCCATCTGTTCTGCGTGATGTCGACCATGGGCCGTAGGAACGGTAAGAAATCGCTTGGCCTCACCGAGATGACGCTCTTGGACGATCGCCTGAGCACGGAGATCATCGCCGATGGCTGCCATACGAATGCTTCCATGGTCAGGCTGGCCTACAAATGCAAGGGCGCGCAAAAGCTGTGCCTCGTTTCGGATATGCTGTGCGTGGGCGGGCTGCCCGCGGGAGACAAGGCCTACACCATCGCCGTGCCGGGAGTGGAGGGTGGGCTCTCGGTGGTGGTGACCGAAGGCGTGGCGCGGCTTTCGGGCAGCCAGCTAAACGCCGGAAGCGTTACGGCGCTGGACGCCATGGTGCGGAACACTATCGCCTGCGGCATACCCGTGGCGGATGCGCTGTGCATGGCTTCGCAGGCCCCCGCGCGCGCGCTTGGCCTGCAGGATAGCATGGGCCGCATCCGCCGGGGCTATCGAGCCGACTTGTGCCTGCTGGACACAGACATGCGCGTACATAAAACGCTGGTGGGCGGTAAAGTTGTGTACGATACCCCTTGACATTCGCGATTGCACGTGTTAAAAAATTAATATGATTAATTATATCTGAGGGGAGCTCCGCTGCGAGGACATGGCTGCCCGATGCATCAACATTAAGGGGGTGAAAGCCTCCAATAAAAGCATGATCCTCAAGCTGCTGTTCGCCCGGGGCGGTATGTCGCGCAAGGAAATCGCCCGCGAGACGGGCCTTACGCCCGCGGCCATCACCCAGCAGATCACCGAAATGATCGCCGACGGGATCATCGCCGAGATGTACCCGCATTACAGCAGCAAAAGGGCCGGCCGCAAGGAGATCATCGTCGATATCCCCAGAGAGCTGCACGTCTGCGTGGGCGTTGCGGTCTCCGCGCACGGCTCGCGCATCTGCCTGATGGACTTCACCGGAAAGCTCCTGTACGAAAATGATTTGACGATCGAACGTTTAGAGACGCAGGAGGGCTTTGCTGATGCCCTGGCGGCCGCGATATCCCTCGTGATCGCCCAAAAACTGCCCGCTCATGTGCGCTTGGTGGGCTGCGGCTTGGGGCTTACCGGCATCGTCTCCGGGCCCGAGGGCCTATGGCTGGACACCTACGCCCTGCTGCCCGAACGCAACATCCCCATCCGCACGCTCATGCAGGCTCGATTGAACACTCCCGTATCGGTGGAGGACAACGTGCGCGCCATGGCCAACGCCGAGGTCCTGCTGTCGGGCTACGCCTCGCACGAGGGCATGCTCTTCCTCAAATACGGTCCTGGACTTGGCGCGGCCATCATCATCGGCAACAGTCTCTACCCCGGCTACAACAACAAAGCCGTGGAGATCGGGCATATGATTGCGGTGTGCGATCCGCAGACCGGGCAATACGGGCGGCGCGACACCCTGGAGAACCTCATATCGTACAAAACCATCCTGGGGGAGATCAAGCGCGGATTTACCGCCGAGAGCTATCCTTCGCTCTTCGCCATCACGCAGGGGGACGCTGGCAAAGTGTCTTTCACCACCATGCTGGCGGCCTACAGTGAAAACGATCCAGGCGTAACACGCATCATCTCGCGCATGATCAGCCTGCTTGTGTGCGGCTGCTACAATGCCCTGTGCGCGTTCGATCCAAGAAAGATCGTCCTGTACGGCGAGGCGTTTGAAAACGCCAGGTTCTTTGGCAACATGAAGCGGGAGATGGCCGAGAGCGGCATGTTTGCCGACGTGGAGCAGATAGGGAAGAGCGCGTTCAATACTGCGCTGAGCGAGCGCGGGGCCGCATCGCTGGCCATCAGTCGGTTTCTCGAGGTCACGGACGCGGTCGGGGTATCGTAGCGTCTCAGATGAGACCACATTGATTAGTATGATATATCAATCAAAAGGCAGTGAGAGGGTGGATCCGATTGGACGCAAAGCTCGCAAGGATACTCGCCATTCCGTCGGAGGAGCTGGGGCGGGGCAGCCGGGTAGCGCTGCGCGTGCTGGAGAGCATGAAGGACGTCGCATATGACATCGCCATCCATATTCTGCGCGAGGTGCAAGAGAACAACCGTCTGGGCAAGCCGACGGTGTTCATCTGGCCCGTGGGCCCGGTCGATCAGTACCCCATCATGGCGCGCTATGCCAACGAGTTCGGCATCAGCTTTAAGAATGTGCACGTGTTTCAAATGGACGAATATCTCACGCCCGACCTGCGCTTCATCGATGAGAGCGACCCTCTCAGCTTTACCGGCTGCATGAAGCGCACCTTCATCGAGCGAACCGAGGAGCGCTACCGCCTGCCCTCCGCCCAGCACCATGTGCCAACACCGGGCAAGGAACATGAGATTCTGGAGAAAATTCTCGCCCTGGGCGGCGTGGACACCGCATACGGCGGAGTGGGAATTACCGGGCACATCGCCTTTAACGAGCCCCCCGAGCCCGGCGAGCCCATCACGGACGAGCAGTTCTGCAGCCTGACCACCCGCGTGATTAAGGTGCACGAGCACACGCTGATTACCAACGCGCACACCGCAACGCGCGGCGCTTACGAGCTAATTCCTCACGACGCGATCACCATCGGCATGAAGGAGATCCTGGGAGCGCGCAAGATTCGCTTCTATATGAACCGCGACTGGCAAAGCGGCGTGGTGCGCCAACTGCTGCACGGCGAGGTGACGCGCTTCATGCCGGCCTCCTTCTTCCAGAACCATCCCGACGCCCGCCTGACCATCACCCAGAACGTTGCGGAGGCGCCCATCGGCAAGCTGCGCTGAAGCGGGCATACGGTTGCGCGGCGCTTTTTGATGGCGCCGACTGGACAGCCGGGCCATGGCGTACACCATCAAGCCTTGTAAGGCGTGAAGGCAGGGAGGGGTTTACCGGCATGAGCATGACCGCCTATGGAGCCAACACGCGGGCGCAAAAGGCCGGCTTGCGCGCGCAGCAGCGGGCCCAGAAGCGCAAGTGGATGCGGCGCAACTGGGAACTGTATGCTTTTCTGCTGCCGGCGCTGGCCATCATCGCCCTGTTCTATTACGTGCCTATGTACGGAGTGCAGATCGCCTTCAAGGATTTCGACGCCTATGCGGGCATTGCGGGCAGCGAGTGGGTGGGTTTCGCCAATTTTGCGCGCTACTTTAGGTCGTATTATTTTCTCAGCCTGGTCGCCAATACGCTGGCCATCAGCGTGTACCAGCTATTCGTCGGGTTCGTCGTGCCGATCGTTCTGGCGCTTTTGCTCACTCAGATCGGCAGCCGCCGGTACAGGCGTTTCATACAAAACGTCATCTACACGCCGTATTTCATCTCGTCGGTGGTGCTGGTGGGCATGCTCTCCATCTTTTTGTCGCCCTCCGGCGGGTTTGTCAATGCCATTCGCACGGCGCAGGGCAAAGAGGTCATCGATTTCATCGCTCAGCCGCGGTATTTTCGTCATCTGTACGTGTGGTCGGGCATCTGGCAAACCGCGGGCTGGGGCACGGTGATCTACATTGCCGCGCTCTCGGCCATCAACCCGGAGCTGTATGAAGCCGCCACGGTGGACGGCTGCAACAAGCTGCAGAGGATCTTCTATGTAGATATCCCCAGCATCGCCCCAACCATGGTCATCGTGCTCATCCTGAACACGGGCTCCATCATGAACGTCGGCTTTGAAAAGGTCTTCCTGATGCAGAACACGCTCAACCTCTCGGTTTCGGAGGTTATATCCACCTACGTTTACAAAATCGGCATCATCAACACCGACTACAGCTTCGGTTCGGCCATCGGGCTGTTCAACTCGGCCGTCAATATGGCGCTGCTGCTCTGTGTGAACACCGTGTCGCGCCGTTTGAGCGAAACCAGCCTTTGGTAGGAAGGACGGTCGATGCACCACATGAAACCAAAGGACAACAAGCGCGTGCCCTTGCGGCGAAGCGGCGCGGATATGGTCTTTGACTGCTTCAACCATGCGTTCTTCGTGCTTGTGCTGCTGGCGGTGCTCTACCCGCTGTGGCTGGTTCTCATCGCCTCGTTCTCCAGCTCCAGCGCCGTGGTGCGGGGCGACGTGTTCCTACTCCCGCGCGAGTTCTCCCTTGCGGGCTACGGGCGCATCTTCTCCTACGCCAGACTTTGGAAAAGCTATGGCAACACGCTTTTATACACCACGGTGGGCACCTGCCTTGCGCTGGTGTTCACCCTGCCCGCGGCCTACGCGTTGTCCAAGCGCGAGTTCGTCGGCAGAAGGGCCGTCTCCGGCTTGTTCCTGTTCGTTATGATCTTTAACGGCGGTTTGATTCCCACCTTTTTGGCCATGAAGAGCTATCACCTGCTGAACACCATGTGGGCGGTCATTTTGCCCGGGACGCTTGCCACATACAACCTGATGCTGTGCCGAACGTACTTCGAGTCGAGTATCCCGCTGGAGCTTTGGGAGTCAGCTCAGTTGGACGGCTGTACGCATACGCGCTTCTTCATCAGCATTGCCATACCGCTCTCCAAAGCCATCATATCAGTTATGGTGCTATACTACGCCGTCACCTTCTGGAACTCGTATTTCAACGCCCTCATCTATCTCAACACGCAAAGTAAGTATCCTCTGCAGATCGTGCTGCGGCAGATCCTGCTCGTCAACACGGCGGACAGTGCGGTTATGGGCGATTCCAATGCCGTGGACGAGCTCTTTCAAATTATGATGACCATGAAGTACGGGGTGATCATCGTCGCCAGCGTACCCATCATCACGCTCTATCTGCTCGTGCAGAAGCATTTCGAAAAGGGCGTAATGCTCGGCGCGATCAAGGGATAGAACCACAGCGTCCATCGATTCCAAAGGAGGAGAACCCATGAAGAAAACGTCCGTCATCCTGCTGACTTTGCTGCTCGCGGCGTCCGTTCTGGCGGGGTGCGCAACCCCGGCGGCAACGACCGCCACGCCGGCCGCCCCGGCGGGCGCAACCGCCGCCGCGGCTTCGCCTACGCCCGCGCCCGCGGTTCAGCCCACGCCCGCGGCGCAGCCCACGCCCGCGCCAGCAGCGGCATTTACGCAAAACGACACCGGGCCCATCGTTGACAAGCCGATCACGCTGCGCGGGTTCGTGTACGAAAACACGCAGTTCAACGCAAACCACGAGCAAATGGCGTTCTGGAAAAACCTCTCGGCGGAGACGAACATCAATTTCACCTTTGAACGCATCCCCGGCGAAGCCTGGCGCGAAAAGTTGAACCTGCTGCTTGTATCGGGCGATCTGCCGGACTTCATCGGCGGAACCTACACCGCGGTGAACGCCGACGACATCGCCAAGTATGCCAAGAAGGCCTTCCTGGACGTGTCCGGGCTACTGGAGGCAAACGCCCCCAACCTCACCAAGCTCATCGCCGAGGACCCGCAGCTGGGCAAGGTGATGCGCTCGCTGGACGGCGGCGTATATAGCTTTCCCAGCCGCTGGACCGAGGTGGAACAAAACGTGGGCGGCATGCCTTTCATCAACCAGGCGTGGCTGAGCAAGCTAAGCCTTAAGATGCCCGGCACGCTGGACGAGCTGTACGACGTGCTGGCCGCCTTTAAAACCAAGGACCCCAACGGAAACGGCAAGCCCGATGAAATCCCGCTCTCGTCCATGGACAAGTCGCTCAACTCCGTTCTGAGCAAGGTTGTGGCCGGCGCGTACGGCGTTCCATACTACGGCTCAACGAACATCGCCATCGGCAAGGACGGCAAGGCGTACTACTCCGCGGCCAGCGAAGGCTACAAGGAGGCCGTAAAATACGTTGCGCGCCTGTACCAGGACAAGCTTCTGGATCAGGAGATCTTCTCCATCGACCGTGCCAAGTTTGTGGCCAAGGCCAACCAGGGCCGCGCGAACCAAACCGTGGGCCTGGGCCTGAGCGGCATCATGGAGCAGAACTTCTTTGGCAAGGATTCCATCGACGACTACGTGCCGCTTACGGGAGTGAAGGGCCCGAGCGGTGAGAGCGGCATCATCAACGAGAACGCCGCCTATCTGCTCAACACCTTCGTCATCACCACCGCCAACAAATATCCCGCCGAGACCGTGCGCCTGGTGGACCGCCTGTATTCGCCGCTCTGGTCGCTGCAGATGTTTGAAGGGCCCGTCGGCACCGCCATTCAGCTGTCCTCCGACGGCAAACGCTACGAGTACATGAAGCCGACCGGCGACCTGAGCATCGACCAAATGCGTTACCAGTCAGCGCCCGTGTCCATGCCCTACTATCTGTCGGACGAGCGCATGACCAGCATGTTCGTGCCCGATCCGCTGATGATGGAGAATACCTGGAACAACTGCCGCCTGGTCATGCCGCACCTGATTCCCCAGGTGAACCCGCCGGTGTGGCCCATGACGCCCGAGGATTCCAAAACCGTCGCCCAGATGCGCGTGGAGCTGGATAATCTGGTGCAGAGCAAGCGTGCCGCATGGGTGACCGGCACCGCCAGCATCGATGCCGAGTGGGACGCCTATCTGGCCACGCTTAACCAGCTGGGCATGAAGCAATATGTGGAGCTCTATGAAAAAGCATACGTAACCTTCAACAAGTAAGCCGCCTATGCCGGCTCCCCTTGCGCGCCGCGGGGGGAGCCGGCATAGGCCCGGCCACAGCCGTCCGCGCGGCGGCGGTTCGCCGTCAGAAAAGAGGTATACCCATGGAAACAGTTTTCCGTCTGGGCATCATCGGCGCCGGTAACCGCGTCGCAACCGTGCTGCGCGGGGCGAGCGGCCTGACCGATATGACCGTAGCCGCCCTGTGCGACCCCCACACGCCCAGCGTCGACAACGCCATGAAAGCGCTTGCCTATGCCCCGGATGTGTGCGCAAGCAGTGCCGAACTGCTGCGCCGCGGCGATATCGACGGCGTACTGGTCGCCGCGCCCAACGACCTGCATGCCCCGCTCGCCCGAGAGGTGTTGGCTGCGGGCAAGCCGCTGTATTTGGAAAAACCTATGGGCGTTAGCGTTTCGGACTGCGAGAAGATCATGGACGCGGCGCGGGCGCCCGACGCCAAGATGATGGTGGGCATGCAGCTGCGCTACAGCGACGTATACCGCCAGATGAAGAAGCTGTGCGACGAGGGCGCGGTGGGCGAGATAAAAATGCTCGTATTCCGTGCGCTGCGCGGCCCCTTCCGGCCGGGCGTGGAGGGCTGGCGCATGCAAAAACGCCGGTCGGGCGGCACCATTTTGGAAGTCAGCGTACATCAGCTGGATCTTTTTAACTGGTTCTCTGCCGCGCCCTTGGCCCGGGTGGCCGCCTTTGGCGGCAAGGACGCCATCTATGCGCAGGAGGAACTGCTGGACCGGGTGACACTGATGGCGGAATACGAAAACGGCGTGCAGGCCTGCCTGCAGGCGGCGGTGTTTACGCCCCAGGGCGCGGACGGCGTGGGGTTGTGCGTGGTGGGCACCAAGGGCAGCATGTACCAAACGGCAAGCGAGATCGTCGTTAAGCCCTCTGCGGGCGCTATGCAAACCTATCCTACCTGCGGCTATGACGGGATGGACGCGGAAGCGCTGCGCGGCTTTATGGCGTATGTGCGCTGCGGCACGCCGCCGCTCACCAATCCGCAAGCCGGGCACGACGCCGTGCTGCTTGCGCTGCTTGCGGAGCGGGCCATCGCGGAGCAGCGCGTGGTGGCCGCGGGGGAAGCGTAAGGGGGCGCAGGGCATGATGGACATACGGCTGGGCCTTGCGGGGTGCGGCAACTACGGCAGAATCCTCGCGCGCTTTGTGCGCGAGGTGCCGGGCCTTGCGCTGGTCGCCGCGGCGGATGTGCGTCCGCAGGCCATTGAGGAAGGCAGCGATCTGTTTGCGGGCTGCGCCGTGTACCAAAGCTTCCAGGCGATGCTACAGGCTGGAGGGCTGGATGCCGTGGTGATCGCAACGCCCAACGACGCGCACGCCGAGCAGGCCGTTATGGCCATGCGCGCCGGCTTGAGCGTATATCTGGAGAAACCTGTGGCCTGTTGTATGCAGGATGCGCGGCGCGTGGCGCAGACGCAAAACCAAACCGGCGCCAAGCTGATGGTGGGTATGCAGCTGCGCTACGGCGCGGTGTTCCAAAGGGCCAAGCTGCTCCTTGAGCAGGATGCTATAGGCTGCGTGCGGCTTTTGTGGTACCGCGAGTTTCGCGCCCCATTTCTGCCGGGCGAAGGCGGCTGGCGTATATCGCCCGAGCGCTCCGGCGGCAGCATCGTGGAAAAGTGCATGCATCACTTCGACCTGTTCAATTGGTATGCACAGGACGTGCCCGCAGCGGTGTATTGCTCGGCGAACGGCGATGACATCTACCGGGATACCGGCATGGCCGATAACGCATTGATCGCGGTGGATTACCGCGGCGGCGCGCGCGGCGGGCTGGGGCTTTCACTCATTTCCCGCGGATGCGACGCCGACATCGATTTCTTTGTTGTCGGCTCCAGGGGCGTCCTGTCCATCGGGCGCGACCGCGTCGTCGTCCGGCCCAACCACGGCGATGGCGGCGAGCTGGTCTATCCGGTGGAGCAGCCCTTCGCGCACATGGGGCACGGCGGCACGGAGTTCAGCGCGCTTACGGCGTTTCAGCGCTATGTGTCGCTGGATGAGCCGCCTATGACCGGCATGCGCGAGGGCATGCTCGCCACGGCCATGGCCCTGGCGGCGCAGATCTCCGCTCAGCAGGGGCGCAGGGTTTCCGTATCGGAGATCCTTGGCCCGCAGGGGGAATGACGGCATGAAGACCTGCATGTTTACCGGCATGTTCCGCCGCAGAAGCTTTGAGGAAGCGATTGAGATGGCGGCGAAAATCGGCTATCAGGCGGTGGAGCTGCGCATGGCGGCACCGCACTTTCCCCCGGACATTACCGACGCCGAACTTGCGGCGCGCGGGCGGCGCATCGCCGACCTGGGGCTGGAAGCTGCCAGCCTGTACACGTTCATCGGCGGCTTTTCCACCGCCTCGGACGAGGAGTGCGACGCTTCGGTGGCCAGGTTTGGCCGCATGCTGGAGGCGGCCCAGCTACTGGGCGCCGATATGGTGAAGATCGGAACGGGCGGGCCCAACGCATTTCTCGCCCGGGAATACCATTTCGCCAAGAGCGCCCATTACCTTGGCCGCTGCGCCGAGATGGCCGCGCAGGCGTGCAAGCGCGTGCTGCTGGAGATACACAACGAGTCGCTCATCGAGGATCTGGACCATGCGCTCAAGTTGCACGAAATGATCGGCTCCGCGCATCTGGGGTTCATCCACGACGCGGCGAACATGGCCATCACCGGCGAGGATTTCGGCGCGCAGTCGGTGGCGCGGCTGGGCGCGACGCTCTTTCATGTGCATGTGAAGGATGTGGCGCGGGTGAAGGACGCTTCGCTTCCCGATACCTTCGTCAACCGCACCCGAAACGGCAGCGAGCTGTTCCGCCTTGTGCCGCTGGGCAGCGGGCAGGCGGATCACCGGCCCCTGTTCGCCGCGCTGAAGGCGGCCGGGTACGAAGGCTATGCGTCTACAGAAGCCAACCTGAGTGTGGACGACGAAGCCATGACCTGCCACGAATACGCCGAGATGCTGCGCCAGATGCGCGGCTGAGCGCGCCGCGGGCGAAGCGGGTGCAACTGCGCACAGGGAAAGAGCCGCCGCGCTGAAGCGGCGGCTCTTTCCCTGTGCGCAAAAATCAGCGCCCGAGGTTACGTCAGCCCGTAATGAGAACCACGATCCCGCCGATCACATGGCCCGTCTCCGGGTCCTTCACAAGCAGGTGCATGGGCACGGCCTCGCCTGGCTTCAGGCCGAGGTTTGGCACGTCCATGGTCATGTTGTTGATGCCTTCCTGGAACCTGTGCGCCCATGCGCCGCCCTTCACAGGCCGCAGATGCGCAAAATCCGGCCGTTGTACGGTGCGCGCGGCGACCGCCGCCACTTTCCTGACGGAAGGGGAGAGAGGAGCGGCGATGCGCCGGGTCGCCAGCGGCTGGCGGGCCGGCGCGACCTGTTTGGTCAGCGCGCGCATCACGTTGACGTCCACCTGACGGATTTTGAACAGGTCGATGTCCACCGCGGCGCGGGGCCTTCGGTACGCTTTCATGGCGGCCGTCAGCCGTGCGTCTTTTTCATCCGCGCGCGACAAAACCACGATGAGCTCCTTGCCTGCGTGCGCCCCGCCGATCGCCACGTTGAATGCCGCAGCGCTTCCCTGTGGCAGAATGTCCAGGTTCTGCTGAGCGATGTGCCGGTCGCCGCGCGTGTCAAAATGGGAAAAGCTGGACGGTCGGTCGTTCGTCACGATGCTGTACGCCCTGGCGAACATGCACCTGTGGCCAACCATGTCGGCGGCCGTCGTAAAAGGAAACTCGACCGTTGCGGAAGAATGCGCCGGTACGGACGTGACGGCGGCGCCCAGCAACATGGCGTCGTTTACCACCATGCTGATGGAGGGCGGGGTCAAAAAAGCGTCCACAGTGCAGGAGGAGCAGGCCATGTCGCCGCCGTTGCATACCGTCACCTGCACCGTGTAGTGCGTGTTAGGCAGCAGGGCATGGGTGGTGTCCACGGCCGCTCCGTTCAGGTACAGCTCAATGGCGGGGCTCAGGTAGCAGATGATGCCGCTCGGGACGGGGCGCTGCCCGCTATCGGCGTCGTAGGCTTTCATGTAAAGAAAGGTCGACGGATTATAGCCCGGCTGCTCCAGCCCTTCCACTGTGCGGCCCATGGCCTGGTTCATCTTGTCGGCGTTAAACCTCTGTACTTTTTCCGCGGCCTTTTTGCGTTGCTGCTGGATGTACTCCTTATTTATCACGATTTTCATCACAGAGCACCTCCGTTTGGGTAGAGGATGTCGGTCTGGGCGTTGGGCACCTTCTCGTCCAGGTAGATGGGGACGTTGATCTTGTCGGGATCATTGCTCGCGCTGTTGATTAGCGACGGATCGGCCACCTTCCGCCAGCTTTTAAAGCCATAGCCCCGGTCGGAGTCCAGGCAATAATCAGGGAACTCCACCTTCTGGTCATATCTGCGGTACTCTTGGTACAGCCGCTGGCTGAAGGCGACGGCGTTCCCGAGACCGCCCACGCTCGCCAGCCTCGCCAGCCTATGGTAGTTGGCGTCGAGCGTGCCGGCGCCGGAAGAGCCTCCGCCAGGAGTGAGGTAGGCGGTCTCCGCGAAAGCTCTGTAGTTCTGGTAGTAGTCCTCGTTCAGGGCGTTGCCCGGGTCGTCTATGTACCAGCGGGCCGTTTTGCTCCGGTAGGAGTCTGGGAAACCCACGGTGGCGTCCTTCTCCAAAACAGCCGGTGTCGGGTACGGATAGACGAGATGGGCCTCGCGCTCCATGCCGACGGGAGCAAACTTCTTGGCCGGGTAAACACCCGCGTCCGGGAGAGAACTCGCGTTGTGCCGGAAACGGTCGTGCAGCCCCGAGTTTAGCATGTGTTGGGTGAGGGGGTTGTTCAGCTCGCTCACCTGCGGAAAAAACATGCCGTACGCGACCAGCCCTGCGCGCATGTTCATGTAGGCGTTGTACAGGGCCTCGTAGGAGAGGGATAGCAAGTAGCGAATCGGCGCGGCGCCAAGCGCCGTAATGGTGCCGAGCACAAAGTCCACGGCCGCTAAGGCGAGCAGAAAAGGGGCGGCGAGGGCCGCGAGAATTCCTTTGAAGAAGCCGACGACGCCGCCCCCGCCGGACGCGCTCCCGGGGCTGGCGAACACATCGCCCGCATTGTCCAGGAACTTGTCAAGTGCGTCCGCTACCTCGGCGGTGACGGAGTAGGCCGCCGGCATGGGCAACCCCTCGTCGTTCGTGGTCATGGTAAACCACTTTAGCCACAGGCTGTAGGAGATGTCCAGATCGTCGCCCTTGATGTTGGCGCCGTACAGAGGCCCGTTGCCGCCATAGTACGTGTTTTGGATGCACTTGAGCAGGTATTTCTTCAGGTCGTCCGGCAGGTGGTACGCGTCGCCCCCGATCACGTAGCGCGCTGCGAGGTTGCTGTTGGTGAGTTCGCCGCCAATGTATTCGTTATACGCCCATACGTCCTGATGGTTTTCCACTACCTTATGCCGCTGGGCGTGCGTACGGTACGGTCCGCCGCAGATGGCGTTTACGAAGGGGTGTCCCACGGTGTCCGTCGCGTAGTGGGTCAGGTATCCAAGCGCGTATGCTCTTTCCGGGGAGCCTTCCGCGGAGTTGACGAGCAGCTCCTTTAGGAAGCGTCCGCTTCTGCGCAGATGCATGGTATCCATCCACCACCACCGATCAAACGAGTTTGTAAACCCGCTTGACCCCTGCTGCGGATGCGTCAGTAGGTCGAACACGTTCAGGTAGTCGGTCATGACTTCCTCAAGCTTCGCCTCGAGCATGGCCTTCAGCACGTTGATGTTGTCCTGTACGGCCGCGGTGAGCTCGCTGATCTGGGTGAGCAGCACCGAGCGCTTCTCGATGTCGTCCACGATGGCTTCCAGCTCGGCGATCAGCGCCCATACCTCGGGCGGGATCAGGCTTTTCAGCTTCTGCTTGAACTCCTCCATGAACTCGGCGATCTCCAGATAGGCCTTCGCCAGGGGCTTGACCGAACCGCCGTGGATCCAGTCCATCGAATTGAAGAACAGATAATCCGGGCCCTGCGCGCCCAGGTTGTAAAACGAGGAGAGTTTCCCGGAGGCGATGCTTTGAAGGAACTGCACCTCCCGGACGTTGGGAGGGCCTGCAGGATTGGCCGCATTTTTCAGCTGCTGCTCCAGAAATATGGCCGCGGTGATGTGATGGATGGCGGGCCCGGACATCGTCATACCCCCTTAACGGTCGGTGGATTTTCGCAGACGCAGAACGCCATGTTCTATCTTTATCAAATTGATGATGACAGAAAATTACGCCCCTGTCAAGAAATATATGGAAGCGCCGTCTGGGCAATCCGTCACCCCTGCTCGCGCCGTAATCGGGCGGCTCCGCCGCGGGCATTTCATGACATCTGCATGGAACGGGAAAAATGCGGGGGCGGCGCATCCCTGCGTTACCGGCCACGCGCTTATGGCGCCGCGTATGTCGGGCGCCTGGTGGGCGCAGCGCGCCCTACGCGGCACTTTCCTGCGCTCTTTGCGTAGGCGGACACCTCGCATGTAACGCATCTGGGATACTGAAAAGGCGCTGGGCACAACGGACGATACGGAAGATGATGAGCATACAAACCAACAAATTGCGTCAGGCACATAGTTGTAACCGGCGCCGTTCGTGCATAAGGAGCTACCGCCAACACCCGATGGTGAAAACGGATGATTACCCGAAAAAATACGCGTAGCGCATCGCCCTGACGGACCGGACAGACGACGGCCTGATCACTTGAATGGCACCGCAGTACAGGAGCGCCGCCACCGGATGGAAACGCCACGATGCGTTGGTATGCCGTATGGCTGAAGGATTTCCTTGCGTTCATCACATAGGTCCAGTACGCCCAAAGCGTGCCCGGCACCATATGGAAGAGAGGCGCAAACAGGGCCCTGTGGGCCGTTGTTTTCACCTTGCAGACTGCAGGTATGACTTTTACCGCTAAGCAGAAGGAGGAAAACGGATTGCCATAAATAGGGGAATATGAATATGCCGGCGGTTTGCTATTGTGCTTTGATCAGCTCGACATACACCGTGGATTCCTGGTTCTGGTATTGCGTCTGGTAGCTGCAGTTGCCGTACCGGCCAAGGATGTCGCGCACAACTGCCGAGCCCGCGTCGCGCTGGCTTGACGCCGCCGCGGCATGCCCGTTTGCGCTCGCCGCGCTGTTGGTCACGATGATCAGCTTTGAATCGGCGGCCTTGGATTCCATGGTCATATACACTTTGCGCTGTTCCGACGCCGCCGCCGCGGCTATCGCCTTGTCCAGCAGGCAAGACAGAATACGGGTGAGGTCCACGTTGTCGATGTATAACTCTTTCAAGCTGCAGCTGATGGTTACCAGCATCCGTACGCTCGATCGCTCCGCATAATCCATCTTGTCAAGCAACAGCATGATGACCGGCGGGTTTTCCGGCATTTTTTGGGTTAGTTCCATAATGCTGCTGGCGTGAGAGGTAGCCGATATCAGCGAGGCGTGATAGGCTTCCAGCCGCTCATACTCCCTCAGCTCCAAATACCCGCTGTATGTGTGAAGGATATTGTTGAAGTCGTGTTTTATCCCGCGCAACTCCTCTATGCCCTTAAAGAGCGTGCTGATGTGCACGTTGTAGTTGCTGGCGGCCCGTTTGTAGTAACGCGTGCTGTCCCAAAAAAGGCTTCCGACAGTGAACAGAAGAAGCGCCAATATGGCAATGACGTTGGCCGCGATTTGATCGGTCATCATCAGGGGTACAACGAAGCTGACCGCAAAAATGGAGGAGGCCTCGATGAAATACACAAGCATCTCTTTTTTTCTATTAAAAAACATGTTCTCCGAGAATCTCAGGCCGACCTGGCTCTTCTTTAAAAAGTGCTGTACGGTGCTGCACAGCGAGAAGAAGATCAGCAGCGTGATCGCCTGCTGTAGCGCATCCAGCAAGTAGTTGTAACGGACGCCTTCCTGAACAAAGAACATGGCGTACAAGAGCATGCCCATCTTCACCTTCAACGTCCAAAACACAAACATATAGCTCATCAGCTTAACCGATCGCTCTGTGGAAAGCTTGAAGATCCATAAAGCGCTGAAATAGTAGATTATCGCCCCGACAGGGTTGGGGTTGACGGTTAAGAGATACACGGTGTAATTGAACGATATCATGCCGCCCAGCAAATAGATGACATAGACGACAACGGATTGCAGAAGCGTTCCCGTTACGACGGCGAACAGAGCTTTCTGCTTGCGGCTGGTGGTAATGTTGTATGTCGCAAGCATGATGTTGGAGAGCATGTACATGGATGAAAAGGTTTCGGTGAAGGTGATCACCACCAGAAGCAGCTGCATTTGTGCTGAATATGCGAATTCTGAATACATACAATAACCCCTAGCCCAGAACCTCGGCGATCACATCCAACAAGCATTTCAGCTCAAAGGGTTTACGCAAAAAATAACTGAACCCGTCTTTTTCCACGCGGTCGCCGGTGATGGTGCCGGACATGGCTACAATGGGAACGGTCATGGCGTTTTCTGTCCCGCTGTTGCGAAGCTGCTTTGTCATTTCGTATCCGTCCATGACGGGCATCTGCAGGTCCAAAAAAATTACGTCGTATCGCCGAGGATCCTCAAGATAGAGCTGCAAACCCACCTGCCCATTTTCGGCGATAACGCAGTCGATATTGTTCCTTTTGAAATAGATGGACATAACGTCTGCCGCAAAGTAGTTGTCCTCCACAATAAGGCATCTGCACTTCACGTCTTGGTCCTGGCTGCCATCCTCACCGCGCGGGTTGTTCATCGGCGATCACATCCTATGTCGGAATCGGAACAACACGATAGCACAGCCGACGATTGTTTGCCATTATGGATATTTTTGTAATATGCGTTGCTAAGTATAGCACAGAATACGCAAAAAAACCACGCTTCGCGGCCGCCGGGCCTCTTACTTCGTTCGACAAAAGAAAGCGGCCCATGTTTAGCCCGACCGCAGCCGCGCGGCCGCCCAGGCTGCAATGCGTGATAATTGCGCGTTGGCGCCGCCAATCAGGTTCTCCACCAGAGGCAGCAGCTCGCTGCGGCCGGTATTGGCCGCAGCCAACGCAGCCTGTCCCTTCAGAAGCTCGGGGTCGATGTAGCCTGATTGGATGTACCGGGCCAATCCGTCCAGATCGGGCGCCCGCAACAGCTCCTCCAGCCTGACGCATTCCAGCATGTCGTCCGGCGGATTGTGTAGCGTCCTGCCTGCGTTGTGGGGGCAGGCGAGCTGGCAGGTGTCGCAGCCCCAGATGCGCTTGCCCATTTTTTCAAAATGGACTTCCGACATATAGGCGGGAAAGTTCATGAGGTTGCGCAGACAGCCCAGCGTGTTCACGCCCTCCCCGAGCGTAATCGCCTCCACCGGGCAGGCGGCGACGCATTTGCCACAGCGCTCGCACCCCGGCGACGCGTCGTGCTCGGGGCCGCGCGCGCCATCAGGGGGCGCCTCATGAACCAGCACGATGGCGATGGAGACGAAGCTGCCCCACTGCGGGGTCAGCAAAGGGCCAAACAGCCCCCAATCGCCCAATCCCGCGCGAATGGCGGCGGCGCGTTCGGGAAGAAGGACGCCCCGCTTAACCTCGCAGCCCGCGGCCTCGGCGGCGTCCTCCCAGCGGCTCCTGCGCGCCTCATCCGAGGCGGAGCTCATGTAAAACCCGCCGATCTCGCCCTCCGGCCAGTTTTCATAGGGCGGAGTGGAGGCCAGCGCCACCCAAAGGGTGATCTCCTGGGTCGGCCACCCGCTCGCCCTGGCCGGATCATGCTCAAAGGACATGTACCTGCCCGCCGGCGTGCTCTTCAGCCGGTTGATCCACACGTCAAACGGGTGCCCGGTAACGGCGCGGGCGTCAAGGTACCCAAGTTCCAGCGCGACTTTGCGCAAATCGGCAGCCAAACGCGTCCCCTCCCTGGCATGCTCGTAATTTCAAGAATCTACCATATAAACTCATTATAACGCCTGGCGGACAAATAACAACGTATTCCGCTTTCCCCCGCACGGCATGCGCCCAATCCACGATGGCGCAAGGGTTTTGCGGCGCACACGGTTTCATCTCGGAGGATCGGCTGGGAGAACGCGGAAAGTGGAACAAAAAATGGAAGCGAGGTGAACCCAAAGCGCCCGATCGATGTCTATATGATAGATGGAGTTTGGCGCATGGAGGTGAATGGACGTATGACCCACAGTTCCTGGCAGAATTTATGGTATATCGCCCGTAACTGGCTGAGGTGGGACAAGAAGGGCACCATACTGGCTTTGCTGCGGATACCTGTGCTCATCCTTATTCCGCTCATAACCGCGCTCATTCCTAAAATGCTGATTGAAACGGTCGTCGACCAGGCCCCTCTATCGGATATGGTAACGATGCTGGCGGGCATGTGGCTTGTAGTCGCCCTGCTTAACCTGCTGAGGCCGGCCTTGGACGGAAAAATGGACGCTCTGCAGCACAACATCAGCCTGCATTATGCCGTGCTGTCCTTCGAGAAGCTCATCCATATGGACTATGCCAATCTGGAGAGCTACGAAGGCAGACAAAAGGATGAAATCAGCAAAAAGTTCGCGTTCGACAGCGGTCCCTCAGATGGAGCATGGGCATTGGTGCGTTTGATTCAGTTCGCCACAAGCGTTCTGGGAATATCAGCCTACGCCATACTTTTTGGCGTCATCCACCCGACGTTGCTGCTGGTAATACTGGCCACCTGTTTTCTGGAGTTTCTCATCAGCCGCAGAATAATGGTCTTTAGCAGCCGAACGGAGAGCCGGATGTCGGAATGCGAAATGGGCTTTGCATATTTTTACCGCATCGCGACAAACGCCGAAGCTGGCAAAGACATTCGCCTGAGCGGCGCGCAGGAATGGTTACAGTGGCGCCTGGCGCAAATAATTGCGGCCTACATCCGTACCATGCGCTGGTATACGCGGGGGACAACAGAGCTCACTGCATTTCAGGCGCTTTGCGGCATGGCCAGAGATATGGCGATATTCGGATATCTTATATATGCTGTCATTGGCGGGCAGATCAACATCGCGGATTTTGTGTTCTACTTCGGCCTGGTCGCGGGTTTTGCCGATTGGCTGAATAGCATTTTTGGGCACGTCGTTAGCCTATCCAGAATATCCAGACTGTGCGGGCACTACCGCAGTTTTTTGGATTTACCCGATTATGCGCCGAACAAGAAAACGCCGCTCACAATTGCAGCAGTTGAGAAGATCGAGTTTCGCAACGTTGGGTTTGCTTATGAAAAAGGCGCGCCTGTTCTCAAGGACGTCAGTTTCGTCGTATGCGGCAATGAAAACATAGCGATTGTCGGTGAAAATGGCGCTGGAAAAACGACGCTTATCAAACTGCTATGCGGTTTGTATCGCCCCACCAGCGGGCAGATTCTGATAAATGATATGGATACCGCGCACTTTGATCGGGAGGAGTATGTTACGCTGTTTAGCGCCATTTTTCAGGAATATGCGATTCTGCCCATGAGCATAATGGAAAATATAACCATGTCAGCAGACGCAGATGAGAGCAGAGTATGGGACATTCTGCGAAGCGTCGGTTTGTATGAGAAAGTAAAAGCTCATCCGCTGGGCCTTGGAACGAAGCTGGTTGAGCAAGTAAACGCGGGTGCAGTAGGTCTTTCCGGCGGAGAGAAGCAGCGGCTGCTGCTTGCGCGCGCCCTTTATAAGGACGCTCCCATTCTCGTACTTGACGAACCGACGGCGGCCATGGATCCCATCGCCGAGGAGAGACTATATGCGCAGTATCGCGCGCTTACGCAACACAAGGTTTCGTTCTATATATCGCACCGCCTGACATCGACGAGGTTTTGCGATCGCATCCTTTTGATGCAGGACGGCGGTATCAAGGAGACGGGCACCCACAGGCAGCTGCTCGACCAAAAAGGTGTTTACAGGGATATGTATCGCATCCAGAGTTTGTATTATCAGCAAGAGGTGTGCCCATGAAAACGAATTCTTTGTTCCGCGTATACAAGGACTTGGGAACGATCAAAAAACACATGCTGCCCGTCCTGGTATGCGGCGTTTTGGTGCGCTCGCTGCGCCCGTTTGTTTATATCGTTGTTCCGGCACAAATCATCGACATGCTCATGGAAGGTCGGGGCATCAAGGCCGTCGCGGCCTTGGCCGCAGCGGCCGCCTTGCTGCAAGGTTTGTTGTCGTTGGCAACTTACTGGCTGGATAATTTGAACTATGAGAATGCGGACGTGGCCGCCATGACGGAAAAGAATCGCGTCACCGAGCGGCTGCTGCGCGCGGACTTTTCCCGTCTTGCGGACAACGCCTTCGCGAAAAAGGTCGCTCAGCATAAAGACGAGGCCTCGCGCGAGGGCGGCATCTACCGTAAATGCATAACAGTACTGGAAACGAATTGTTCGGCGCTGTGCAGCTTCGTTCTGACCATCGTTATGCTGGGCGCGTTTTGGCCGGTCATGTTTACCCGCGTGGGTCCTCTTTTTCTGCAGTCGTCCTGGCTCGGTCTGGCGGTCCTTGCCTGCACGGCTTTGGTCGCTTATGCGATGGGTGCGCTGAGTGTCCGGGTCAACCGCAGGAATGTGCGCCTTCGCGACGAGTACGCCGAAATCGATCATGTTTTTGCGTATTACCGCAATATGATCACCGACTACAAGACGGGCAAGGAGATACGCCTTTTTCAGCAACAGGACCTCATTATGCGCCATGCGACGCAGGAGATGATTGCACGCGGCATACCGCTGCAGGCAAAGATCGCCCGCGGCGATGCCTTGGCAGGCGGGCTGACGGCCGTCACCTTTACTGTGCTGACATTCGGCATCTACCTGCTGGTTGGCGTTAAGGCGCACGCCGGCCTCTTTAGCGTGGGTGATATGATGATCTATATTGGCGGGCTGATGCAGGTTATGAACGCCTGCCGGGAGATGACGATCGTATATGGTGGGTTGGCACGCCTCAAGCCAAGAGTTGAGCGTTATTATGACATACTGGAGACGCCCGTGCAGGCGCAGCAGTGGGGAAGCATTGTGCCGGAAGAGCGTGCACATACGATAGAATGCACAAACGTCGGTTTTGCGTATGACGATGGGCGTGCATTTGCTTTGCGCGGCGTCAATTTTTCCCTGCGTCCCGGGGAAAAAATTGCCATTGTGGGCGAAAATGGGTCGGGGAAGTCGACGTTCATTAAGCTGCTATGCGGCCTATACGATGTGAAAGAAGGGGAAATTCTCCTGGACGGCCTGCCTATTCACCAATATGATGAACGCGTGTATCGAGCACTTTTTTCGGTGGTGTTACAGGATTTTACGATATTTTCTTTGCCGCTCGGCGAAAACCTGTCGACGAGCCGGCATACAGATGAGGACAGAGCCAATGCCGCGTTGCGGCAGGTCGGTTTTCCGGCGAAGTACGGGCTGGGCACCATGATGTACAAGGATTGCAGTCAAGACGGAATTGAACTGTCCGGCGGTGAAGCGCAAAAACTGGCCCTGGCGCGTGCCCTGTACCGGAATACCCCGTTCATTCTGCTGGATGAACCGACCGCATCGCTGGATCCCTACGCCGAGTACAAGCTGTATCAGCAGTTCGGGCAAATGGTGAGCGATAAGTCCTCCATCTTCATATCGCACCGCCTCTCCTCCTGCCGATTTTGCGACAAGGTTGCCGTCTTTGAACATGGCTGCCTGACGCAATTTGGCACGCACGAGGAACTGCTGATGAACAAGGAAGGAAAGTACCACCAATTATGGAGCGCGCAAGCCAAGTACTATGCGGCCGAGGGCACTATCGCCTAACGGCCGTTCATCGGATCAATCGGCAAATTCAGCGGCATAGTGGGGTTGACAAAGACGGTATGAAGCGAGTATAATACCACCGTTGCGCTGGAAGGCGCCTTTCGTTTGAGAGCCTTGGCCAACAACGGCACACTTCCCTTCTTGCATCGTCGCTTCAAGATCAAGCCTGCGGTCATGGCGGAACTGGCAGACGCGTACGTTTGAGGGGCGTATGATTACATCGTGTGGGTTCAAGTCCCACTGACCGCACCAAACGCACATCATCCGAACCTCGGCGCTATCGTTCCGATAGGCGAAGGGTTCGGATTTGTGCTGTGTTTAGGCTATCCTAGTTTTCATAGCAAAAACTAAGCTTCATTAAAGCTGCTGAACATGGATAGTTTTGCTCTTTGTTCAACAATTTAATATTTTATTATAATTACCCATATGGGTGATATGCCACGCTGTTTCCTGCCTTACCCTTAAAATACTCGTCCAATTCCCGCAGCCATGACCGCATATCGGCGCGGTGTTGTTTCATGAATGCGATATGTTCGCGGCAACAATCTAAGTAGCCGGGCGAATCCACAGACGTGTCATCCACATGCTTGCGGCTGCCGAAAAGCCGATCTGTCGCAATATTGATTTGACAATATACATCATGTACCTTGCGGCCGCTTCGGGCATCCAGACCTTTAAAATACGCTACAACACTTTGCGCAGTATTGATCGTATTTTTGTACAGAGCAAAGCTATAGATGTCGTTCACGTGGCATAATTTGGATGCGTTTTGTGGAGTATCACAAGCGGCCAACCATTTATCAAGTGCCGTGTCACCAACATATAATTGATCTTTTTCGTTATAGCAAGCTGCCTGACCGTTTTGATCTAATATTTTAATAGCAAAAGAGATACTGTCGGCATCGGTGTAAGTCGGCGCCACACAGCCACCTATAATCAGCACACGAAAATTGTCTATTTCATTCCACCGGGCAGGATTGACGAATCTGCGTTGTTCGTCCGTTTTGATTGCACATTCCATGCAATGACTCCAACCAATTAGTGTATCACCATTATCGGTATAACCGGTGATTAAGTCGTATTCCGGCATTCCGCCCGCATGGTCCATGACAACCGGCCGTCCGTTGGCAATTGACCACAATACAAGCTGTCTTACATCCTCTGGCGTAGAATTTTCGTTTGTCAGCCACAAATAATTCCTGCCGTAATACTTCATTACTCTGTCAGCCATATCACAGTTGTCGTGAATTTTCCATAACTCTTCAATTATATGCTGCGGTGTGTTCCATAAGAAACCATATCCGATGCCTGTAATGTGCATCACATCATAATAGCGCAGATTAAGTGTTTCCATGCTGAGCGTGTCAAAACTGCCGCTTTCATACGCCTCAATGGAACAGAGCGCAGTTGCCATCATAGTGGGAAATGAGTACCACATATCACAGTTTTTGGGCGGTTCCCATCGGTCAATACGAGGGATAAACGCTAAGTTCTTCGCTTTTGGCGGCGTTTGATTTGTCTTCATAAAATCATGTATGCTCACGATTATTTTATCTGGTTGTAGAATGCTGTCAATACTCGCTTGAAAAAGTACAGATAAATCAATTAACAACGATGCCTCCGGTAAACCCATGCCAGTTTCCCATTTGCTAACCGCCTGCGGTGAAATCCCCAGTTTCTCTGCCAGTGTTTCTTGTGTAAAACCGTTTTTTTTTCTAAGAACGGCAATGCTTTTGCCTATTTGTTTCATATCCATGTTTGCTGCCTCCTATCACCTATATAATAAACATGCCTGATAATACAAGCCACATACGAATAGTTGTAAGAAAAATATGCTCCTCAACTTAAAGTTGTTTTTGTATGGATTTTTGATAATAAAGCATTTCATGTTCCTTTACACAAAATAGCGGGGATGGCTTGCCTGAAGAATGCGCATGGCCTCAGCTTCCATGTCGGCGGTGAACGTCTGACCGCTGAGTACCATCACCCGCCACGCCTGGCGGTTCATGCCGCCGGGCGAAGCGATGGCCGCGCCTGCGACGTCTTGAAGTCGTTCGTCCGTCGGCATCCTGCTGTTGAATGCGCGGCAGGGATACCGCTATGCAAGGGCCTTCAGAGGTGCGTTCATCATTCTGCAGCCAGCAGTCGGCCGATTCGCCCATTGGGCAGGCGCCGCAGCCGTATGCCGTCGTCTCTGGTGCGATCATCGGAGCGAAACGCGCCGCGCGCTCCATCGCGCCGTTGCCCGGGAGGGGTCAAAGCCCAAAGATGATCGGCAAAAAGAAGTGAGCAAGGAAAACCTTCGTTCCGATACGCCGCCGCAAGACGTTAGTTCCGCGGAAAAGACCGGGAGGGCTCATTGCGGCCGCGGAACCGCTCGATATAGGCAATACTACCATATCGTTGCGCAAAAAGCGACCGACCGAGCGCCGCTCACAGCCGCTTTGCGCAAACCGAAAGGGGGAGGACACTGCCGGCGTTCCTTGCGCAAACACGCGCCACGCCCGTCGCGGATTGGCTGAGACGCCGGGCTGGCTCTCTCACCCGTCGCGTCCGGCCACATGCGTTGCCTCAGGCTCATGTCGGGTTTCCGGCGCGGTAGAAGCGTCAGTTGCAGCGTTGACAACGCTGTGATTTCAGCAATAATACCAGTATCGGGTACTCTGGCCGACAGATACCGGCCGCGCTTCGCGGTTAGCGAAAAAGATTTGCACAATGCCAGGGATCATGGCGCGATACCGGTTACGAACGAGATGGGGGCGCCGTATCAAGCCGCCGGAGCGAGGATGAGAGGCGATCTCAGATACAAAAGAAACCAAAGGAGAATCAGCCATGCAACACCGACCAAACCCGGCCCACTGGAAGCGCAACGCCAGCTTTTTTATCGCCGGGCAGTTCCTGTCCATGTTTGGCTCCATGCTGGTTTCCCATGCGATCACCTGGCACATTACGCTTAAAGAGCAGTCCGGTGTACTGATTGCCCTGTTCACCTGCGCCGCGATGCTGCCCATGGTGTTCATTTCGCCCTTTGCCGGGGTCTGGGCGGATCGGTACAACCGAAAGCTGCTGGTGAACGCCGCCGACGGCGCAATTGCCCTGATCACGCTCATTGTGGCCGTGTTCTTCGTGTCCGGCATGCAGAGCATTTGGTTTCTGCTGATGGCGGTGGTGGCGCGAAGCATCGGCCAGGGCGTGCAGCAACCCGCCGTCAGCGCGCTGATCCCGCAGATCGTGCCCGAAGAGCACCTCACCCGTTTCAACGGAATACAAAGCACGGCGCAATCGCTGACCATGTTCGCCGCGCCGATGGCGGCTGGAGCGCTGCTCATTTTTTTGCCGATTCAGGCCATCTTCTTCATCGACGTGGTCACCGCCGTCATCGGCATCGCCGTGGTTTTTTTCTGCGTGCAGGTGTCCCGCATCGAAGGCTCAGAAGGGCGCAGCCCGGGCGCGAAGGCGTATTTTCATGAAATGATGGAAGGGCTCCGCTTTATTGGCGGGGCGGCGTGGCTCAAGACACTTTTCGTTTCCTCCGCGCTGTTTTGCGTGCTGGCGTCACCCGCCGCGATGCTCACGCCGCTGCAGGTGACGCGCACCTTCGGCGAGGACGTCTGGCGTCTGACGGCGATAGAGATCGCCTTTTCCGTGGGTATGATGGCGGGTGGCATCCTGATCTCCGTGTGGGGCGGCTTCAAGAACAAGGTGCATACGATGGTGCTCTCCTGGCTGCTGTTTGGCGCGGCTACGGTGCTGTTCGGCATAATCCCCAACTTTTGGGCGTATCTGAGCGTGATGGTCTTCTGTGGCTGTACCATGCCCCTGTACAACACGCCAAGCATGACGCTGCTGCAGACCAATGTCCCCGGCCATATGATGGGCCGGGTGTTCAGCGCCATCGGCATGATCAACGGGCTGGGCATGCCGCTGGGCATGGCACTGTTCGGCCCGCTGGGAGACACCCTGCGCATTGAGTGGCTGCTGGTCGTCACCGGAATGATGATGATCCTCAGCGGCTTTGTGTTGTTTGGGCGCAAGGAACTGGTTCGGGCGGGGCAGGTGCAGGCGCCGCCCAGCCCCGAAGCCGATGAGGAACCCGTGCAGTCATGACGGGACATACGGCAAAAACGCCAGTGAAACGCAACGCGCAGGTCAGCGGGCCCGAACCGGCTGCGCGAGCGGCAGTCCATGCGCCTCTGGATCAGCTGCCTGACGGCGCATTCATGGCGCTCATCACCCGTTCGGCAGCGGCGAGCAAGAGATGCGCCCATGCCCGGCATAACGGAGCCTGTGGACAGCCGGGAGCTTCCGATCCACCCGGAATCGGCGAACGCTTCGTAGACGTCAGACGCCGGGCGGGCGATCCGCATCGCGGCGATCGGTCCTCCGTCCTTATCATCGCTCCGTTCTTCGCATTGCGCGCAGGTCTATTCCCGTCATCTATCATACCGCATCGGGCGGGAGCAACCCAGTGGCTCATCTGATGCATTTATGCCTTTGCTGCAGGGCCTTGTGGTGCGGGCCGCTTTATAATTTGATACAATTAAATTGCGCTTGATTATTGGCCCGTTCTCTGTTACATTATCCCCATCCGCATTCGGGAGGAGGGGCCGGCGTGGACCCGCTGAAACTCGAAAATCAGCTTTGCTTTCCGCTGTATGCGGCGGCGAGGGGCGTGGTAAAGCTGTATACGCCGCTGCTGAATCAGATTGGCCTGACCTACACCCAATATGTGACCATGATGCTGCTGTGGGAGCACAAGCGGTTGTCGGTCAAGCAGATGGGCGAGTGGCTGTACCTGGACTCCGGAACCTTGACGCCGCTGCTCAAAAAGCTGGAGGCGCAAGGGCTTGTCACGCGACGGCGCTCAGCGCAAGACGAGCGCAGCCTGATCGTTACCCTCACGGAGACGGGCGAGGCGCTGCGGGAAAGGGCGCTGGGCATTCCCTCGGCCGTCGGGCGGTGTATTCAACTGGGCGGCGGAGAAGCCCAAACGCTGTATACGCTTTTGTACAAGCTGCTGGGTCGGATGCCATGATCATCATCCCCCTTCCCGGCGCGAAAACCAATCCGGCGGCGGTGCGCGGCAGGCTGTCGCTTCTTTCTAGCCAATAGGGGCGACGGCGCGGCTGTTGACTGTAAACGCATAGGAGGGAAGCATATGCAGGCAATCATGGAACCGATCTTTGAAATACCCTATCTCATCGGCGTGGTGACGCTTGGAATCCTGATGTTGCGCATGTCAAAGGGCGACCGGCAATTTGCGCTCTATGGCGCTATGGCCATTGTTCTTGGCTGCGGCGATGCCTTTCATCTTGTCCCGAGGATGTATGCCCTGCTGAGCGACGGGTTGGCAAACCACGCTGCATCCCTTGGGTTTGGCAAGCTGGTGACGTCCGTCACCATGACGGGTTTTTATGTCCTTTTGTATCATGTCTGGCAGGCCAGATACAGCGAAAAAAAGACCGCGCCGATCACCGTCATCGTCTATGCGCTGGCGGCGGCGCGCGTTGTCCTGTGCCTGCTTCCTCAAAACCAGTGGCTCAGCCCCGACGCGCCGCTTTCATGGGGCGTCTATCGCAACTTGCCTTTTGTGGCGCTGGGCGTTCTCGTTATCTGTTTATATTTTCGGCAGGCAAGAAAAGCCGGGGATCATGCATTCCGCTGGATGTGGCTTTTCATTGCGCTCAGTTTTGCCTTTTACATTCCCGTGGTCCTGTGGGCGGACGCCATCCCCATGCTCGGCATGCTGATGATTCCCAAAACCTGCGCCTATGTGGCGATCGTTTGGCTGGGTTACGCCGACGCCAGGAGAGCGAGAAACGGCTATGAGTGAGCCACACAGGCTAGGAGGCCCCCATGGACGTGCTGGCACGCGACTACGCCGGACGATGGGCGCAAACGGATCCTCGGCTGAAGGACGCGCACGAACACATAGTATTTGAGGAGCCGGGTCTGCCGGTAAGCGCTCCGACCGCTAGCGCTCCGACCGCCAGCGCTCCGACGCTCCTCCGCGTCCGGACGAATGGCGCTTATGCGGCGCTAAGTCCATGTCATGCGGGCGGCAGGGCGGCCTGTAAGACCGCCGCTTCCCTTCATTGGCTGATGGAGCCAGCCCCATTGTTAGGCTTGACGAACCGGCGGTCGGCATGCTAAAGTCATAAAACAACGAAATACGCTCGATGAGGGAGTAGTTTGCGCAGGGGGTGCGCCCCGCGTTTCAAGTCAACATGCTGGCCGGTCCACCGGCCTGGCTTGAATGAAAGAACGAGACTCACGTATGGCTAAGCGGCCATGCATGAGTCTTTTGCTTTGTACGCGGACTCGGCATGGCGGCACCGCCATGCCGAGTCCGTTTTGTTGAATACGAGCACACGGAGTGTGGAACATGCGTGACTACATGGACACCAGACAGAGCCTTCTCGGCCGCGTAGGGACGAACCCGGATGCCGGCCTGACCGACGCGCAAGCGCGGCGCAGCGCAAAGGAGCACGGCGTGAACGCGCTGACGCCCGCCAAAGGCGAGCCGCTGTTTGCCCGTATCTGGCATTCGGCTACGGAACCGATGATTTTGATGCTGCTTGCGGCGGGGGCCACCGCGCTGGTGGTGAACGTTGTCCGCGCCGCCACCGGAGGCGAAGCCGAGTTTCTTGAATGCGTGGGCATCTTTGCGGCGATCTCGCTGTCGGTGCTTATCACGGTGGTGATGGAAGGCCGCAGCGCCAAAGCGTTTGAGGCGCTCAGCCGCTTAGGCGAAAACGTGATGGTCAAGGCGGTCAGAAACGGCAGCCCGGTGATGCTCAACCAGAAACAGATCGTTCGGGGCGACGTGCTGCTGCTGCAAACCGGCGACCGCGTGCCCGCCGACGGACGGCTCATCTCGGCCATGGAGCTGAGCTGCGACGAATCGGCGCTGACCGGCGAGAGCCAGCCGGCGCACAAGGACGCGGAGCTGGTCATCTGCGACGCAGAAACGCCCGTTGCCGAGCGCGGCAACATGCTGTATGCCGGCAGTTACGTCGCATCCGGTTATGCGAAACTGCTCGTCACCGCCGTGGGCGACGGCACCGAACTCGGTCAGATCGCCCGGGAACTGTCGGGCGAGGACAGGAGCGCCACGCCTCTGCAGCAGAAGCTTCGGCGGCTGGGCAGGACAATCACCATCTTCGGTGTGATCGCCGCGGCCATCGTGTTCATAACACAGCTGATCTCATTCGCCACGCATGAGGGCCTGGTTCTGGAAGAGGTGATGGAGGCGTTCGTCACCTCCATCGTGCTGATCGTGGCCGCCGTACCGGAAGGACTGCCCACGATCGTGGCGGTATCTCTGTCCATCAGCGTCATCAAGCTGTCCAAGCAAAACGCGTTGGTCAAGAAGATGATCGCATGCGAGACGGTGGGCTGCGTGAATGTCATCTGCTCCGACAAAACCGGCACCTTGACCCAGAACCGTATGACGGTGATCGGGGCGGTACAGGACGCGCGCGTGCTTGCCAACATCTGCCTGAACAGTACCGCCGACCTGGGCGCGAACGATGCGTTCATCGGCAACCCCACCGAGTGCGCGCTGCTGACGGCGGCGAAAAAGGCCGGCTGGCGCTACCGCGAGCTTCGCGGGCGCGCCAACATCGCTCACGTGTTTCCGTTCTCCTCCGAGGAGAAAGACATGACCACCGTGGTGCGCGAGCCGGACGGCTTCGTCGCCTACACGAAAGGCAGCCCGGAGAAAGTGCTCCGCTCCTGCGGGCTCTCGGGCGAGCGGCGAGCGGCGGTAGAGGCGCAGATTGAGGAATACCAGAAAAAGGCCTGCCGCGTGATCGCCTTCGCGCACCGCGTGTTCCCTGCCTGTCCTGCGTTTGAGGAGGAGGCAATCGAATCCGGCATGGCCTACGACGGCTTCTGCGCCATCTCCGACCCGCTGCGGGTGGACGTGCTTGAGGCTGTGCGACACTGCCGCGAGGCGGGCGTTGAGCTGAAGATGCTCACCGGCGACAACATCGTGACCGCGGCCGCAATCGCAAACGAGCTGCAGCTGTTGGACGGGAGCCGTGCGGCCGTGGACGCGCGGGATCTTGCGCACCTCAGCGACGCCGAACTGAGCAAGCGGCTGTCGCTTATCTGCGTCATCGCCCGCAGCACGCCGGGCGTCAAGATGCGCGTGGTGAAGCTGCTGCGCGCCATGGGCAACGTGGTGGCGGTTACCGGCGACGGCATCAACGATGCGCCCGCGCTGAAAAACGCCGATGTGGGCATCGCCATGGGCATCTCGGGTACGGAGGTCTCCAAGGAGGCCAGCGACATCGTGCTGCTGAACGACTCCTTCTCAACCATCGTGCATGCCATCGAATGGGGGCGCGGCATCTTTGAAAATTTCAGGCGGTTCATAACCTTCCAGCTTACCGTGAACGTCGCCAGCGTGGCCGTAGTGCTCGGCTCCATTCTGCTTGGGCTTAAGGCGCCCTTCACCGCGCTGCAGCTGCTGTGGATCAATATCATCATGGACGGCCCGCCCGCACTGACGCTGGGCCTGGAGCCGACGCATGACGGCCTGATGAGAGCCGCGCCCGTTGGCCGGAACGAGCACATCCTCTCAAAGCCCATGCTCATCCGTATCGGCGTCACGGGGGGCTATATGTCCTTCGTGTTCCTGTTGCAAAACACCGTAAACTTCCTGGGCGCGACCAGCGCACAGATGCCCACGGTGCTGTTTGCGCTCTTCTCCCTGCTGCAGCTGTTCAATGCGTTCAACTGCCGCGAGCTGAACGGGCGCAGCATCTTTGCCAATCTGCTGAGCAACAGGCTGATGCTCTGCGTCATCTCGGTAACGTTTGTGCTGCAGATCGTCATCATCCAGTTCGCGGGCGCGTTCTTTGGCACCGTCGCGTTGCCGTTCTTTATGTGGCTCAGGTTGTTCGCTCTGTCCGCCAGCGTGGTTGCGCTGTCGGAGCTGGTGAAATGGTTGGTGAGGAGGGCGGGCGGAAGGTGATCAGGGCGCGCGGACGGCGCCGCCATTATTGGCCCGGGGCCGCATCGACGCATCAGGAGCCTTGCGGAGAGTTCATGACCGCCCGGGCGTCCGCAACCAGCTCGCCCAGTGCGCCGCACGCCTGGGCGGCGTCATTGCCAAGCAACGAGAACACGCGCTCAACGCGGGCCTGATAGTCAGCCGGTGACAGGCGAAAGCCATGTACTGCTTCAACCGCGCGTTTTTCGTTGATGCAGTAGTGCTCATTGAGCGCGAACAGCACCTGATTCAGCGCGGAAACAGAGCGCACGACATGCGCGGCCACGTAGTACGCATCGCCCGCGTCGGCATAGCGTTGCGCCAGCTCCAGCGAAAAGCCAGCCTCGAACCCGAACAGGTTCAGGATGGCTTGTTTCATCTTCGGCGGATAGGGAAATGCGCGATTCTTCAGTGCGGTCACCTGCCCTTCCGCGTCCCTCAGCACGCGGCAAACCGCCAGCTCGCCCAGATACATCGCGTTGATGAACGCATGCGGGTGCCCCGGCTGGTAGTGCGCGCTCACCTCTCCTGCGAGACAATCGCTCACAACCCGCGTTACGCGCCGGATATCCCGCAGAATCAGGTCCACGCGCATCCCATCGACCGTTAGCCAGCCGCCGGCGTTCACCCACGGCCCCCAACCACCGGGCGGCGAGATCAGCCCTTCCCGGTGTTCATCGTCCAGTGCTGCGGCTACGGCCTGCAGCTTACGCTCGTCAAGCGTATCGTCGTAGTATATCCCAACGTCGATATCCGAGCCCATGCGATGGGTGCCACGCGCGCGTGAACCGCCCAGCACAACGCCCACGACGCCGCGCAAGGCCAATCCGTCCGCTACGCGCCGCACAATTCGCTCCGCCCGTTCCGCCTCGTCGTCCCGCGCTGCGCGCATCGCGGCGCGGATGCTCCCGATGGCGCTTTTGCCGATGCCGTGCCAACCGGCAATTTCCGCCTCGCTGCGGCGGGAAAGGGAGGCGAAATCCGTAACGGCGTTGGCAAAAAGCGCGCGCCGGGCGGGCGCTGCCAGCTGATGGAGCAGCTCGTCAAATGTCATAACGTCCTCCTGAATACGGCCGGATTCATGGCGTCGTTCCCGCAGGCAGCATCATGCAGCCAGGTTCGGCCGCGCCGATTCGTATCACATAAATTATAGTCAATCCGGCGGCCCTTAACAAGAACCGGACGATAGTATATAATTGATGCGAATCGTTTGCCCGCAGGAGAGGCGCGCGGCGCGTACGGGAAAACGGAGCGGCTGTTGACGGCGAGCCGACGCCGTGAGAGGAAGATGCGCATGAAAAAGCAGGTCCAGACCAGCGCCATTGTGCCCGTTATGCCGGTTTCCATCATCGGCACGCAGCGCGGCGGAAAGATGAACTTTGCCCCCCACGGGCAGATCGGCACCGTCGCCGCGCAGCCGCCGACGGTCTATACCTCGGTCGTCCGCGAGCACCAGACCGCGCGGAACATCAGGGAAACGGGGCGTTTCAGCGTCAACATTCCCTCCGCCGATCTACTGGAGCAGGTGCGCATCTGCGGAAGCCTGTCCGGGGCGCGTGTGGATAAGTCCGCGCTGTTTGAGACGTTTGAGGCGGAGGGCGTGCCCATGATCCAGAACTGCCCGGTCTGCTTTGCGTGCGAGGTGATCCAGCACACCGAGCTGAGCGGTTTTGATGTGTTTCTGGCGCGGGTGACCGTCACGTACGCCGAGGAAGACTGCATGCGCGACGGTTGGCCTGTGCCCCGCCTTGTGAATCCGCTGCTGTGCGGCATAGACGGTAAGCTCTGGACGGCGGGTGAGGAGCAGATCCTTTCACCGCGCTGCCAAAGCTGCGGCCTGCCCTTTGACGCGGATCACAGGGCGTTCGTCGCCAAAGAAAGCGACGGCAACGACAGCGCGTATTGCACCTTCTGCTACGGGGACGGCGCGTTCCGCGATCCGGACGCCACCGTGGAGGACATGATTCACACCGGCGTGCCGCACTTGGCGCAGAAAATTGGCGAGGACGCCGCGCGCAGGCAGCTTGGCGTGCTGGTGCCCTCCCTGGCGCGCTGGCTAAAGGAATGAGCGCGGATCGGCAAACGGCATCGCGTTGCGACGGAGGTGAAGATGAAAAACGAGCTCAACAGCAAAAGGATGACCCGTGCGGTGTACGACATCCCCGATGATGTTGTCCGTGCATTGAGCGAGGCCGAACTGTGGGACCCATACCGCGCCCGACCGCCCTATCAGCAGAACGAGTACATCGGGTGGATTGTGCGGGGTAAGCGTGCGGAAACCCGCGACAAGCGGCTGCATCAAATGCTGGACGAACTGTTGGCGGGCGACGCCTACATGGGCATACCGTATCGCACCGCCCCAAGGAGCCGGGAGTGCCCATGATATGCCGGCCGTGTTGCATGACATCGCTTGAGGAGGTGCCCGCGCGCGCAGGATCATCCGGAGGATTGGGTGGAAGACGGGATCTGCCGGTTAATTGGCAACACCGGCCGACGAGCTTTCGCCTTTCGACCTGAACGCATTGCTCATCGAACTGTTCTCCGCAAGGGCGAAGGCTTAAGGCGCCGGAACCGCTCAAGCGGTATGGGATAACCGATACGCGCAGCCCGCATGCTGGAACGCGGCAGCGTATCGAAGGCTGGAATGCCAAATGCGCGAAGCGGCGGGGCGGGACGGCGTTCCATTTGCTGCAACACATTTGCTTGGGCAACGAAGGGGGCGCGCTTGCCATGATCGAGGAAAGGGACGGGCGGACAGCTGACTGTGTGAGCTGGCTGATGCAATCTGATAATCCTTCGGTACGGTACGACACGCTGAGATGCATGCTGGACAAGCCGGAAACGGCCCCGGATACGATCGCTGCAAGGCGGGAGATCATGCGCTGCGGCCTTGTGCCTGTGATTCTTCAAAAACAGCGCGATCCGGCCTACGAAGAGGGCCTTCGCAACTTCTATCACACCAAGTATTGGGGGCTTGTCTGGCAGCTTATCGTGCTGGCGGAACTGAGCGCGGAAGCCAATGAGCAGATCCGCGGGCAATGTGAATACCTTCTGAACAACGCGCAGGCGGCCGATGGCGGTTTCGCCATGCAGACCGCCCGGACGACGGGCGGCGGCAGGGCCGGCGAGGTCATTCCCTGTCTTTGCGGCAACGCGGTGTGGAGCCTCATCCGCCTCGGCTATCTGGACGACCCGCGGGTGCAGAAGGGCATTGAATGGATTACCGGCAACATACGGCTATGCGACGGCGAGGACGGGACTCCGGCGGATCCACGCTTCAATAAGGAGGCCTGCTGGGGTGGCCACACGTGCTTTATGGGCATGGTGAAGCCGCTGAAGGCGCTCGCAGCAATTCCGTACGAGCAACGGACACAAGGCGTGCGACAGGCCATTTCCAGCTTCGCCGAGTTCTTGCTGATTCACCACGTCCACAAGCGCAGCCATGACCTCGCAAAGGTGTCCAAGCCGGGTTGGCTTAAGTTCTCGTTTCCGCTGATGTACCAGACCGATGCGCTGGAAATTCTGGATATACTCACAGACCTTGGGATCCGGGACGAACGCATGAGGGACGCCATTGCCATCGTGCGCGCCAAGCAGGGCGCAGATGGCCGTTGGCGGGCGGAAAACACCGCCAGCAACGGGAAGCTGCTCGTACCGTTTTCAAAGGATGACCAGGATATGTGGGTCACGCTGAGGGCCATGCGGGTGCTTCGGCGCTGGGACGCCCGACCAATTTGACAGGAGGCATTGTGCAATGAAGAAACCACGGGGTTATACCATATCCTTTGCCAGCGTGTACCCGCTGTATATCGAGAAAGTGGAGAAAAAGGGACGCACGAAGGCCGAGGTGGACGATGTCGTCTTCTGGCTTACCGGTTACGATCACGAGGCTTTGCGGCGGCAGATTGCAAACAATGTGGATATGGAGACGTTCTTTGCGCAGGCTCCGCAGATCAACCCCAACGCCTCGCTCATCAAGGGCGTCATCTGCGGGTATCGGGTGGAGGAAATCGAGGACGAGGTCATGCAGAAAATCCGCTGGCTGGATAAGTTGGTGGATGAGCTGGCCAAGGGAAAATCCCTGGAACAGATATGCAGAAAGTAGCGGAAACGCCGTGACGGATTGTGGAAGCGCCCCACATTCGCTCAAGGAAAGGAGGGCGGCCCGGTGGACAGCGAGAAGGAACAGGAGGAGGCGCTCCGGAGCATCGCCGACATGACGGCCCGCAGCGAGAAGGCGCAGGCCAAATTCGCACAGGGCACCGCCCAGCACACGCTGCAAACAAACCGCATTCATGCGCTAAACGTCGCGGCGGCCCTGATCAGCCGGGAATCGGCGGGTTGCGCAGACGCGGGCGAATACACGAAAGAGGACTTGGCGAGCGCGCGCGCGCCGATTGATTCGCTGATCGGAAAAAGCGAAAAGGCCCGGCAGAAAATGTCGCCGGACACTTGGCAGCACCGGATGCTGAGCCGCAACCTCAGCGCGCTTGACCGTGCCTCGTCGCTCCTGGCAAGGGCGCTGGAAACGGACTAACGACCGGTCGGCAACCAACCCAACAGACGGGAGAGGAACGTATGCTGAGGATCGCCCCCTATATCTGGTGCGACCGGGACGCGCTGAGCGCCGCTGAGTTGTATGTATCCGCGTTTGAGAACAGCCGCATTCAGCACGTGACGCATTATCTGAAGGACGACCCGTTTCCCTCCGGCATGCCCGCCGGTACGCCGCTGACGGTGCGCTTTACCTTGTGCGGACAGGAGTTACATGCGCTGAACGGGGGCCCCGTTTTTCGGCCTACGCCCGCCGTTTCCTTCTTTGTGGATTGCCAAAGCCAGGCGCAGATGGACGCGTTGTGGGCCAAACTCTCCGCCGGTGGCTCCGTGCTGATGGAGGTGGCGGCGTACCCGTTCAGCAAGCGGTTTGGCTGGTTGGCGGACAAGTACGGCGTCTCCTGGCAAATCAGCCTTACAGGGCGCAAACAAACGATCTCGCCGTACCTGATGTTCACCGAGCAGGTCTGCGGCAGGGCCGAAGAAGCGATGAGGTTTTATTGCGGCGTTTTCAGCAACAGCCGGATCATGGACATCCGCCGTTACGGCAAGGATGCTGACGGGGCGGAGGGAACGGTGTTGTTCGCCAGTTTTCAGTTGGATGGCCAGCCATTTATGGCGGCGGACAGCGCCTATCCGCACGGGTTCACGTTTAACGAGGGAATATCCTTTTGCGTTTCCTGCCGCGATCAGGCGGAAATCGATACCCTTTGGGATCGGCTGAGCGATGGCGGCGAGGAGCAGCCTTGCGGCTGGCTAAAGGACCGGTTCGGGGTTTCGTGGCAGATCATCCCCCACAACACCGAAAAGCTGGGCGATTCCGCCGACCCCGTCAGGGCCGGGCGTGTGAACGCGGCGCTGATGACGATGAAAAAGATCAACCTGCGGTTGTTGCAGGATGCGTATGACGGCATGGAACAATGAAGATGATGCAAGCGGAAACCACGCTCCAGTTCCGCAAGGCCCTGCCGCAGGATGCCGGGCCAATCAAGGTGCTGGCGCAGCGCGTCGCCCGGCACAACTATATTCCGTTCCTGGGCGCCGAGATGGTAAGCGCATTCATCGACGGCGGAATGTCGGACCAAGAGATTGACGACGGCCTCGACGGCTGCACGGTGATGCTTTCCGGCGGCTGCATCCTCGGTTTTGCGATCACGAAGGCCGACCTGCTGCACCTGATCATGGTGGACGTTCCGTTTCAGGGCAATGGCTACGGCGGCAAGCTGCTGGAGCACACCGAGAGGGAGCTGTTCCAGACATACGCGGTCATTCGGCTTCAGTCCTTCCGGCAGAACGCGGGTGCGGTGCGGTTCTATCTGAGAAAAGGCTGGCACGTCATCGCGGAGGAGGCCTTCGAGGAGACGGGGACCATGCTGACCCTTGAAAAGACCAGGACGTGAAGGACGCGGGCCGGAAGACGGCCGCTGCCACGCCGCCGTCCGCACGGTTGGCGATATATGAGCGGGGCATGACCGCTAGTCGCCGCGTACGACGCTCAGCACCATCGACACGATGCTGTGCGCGCCGTTTTTTTCCTGCGCGATGTAGGCGGTGGTCGCCAGGGCGTACGAGGTGTCCATGTCGATGAACCGCGCCGCGTCGTCCGCGGCGATGAGCGCGGTCCGGTCCCCGCCGCCGTAGCAGCACAGCTTTGTGCCGCCGTCCGTGGCGAAGGCCAGCGCGCCCATATCCACCACGCGCGCCCAGGTAACGTCGGAGGCTGTGAGGAACACGTCCTGCGTCCCCAGCGACCAGGCGTACAGCCCCTCGTCCGTCAGGGCGGGCGGCCATGCCGTCCTGCAGAAGGAAAGCGTCGCGCGGGACGCTGCCGCCCAGCGTATAAAGGGCCGGGGCAAACGCTTCGGGTTCGCCTGCCTGCGCGCGTGCAGGATCTCCGGCCCGCATAATCTGTACGCCCCGCCGCGCGCGGTGTTCACCGGACGCGCGGCATAGTTGGCCGAGCAGGCATAGGTGGCATAGGGCGCATACACGCGGTCAAGAGCGATGGGGGGTGCATCTTGCCAACGCTGAAATCGTCATCGTCCGTGTCCCATACGTCCAGTGCCTGCAGCATGGGCGTTCCGCCGCCGTCGTGCGTGAGGAATGCGGCGTACTGAGGCCACCGGCCCGGTGCGAGCGCCGGCATGGGCAGATGGTCCGAGGTGATCGCTCCTTCGGCCACGCATTCCGCCCGCGCGCCTCCGCCGGTCGCCAGCGTCATGAGGCGGTAGGTCCCCGAGCGCGTTTGTGGGCTGTACGCATTTTCGAAAAAATATGCGCGGAACTTCGATCCCTCGCAAACGCCGGCGATTTGGCGGCTCTGCGCGGTTACATACAGCGTCCTTGCCGTTTGCGCCAGACGATCCACGATCAGGAGCTGGTCGCTCTGCCCGCCGCGCAGAACAAAGGTGAGATCATGGTATACGCGTTGCCGCCGCGCCGGGCGCGCCCTGGCCGCACGCGCATAAGGCGGCGGCTAGCATGAACAAGAGCGGCGGCAAGAGCGCTTATCGGTGACTGGCGGAGCGTTTCATGATAACCTTCATGCGCGCAAATCCAGCGGCGGCTATGGCTCGGCGCGCCCATCGGCAACGCGCTTCGCTCACCGGCGCGGCCGCCCTCTCCCGTCAGTCCGGCAGCCACGGGCGGTTTCAGGGATGGACGAGGATTGTGTCGCCCGCGCTCAGGGGCAGGAATATGTCGCGGCACCATCGCCCCACCGCCCCGCCGAACCATGCCCAGTCCTTCGCACGTTCATACTGGCTGGCGATGAACAGCAAGACCTGCAGCGCAAAGTACGGCTCCACGTACCGAAAGTCCACCCGTGTGCCCGCAACCGCCTCGTATCCGTCGATGAGCGCCCGGCGCTCTGGCTCAGTGCTCCAATGCCCGTACAGCGAGCCGATATCCATGTGAATGTGGCTGTACCCGCACAGGCAGAAGTCGATGGGCGATACCGCGCCGTTACGGACAATCAGATTGGCGGCGGACAGGTCGCTGTGGACGATGCATGGACCGCCAGGCATTGCGTCAAGCTCGTCCATGCGGGCGCGGATCTTTGCCAGCGCTCCCTGCATGCATGCGCATTGCTCCGCCGTGATGGCCGACGCATCGGCGGCTTTTGCAACGCTGGCAGCGATGCGGGGCAGCATGCCCGGGCCGTATGCGTAGCGCTGCAGCGCGGCAGTGACGCCCTGTGCGTGCCTGTGCATCTTCGCCGTCATCTCGCCCACGCGCCGCAGCAGATCCTGTGTTGCGCCCGCGTGCTCCAGGGTTTCTCCCTCCAGCCATGTCAGCGCGGTGACGGGCGTGCCGTCGCTCAGCATGCCGACAAGCCTGCCGCCGACACATTCGACAGGCGTCTGCATGGGTATGTCGGTTCCCGCCCGCAGCGAGGCGATGAACGCCATCTCGCCGCCAAGAAGCTCCGCCGTATGTCCGGTCACGCCGAACATGCCCAGCGTGAACCCCGCCGCCGGCCTGTGGATGCGAAGCACATATGTCTCCCCGTCCACGACGCGATAGGTTGCGTTCTCATTGTGACGGATGAGCTGCGCATTCGGCGCGGTAAACGGATAAAGCCGAAGGGCCTCGGCCAGCAACTCTTCTGACATGGCTGCCTCGCTTTCTTGTGGCCGCCGCAGGGTGCGCGTCCGCGGTAATCGGATCGCTCCGCTTGCCGGCGACAGGGTTCTGCGGCCCGTTCAGGGTGCAAAACATGCGGTCCCGGGGGCCGCCTTTGCACAGGCCCGGCCGTGGAAGGCGGCCCGCGGAAAACGGCGGCGGGCCGTGATGGAAAAATCGCAAGAAATGTGAAGAACGCGGCCCTCTTTTGTGATACGATGCGAGCATAACAAAAGAAGAAAGGGGGAGCTGGGGGTGGAGCGCGACCGCATCAGGCAGGCGCTGCAGTACATCGACGAACACCTGGATCAGCCGCTCACCTACGAGATGGTGGCGCAGCACATGCACTTCTCCGCTTACTACTTCCACAGGCTGTTCTCGGCGGTGGTGGGCCGGAGCATCGCGGCGCATGTGCGGGAGCGGCGGCTGATGAAGGCCTGCCGGATGCTCGCCGCGCCGGGCGGGACGGTGCTGGACATCTGCCTTGCCTGCGGGTTTTCTTCGCCGCAGGCGTTTGCTCGCGCGTTTAAGGCGGCGCATGGCTGCTCTCCCGGCGCATACCGCAGGAAAGGCGGCGCCCCGCCGGTGATGCCGGAAGTGGACGAGATGGTGCGGCGCTTTACGAACCGGCTAGAAGGGGGCGTTCTTGTGCATCCAAGGCTGATCAGGAGGGGGAGGCTGTTCGTTGCCGGCGTTACCGGCGACGGCGGCAAAACGGGCGAGGTTTGGGAGACGTTCATGCGCCTGCAGCAGAGCATAGGGCTGCCGAATCGCCTGTCTGACAACGGATATGAGGTGCGCGTGTATGATGACGGCGTGAATCACTGCGACTGCCACGTAGGGCTTTGCGTACGTGGCAGGCGGGTGGATCCGGCGTTTTCGGTGATGGAACTGCCCGCGTCGGAGTACGCGGCCTTCGACGTGTATGTAAGCCAGGGCTACGACAGCGAGAACGGCGCCATGAACCGGTGGCTGAAGGACAACGAGCAGGGCTATGCCGAACGGCTGCTGGACGGACGGCATTACGCCGTGGAGTTTTACGACGAGCGCTTCCACGGCGAGGAGGACGGATCCATCGTGGAGATATGGATCCCGGTTGAAAAGACGGCGGCCGGGTGACCGGACGCCCGGGCCCAAGGGCGGCGCGGCGCGCGATTGCGGCGCAAGGAGAGGGCGCGCTGCATGATAGGATGCGCCCGGGACATGGCCGTACCGCGCGGCGCTTTTGCGCGGGCGCGCGGGCATGGCTTTTTGTTGCGGCTCCGGATATAATGGCAAAGGGGCGGGGAAGAGCCGCGCGCCCTTGGCCGCTGGCGCTGTGGCTACGGCTTTGCCGCCATCGCGCGCCTGATGGAAGGAAACGGATGCCAACGCAGAACACGAGCGCGGGAGGTAGTGCCCATGAGGCCGAACTTTCTGGTGTTTATGACCGACCACCAGCGCGGAGATATGCAGCCGCCCTATGGGAAAATTCACACGCCCAACCTTGCGCGGCTGTACGCAAACGGCGTGGGCTTTACGCGCGCGTACTGCCCCTCGCCCCATTGCTGCCCCAGCCGGGCCACGTTCTTTTCGGGGCTGTATCCCTCCATGCACGGGGTATGGAACAACGTCAACGTGTCCAACACGCTCTCGCGTGGGCTGCACGACGGCGTGCGCCTGTTCTCGCAGGATCTGCGGGAGGCGGGTTATCGGCTGTATTTCTCCGGCAAGTGGCATGTGAGCGACGTGGAGGGGCCGGAGCACCGCGGGTTTGAGAACATCCATCCCGGCCCCCGGCCTCTGCGGCCATACGAGAACCTGCCGGACACGCGCGAGTGGGCGACCTACAGGGATGGAGCCCGCCGGTTGTGCGATGTGGACGCGCCCCGGGTTCCCGGCGAAATCAAGCGCAGCGGGTATACGCACTATAAGCAGTACGGCATCCATGAGAACCCTTTTAAGGACGCCGATGTGGTGGACGCGGCGCTGCGCAAGCTGGACGACATGCCGCAAAACGAACCGTTCTTTATGTACGTGGGCACGCTTGGCCCGCACGACCCGTACTTTGTACCGCAGCGGTTTTTGGATATGTACCCCGCCGCGTCGATCCGCCTGCCGGAGAGCCATAACGACGCCATGGCCGACAAGCCTGCGCTCTACAGGCGTACGGCCGCTTTCTATAGCCAGCTGTCGCCCGAGGAGCACATCGAATCCATCCGCCACTATTACGCCTTCTGCACATACGAGGATTACCTGTTTGGACGGCTGCTGGACAAGCTTCAGGCGCACGGGCAGCTGGACAATACGGTGGTCATCTACAACTCCGACCACGGCGACTATGTGGGCAGCCACGGCCTGTGGGCGAAGGGACTGCCCTGTTTTCACGAGGCGTACCACGTCTGTTCCGTGGTTGGGTACGGCGGCGTGGCGGCCAAGGGGCGGGCGGTGGACGATTTCATCTCGCTGGCCGATTACGCGCCCTCCATTTTGGAGCTGGCGGGGGTCTCCTCGCCCGCGCCCTTCGCGGGGCGCTCCTTCGCGCCCTTCCTGCGCGGCGAGAGCGTGAGCGGCTGGCGGCAGGAGATGTACACCCAAACGAACGGCAACGAGGTGTACGGCATCCAGCGCAGCGTGTTTGACCGCCGCTATAAATACGTGTTCAACACGTTCGATTTTGACGAGCTGTACGACCTTCAGCACGACCCGCATGAGATGAAGAACCTGATCGGCCGGCCGCAGATGCAGCCGGTGGTGCGCGCAATGTGCGAGAGGATGTGGCGCTTCGCCTACGACAACAAGGACAACATTGTAAACCCGTACATCATGACGGCGTTTGCCCCGCACGGGCCCGGCGTGATCTTTCAGGGCGAAAAATGATGCCGGGCGCAGGGAGGCGCGTCAGCCAAGCATGCTGCGCAGCGCGTCCATGCATGTGTCCGCCATCCGTTCAATGGTGTGAGAGGCGACGACTTTCCGCGCGTCCTGCCCGAGCGCGACGAGGTCTTCCGCGGCGAGCGCTTCCATGACGGACACAAAGGCGGCGGGCTGATCGTCCGGCACGATGCGCACGCTGGGGCCGGCGAACGTGAGCGCCGCCACGCATTTGTCCGTGGAGACGACCGGCAACCCGAAGGCGAGCGCCTCGTTGACGACCAGCCCCCAAATGTCCTCGTGGGTGGGCAGCACGAAGATGTCGCTGGCCTGGTAATACCGGCGCAGCTCCTCCTTCTTTTGAAACGGCAGGATCCATACGTTGGAAGCGCCGGCGGCCAGCTGTTCGTACAGGGGCTGTTCCGGGCCGCCGCCTATGAGGAGCAGTCCGGCGTCCGGCCGTGGCCGCGCCGTCCATTCGCGCAACAGCCCCAGAAACCCCTTGCGCGGGATGAACTGCCCGACGGCGACGTAGAGCGTGCGCACATCAAAGCCGAGCGACAGCCGCAGGGCCGCCTTTTCCTGCGGGCCAAGCGCGCCGTCGGGCAGCTCGGCCTGCGCGAGCGAAGCGAAGGGATAGTGGTGGATGCGCTCGGACACGGCCCCGTAGTGCAGCAGGTATCGGTCCGTCTGGCTGCCGCTGGAGAGCCAGTAGCGCGCTCCGCCGATGAAAAAGCGTTTGACGCGCGCGGCGAGCGGGTTCTCTGCGGTACGCGGCATGCCCCCGTCTACGCTGAGTACGAAGGGAATGTTGCGGATTTTGAGCCACAGGATGGCCAGCATGCACGTCGGCGAGCCATACTGGGCCATCACGACCAGGTCGTAGCGCTTGCGCGGCAGATGCCGAACCACGGACAGATGCAGAGCATTGTCGCGTCCTCCGGGGCGCGCGTTCAGCGTAATGGCCCGGTACCCCTGTCCTTCGGGGATGTGCCAGGCCGCGTGGCGGTCGGCGGCGGAGGGGCGTTCATACACCACCGTCAGCTCACATTGGCGCGATAGCTCCGTAAAAAAGGCAACGCGGTATGGCGAGGGGATATTCGTCAGGAAGAGAACGCTCATCCGGTTGTCGTTCAACGTACATGACCTCCTTGCGGCGGACGTAAGGACACAGGCCGCAAGCGGTCCCCTGCGGCGTGTGCAGGGCGCGGACATCCGGCGCGGCATACAGCCAAATTGTAGCATACGTGAGGAAGCCCGGCAAGCTGAGAAGGCCGTGCGCTTGACCAGGCAAAACAGGCGGACGCACACCGGGCGCGTATGGCATTGCGCCGAACTTGCGCGCGCCGCTCATGCCGGTGCTGCGCCGCGCGGCCGAAGCGTCGCCCTCCCGCGCGGGGGAGCCCTGCCGATGGGCGTTAACAGCGGAACGGGAGACCGTAGCCTTTAGAGGAAGCCGCCCCTATGGAAGCGCCGTTTCAGGCGCCGCCACAGGGGCGGTGGTTGGCATAAGCGCGCCGCCGGGCGGCTTCGTCAGGCGCGCGTCATGGTCTTGCTGGTTTCCGTTTGGGGCAGGTAGGCATTTTGGGCGCGCAGCGAGGCGATGAGCGTCCGGGTGTCCAGCTCGCAGGCTGGCTGCCCGGTCGCGATGGACTGCACGGCCGCGGTGCCGGCCGCCTGGCCCATCATGCCGCACGCGGGCATCACGCGGATGGAGCCGTGCACCATGACGTCGCTGGAGTTGCACCGCCCGGCCACCCACAGGTTGCGGAAGCCGCGGGGCACCAGGATGCCGTACGGGATGCCGAAGCACTCGCCCACGCCCAGGCGGGCCGTGCGGTCCTTTTGTTCCATCATGGCGTCATAGGTGCTGCGCTCGCAGTCGTACATGTGAATATCCACAAATTTGTTGAACATGCCGATTTGGTCAGGGAACTGCCGCCTGGCCAAGTAGTCGTCGATGGTGAGCTCGTACTCGCCCACAATCCGGCGCGACTCGCGCACGCCCATCAGCGAGGCGGTGGCGACCAGCTCCAGGTTCTCGCATGTTTCAAAATATTTCTTCAGAAACGCTTCGTACTGCCGCGCGATTCGTCGGCCGGTGACCATGCCGTCGGACAGAGAACGCGTTTTGAGGGCGTTCAGGCCAAAGATGTGTCCGCCATTCATGTAGCCCGTTGTCTCGCCGTGGCGGGAAAGCCCCACAAACAGGCGGTCGCACTGTTCAAAGTTGCCCAGCGCATACTCCTTCTCCAGCAGCGCCACGCCTTCGGGGTTTTGCGAGTTGCGGTGCGGCCTGGACCAGTCCGCGCCGGCAAACAGTGCGCACAGCGTGGCGGGCATGATGTTGGGGGTATCCCGACCGGCCTCGCGGCAGGCCGCGCCGCACAGGTCGGCCAGTACCGCGTCGCCGGTTGCGTCGATGAAGGCTTTGGCGGTGATGTAGCGGTAGCCCTCAACGCTGCTCGTCACGATGCCGCGCACCTCGCCGGCGGCGGGCGAAGCGTCCGCGTCGATCACGCGGGTGAAGAAGCGCACCTCCACGCCCGCCTTGGCAGCCAACTCATCCAGCACGAGCTTAAGACCCTCCACGCGGAAGTTCGACCATACGTGGTAGTTTTTGCGCCAGGCATCCGGGTTGATGCCCGGCCGCATGTAGCCGCGTTCGTACAGCGTGTCCACCAGCTCACGCATGAAGCCGCACACCAGGGCCCGCTCGCCGTCGCCCATCGGGTCAAAGGCCGCCACCAGGCCGGACGTGCCCATACCACCGAGGCAGCCCATGCCCTCCACCAGCAGCACCTTTGCCCCCAGCCGCGCCGCGCAGATTGCCGCCGCGCAGCCGCCCGGGCCGCCGCCCGCCACAACCAGGTCCCAGCCGCCCTCCTCGGGCATTTCGCGCACCAGCTTGTACGCCACAGCAAACCATCCTTTCCATCGTCCGCCCGGCGTGGGATCACCCCTTGACGGAGCCGATCATCACGCCCTTGATGAAATACTTTTGCACAAAGGGATACACGATGAGTATGGGCAGCGTGGACGCAACGATCGTGGCCGAGCGGACGGCTTCGGGCAGCACGTTCATCAGGTCGTCCGAGCTTTTGTTCGCCGCGTCCTCCATGTTGTTGAGTATGATGTCGCGCAGGTAGATGGGCAGGGTCTTCACCGAGGTCTTCGTGTTGTAGATCATGGCGGAGAAGTAGTCGTTCCACAGCCCCACCGCCGCGAACAAGCACACCGTGGCCAGCACGGGCAGCGCAAGCGGTATCACGATGCGAAAGAGGATGGTGATGTTCGCCGCGCCGTCGATGCGCGCCGACTCCTCCAGGCTTTCGGGAATGGATTCGTAGTAGTTCTTGATGAGCAGGATGTTGAACACGCTGATCGTGGCGGGCAGGATGAGCACGAGCAGCGTGTTCACCAGCTTGAGCTGCTTCATGAGCAGGTAGGTAGGGATCATGCCGCCCGAGAAGAGCATGGTGAATACGAAGCCCACTAGGAAGAACCTGCGCAGGGGCAGCCCGCGCTTGGAGAGCGGATAGGCGGCAAGCGACGTGATGAGGATGCTCGCGGCCGTGCCCACCGCGGTGACGATCACCGAGTTTTTGAAGGAGAGCAAAAACAGGTTCGAGCGGATGACGTACTTCATGGTGGTGAACTGGATATCGATGGGGAAGACGGTGATCCGGTTCGCCACGAGCGCCCATTCCGAGCTGAAGGCTTTGGATACTACGTTCATGAAAGGCAGGAGGGTGAGCAATGCGTACAGCGTCATAAAGAAGTACGCAAAGCCGTCCACCAGATAGTCTTCCGGCGTCCGCTTATAGATCGACTGGCCCATGACGCCCCTCCTCACCAAATGCTCGAGCCGGTGACACGCTTGGAGAAGGTGTTACCGGTCATGACCAGAACGAAACCGACGAGCGAGTTGAACAGCCCGACCGCCGCGCCGAAGCTGTAGTCCATCTTGCCAAGGCCTATGCGGTACACGTACGTGCCGATGACGTCGCCCGTTGAGTAGACCACCGGGTTATACATGGCCAATACCTGCTCGTTTCCGGCGTCCAGAAGCCCGCCGATGCGCAGCACGAACATGAGCACGATGGTGGGCGCGATGCCGGGCAGCGTCACGTGCCAAATCTGGCGAAGGCGGCCCGCGCCGTCGATGACGGCCGCCTCGTACAGCTCCTGCGATACGCCGGCGATGGCCGCGATGTACACGATGGCGTTCCAGCCGGCCTCCTTCCATCCGGCCGTAAACACCAGCACGCTGCGAAACATGGAGGGCGTGGTCATAAAATTGATCGTATGGCCGCCCGCGGCCTCGATCACCTTGTTCACCAGCCCTGTGCTGCCCGACAGCAGCGTGGTAAAGATGCCCGCCACCACGATCCAGGAAAAAAAGTGCGGGATATAGATGACGGTCTGCACGGTCTTCTTGTACCACAGCACGCGCACCTCGTTCAGCGTGAGCGCGATGAACGCACCCATGGGGAACAGGATGACAATCTTTAAGAAGCTGATGATGAGCGTGTTGCGAAAGACCGTGTAAAAGTCGGACGAGTGAAAGAGCTTGGTGAAGTTGGCCATCCCCACCCATTCGCTGCCCGCGATACCCTTGAAAATGTTGAAGTCCTGAAAAGCGATCTGGATGCCCCACATGGGCATGTACTTAAACACGATCAGGCAGGCGAGCGCGGGCAGCAGGATCAGGTACATATCCCAGTTGCGGGCCATGCTGCGCAGGTATGCCGCGAAGCGGTTCTGTTTTACGGCCGTGTTCACGCGTATTCCTCCATTGCGGGGATGTTACAGGAAGTAGGCGCCGTCCTTGCGCAGCTGCGCGCGCAGTGCGGACGCGTCGATGGAGCGCGTGTCCGCGCCGGCTTTAGCGGCCATGGCCGCAGCCGTGCCCGCCGCCTGGCCGGTGACAAGGCAGGGAGGCATCACGCGCACGCTGCCCTGCACCTCGCGGTCGCAGGCGATGGTTTTGCCCGCCACAAGCAGGTTGGAAAGGCCCTTGGGCAAAAGACTGCGGTAGGGAATGCCGTGCGATTCGCCGGGGCCGTACGGCCGGGCGTTGGCGTTTTCCTTCAGCTTGCCGGTGTTCAGGTCGCTGCGCTGTTCCTTGGTGTTGTGCACATCGATAAAGTAGTTGTTGCGGCCAATCTCGTCCGGGAAAGAGCGGCGGGCCATGTAGTCGTCGATGGTGATGCAGTAATCCCCGATGATGCGGCGCGACTCGCGCACGCCCATGGCCGGTGCCGTGGCGCACAGGAAGGACGCTCCGAACGCCGAGGGAAAGAACTCCGCAAGGCCCTGCTGGAACTGGTGGGCGAGCTTGCGGCCGTCCATCATGGCCCTGGACACGCTGAAGGGGTCGGTGGAATCCACATCGAACAGGTGCCCGGCGTTGAAGGCCACGGTGCGCGGGCCGATGAGGCAGTTGCAGCTGTGGCCGTCGGTAACGTTTGGGTATTTGTCGCTGCGTACGATGTCGTACACCGGGCAGTCCAGAATGGACATGTGCATCCTGGGGCCGGTGCGGTAGTGGTACTCGTCCACGTTCGTGATGCTGAAGCACAGGCTGCAGGGCTGCAGCGTTCCGCCGCGGCGGTCGCCGAAGTCGAAGGCAAGGCCGGCAAAGGCGACGATGTCCGCGTCGCCCGTGGCGTCTACGTACACCGGAGCCTTCAGCGCGCTCAGGCCCGCCTTGTTCGACACGACGATGTAGCTCACGGCTCCGCCGTCCGCCTGGGCCGAGCACACCTGCGTGCCGAACATCACCTCCGCGCCCGAGCCGGACACGAGGTCATCGTACACGCGCTTGAGCGCCTCGGGGTCGATGGGCACCCAGTCCATGGCGTTTTTCTCGATGTGGGGCATCTGTGCCTTCGTGTTGTTGAACACTTCCTCGGCGATGCCGCGGTAGAGCATCTTTTGCTTATCGGAGAAAGGGCACCACGCGGACACCAGCCCGATGGTGCCCATGCCGCCCAACGAGCCGGACGCCTCGATGAGCAGCGTCCTGGCGCCCATGCGGCTGCTGGCGGTCGCGGCGGCGCCTCCGGCCGGGCCGCCGCCGGCAACGATAACGTCGTAACGGTCGATAACGGGGATTTCCCGGGCAAAGCTCACGTTCATGTCAGCGCCTCCAACTGCAAAGGCAGGCGGTGCGGCGAAGGGTTCGTCCGCACCGCCTGCCCTTTGGTGATGGTGTTATCGCAACAGCGGTTTTACTTGAACTGGAAGGTGGGCCACCACGCGTTGTACTCGTCGATCATGGCCTGTCCGCCCGCAGCCAGCCAGTCCTTCAGGAAATTGTCCCAGCTCTCCACGCTCTCGCTGCCGGCGATTACCTTGATGAGCTTGTCGGAGACCATCTGGTCAAGCGCGGCCTTGTTCTTGGTCGTGTTGGGGAACACGGGCGCCATGTTCACCTTGCTGAGAACGTTGGCGGACTGCACGTCCTGGTCGAAGTTCATAAAGGCCCAGTTGGCGTACTGGCGCTCGTCCTTGCGGGCGCGGCACATCCAGTAGATGGGATGTAGGTCGGAATAGCGGCCGGTGTAAAAGTTGGAGGAGTTGCGGTGCTGGAAGAACGTCGGCAGAATGGGCCAGTATTCCTCGCCCTTCATGTAGTAATCAACGCCTTCGTAGCCGATGGTGATGATCTTGATGTTTTCCGGCTCCAGCTTGATGTTCACATAGTTGATCACGTCGTCGATATTCTTGGTGACCTTGGGGATGTAGGCCACGCGGTCGAATCCGCCCACGACGCTGCCGTAGCCGCGCTCGCCGGTGGGGCCGGTAAGCGGCGCGAGCACCTGCGTCTTGTGGTTGGGCTGCGTTTTGGCCATGGTGTCGTACAGGGCCGGGGTGTCCCAGTAGCCGAAGAAGGCGCAGCCGGCCGCGCCGTTGGCATAGCGCTCGGTCTTGTTGGCGGCCTTGTTGGCCGGGAACTCGTTGTCCAGGAGGCCTTCCTGAAAGAGAGATTTCAGGTAGGCGATGTAGTCCTTAAACTTGGGATCGGCCACCCGGTGCACCAGCTTGCCGTCCCGCTCGTTCCACACGTTGGGCACGCCGAACGCGCCCAGCAGGCCGTCGATCTGCATGGTGGTGTCGGCGGTCATGGGGATGGTCTTCACGCCCGTGCCGTTGTCATAGGTTTTAAAAGCGCGCAGCATGGCGGTAAACTCGTCGGTGGTTTTGGGCATGGCGGTGATGCCGCAGGCCTCCGCCCAATCCTTGCGGTAAAAGGGCAGCATGCGCACTTCGCCCACGATCTTGCCGTCCGTCTCAAAGTATAGGTTTTGCATGCCGATGGCGTACAGCTTGCCGTCCAGGGTGAAGCTGGAGCGTTCGTAATCGTTCAGGGCGGCGTTCAGGTTGGCGGCGTACTGCAGATATGGGTTTATGTCCATCACGGCGCCCTCGCGCGCGTACTGCATGATGCGCGCGGCGTCGGATGTGCCGGTGATGATGTCGTAGTCCTCCTCCGAGGCCATGATCAGGTTCAGCTTATCCATGGCTGCATCCTGCGGCAGCATGTCATACTGGGCCTTGTACCCGGTCAGCTTCTCAATGTCGATGGCCGTGGGATAGGTGTTGTAGTCGTCGGCCTGGTTGGGCATGAGGATCTTCAGCACAGGCTTGGGATCCTTCAGCTTGAGCCCGGAGGGTGCCGCGGGCGCGGACGGAACGGCGGACGCCGCCGGCGCGACGGCCGCGGAAGGCTTGGCGGTTGCTGCCGCGGCGGTCGGCTGGGCAGCCGGGGCCGTCGTGACCGCGGGGCTGGGCGAACCGGTGCAGCCCGCCAGCATAACGAGGATGCTGACGATGGCGATCGAGACCGACAGTTTCTTCATGGTACTCCCCCTGTATCGTTTTTATCTATTTTATCAGGCGCGTGTGTAAAGAAAAGAGACAGGCTTACGATCCCTAACCCAAGATTGCGTTTGTTAGCGATAATCCGCAAAAGCCGCTCTCACGTGCGCCACACCAAGGCATCATGCACCAAGAAAACGGCTAGTACCTGGTCAGTTCGGACACGGCGCGCATGTAGGCGCGGATGTTGGCCAGCGGCGTTGATTCGGGCACAACGCCCGCCAGGCTCTCCGCGTACCCGCCGTCGGCGCCGATTTCCACAAAGTTGCGGCGCACGCAGGCGGCGATCTCCCCGGGCGTGCCGTTGCGCAGCACGAAGGGCGGCGTGTGGCCGTGGATGAGCGCGCCGGGCAGCGCCCTTCGGATGTCGGCGGGGTGAATCTCCGGGCCGAAGTTTACCTCGTTCACGCCCAGGTCCCAGAGGATGCCCATGAGGTGACCCATGGCGCTGTCGGAGTGCTGCCTGCGCTTGTGGCCCGGGTGCGGCGCAAACTCGGCGAAAATGGCCGCAAGAAGCGGCGCGCAGAAGCGTTCGTACTGCGCCGGAGGAAACACGTAGCAGATGTCGTCGTTCACGCCCGTGCCGCAGCGGCGCACCTCGCCCTCGTCCTCCAAAAGCGCCGCGATTTGAAACTCGATGTACCGCCGCCCGACCACGGCAAAGAACTCCTCCATCAGCTCCGGCTCGTCCATCATCAGTAGGCACGCGTTCTGCGTGCCCAGCAAGTTGCACGCCATGGTGGCCGGGCCGTTCATGCCGTGCGCAAACCGCAGGCGCTTGCCCCTCTCGCGCGCGAGCTTCGCCTTCTCCTCACGCCAGGCGTCGGGGATGGGCGCCTTCATGTCCATACGCTCGGCCCTGCGAATGAGGGAGCGTACGCCGTCCGCCCCTTCGGCGGCGGGCTCCAGCCAGGGCGTGTTTCCCTCGCGCAGCACGCGCCGCGCGCCCATCACTACCTCGAACGCGCCCTTTACGTAATACGCGCCGTCCTGCGGGTACGGCCGCAGCCCAATCTCCCGCTCCAGCAGGTCGTTCGCCCGCTCGTTCATCAAAAGGGCATACGCCGGGTCGGTGTAGTAGCGCACGGTGGACGGCATCTCGATCAGGTGGGTGATGAAATGGTCTTCCATGATAAAAACGAGCGGAGCTCTGGGTTTGTCGGTGGAGAAGGGCTTGTCGCAAGCCCGGTTTTCGCGCCAGAACGCATGGATGTCAAACATGGCAAAGCGCCCCCTTTCGTATGGCAAAGAACAGCGGCGCGCCCATCATAGCGCGCCGCACCCTGCGAATCAAGCGATACGTATGCGCGCTTATGCCCCAAGCTTACGTTCCTGCTCGCGGCGTTCGGCGGCCCGCACGGTTACGGTGGTGAAGCGCCCTTCCTCGCTTTCCACCGACAGGCCGTATGCCGGGCTGCCGGAGAAGAGGATGATGCGCTGGTTCACGTTGTAGATGCCAAAGCCGCTGCCGCTGTGGTTGGTTTGCGTTAAGCCTCCCGCGGTCTGCGTCGTCATGCCCACGCCGTTGTCCGTAACGGACAGGATGAGCGCTCCGTCGTCCACATAGATGTCCACGTCGATGCGCGCTTCCCGGCCGCGCAGTTTTTGCAGCCCGTGCAACAGAGCGTTTTCCACCAGCGGCTGCAGGGTCATCTTTGGCAGCAGGCACGCCGCCGCCTCGGGTTCCAAAATGATCTCCACCGTGAAGGAGTCGCCGAAGCGCTGGCGCTGGATCTCAATGTACGCCTCGGCCAGGCTCACCTCGTCCTGGGCTGTGACGATGTCGCGGCCGTTGTTCAAAATAAGGCGCAGGTACCTGGTGAGCGCGCTGATCGTTTGGCACGCGCTGTCTTGGCCGCCGTTGCGCACCATCCAGTTGATGGTGTCCAAGGCGTTGTACAAAAAGTGGGGGTTAATCTGCTCCTGAAGCATCTGCAGCTGGGTCTCGTGCAGCTGCTCCATCTGCTCGCACACGGTTTTGATTAGCTCCTTCGCGCCCGACAGCGAAGCGTCCAGCCGTCCGAACAGCCCAAAGCGCGCATGAGGCGCGCAGACCAGGTCCTTGGGCAGGCTCTTGTCGTCCAGCACCGAAACGAGCTGCTGAACGCGGCGCGCCATGCCGTCCACCAGCACGAAGGAGAGGATGACGAGCAGCACGACCACGAGCAGCACGGCCGCGAAAAACAGCAGCACGTCGGTTCGCGCGGCGAAAGTGGACGCCCGCAGGCTGGCCTGGGGCACCACCGCCACCAGGTACCAGCGCAGCGTCTCTATCTCCTTAACGGCGTACAGCTCTTCGCCCTGCTTCACCACCCCGCCCTGGGCAGCGCGCAGCAGCTCGGGCGCAACTGTCCCTTCGGGCTGGAGCCCGGAAGCGTTTCCGGTGATGACCCGGCCCTCATCGTCCACCAAGAGCAGCGCGTAACTGTGCGAGTACTCCAGCTCCTGAAGCAGGAGCTGAAGGCGGCTGACGTTGATGTCCACGCAAAGCCCGCCGATGCTGCGGCCGATCTGGCGGATGCTGCGGATCTGGCGCACGTAGGTGATGACCTGGCGGGGCTGGTCGTCCACCACCGTCTTCACCGTGTGCAGGCGAAACGCCCCCTTTGGCGTCGCGTCCGGGTAGCCCGCCGCGTCCTGGAAGCTGGAGAGCGGGAAAAACTCGATCTTCTCGTTGGCGTACAGCTTCGTGTCGTCCACGAAGATGCGTATGGAGCTGATGCCCGTGCTTTGGGCGGTGCTTAAAAAAAGCGAGCGCAGCTTGGTCATCTCGTCGAACTGCGCCTCGATGGTCTGCTGCCTTGGGCCTGCGAGCAGCGCGGTTTGTATGTCGTCGTTCACGGCCAGGTTATCCGCCACGCGCTGCGCGTTCTGGAAATACCCGGCCATGTTCATGGAGACCTGCTTGAGCGCCTGCAGGATGCTTTGGGTCATCTCTTCCTCAATGCGGTTGAAGTAGTTGCTGAGCATCATCCCGCTGAGCAGCGTGATGGGTACGAGCGCGACCAGGAAATACACAAGGATGATCAGCAGTCTGACGCTTCCTCTGCGCATGCGCTTCATGGCTTTTGCACGCTTTGGTTGCGGTAATCGGAGGGAAGGCACCCGGCATATTTCTTGAATTGCCGCGAGAAGTAGCTGGGGTTCATATAACCTACGCAGTAGCTGATATCATAGAGCTTATTGCGCGGATCGCTGAGCAGCTCCTTGGCCTTTTGCATGCGCACGGACGTTAAATAGCTGTTGATCGTCATGCCGGTTTCCTGATGAAATAGCATACACAGGTAGCTGGGCGTTAGGTACACCTGCTGGGAGAGCGAGGTGATCGTCAGGTTCTCGCGGTAGTTTTCCTCAATGATGCGGATGGCGTTCTGTACGGCCTTCTTGCTGCCCGCGTCGTTTTTCAGGCGAAGAATGGCGCAGACGTCCTGGCAGTAAACGTTCACCAGACGCCGCATCATGTTGGCCGATTCGGCCTTGAAGAGCCGCCCGAGCGCCGTCTCCTGCGAAAGCTCAAACTCGCCGCTGCCCGCCATACTCTCCCCGAGCACGGAGGACGCGGCGTAGATGAGACCGCAGGCCTTGCGGCGGTAGAATGCGGCGTCCGTGCAACGCGTTAGGCACAACCGCGCAAAGTAGCCTTCTATCCAGCGCCCCAGCTCGTCGGACGTGCCCGCCTTTAGCAGACAGCGCAGCTCTTCTCTGTGCGGTAAATCGGCCGGGACCGGGTTTTCGCCGGCTATGGCCGAATCGCTGCCGGGCAGCAGGAAGGTCTCCGCGCTTTGGTAGACGGTGCGCCTGAGCAGCCCGGCCGCCGCGGCGTAGGCCGTGCGCACGCCGCCCGCGTCGGTAAAGGGCGGGCTGAAAGCCAGCGCTGCGCGGATGCCCAACTGCTCGTAAAGCCGCCGGACGACGCGATGAAACCGCTCGTCCGGTCCGCCGGCAGCCGCGGCGGCCGCCACCGCCAAGAACCGTCGCTCGTCCAGGGGATCCATAGCGACCGCGCCGCCCGGACCGGCCAGCTCTTCCTCCATGATGGCGAGTAGCCCGCGCTCCATCTTCAGCCGGTCCTCGCCCGAAGGGTAGCGCTCGCCCGCGTCCGCCTCGTCGGGCAGCAGGGCGCACAGGCAAAGTTTTTGCCCCGCGGGCGCGCTGAACGCGTCGCCCACGTCCCCGGGCTGCAGCCGCTCCTCCACAAGGGCGCGCAACAGACGCGCGGCCGCGCCGGGCGCGCCTGCAGCGCCGGCGGCGTCCAGGCCCAGCAGAAACTCGCGGCTGTGCTTTTCCCGGTCCAGCTGACGCACCGCGCGCAGCAGACAGGATTCCAAATCGGGAAACTCCAGCGGCTTGAGCAGATAATCATACGCGCCGACACGGAAGGCCGCGCGGAAGTAATCCACATCGCCGTAGCCGCTCAAAAAGATGATCTTCAGGCTCGGCAGAGCCTCGCGCGCCCGCGACGCCAGCTCGATGCCGGTCATGAGCGGCATGCGCACGTCGGTTAGCAGGATATCCGGCTTGAGGCGGAGAACCTGCGGCAGGGCGGTTGCGCCGTCGTCCGCGTCGCCCGCCACCGTGATGTACAGGGCGGACCAGTCGAACAGGTCGCGCAGGCCGCTGCGCGTGCCCGGCTCATCGTCCACGATGAACACCGTGTACACCGCTGCATCCCTCCCCGATCGGATGAACCGCACGATGATGAGAAGCCTATCCTTCACAATTATAGGGCATACACGCCTTTTTGTATAGAAGAGGCGTGCGACGGGTTTGGCGATCCCTCCGCGCATACGCCGTCTGGCCGCGCGCCATTCCGCCGCTTATCTCAAAAAGACGGCGTTTGCCAACCGGCGTTGTTTTCGTGCAACATAATAGAACGAAAGCGCTTTCATCCACCATGGGCCCATGCGGAAGGAGCGTGCCGATGAACGTTGACCTGGCCGCCCGCGTGGAGCGCGTGTACCGCTACTGCCGCGCGCGGTGTTTTACAAGCGCCGAGGCAGAGGACATGGCGCAGGATATTTTGCTGGCCGCCTGGAAGGCCCGCGAGCGACTTGAGCGGGCAGACGATCCTGACGCCTACCTGGGCGGCATCTGCCGCAAGGTATACGCCGGGCGGGCGCGGCGCGGCCGGCGTGAGGCGGGGCTGTTCGTGCGCTGGGAAGCGCTGCAGGAGCGTCCCGAGGCCGCGCAGAGCGATCTATCCGACGAACTGACGGCGCTGCAGGCCTGCGTCGCGCGCCTGGCGCGCTGTTACCGGGAGCTGATCATCGCCCATTATTTCCAGGGGCAAAGCGTGCGCTCGCTTGCGCAGCAAAGCGGCATGCCGGAGGGCACCGTCAAATGGCGGCTGTCCCTCGCCCGGCAAGCCATAAAAAAGGAGTGGAATGATATGGAAGAGCGTGCCTACATGAACCCGGTGCATTTTGAACTGCAGTTGAGCGGCATGAGCCCCGGCCACTACATCGTGCCCGAGCTGACGACGCCCACGCGGCGTTTGCTGCTCTTTGCGCTGCAGCAGCCCATGACCGCGCTTTCCCTGGCCGAGCGCACGGGCGTTCCCACGATGCTTGTGGAGGAGGAACTGTTGGGTCTGGAGAAGGCGGAAGCGGTCGCCAGGGGGCAGGGCGGAACGTATGCCGCAACGTTTTTCATCGAACCGCTGCAGCTGCAAGCCAGCCTTACCCGGCTGACGTCGGAGCACGCGCCCGGCATGGCGCGCGTCCTTCAGGCGGCCATGGCAGCCCTGCGCGAGCGAATCCTGTCCATCGGATTTCACCTGGGACGCAGCTATGAAGAGATAGAGCCCACCTTGCTGATGCATCTGCTGCACGACGGAGCTGACTTTGAGGACTGGGATCCGCCTATGCGGCCGGACGGCGGGAAATATTATTTTATAGCGCACGAAACGAAGCCGGGCTCGTTCGTTCGCAGGCGCATCCATGACTGGTACGACCTGATCGCCGGCCTTGAATACCGCACCTGCGTGCCGGGCGACGCCTCCGTGATGAGCCGCATCGGACAACGGGGCCGGGATGTGGCGGCGGCCTGCAAGCAGCTGCATGACACGGGGTCGCTGGAGGGGCGCGACCCGGAGTTCGTGGCCTCCCTCATCGCAGCAGGGGTGCTTGCCAGGCGGGACGGGCAGTTGAGCGTCGCCGTCCCTTGGCTGACCAAGGCGCAGTTTACCGCCTTCACTTCCATCGCCAAGGAACTGACCGCCGCCGCGCGGGAGGAGGGCATGGCCTTCCGGCGCGGAGCGGAAGCCGTTCTGCGCGGCGCGCTGCCCGCGCACCTGCGTGGCGACCTGGCGCTGCACTGCGTTTGGGCACACTTCGACTTGATGCTTGCCGTGGCGGACGCTTTCTGGCCGAAGGACAGCTTTCCCGCGGCCGGGCTGATCTTCGTTGAGGAGGACGCTGAATAAGCTCTTCGGCAGAAAATGCCGCCTGCCCCGACCGGGGCAGGCGGCTTTGTTTGCGCCGTATTCCGGTTACACGGATACCACGGTTTGGTCCATCGCGCTCTCTACGTCCACAAAGTAGCGCTTGGCGTCGTACTCGTCCACGTACACCTTCACCTGCGGGCCCTGCATGTAGGGGCGCGGGTCGTAGGACATGGCGCGGCTCTTGCACTCGTAGGTGTTGCCGTCCCTGCTTTGGTAGCGAACGATGAGCGTATAGCGGATGTTCACCTGCTGCGTGGAGGTGGTGCTGTACGAGGAAGAATGGTTGTTCGTGGTGCGCGTGGTGCTCATGTCCATGCGGCAGTCGATGACGTCCGCGTCGTAGGCAATGCCGCGGGTGCGCAGCTCTTCTTGCAGGCGCGCGCTCTTCTTGGCCTGCAGGCCGAACAAAATGAACACTGCGCCCATCACGAAGAGAATCGCGCCCGGCAGCACCGCGCCAAACATGCCGCTGGAACGAAGTTCCTGCGGCTTGTCGGGCAGATAGTATACCTCCATCGTCTGGCCGATGCGCATGCCGGAGTTGTACTGATTTAGCCGCGCGGTTTGCGGCCCGGCCGCCGTTTGGTACGTAACAATCACCGTGTGGCTGTCGCCCGAGGCCTGAATCTGCGAGATGGTGGCCGTGGCCTTTACGGCCGTCTTCATGAAGGTTTGGTGGCCGTTGAGCATGAGAAAGAGTACGAGCAGAGAGACTGCCACAAGCACGATGCCGATGACGACGCCTACCCCGCCGGGCATGTCCTTATAGAGCTTGCTGCGGCTGCCCATGTTGTTCGTCCGGATGGTTCCTCCGCCTACGCCGAATGTGACCTTCATGCAGGAGACCCCTTTCAAATGTATGTATGTATTGGGATGCAGCCTGTGACTAAAGTATTGATTACGACGTGAATCCAATTTTTTCCTGCATGAAAAAAGAGCCCGAATGGGCTCTTGTACAAAACTTTTTACGTGTTGTCGGGCGGCGCGGGGGCGGGGGTTGCTTCGTCGTCTGGACGAGGGTCGGGCGCGGGCGCGGCGGCGAAGCTGTTCCAGTTGGTGCGCCTGTAGTACAGGATGAGAATGATGCCCGCCACCGACCAGGTGATGGGATAGACGATGCCCACCGACAGCTGCGTGTACACCACGCGCGTTACGAAAAACAGGTAGATCTGCCGCAGCACCACAAAGCTGCCGATGCACGCCAGCGTGGGCACGCGCACATCGCCTGCGCCCCGCAGCGCGCCGGGTATCGTGTTTGTAACGCAGATGAGAAAGTACATGGGGATGAAGATGCGCATGAAGACGAATCCGCTCTCTATGACGGCCGCGTCCGGGGTGAACAGCCCGATCAGGTTCCGGCCGAAGAGCACCGTGAGCACGGAGAGGGGCACGGTGAAGAGCGCGGAAAGGATGAGGGAATAGCCCGCGCCCCTGCGCGCCCGTTCCACTTTGCGCGCGCCCAGGTTTTGCCCCACGAATGTGGCGGCGGCCAGGGCCATGGTGGCCGATGGAAGCGCCACAAAGCCCTCGATGCGCGCCTCCGCGCTGTACCCGGCCACGATCACCTTGCCCAAGCCGTTGATGTAGGACTGCACCATGATGTTCGACATGCTTACGATGGCCTGCTGAAGGCCGCCGGGCAGGCCGATGCGGGCGATTCTTCCCACGATGGGCCAGGTGATGCGCAATCGGCGCAGGTCCAGCCGGTACTCGGTTTGAGAGCGAACAAGCACCGTGAGCACGAGCGTTGCCGCCACCACCTGCGCGATGACGGTGGTCAGGCCCACGCCCGCGATGCCCAGGCGCACCTTGGCCACAAAGAACAGGCTGCCGGATATTTTGATGACCGTGGAGACAAGCAAAAAATACAGGGGCCGCCGCGCGTCGCCCACGGCGGTTAAGATGGCCGCGCCCATGTTGTACACCGTGAGTGCCGCGATGCCCGAGCAGTATACGCGCAGGTAGACCGTCGCGTTGCTGAAGACCTCCTCCGGCGTGTTCATCCACCCGAGCACGATGGGGGAGACGAACACCCCCGCCACAGAGAGAAGTACGCCGATGACCAGCGAGAGCACCACGGCCGTGTGTACCGTATCCTGCACGCTGCGCACGTCCTGCGCGCCGTAGCTTTGCGATATGAGCACGCCCGCGCCGGTGGACACGCCCACGAAGAAAGAGATGATCATGTTGATGAGCGGGCCGACCGTGCCCACGGCGGCCAAGGCGCCCTCGCCCACCCAGTTGCCCACGACGATGGCGTCAAAGGCGCTATACAGCTGCTGCAGAAAGTTGCCCAGGAACAGAGGCAGGGCAAAGGAGAGCAGGAGCCTCCATATGCTCCCATGCGTCAAGTCCCTGTTGTGCACTGCGCTCCACTCCCACGACGCGGCTTGCGTATACCCGTACTATAATACAAATCACGGCAAATGCCAAATGATTTCACGACGCGGGGCGGCGCAGAAGCAGGGCGCCCGCGCGGCAGACCAGCGCCGCGGCCGGCAAAAGCGCGCGACGGTCTGCGTCGCTTGGCTGTCCGGGTGGGCGTGCACATCGTTACGGACCTCGCCGTGAGGACGTAAGGATGCGGCGGCACCGCGGCGCCGGGTGAATACCGCGCGTTCATCACCACCTTGCTCCGGCGGCAGCTCCTCACAAAAGAGAGCGGCCGATGCCACGCTACCGCGTAGCCGGCGCATGCCCAGCGCCTGCGCGAAGATTGTTGCCGGGTGCGGCATAGTGCCATGGATGCGCAAGTTTTCTATTGTGCTTTTGCCGGCGGCGTGCTTCAATCCAATTGTGTGCGCCGCGGGCGGCGGCAGAAGGAGGCAGGGCATGAACGCGCAGGAGAGCGTGATCACCTTTCACGGCAACCAGGCGGCCGAGATGTTTTCGCGGGAGGTTTTCGAATCGGTGCGGGGCGCGCTTGCATTAAACGTGCAGCAGGAGGACGATGGCTCGACGCCCCGCGGCTTCGCGGCGGCCTCCGTGCAGGGACGCGTGTGGCACGATACCTGCTGGACGCGCGACTGCGGCGCGTTCCTGCGCGAGCTGGCGCTATGGGGGCGCACGGCACAGGCCCAGGACGTGGCGCTCTATCTGATGGACCACGTATCGCTGAGCCCGGAGGGCTACCGTGTCTACCCGCGCTACTTCCGCGGGCGGGAAACAGGCTTTGGCACCGAGCTGGACGGCACCGCGCAGATCGTCACGGCGCTCGTGCGCCTGTGGCAACGCCTGCCCGGCGGCGCGGCGCGCTCGCACATCCGCACCTTCCTCACCTCGCCGACCTCGCCCGCCGCCTACATGTGCCACAAGCTGGCGCGGCAACCGCTCGTGGAAGGCTCGGGCGAGTTTGGCGGCGGCTGGTGCGGGGCGGGCGAGTGGTACAACGTGGTGCAGAATATGCTCGTGCGTCAGGCGCTGCTCGCCATGGCTGAGATGCGCCAGGAGTGCGGTGAGGATGCCGCCGCGCGGGAGGATCGCGCCTGCGCGGATGCCCTGCTGACGCGGATGGACCGCATTTTGGCCGCGCCGGACGGCGGCTGGCGTTGGTGCGTCCATCCGCAGACGCTTCAGGAGGACGATTCGCTGCTCGGACTCCCTACGATTCGCGGTACGGCCGCCATCAATGGGGCGGCCGCCGCCTTCGCGGATGCGGAGGGCCTATTGCCGGACGCGGCCGGGCCGCACCGGCGTGGCTTGTCCACACTGCGGCGCGTGTACGCCATGCCCGCCCGCCAAAGCCTGTACGAACGCTTTGGCATGTGCGCGTTCGTGGAATCGCCGGATGAAGCATACCTGCCCGGCCGGGCGTCCTGGTTGTCCTATTGCGACTGCTACGCGGCTGAGACGATGCTTCTTTGGGACGACCTCAGTGGGCTGGACACGGTGATGAACTGGATCGCCGCGAGCACCTTCCAGGGCGGGCACCCGAGCGCAGACTTCCTTCGGGCCGTGCGTGAGAACCGCGCGCAGCTGGATGCTGCCGCCCCGCCGGACGCGTTTTGGTTCACCGAGCGCAACTTTAGCCCTGCGTTCGCCGGCGAACGCGACGAGGGGTGCGGCAGGCTGAACCTGGTGAACGTGGCTGAACCCATGAAACTGGCGCGCATGATGCTGGGCGTGGACGACCGCTTCGGCCGCGAGGTGTTTATAGCGCCCCGTCTGCCCGCGTCATGGATCGGCGTCCAGGCGTCCTCCTTTCCCGTCAAGGCCGGGCGAGGCGTCGCCTTTTGCGATCTGCTCTTTGAAAAGTCTGACGGGAAACCCGCCCTTACGCTGAGCGTGCGCGAGGGCGTCATCCAGGCGCTTGCCGTGCGCTTTCCAGACGGCTCCATCACACGCCTCACCGATGTATCCGGAACCGTGCGCGTCGCGCCGAGGGGGCGCTAAAGTGGAAACTGCGCTGCAAGCAGCGCCGCCAAACGATCGCGCGTCTCGGGAAGAGCGTCCACAAGGTTGCGCTGCTCGTAGGGGTCGGCGTCCATGTCGAACAGGTAGCGGGGCCTTTGGTCGTCCCAGGTGACCACCAGCTTGTAGCGCTCTTCGCGCACCATCTTCCAGGGATGCTTATCCGCCGCGTCCCGCTCCAGCGCAAAACGGTTCATATTTTCGCAAAAAACCGGGCGCGGGGGAATGGGTTTGCCAAAGAGCAGGGGGCTGATGTCCCGCCCCTGCAGGTGCGGCTGCGCAGGCAGGCCGTGCAGGGAAAGCAGGGTGGGGTACAGGTCCAGCGCGGATATGGGGACGCCCTCCACGGCGTCCGCCGCGCCGCCGGGCGCGGCGATGATCATCGGGATACCGCAGGAACGCTCAAAGGGCAGGCATTTGTTCGTAAGGCCGCGGCTGCCCTGCATGTCGCCATGGTCGGAGGTGAAGACGATGTTCGTCTCCTCCGTTATGCCCAGCTCGTCCAGGGTATCCATCAGCCGGCCGACGCCCGCGTCGATCTCGCTGACCATGGCGCAGTACAGCCTCATGTACTCCTGCATGTTGCCCCCGTAACGCCGGTAGTCGGGGCACAGATCGAAAGGCCGGGGCGAGGGGGGCGAATAGGTGGGCGTATAGGGCTCCGTGTCCATATAGTCGGGCGGCACGGGCATAGGCCGCCCCTCATACAGCGCGGCGAAGGCGTCCGAGGGTTGTTCGGGATAGTGGGGCGCCTGGTATCCCACCACCTGAAGGAAGGGCCGACCGGTTTTGTGCATCGCCCTCATGTACGCAACGGCGTACCGCGTGCACACGCTTTCCCGGTGTTCTTCAAAATGGTGCTCGCGGTCCTGCTCGTCAAAAAAACTGACGTTGCGAAAAAAGCCGTTCATGCACTGGTAGCCGAAAAAGCGCGTAAAGCCACCGCGTATGTCCCGCGGGATGGGGCCGCTGCCGTTGCCTCCCAAGTGCCACTTACCCACAAAGCACGTCTCGTACCCGGCCGCATTGAACGCATCCGCCAACATGGGTACGTTTGTGGGCAGGGGCAGGCAGTTGTCCGACACGCCGCACACGCTGGAGTACTGGCCGGACAAGAGCACCCCGCGAAAGGGTGTGCACACGGGGTTGTTCGAGTAGGCGTTTGTGAACATGGTGCCCCGGCCGTTCAGCCGGTCCAAATTTGGCGTGTGCATGAAGGGCGAGAGGCGGTGGAGGGCGAATTTGTGCATCTGATCGGCGAAGATGAGCAGGGTGTTCATATCCCCCATCCTTTCCGGGCACTGAACGCGCCCACGTCACCACTATAGCGAAACGGGCGGCCTCTGCCAAGCGTATGAACGCGCTTTTGTAAAAGAAGGCGACGCATATGGAAGCGACAAAGCACACGCGCCGACTGTCAACCCCTGCGGCGGCGGCTCGGTTTTCGCACAGGCGCTTTTGCACGCCGGGCCGTTCGTCCGGCAGGGCCTTGGCGCTGTAGCACCGGACGGCGCCGCGCGTGCCCCCTGGCGCACACGGCGCATGATGGACGAGCGCTGCCACCACAGCGCCGGGGACGGCAGGCCGCAGAGTATAAAGCGGCGCTATGTTTTGCCATTGAGGCGCGCTTTCGGCGCCCATCGCCCTTGCGCAGGAGGGCTTTCTGCAAGGCCCGGAACAGCCGCTGCAGCGGCAAGTCAAATACATACAGCACAGGAGGATGCGCATGAATTCCAGGCAGTTGGTGGCGGAAACGATCAGAGGGAACAACCCCGGGCGCACGCCCGTATACGGCTGGGTGGCCTCGAACCTGGAAAAGCAGCTCACGGCGGCGTTCGGCTCGGTGGCGGCGTTTGAGGACCGTTACCAGTTCGACATGGCACACATCTTCGGCGGGCCGCCCGCCTTTGACCATGCGCGCATCAAGGGGATGCGCGAGCGGGGCGAGGAAATTACCCCGCAGGCGCTGCTCGATCTGGGCATGTGTCCGACGGATCGCAGCCAGGACTACGACAACGTACGCGCCGCGCTTGAGCACCACCAAAGGCAGCGCGGCCGGTTCTGCTACATTCAGAGCGACGGCATCTTCGAGTGCGTGAACGGGCCCTTTGGCATCGAGGACCACCTGTGCTATATGGCCCTGTACCCCAAGGAGATGGCCGAGGTGTACCGCCGCCTAGCGCTGCGCAACCGAGCCGTGGCGGGCAACATGATCGACCTGGGCGTGGATATGGTGCACGTGTCGGACGACTGGGGCGCGCAGCGCGGCATGCTCTTCAGCCTTCCCATGTGGAAGGAATACATCTACCCAAACCACAAGGTGACGGCGGACTATGTAAAGAGCCGGGGCGTGTTCCTGTCGCTTCACTCGGACGGAAACGTGGCGGTCGCCCTGCCGGGCATCGTAGAGCTGGGGTACGACGTGATGCATCCGTGGCAGGAGAGCGCAGGCATGGGGTACGATCTGTACCTGAACGGCTATCAAAACCGCTTGGCCATTTTGGGTGGCCTGTGCATTCAAACCACCATCGGCTTTGGGAACCTTTCGCGCGTCGAATCCGAACTGCGCCGCGTGTTCTCCCTTCTGAAGGGCAAGCGGTGGATGTTCTGCACCACGCATTTCGTGCAGCCCCACTGCAGCGTCGACGAGTTATGCTTTGCCTACGATCTGGCCGTGAAACTGGCGCGCGGCTAACCCCCGCGCATAGAGCGTGCGCAAAAATCCGGCGGCATATTTGAGCCGCCGGATCTGTTTATCTGCGCGCCTCGTCCACGAAGGCCAGGGCGTTTGGAAGCGGCGTGTTGCGCAGCATGTCGTCGCTCAGGCCCACGATGTGGCGGTAGCCTTCCGTTTGCTCGCGCACGCGGCGCACGGCGGCGCGTACCTCGTCCGGCGTTCCCTGCAGGAGCGTGTCCAGACCGACGTTGCCCTTGGTGGCGATGCTTGGGTGCAGGCGCTGACGGGCCCAGCGAAGGCTGGGCAGGTCGCCGGTGGGCGGCTCGGACAGCGTCTCAAAGATGTCGGGGCGCATCTCGTTGTAGAAGCCCAGCTCGACGAAGCGCGCCACCTTGCCGCAGGAGTGCCACAGCACCCGGCCGCCCTCGCCGCGCCAGGCGTTGATGTAGCGTTTGGCGGGCGCGGCCACCCATGCCCGAAAGAAATCCGGCGAGAGCCACTCCGCGGCCATGCAAACAAAAAAGATGTAGTCAAAGCCCGCCTTGCCCAGCGTTTGCAAGCGGCGCAGCTGAAGCGCCACGCTTGCCTCGTGCAGCTCGCGGAAGAGGTCGGGCCAGTCGCAAAGATGATAGTACATCTCGGCCATGTTGTTGTTGTACACCAGAGGCGTCTCCACCCACGTGCCAAGCAGGCCCGTGCCGCCGATCTGCCGGCGCAGAAGGCGGCCCTGCTCGATGGCGGCGCCCTCGTCGTAGCGCATCAGCGAACGCACGAGGTACAGCGTGCGCTGGTAATCCTCGCGCGTCACCAGCCATTCCTTGGCCACGCCCGTGGTGAGTTCGCCCGCCAATGTGGCATACGTAAGAGGTCCGTACGGCGTGTCGATGCGCACCTGCGTGCGCGTGCCTCCGCCTTCGCGCTGCACGTCACGCACGGGCCGCAAGGATTCGTCGAGCGGCGTAAAATCCACGGCCGCCAGGTACAGCGGATCCCATCCGCAGATTTTGGCTATGGCCATCTGCTGGCACAGCGCGTGATAGCGATGGCCCGCCGGAAAAAGCTCCGGCTCGTCGCATGGCCAGTGGTAGGGAATGTCCAAGCTCCAGTCGTCGCACAGCGGGCTGACCATGGGCCCGGCGTCCTGCCCCTGCAGGAACGCTTGCCATCGCTCGCGGGCGGATGTGAAGGAATTCATGGGCAACCGCTTCCTTACTGCGCAATAGGGCATGTGCGGCGGAAAATCAAGGGAATCATACCATATGGCGGCGTCCCTGTCCAGGCGCGTATGTCGCTTAAGAGCGGTTACCGCCGTGCGACGACGGTGATGATCAGGGGCCGGGTGTCGGTGCCGTAGGCGTTTGTGGCCGTAAGCATGAAGGAGTACGTGCCGTGCTGAAGCCCGACGACGCTCAGCTGTCCGGTTTGAGACGCCAGGCTTACGCCTTGCGGCACGGGCGCGCCGGTAACGCTGGCCAGCGAGAATGTGATGGGCGCGGTGCCTGTGCAGGGGATCACGGCGCTCAGCGCCGCGGAATCCTGCTGATAGGTGAAGTCGAAGCCGTTGGCCGATGCGGTCAGCCGAGGCGGCTCTGCCGCCGAGGGCGCAACGTTCACCACGCATTCGCGCGTATCAAAGCCAAAATCGTTGTCCGCTTTGAGCAGGAACCGGTGCTGCCCGGCGGGCAGATCGCCGATGGTGAGGATGCCCGTGGCCATGTCCACCGAGATCCCCGGTCGAACGGGGCCGCCGTCCAGCGCGATGGCCACGATGTTCACGGGCAGGGTGCCGGTGGCGCGCACCTGCACTTTCATGTCGGCCTGGCCTTGCTCGCGCATGAAGATATAGCCGTGCGCCTCGTCCATCAGTTTGGGCTTGGTACCTTCGGACGCGACGCTTAGGGTGCAGGCCTTCGTGTCTGTGCCGTAGTCGTTGCGGGCCGTGATGATGAAACTGTGCGTGCCGGGGGCGGCGGTGTGCCCAAGCACGAGCAAGCCGGTGGTCTCGTTGATGGTGATGGCCGGATCCAGGGCGCCCCCTCCCGCCGCGGCCACGGAGAAACGGATGGGCGGCGCGCCTGAGGCCTTCACGCTCACCTGTTGGTCCGTGCCCGACGCGCTTACATGGAAGGCGTAACCGTGGTTCTCCTGGGCGATGACGGGCTTCATGGCGGCGGTCACTACGACGCGGATGGCCTGGGAGACCGTCCCCTCCTTGTTTTTCGCTCTGAGAATAAAGTTGTAGGTGCCTGGGGTGATTCCCTTGCGCACGGTCAGCTCGCCGTTTTTCTCGTTTACGGAGATAAAGGGGCTGAGCGTTTGGCCGGACGCCGCGGCAAGTTGGTAGGAAAGCTCGTCGCCCGTCGCCTTCAGGCTTTGCTTCCAGTCGACGACGGGCTGTGTCAGCGTGAACACGTAGCCGTGCGGCTGTTTCTGGAACAGAGGCGCTTTGGACGCGGTGATGGTGATGCTGCCCGGCCGCGTGTCCTTGTAGGTGGGTGTTGAGACGAGCGACACGGTGAGAAGGAAGTCGTGTTTGCCTACCGGCAGATCCTCGCCAAAGACAAGGCCGACGCTCGTGCCGCTCGCCTGGGCGGAGGAAGCGTAGTCCACCGAGGCCGACCCGTCAAAGGCGGTGCCGTCGGGCTTGGTCAGCGCTGCCTGCATGATCAGAGGGTACGCGAGCTCGGCCTTTTCTACGGCCTGGAAGCCCGCGCCGAATGGAGCGGCGTACTGATAGCCGGTCTGGCTGTCCATCAGTTTGGGCGTATACTTATAAACGGCCAGCGTGGCCACCTGCTGCGTTACGCCCGCGGCGTTGGCGGCGCACATCACAAAGGGGTATTCACCTGCCTGCAGGGAAGCGGCGAAGGTCAGCTCGCCCGTTCCTGCGTCGATGCTCAGCCCGGCGGGAAGCGCGCCGCCCGGGGCGGGCGCCAGCGAAAAGGCCATGGGCGTGGAGCCGGTAACCGTCACCTTCTGCTTCGTCTGACCCTCCTCTACGCCCTTTTGGAAGCGGTAGTTCGTCTGATGCGCCGCGAACGCGGCCGGAATGGCCGCGTTGGACACGGCCAGCTTTACCTCCTGCGTCGCCTTGCCCGCGGCGTTGGACGCCTGCACCAAAAAGCTGTACACGCCGGTGGGTGCGGATTTGGGTATGGTGATGTCGCCGGTGAGCATGTTCAGCTCCGCGTCCGGAGGCGGTACGGCCGTGGGCGAGAAGGTATAGGCGATGGGTTGCTGACCGCTCGCCCGCATCTCGATGATGTAGTTGGCCGTGCCTGCCACCATATTAAACTGGTACCCATGCGAGGACGTGAGAAAGACCGGCGCGTCCCCGGCGGCGGACGCGGCCTGGGCGGTCGTGACGGTCACAAAGGCCTTCGCCTCGCGCGTGCTGAGCGCGTGGCGGTAGGTGATCAGGGCCGTGCCCTCGCTTACGCCCGCCACCAGGCCGCTTGGGTCCACCGCCGCGACGGCCGTGTCGTCGCTCTCCCACGTGCCGGACTGATCGCCCACGTACATGGTGGGCACGCGCAGCAGCATTTGCTTCAGCGCGCCCACGCTGAGGAAGGCGTCCTCCACGGCAAAGTCCTCCACGATCACCACCGTGCTCGCCACGCCCTGATACAGCGGCGTGTGCTTGCCCGTTGCATCCACATGCGATACGGTGACGGTGGCCGTAACGGTGGTTTGGCCGGGCGTGAGAGCCACCATCTCATAGAAAAGCGGGCCGTCATCCTGGATGTCCAGCACGCTGTGGTCGTACTCGAACTGGACGCTCACCGCCTGACTTTGGTTGGTCACGGGCGGATCGACGACCACCTCGAGCGGCCAGGACATGTCCGCCAACACAGGGTTGTGGTCCAGCCGGAGGGAATATGTGCGTTGCGGATCCTTGCAGCCAACCTGCGTGAGCGCGAGCGCCGCCACGCAGAGGCAGGCGAGCGCGGCGCGCAAGGTGCGCCGGGCGATAATGGCGCGCATGGGTTGTTTCTCCATGATGAAGCCCCCTTACGGCATCATATTACTTTCCTTTTCGGCGTTTGGGTACTACCCGTTGGGGTGGTTTTTTATCAAAAAAGCCCTGCCGGAGCCGGCAGGGCGTCATCCCGGGAATGAAGTTTTATCGAGGGGATCCTCATCCTTCAAATGAGGGCGGGCTGCCCGGCGGGCGCGGCTTCTTTTTGGAGCGCATGACCGGGGGGAGCTGTCGTGGGCTTATCGCCGCATATGATCAGCTGCGCGGCGGACCGGACGGAAAACTCCTCGCCGGTTTCGCGGGCGGTGACGAAGAGGACCCCTTCGCAGCGTAGGATGGCTCCTGCATCGAGCGCGTCGGCGATGACAGCGCGGTAGGAGACGACCAGGCTGTCGCCAGGCTGCAGCGCCCCGCCCGCGGCGCCGCTCGCGCCCCTGCCCACATGGATGTGCAGCGTATTGCCGCCCGGCGCGACATACCCTGCGTCGCCGTCCACGGCGTCCGTGAGCGGCCCCGTATATCCGCCGAAAGTGCCCTCCTCAACGCGCATGCTGCCCGGTATGAATGCGAGCTGCGGGGGCAGTACCCCGAAGTACACGGCGTTTACGGCCGTGGCATACGAGGAGACGTTGCTCAGCCGCACGCAGACGGTCGCGCCTGCGCCGGCGACGGGCGTCCCGTCGTCGCAGCTGACGTCCATGGCAGCCGCAAGCGCCACCTCGTACGCCTGAAAGGCCAGGGCGACGCCCGCCACAAACGAGGGAGAGGCCGCCCCGGTATCGGCGGGCGGGCCGGGGGCATAGAGGCGCGAAGTGACCCGCGAGGCGCCGTTTTGCACCTCGCAGCCGCAAAGGGGCATTACATGCGCCGTGATCCGCGTACGGGACGGCGCGCTCTGCGGCGGCCGGGCGTTCATCAGTGCGTCGGCGTTGTCAAAGCCGTTCGAAGGGGAACGGGTGCCGGCCATGAGCGTGTTCTCCACATAAAAGCACTGCGCCCCGCCGGCCGCGGCCGTCAGCTCCACGGCGGCGATCGTGCCGCCCACCGGCCCGGCCAGCGGGGTTTGCAGGCCGTCCAGCGTAAAGGCAAGCGTACTGCCGAACGCGCCGCCCACGGCTGCGATGCCCGAGTGAAAGCTCAAATCCATGAAAGGCTGAGCGTCGTCGCGGTAGTAGACGTACAGCGCCCAGCCGCCCGCGTCGCATTCCTGCGGCGACGACTCGCAACCGTATGCCGCATAATCGCCCGGGCCGCCCTGCGTCACCTGGCGCGTTACGTCGGCCCAGCTGCTGAAGCAGCTGCAGCCGGCTGTGCGCACCGTCTCAAACCCGCTCGCGGCGACGTGATGTGCGCCGGGCAGCCGGTTTGCGGCCGAGGCCGGCGTGCGCAGACAGATGGAGCCGATGCGCGGCGCGCAACCCTGGCTGTCGCCCGCCCACACGAGAAAGGCCCGCTCCACCGACGCGCCCGGCGGAAGCGCCAGAGTCCCACGCACGGCTGTATCGGCGTGGGCGTGGGGGATCCGCGGGGCTTTGTCCCGGGCCAGGCCGCCGGGGTCCATTGCGCTGGAGCACGTTGCCGCTAGGTTGCCGCGGTATTTGGCGCGGTACAGGCACGCGATGCTCATGCTCGGTTCCTCCTTGACGAAAAGCGAACGCTCCGGCCCGGACGCGGTTCATCCGGCGCTTGACGGCGGCGCGCGAAGCGGAAGGTAAAGCGCATCCGCTTGACTCTGCCCCAGGGGCAGGGTATAAGCTTCCTTACAAGAGGTGAACGCGGATGCGCTTGCTGACGCGGCTTTTGAGCACCAGGCCGGGCCCGGTCGTCCTCTCGACGCTCGCCTGTTTTGTGAGCCTTGGCGCGACGTTTTTGTGGAACGCCAGGCTCTCCGAGCTGATCGACGCCCTGAACGCCGGACGCGCGCGGCCGCTTGCGGACGCGCTGTCCGCCCTGCCGGTGATGCTGCTCAGCGCCGCGCTGGCCTTTGCGCTTGCCCTTTGCTCGGGCTGGGCCTGCGAAGCCCTCGCCCACGAGCTGCGCATGGGGTGCGCCCGGCACCTGTGCGGGTTGTCCGCGCTTGAGATGGCCGGAGTGAGCGCAGGGGAGCAGGTCGCAAAGCTGCAAAGCGAGGCGGGGGAAGCCGCCGCCTTTCTGCGCGGCAACCTGTTCGACATCGTTTTCGACCTTCTGCGCTTTTTGGGTACGCTGCTGTTTCTTGCGTCGCTCAACCCGCGCCTCACGCTGCTGGCCAACGCGCCCTGCGCCGTGCTTCTTTGCTATGCGGTCTTCGCCAGCCGCATGATCGGCGAGGCTGCCATCGCAAGCCAGCAGGCGAACGCGCAAATGGGCGGCTTTGCGCAGACCATGCTCGCCGTGTTTCCCGTCCTGCGGCTGTACGACGCCGCGCCGTTGCTGACCGGCGCTTACCGTGAGGCCCTTCGGCGCTGGGAGGAGGCGACCATCGCCCAGGAGCGCAGGCGGGCGGCGCTCATGTCCCTTTCCGCGGCGCTTTCGCTTCTGCCCTTGCTCGTGCTCTTCCTTGTGGGCGGCGGCCAGGTGATCCGCGGGCAGGCAAGCATAGGGGAGCTGTACGTATTCCTCAACCTCTCGGGCAACGTGTCCGGCGTCATGATGAACATGCCGGGACGCATCGCCGGATTCCGGCGTTTTATGGCGAACATGGAGCGGCTTGCGCCCTCCGTCGATCTGCTGAAAGGGAGGGCCGCGCGTGAGCATTGACGCTGAGGGGATCCAGTTTTCCTATACGGGTGCGCCCGTGCTGCGCGATCTGTGCCTGCACGTGCCGCCCGGCGGGCGCGTGGGCATCGCCGGCGTCAGCGGCGGGGGCAAGAGCACACTGCTGAGGCTGCTTTGCGGGCTTTATCCCGTGCAGGCGGGCGTACTGCGCGTGCACGGCGCGGGCGACCCGCCCGCGATCCGTCGCCATGTGGCGCTGGTCGGGCAGAGCGCCATGCTGTTTCCGGGCAGCGTATGGGACAACGTCACCTGCGGCCGTCCCATGAGTGCGGCGGCCGTTCATGCCGCATGCGAGGCGGCGCAGCTGTCCGCCTGGCTGGCGACGTGCCCCGACGGCCTGTTACAGCAGGTAGGCGAGCGGGGCGGCAGGGTGTCCGGCGGGGAGGCGCAGCGTATCGCCATCGCACGCGCCATCGCCAAGGACGCGCCGGTGGTGCTGCTGGACGAGGCGACCTCCGCGCTGGACGCGCAGACGGGCGCGGCCGTTCTGGCGGCGCTCGAAAGGCTTACCCGCGGCCGCACCGTGGTGAGCGTCAGCCATCAGCCGGGGGCGCTTATGGGCATGGACCGCGTGTACCTTCTGCGAGAGGGGCGTCTTTTTGATGCGTGAACTGCTTGCCCTGCTGCACAGTACCGGCGATCGCGCACGCTTCGCACTCCTGCTGCTGCTGCGCTGTCCGTTCGACGCCCTGCATACTGCGCTGCAGGCCCTTTTCCTGTGCGCCGCCTTCCAGGCTGTGTCGCACGCAGATCCGGCCGCCCTGCGCGCTGCCTGCGTTTGGTTTGGCTGTTGCGGAGCGCTGTTGTTTGCGTATAATGGAAGCGTGTGGGCGCTGTTCACGGCGCAGGGCACAGGGTGGGTCGCGCGGATGCGGGGTCTTCTCTTTGAACGTATCGCCGGCCTGTCGCTTGCGCTGATTGAGGCGCGCCCCTCCGGCGCTTGGATCACCTGCTTAAGCGCCGACGTGTCCGCGGCCACGGCGCTCTTCAACGAGGCGTTCCATCTGCCGCACACCGCCTCATCGCTCGTGAACATCGTGTCGTCCGGCGCCGTTTTGCTGGCGATGGATCCTTTGCTGCTGCCGCTCATCCTGCTGTTTGTCCTGCCGCACATGTACGTCAGCTGGCGCATCGCCCGGCCTATGACCGGCCTTGCCGCACAGGCGCAGGAGGCCACGGCGCACGCTTCCACAAACCTGGCCGTTTTTGTGGAGTGCGCGGAAACCGCCGCCGTGTATAATGCGGGCGGCCTGCTGATGGCCAACTTTGAGAAGAGCAGCCTTCAATTGATGGCCGCCAACATGCGGATGCGGATGCGCACGGCGCTGGGCGCGGGACTGCTGCCTCTAATGGGTATGGCGGGATACCTGACGGTTATGCTTGCAAGTGCCGGAAGCATAGCTTCCGGCGACATGAGCTTTGGCGCGCTCGCCGCGGCGTTTCAGTTTCGCGGCGGGGTGCTCATGGGGGCCATGACGCTCTCGCGGTGCCTACCCAACATCAAGGCGGCGATGGCGGGCGTAGGGCGTGTGCGCCGGACGATATGCATGCCGTCGGAGGAGGAGCAATGGACGAACACCTGATGCGCATCGGCGAGGTGGCCGACTACTTTCACGTGTCGGCCAAGGCGATTCGGCTGTACGAGAAGAAGGGCATCGTGAAGCCCGCGCGCGTGGATCCCAGCACCGGCTACCGCTACTACACGGCCGACCAGGTGCTGCAGCTCAACGCACTGGTCGAGCTGAAGGCGCTGGGCTTCTCCCTGGCGGAGATTGCCCGGGTGCTGCAGGGCGGCGCGTCCAAAGACGCCCTTCTGGAGAGCCTTGCGCACAAGCGCCGCGCCTGGGAGGCCGCGGCCGCCGTGGCCGAGGACAAGATCGCGGCCATCGACAGCATGGCCGGGCGCATCGGCGATTCCCAACAGGCCGCGCAGCTGCAGGCGTTGAGCGAGGAGCAGCGCGCATGGCTTCTGGCCAGGCTTGTGTGCGTGGAGGGCGTATGGATGCCCCCGGAGCTGAGCCAGGCGCTCTGGCTGTAGCGGCGCGGGCACGCACGCGCCGGGTTTGCCTCGCGCCGGACAGGGCGCGGGTCATGGAGGGGAGAGCGATGTTCGTATTGTCCGCGCGCCTCACGTTCCGCATCGCCCACGCGCACTCGCTTAAGGAAAAGCGCATGGTGGCGCGCAGCCTCATCGACGGCGCGCGGCACCGCTTCAACGCGGCCGTGGCGGAGGTGGACACCCAAAACGAGCATCAAACCCTCACCATCGGCGTGGCCGTCGTGTCGCACAGCCACAGCCACTGCCGGGACATGCTGGACAACGTGGTGCGCTATCTGGAACGCTCGGACGAGGCGGAGCTTGTGGAGTCGCTCATGGACTAGGGATGAAGGGGCGTTACATCGACAGGATGGCTAAGGACGCGCTGACGCCCGTGGAGATGACCTGGGCGATGCGCTGCGGTACCGGCTTGCCGACGGCCGCGCCGCCGGGTTTACGCTTCTGCGTACCGGCGCGCAAATACTGCGCACGAACCTTCACGCGCTGGGGCGCGGCCGGGACGGCGTCATGACCCTGTACGTTTCTTCTGCATGCTGCCGCTGAGGGGCGGGCAAACCGCGCGTTTGCAGCGCGAGATTCCCATGCCCGCCCGGCGGTATGCTGGTTTGGTTCGACGCGGTCAGCGGTTCGCAAGGGGCGGCGGGTGCTTTCAGGTCGCGCGCACCACAGCTATCTCGTGTTCCAGGTGAGCGAGGCGGGAGAGACGCATTTCCTCGGCCCATGGATCCTGTTTTGCAGATGTGCCGCGACGTTGCGCGCGGCCGAGCCTTCCGCGCCCGCCGCAAACGGATCGCGCCCGGCTGTTTCCCGGGCCGCCCAATCTGTTTGCGTCATCGCATGCGCCGCGCTATGTTTAACCCGACCATGCGGCGCGTAAGGCATCATGCCGCCCGGAGCCGCATCCCGGTCGTCCATCCTACTTGTCCGCAATAGGTTTTGTGTCTGAAACAAAGGCAAACCCCGCTCAAGCGGTCGCTTAACGGGGTTTGCCTTCGCTTTGATGCTATGCAATATAAAAGCGTGCTCACGTAATGGTATGGTTAGGAAAGACGACGCAGCGCTTTTGTGCAGATGATGATTCGTCGCAGGTGCTACGGTTTTCGCCCCATGTACAATGTAAAAATGTAATCTACATGATAACGCCCGCCATGCCTTGCAATGGCCTGCGCAATTCCTTTATACAGAGCCTTTCTGTTATCCTCCGGCAGCGCTCTTTTGTCCGCCATGGTGTCCAGAAGCGCTACGTACCCGTCCGCACTGTATGTCAGCGTCTCATTGTAAAAGCTTAACGATATATCGCAGAAATGATAACTCTTCAAGTCCGTAAAACCGAACCCTTCAAGTATCCCGGAAGGCGTCTTCAGGTCTTCGTTGTCATTTCTGCTCCATCTGCTTTTCGATGTGTAATAGCTATAGTAACATTCACGATAGACTGTTTGTATTTCTTCATACAGCGCGTCGCCGTCCGCCGTCTTTTCGTTGCTTCGCATCAAAGCGAAGACCCCGCCCTTTTTTAGGAGGCGAAAAACCTTCGGACACCCAACCCGTGCGTCCACCCAGTGGAAAGCGGACGCGGCATACGCCAAATCATAGCCGCCATCGTCCAATACGGCATCCTCGAACGTGCTGTGGAGTACGTTAAAGCCTGCATACCCCTTACACTTTTCATGAAGAAATGCCGCCATATTGGCGCCCATTTCCACGGCGGTAACATCGTATCCGGCGCTAAGAACGGGAACGGTCGCTTTACCCGTCCCCGCGCCTATCTCAAGGGCTTTTTTTCCCCTTCCTTTGCCGGCATACGCAAAAACATCAGCGAACAACGCGTCTGGGTAATCCCACCGCGCCTTATCGTAGTTGTCTACGATCTCGTCAAAGTGCGTTCTGTTTTCCCGTTCCCATCCGGTCTTTTTCGTTTCCATATTACACGCTCCAAACGTATCAATACTCTTTGCCGGCATAACGGCGAAAACCGCTCAAAGGTTTATATCCTCAAAGCGGTTTGCATTGGCGGAGAAGGCGAGATTTGAACTCGCGCGCCGGTTACCCGGCCTACGCCCTTAGCAGGGGCGCCTCTTCGGCCACTTGAGTACTTCTCCATGCCGACGATGATGCGCTATTCGGTTGTGGGCCGCGGAGGGAGGTTGGCGGAGAGAGAGGGATTCGAACCCCCGGTGCCTCGCGGCATCACTGGTTTTCAAGACCAGCTCCATAAACCACTCGGACATCTCTCCGTGGCGGAAGCGAGGAACGCGACGCTTATTATAACAGCGGTAGCAGCGGTCTGTCAAGCGTCAGGTTGCCTCGGCCTCGGCAGCAAGCGGCTTAAACAGGATGATTTCCAGCGGCTGAGCGGGCAAAATGAGGCATCCGGCGTCTTTGTAACCGAGCTTTCGATAGAAGTGCTGAGCGCTCTCATCGGCCTGCGTGGAGGTCATCACTGCCGTGTGGCCCAGTTCGGTCATCGCCCGCTCCCAAAGCGCAACGGCCTGCCGGCCCAGCCCGCGGCCCCGCGCTTCCTCGCGCAGGTACAGCATGTTCATAAAGGGGATGCTGTCCCAGAACAGGGCGTAGCGCAGCGTGCCCATGTCCGCGCCGTCCTCGCGGATGACAAAGGCGCGGCCAAGCCGCATCACGTTTCGCAGTTCGTCCGGCGCGACGTGTCGGTCCAGCGAGAGGACGAAGGCGGCATCCGCCTCTGCGGCCCTGTCCAGCGTGCACATGCATCGCTCACCTCCGTGCCATTGTAGCACGGCCGCGGTCGCCCGTACAGGCTGCGCGGCAGGAAGGAGCGGCCGCGCGGCGAATGATATGCATGGCGCGGATGCGTCCGCGCCTAAACCTGCACGGGAGGGAAGTCCTCATGACGGTTTCCATCGCATCCATGGGTTTTATGGTTTTCAGCGCCGCATTGTCCATCGGCGTGCCGGTAGGCCTGTTTCTTGTGCTGCGCAGGAAGATGGGCGCAAAGGCCGTGCCCATGCTTGTGGGCGCCGCCGCGTTCATCCTGTTTGCGCTTGTGCTGGAGAGCATCGTGCACCAGCTGGTGCTGCGGCCGGGTCCGACCGGCGCGATCGCCCTGCGCAGCCGGCCTGTCCTGTACATGCTGTACGGCGGCTTTATGGCCGGGCTGTTTGAGGAGAGCGCCCGGTACGTGAGCTTCCTTTTGCTGCGCAGGCGATATAGCGGTTTGCAGACCGCGCTGTCGTACGGCGTGGGGCATGGCGGCATCGAGGCGGTTGTTTTTGGCGGGCTGGGGGCGGTGAGCAACCTGGCGCTCAGCGTGATGATCAACACCGGCGCGGTGGACGCCATGAAGGCCGCCATGCCCCCCGAGGCGCTGACGGCCTTTGGCGCGCAGCTGAGCGCGCTCACATCCACCCAGCCCTTCCTGTTTGCCGTGGCAGGGCTTGAACGAATGATCGCTCTGACCCTGCATATCGCTCTGTCCGTGCTCGTGTTCTATGCGGCGACGAACCGCCGCGCCATATGGCTGTTCCCGGCGGCCATCGTGTTGCACGCCGTGGCGGATTTTCCCGCCGCGCTCATGCAGGCGGGGGCGATCGCCAGCGTCGCCCTGGTGGAGGGGCTATGCGCGCTCGCCGCCCTCATCTGCGCGGTGCTGGCAGCGGCCGCGCACAGGCGCTTCCGCCTGGCGTCACCGGCCGAACCGGAACCTGCGGCTGAGCACCCGTAAAAAACCGGCGACAGCCTTTCAGGGCTGTCGCCGGTTTTTTATCCGTTGGTCAGGCTTCGTGCGCCTCGGGCAGCGGTACGACGCGCTTCACGCGCGCGGGCAGCGTCAGCGCGCCCAGAATGCCCATCAGCGCCCAAAAATATGGCGAGGTGAACACGTGCGAAAAGGTGAAAATGGCCTGGAGCACATACGTTAGCCCGGCCAGGAATGCCCCGGCGGCGTAAGGATGCGGGTTCTTGGTACGCAGGAACAGGTAGAAGCTCGCGCCGATGAACGCTAGGTAGGCGAGCAGGCCGAGCGCGCCGTAGTTGATCAGATACTGCAGGTACTCGTTATGCGCTTTGTCGAACACCACGCCGTAGCGCTGCGAGCTTTCCGCGCCGAAGCTGCTTACCATGCGCGAGCCGAAGGTGTCCGGCCCGGTGCCGATAAAAGGCGAATCCGAAATGAGCGTGATGCCGTTTTTCCAGATGTAGCCGCGGTAGGAACCGGCGTCGTCCGACAGGTTGCCGTGCAGAATGTTACGGAACTCGGCCAGGTTCCCGGCCTCCGCCTTGGACGTGTATACGAAGGCAAGCCCGCCCACAAGCACCACCACGATGACGCTCAGCGTGAGCATCCGCCAAAGCAGGGGCTTCCACTTTTGCGTAAAAAAGTGCGCTATGGCGGCGCAGGCGGCGAAGAAGGCCGCAGCGGGCAGCATGTAGGGGAAGGGCGGCCGCTTAAAACCATAGGAGAGGGTGGAGCCGAGCAGATCGTTGAGGAAGATGACCACCGCGATGCAGGCAAGCGAGATGAAGTAGCGGGTAACGGTGCGCGCGTCCGTCAAAACGATGGGGGTGCACAGCGCAAGCGCGGCGAACAGGCCCACGATGCCCGAGTCGGAGTTGACGATCATCAGCGTGAAAGCGGTTAAGCACCCAACGGCCAGATACAGCGCGGCCCACTTCTTTTGTGATTTGACGAACGCGCCTACAAAGAAGGCGGTGGCCACGGCGCTGAAGGTGGAGACGATGTTCACGTTGCCCAGCGTGGACATAAACAGGATGTCGATGGCCGAGTTGCCCAAATCCTTGGGCACCAGCGCGAAGAGGTTGATGCCCAGCCACTGCGCGAGCGCGATGAGGCTGACGCAGGACGCCCCGATGGCGTAGGGCACGACGTGCCAGCTCGCCGGGCGGTAGGCGCGGCACAGCAACAGGTAGAACATCACGTACACCAGCAACTGCATCAGGCCGTCCTCGCGTTTGGGAAGCCCTACCAGGTTTGTGGTGTTCCAGTACGGCCCGAAGAAGCTGGCGATACACGAGACGGTAGCGATCAGCGCGAAGGCCATCAACGGCCACTCCGCGGCGGTGAACGTGCTCAGAAGGCTCCCTTCGCGATAGCGCAGCTTCTGCTTGTTTACCGCCCCCATCAGCCAGGAGATGAACAGCGCGACGGACAGGAAGAGAAAAGCCGTGTTGAGCGTGCGCAGCTTGGCCACGTGAATGGTGTAATAACGCCCCGGGCCGAGCACGAGCGGCATGAAACCCATCACGATGATGAGGAAGACGCCGCAGATGAGCGCGCCGCGGCTAGCGTACTGCTGCTGTATTTGCGCCTGCTTCCTTTCGGACTTGGTGGGCTGGTTGGGCCGTTTTTCTTTCTTCATGGGCGTCTCCTCCTAAAAAGGGGGTTTTGTGAAAGAGGGTATTGTGCAAATTATAGTGCATGGTTCAAAAAAGCGCAATTGAAACCGCGAAACGCGCCCTCTAAAAGAGCGCTTTGACATTTGCCCCGTTTGCGGTAGAATGGAGTCACATTCAGGCATATATGGGGGGCGCGCGCATGCGTACGCTGAACAAACTGCTCAAACGGGCGGGCTTTATGCTGCTCGACGCGCTCTTCCTTCAGGCCGCCATTTTGCTGGCCGCCATGCTCAATTCCTACTTGCTCAAGCTTCCCTCGCAGCTGCTGCCTATGATGGGCACGGCCGTGCTGCCGCTCTCCTGCCTCTGTGTGGCGGTTTTCGCCGCCTTCGGCGTGTACCGCAACCTGTGGCTTTATATTTCCGCCGGCGACCTGTTCCGCATCACGGGCGCAACGGTGATCGTAAGTTTCCTGTCGTATGTGTACTTTCGCCTGCTGGGCGGCTACGGGCAAACCCCCGGCATCGGGGTGATGGTGTTCTACCTGCAGCTCACGCTCAGCGCGGGCGTGCGCCTGCTGCCCGCGGTGCAGCAGAGCGTGCGCGAAAAGCTGGACGAGATGCACCACCGGCAAAGCGGCAAGCGCACGCTCATCGTGGGCGCGGGGGAGTCGGCCGCAGCCCTCATCAAGAGCATCCGCGCGGGCAAGGAGCGCCGCCGCCAGCTTGTGGCGGCCGTGGACGACGCGCGCAGCAAGCAAGGGCAGTCCATCCGCGGCGTGCCCATATTGGGCGGATGCGAGATGATCCCGGCGATCTGTGAGGAAAAGCGCGTTCAGGAAATTCTCATCGCCATCCCCTCCGCCACGCCCGAACAGCTTAGCCGCATCGTCAACATCTGCACGCGCACCGGCCGCAAAACGCTCATCACGCGCGGGGTTGCGGCGCTGGACGCGCCCGCGCAGTCGGTCAGCCTGCGCGATATCGACGTAAACGATCTGCTGGGTCGTCCGGAGGTGGCGTTGGACGACCGCCCGATCGCTTCTTATATTAAAGGCGCTCGGGTGCTGGTGACGGGCGGGGGCGGGTCCATCGGGTCGGAGCTGTGCCGGCAGATCATGCGCTGCGAGCCCGCCGCGCTGACCATCTACGATTTTTACGAGAACAACGCCTACGACATCCAGCAGGAGCTGATCGTCAGTTTTCCGCACCTGGCCGGGCGCCTGTGCGTGCGCATCGGCTCGGTGCAGGACGAGGCGCGCCTTGACGCGGTGTTTGCCGAGGCGCAGCCCGAGCTGGTGTTCCACGCGGCCGCCTACAAGCACGTGCCGCTGATGGAGGAGGAGCCCGCGCTGGCCATCCGCAACAACGTGTACGGTACGAACAACGTGGCGCTGGCCGCGCGCAGGCACGGCGCGCGGCGGTTCGTTATGATCTCCACGGACAAGGCCGTAAACCCCACCAACGTGATGGGCGCGTCCAAGCGCCTGGCGGAGCTGGTCGTGCAGTCGCACAACGGCCGGGGCACCGAGTTTGTGGCCGTGCGCTTCGGCAACGTGCTCAACTCCAACGGCAGCGTGGTGCCGCTGTTTAAGCGGCAGATTGAGCACGGCGGCCCGGTGCGCCTCACCCACCCGGACATCATCCGCTACTTTATGACCATACCCGAGGCGGCGCGCCTGGTGCTGTCGGCCGGGGCCATGGCCAAGGGCGGGGAGATTTTCATTCTGGACATGGGCACGCCCATCAAGATACTGGACCTGGCGCGCTCCATGATCGCCATGGCCGGCTATGTGCCGGACAAGGACATCGCCATTGAGTACACGGGCCTGCGCCCGGGCGAGAAGCTGTACGAGGAGCTGCTCACCAGCGAGGAGGGCATCCAGAAGACCGCCAACCGCAAAATATACATCGCTAGGCCGCACGTTGTGACTGAAAGCGAGCGCGAGGCGATGCTGCGTGACCTGAACGCATGCATGAGCGAGCGCGGCGACATCCGCGCGGCCATTCAGCGGTACGTGCCCGGCTACCGCCAGTGCGGTCCGGCTAAAACCGAAGACGCCTGAGCCGGCACTTATCCATGGACAGATCTGACCATACGTGAACAATCGGCAACAAAATTGTTACGGGCCAGCAAAAAAGTGCAACCAAACCGTGAGAGCGGCCGTCTAATGGATGAGTCGGACACGAGGGGAGGGGGCGGCTGCGCCCGGATGTATAAAACTGAGAATAATTGATGAATTTTCTGCATGGGAAGGCGACCTGTGATTGACAGGCGCTGCCTTTTCGGGTATCCTATAGATTGAGAATGTGTTTTCGCCATCCGCGCCTGGCGCGCTGCTTTCCGGCACTGGGCACTTACGGCGCTGCGCCGTTGTGATATGCGTTTTGGACTGCTTGGCACAGACATGAAAGGATGTGTAACCCTCATGAGAACCCCCCGCAAATTCCTTGCGCTGGCAGTGGCGCTTGCCATGGTCCTCTGCCTGCTGCCCACGCAGTTGGCTTTCGCCGCGCCAACCTCTGTTGACTATACTGAGACCGTTCAGCTTCAACAAGGTGTTAATGTGAGCAGCAGTGTGATCGGCGCTCTTGTAGCCACGCCGACGGGCACCTACACGTATTCAGGTGGGCCCTCCCTTCCTTCTGGTTTTGCGATAGCCAGCAACGGTGATGTTACGTACGCTGGTACGCCCGGCGTTGGCCCCATCATTCTTCCGGTTGTTGTGACGGAAGGCACCACGCCGACGAATCTGTCGGTGTCCATTCCCGTGCTGCCGCCCCGTCCTGTGCCGCAGCTGACCTCGCCTGCGGATGGTGCTACAGGCGTTGACCGGAGCACCACATCCTTCACGCTGACGGTGCAAAACCCCTCCGTGCTGTCTTCGGCAGTTACGATTAATGGCGTTAGCATCCCGCAGGCCAGCGCGACGACCATCGACAACCTCAATTTTGTTTTCCCAATTCCCGGATCGCTTGCAGCGAACACCACGTATACGATTAATGTTCCGCAAGGTGCATTCGCCCTCCAAGCGGGAGGGGGAGGGACGGGTAGCGCGGAGGTGGACCGCACGTTCACCACCGCGGCGGCCGGCACGCCCACCAGTATCAGCATGTCCATTGCTAGCCCCTCGTCGGTCCCCGTTGATTCCGCGCAAGCTACCTCCGGCCACCAGATCGCCTTGGTCGACACCACCGGGTTCCCGGCGCACACCACCACCGGCCTGACCTTTGAGGTGCTCGACGGGGCATCCGGCAACACGGTCAGCTCCAATTTCACCATCTTACGAGGCTCCCTCACAACCTCCGCGGTGCAGCTGGCCAGCTCCCTGCCCATCGGCGTGTACACCTATCGCGTGCGCGCCAGCATGGCCGGCTACGAAACGTCGACTTCGACGGCCACGTCCTTTACTGTTACCGATGCCAAGCCGACGGTAGCCTCTTCCAGCCCGGCCAGCGGCGGCACGCTGACTGGGAACTCCCTCCAGCTGGACTTCTGCCATCCCATCGCGGCGGCCGCCAGCATCAAGCTGTACAAAGGCTCGACGCAGGTCGCCACGCTCACCGGGGTTGCCAGCGGGGCGTCGGCGTACTATAACCTGTCCGGCATCACGCTTGACCCCGGCACCACCTACTCCTACACCACGAACGGCTTTGCGCACGCGGGCGGCACGGCGGTTTCCGACAACGCCACCCGCACGTTCCTCACCTCCGGCTCCTCCACGGCGTACAACTACGTGCGGGTGACGGGCAGCTCCTGCCTGCCCAGCACCAGCTCCATCAGCGCCGCCAGCTCCACCACGGCCAGCGCCACGCCGGCCATCAACGCGACGTATAACTACAACAACTATGTCGCCAGCACGGGCAGCGTCAGCATCAACTTCCTGCCCGTCACCTCGGCCGGGGCGTACATCGCCTCCAGCTACAGCCTGTCGGTGGGCAGCGTGGGCGGCACGGGCGGCTCCACCGCCACCGTTTCCAGCGGAAGCCAGCCCCAAATTACCCTGAGCATCCCCAACAGCGCGCTCGTGTCGCAGACCATCCCCGTCACCTACACGTACACCATCTCCGGCGTGTCCACCACGGTGACCTGCAACGTGGCTCTCACCGTTACGGGCGCTTACTCGCCCGCCGTGCCCACGTACAACAACACAGTGACCATGGCCCTGTCCATGAACCCCACCTCCATCACCGTGAATACCTCCGCCGTGCTCACCGCTTCCCTGAGCGGCTACTACGGCACCGGCTACGGGTATAACAACTACACGAACTACTACACCAGCATCAACGGCGTCAATTACTTCTACGATCCCGCCAACATGTCGTACTTCAACGGCAGCAGCTGGGTGTACCTGGGCACGACCAACTATTACACCACCAGCGGCATGAACATCTCCAGCATCATTGGGTACAACTCGCTGGGCGGCAGCTACGGCAATGCCCTGTCGAACTACTACATCTACTGGAGCGGTTCCTACTACTTCTACAACCCCAGCAACAACACGTACTACAACGGCAGCGCCTGGGTTACTTCGCCCACGACCAGCTACAACACCATCGGCAACATGAGCCTCTCCAACTTCGTAGGCTATAACTATAATTACAACTACGGCAATTACGGGAACCTGACCAACGTGCCGATCACCTTCACGCTGGATCCCACCCACACCGGCACCGCCACCATCGCCCAGTACGGCACGCAGTCGGCCACCTTTAAGGCCACGCAGCCGGGCACCTACAAGGTGTACTGCACCATCCCCAGCAACCAGGGCTTCACCCTGTCCGACTCGAATACGAATACCACGGGCACCTACGGTACTTACGGCACCTACGGCCATCTGTCCGACCTTGTGGCCTATACCCCGGGCTACGCGGACGGCTACAGCTACCACTACTACAACTCCAACGGCACCATCTACACCGCCAGCGGCTGGGTGGGCTACACGCTGTCGTACCAGACGGTGTCCTCCACCTCCGTTTCCGCCACCTCGATCTACGGCTACAACACCTCCTACTCCGGCGGCCTGATCAGCCAGTACGTCGTGTACTCGCCGGGCTATGCCGACGGCTACAGCTACCACTTCTACAACAACGGCATGATCTACACCTCCGGCGGCTGGGTCTCCTTCAGCACGAACGTGCAGCTGCTGAGCGCCTCTTCCTACGCCGGGCAGACCTACGGCTACAGCACCACCAGCTATAACTACGGCACGAACTACACCTACGGCCTGACCAAGTACTTCCTGGTGACCGTTACGGGTTCGGGCACCACCACCACCACGGATCCCACCATCGTCATCGACGACGCCACCGGCGGCACCATCCCCAAGGGCTCCTACGTGGGCATCCCCACCAAGAAGGGCCTCACGGTGTACAATTCCTCCGGCTCGCAGATCGGTACGCTGAGCGCTGATTTCGCCATCATCACCGGCGACATCGTCGGCAACCGCGCGCCCATCGCCTTCAACGGCGGCACGGGCTACGTCCTGGCCGGCTACCTGAACATCCTGGACACGAAGACCGAGGCTGAAGGCACGTTCATGGTCGTCAACGTTAAGACGTACCTGAACTTCCGCACGAGCGCCAGCACGAGCAGCAAGGCCCTGTCCAAGCTGACGAACGGCACGGTCGTCATCGCCTACAAGGGCGTGACCAGCGGCATCTTCACCAAGGGCATGTCCAACGGCAAGGTCGGTTGGTTCGCTACCTCCTACCTGAAGGCCAAATAACAAAATATCCCCCGCTCATCCAAACGGCCCGGCGCGTAAGCGCCGGGCCGTTTGCTGCCGCGATACGCTGTGCGAGCCGCGATGGACGCGCAGCTCTTTGCAGGCGAATCCCGCATGTATGTGGACCGTGCAGCGCGGCTTCCTTGGCGCGCCTCTGGCCAACGCCGCTGATCACAGCAATGGCCCGGCGCACGCGCCGGGCCATTGCGACGTTTGCCAATGCGGCATACCGGGCTGCGCGCCGCATTGATGCCCACGTGCTGCCGGCGTGGGATGCTTCCGCAGGGGACGAGGGCGCTAGGCGTTCCGGGCGGTGTAGCGGAACAGCGCGTAGCTGCGTGGCTGACGCATCCTCACGCGCAGGCAGCCGCCGGGGGCTATGCGATCGGCGGCGTGGACGTCCGCCTCGGCGCGGTTGCTGATGAGCAGCTGCAGATCCAGCTGCTGGTCCGCGAGCGAAGGAAGGGCGTAGCCGTAGTCGCACGTGTGCGTCGCCTCGCGAAACAGCAGCAGGTAGCCTCCGCCCCCCATGGAAACGTGAAAGCCCGTAAAGCTCGCACCGTCCGGACATGCGCCGATGGGTGCGACGTCCGCGGCGAAGAAATCCTCGCGGCAGCTTTTGTACACGGCCACGATGCGGCGCAGGCGTTCCAGGTCCTCCTGTGCGACGAAGGTCATCTCCATCCACAGCAGGGGGTTAGCGAGCATGACGCAGGCAAAGGCGTAGTCCATGTCGTAAAGGCAAGGCGCAAACGGGTCGCCTTCGTATTTGTGCGCGTTGCGCCGCAGATTGAGCGCCTCAAACTGGAATTTGCGCGCCGGTATGTAGCGGGAGAGCATCCACAAATTTTTCAGGGTGTTGTGCGGGTAGTAGTTGCCCCAATCGGTGTAGCGGTTCTCCACAAAGAGCGTGCCGTGCTGTTTTTCGTAAAAGTACCCGAGCCGCAGTTCCGCGGTGATGTCCTGGTTCAGGGAAATGCGGCCGCCGTGCGCGGCCATGGCCTGCAGAAAGGCGAGATACCGCTTCTCCGACAGTTTGTCGCGTATCTTTACGCCGTCCAGCTTAAAGAAAGCCGCGCTGTGCCGCGCGTTCAGATTCTCCAGTGTCTGTACGTCCCTCTGCCAATGGCAAATCTCGCGGGAGGAGTCCGGCGAAAACCACAGCCCAAGCTGGATGCCCGCAGCGCTTAAACGTTCCGCCAAGGGCGCAAGGCCAAGCGGGAACCGCTGATCGTCCACCGTCCAGAAATCCGGCGTCTCGGCGTAGTACCCCTCCCAAACGCCGCTTGCGTGGCGTTTGGAGTTGCTTGTGACGCCTTTTTGCCAGCCGTCGTCAATCTGTACCACGTCCGCGCCGATCATCTCGGCGACGGCGGCCTCCTTCATCAGAAAGTCATGACAAACTGCCGTATCCTGACTGCGGTCGCCCCACGTGTTGGACATGATGAACGTGCGGCGCTCCGGCTGCCCCGCGTACTGCGCCCTGTAGATTGCCCGGTATAGCGCTTCCTCCTCGCCCGCGCGGCACACCGCCACGCCCGAACCGTACAGGGGCATTTCCTCGTCTGCCGCGCTTCCGCGGTTGATGCCGGAACCGAGCACCTGCACCTGGAGCGAGCCGCGTACGCGCTGCACGCTCAGGTCGCAAGCGCCTCTGTTCAGCGCGCACAGATGGGTCGGCGCGTCGCGCAGGATGAGCAGGGACTGCCCGCGCGTCCGGTCGCTGATGGTGAACAGGTTTCCGTCCAGCTGGCACGCGCCGTTTGGGTAGACAGTTTGAAAATCCTCCTTCACGAGGTAGTCGTTGCGGTCGGTCTGGTCAAAAAACCGTACGGATTTCACGCTGAAATGGCCCTTTGGCAGGGGGAAAGCGTCGATCGAATCCGGCAGTGAGCGCACCCACGCATCCTCATTCGGCCTGAAGTACGCGCCCTCGACGCCATCGTACGCCGCCGGCGCGGCGGGAGCGCCCGCGTCAGGCGCAGTGCGGCCCTGCACGCTCGCCTTCTGCTGGATGAAGGGCAGGCGGGGATAGATGTGAAACGTGCGCGTCCAAACGCCTTGCGCGTGGCGGCACACAATGCCCAGGCGCAGGCTTTCAAGCGATAGCCCGCCCTCGTCGCTGACGTACTGCGTGCAGCTGATCTGCGCGTCCTGCAGATGAAACGGAAGGCTCTGGACGAGCACCGTGTCGTCGCGGTTGTTTTCGTATACGTACCCTGTGCGCTTGTCGGTAATGGCATGCGTGACGGCGCCGTAAAGGCTCATGCGGCGCTCGATGACGTCATTGCCCAGCGTCACATGCCCGCCGCTCACATGAATGTAACAGTCCTGCCACTGCATTTGTTATCCCACCTCAATGTCGTCCCATAGCCGGTCCATGCGATGCAAAAAGTCCTCCGCTTCCATGCGCGAGTGTATGCCGTTCACAACCAGGAACATGTTCGGGCTGCGATAGGCGCGCTGAAGCTCGGCTACCCGCTGTGCGCCGCCGCCGAGGATGAGCCCCTTGCCCAGCGAGAGAACGCGGCGATGCAACCACGTCCAGTCCTGCGCTTCGCCTCCGCCTGCGCCGGACACCCACTGAATCACCTTCAGCCTGGGCATGCGCGCGAGGCGTTCCAGGTGCCGGATGGCTCCGGGACCGTCCAGATGGTACTCCCCGGCATCAAGAGCCATCAGCTCATGCTCGATGCCCGGCACGGCGAATTCCTCGAACATGGCGGAGGAGACCATGCAGGAAAAGTCGCACTGCGGCACGTTGATGCGGCCGGTGGTATACATGCCATGGCGGTTGGCGCTCCCGAACCGGTCAATCTCAAACACCTCCGTGCATGCCTCCAGGATCTGCGTGTATGCGGCGTTGACCTGGCGCAGCGCCTCATGGACCAATTCCGGTTCGTCCACCATATCCAGCATCAAGTCCCGCGCGTTGTACAGCCCGACCAAAGCGTCCAGGCCGCCGGACAGCGTGGGCATGGAGAGGAGTACGCTGTCGCCCAGCGTTCTTTTTAGGCACCGGTGAAAGTCCATCAGCTTGCCCCACCACTTGCCTTCGCGCTGGAAGCGGATATTCGCGCCCCGCAGCGTGGAGAGCGGGTGGCTGGGCCAGGACGTCGTCCCGGCCGCATGCCCGGTGCCCAGCGTCAGGTCCGCGCCTAGGAGGGAGGCGAAATCGTCCGCACCAAAGGAGAGGTTGTAACACGCCAGCGCTCCCGAGTAGCACGCAACGCTTTCCACCCAGCGCGCCAGCATGTCGGCCACGCCCTGATAGTCGCCGTTGAAGCCCGCCAGGTACGGGGGAAGAGGCGCAGCCTCACGGCCGTTTCGGGGAACCGTGATGGAGTAGACGGGCCGCGTGTTACGTCCGGTCCAAAAATCTGTCCACATGGCCTGTGCCTCGGAAAAACGCTCCTGTGCGAACATGGCGCTCCCTCCATGGCCGCCTCGCCCGGCACGGTCGTGCGGGCGGGCATCCGGTCTACGAAACTAGGTATTCGGCTTGTGCGCGGCTGCTACCTCCATGGCCCCCGCGCAAATGTGACGCGCCTGTTGCGAAACGCATGTGGCCCAGCTTTGTTGACATGAAAAACCACCTGCGCTATGATAAAACCGTTGCCGCGCAGTCCACGGCGAATAGCAGATACTTGCGGCACATCACGGGATGAAACGGGGCGGATGCATGGCCGCGGCAAGGCTTAAGAAGCTCAGAGACATCGCCACATCGACCCTGGACAAATGCCGGTACGCAATGAAACCGGACGAGAATGGCCGCTCGTATGCCGTGCATGTACCCTCCGGCGATATGAAATACGGTAGTTTTTGGATAAGAGACGGCGCCATGATGGCCGAGTGCGGACTCATCGATGCGCATGAGCTGTCGTGCTGGATCGACATCGTGTGCCGTTTCGGGCAGAACGGCCCGGAGGCGCGGCAGCTGAAAAACGGCCTGCGCGTACCGCCTTGGTGTGTGGCCGATCATGTCAATTTCGACGGCGGCGCGGTGTTCTATCCCGGCACCTACTCCTCCTCCGACGACCAGGGAAACGGGCGCTTCGGCGTGCTGCCGCCGTTTTGCGACCAGTATTACTTTGTGAATATGCTCTATCTGTATGGCAGGCAAACGACGCGCGAAGAAGGCAACCGGGTTCTGCGGGCTGAAGTGGACGGGTCTTCGCCGCTTGCGCGGGCGGAGAGCGCCTTTTATGCCGGCAATATCGATGCAGTGACCGGGCTGTGCATGGCGGGCGACGAACATACTGTGGATTGGGGCTTTTGCGATTCCATCAGGAAGCGCGGCCACTTCCTGTTTCCGTCCGTCCTCAGATATGCGGCGGGGATGAGGCTGTGCGAAATCTGCGTCCGGTTCGGGCTGCCCGATAAGGCTTCCTTGTTTGCCGGGGAGGCAGCGCTGATCAAGGAGTCGATTAACCGTATATTCGCCCGCTCCGACGGATGGCTCAACTCGGCGACCGGCACATGCGTCCAGCCCGACGTATGGGGAACCGCCTTCGCCGTATACAGCGGCGCGCTGAACGACGACGCTCAAAGAAGCGCCCTGCAGGCGCTTAGCGGGGCATATGCAGCGGGAACGATCAGCGCGAACGGCTATTTCCGGCACTTGCCGGAGGATTTTGACCATTCCGGCGATACGGCGTGGGAGGGCGGCGACCCGGGCACCAAGGGGCTGTACCAGAATGGCGGCTACTGGGCTACGCCGACCGGCTGGATTGCGTATGCGCTGTCGTTGAAGGACAGAGCGCTCGCAGACCGGGTGTACGACGAGTTTCTGTCGCATACGCAGAAGCACCAGACCGAAGGCGCCCCGTACGAGTGGAAAAGCCCGGACGACGGCCGGGTTTCGGGCAAGTATTACGGAACGTCCGGCGCGCTTCCCTACGAGGCTGCCCTGCGTATATACGGCGGTGAACGGGGCGAACGACAGGGCCGAATGTGATCGCCGTGCGGCCTGAGCGCTTGGCAAAAGGGCTGTGCGCGAGCGATGTGTGCAGGCGTGCTGACGGAGGAATTCGCCGCGCAGGATAGGCTGATGAGCGTGCCGCTCCGTGCGGATGTCGGATGAGGAGGTGCGATATGCTGGAAAAGCTGGCCGCCTCGCTGGGACGAAACGACGAACAGCCCAACGTGGATCTGGCGATCGAACTGTGCGGGAGCGAGGATGCGGCCGGCATCGAACAGATCGTAGAAGGCCTGCGTGACAAAAGCGCGGCGGTCGCCGGCGACTGTGTGAAGGTACTCTATGAGATCGGCAGCCGAAAGCCCGCGCTCATCGCCCCGTATGCGGGCGAGTTCATAACGTTGCTTGCTTCGCGGAACAACCGGCTGGTATGGGGCTGCATGACCGCGCTGGCCGCGGTCGGCGCACTGGCCGCGGAGACGATTTGCCCGCGTCTTCACGAGGTGGTTGCCGCGTATGAGACGGGTAGCGTGATCACCGTGGACAACGCCGTGAGCGTGTTCGCCGGGCTGTGCCGGGCTGGGGAGGGCTGCCGGGCGGCGGCGTTTCCTGTCCTGCTGCGGCATTTATCCACCTGCCGCACAAAGGAGGTAGCTCAGCACGTCGAGCGCGCGGCCATGGGCATAAGCGGCGGCAATGCGGCAGCGTTTGTTGCGGCGGTGCAGGCGCGCCTGCCCGAACTTACCCCTGCGCAGGCCGCCCGCGTGAACAAGGCGGTTCGTCGCCTCGGCTAGCAAACGCGCCCCATACCGCGGCTTGGCGCCGCCCTATTATGCCGCGCGCAAACGGGCGGGAAGACTTGCACAGAAACGATGCGAGCGGAGCGTCTTTAAAATGCTTGCGCCATTTACACAGACAGCTGAGCGGCAGCGCCGCCGGACCCCCGCCCATCTCCGGGATCCGGCGGCGCTGCCGTCGTCGTTGTGCGACGGTTATGCTGGTCAATGCCGGCTGCTATCTGGTATAATCTACACGTAAACTCACCCAAAGGCCACATGCGGGGTGCGTGTATGCTGGGCAATTGGTTTCACAAAAAGAGAATGCACATCATGCTGCCGCTGTGCGTGCTCATCTGCATGTCGCTGTGGCTGCTTAAGGCGCTGCCCCGCCACGTGCGCGTGCAGGCGCAGGACGGCGGCGTGTGGGACCTGCGCGGCATGGACCTGGACGATGTGTGCGCCATGATTGACGCACCGCCGGAGTATGTGCCCGGCGCGCTGCTCACGCCCGAGGAGTTCGGCCTCGCGGACACGGTGTGCGGCATACCGCCGCCGGATGTTCAGGCCGCCACCTTCCGCTGGCGCATTTTGCTGCCGGAGGAGCGAATGATCGCCGTCGCATGCAATACCATCGGAACCGCCAGCCGCATCTATGTAAACGGGCGGCTGTTGGGCGGCGCAGGCCTTCCGGCCTTAACGAAGGCGGACACGCGCTCGGGCTTTCGATACCTGTCCTTCACCGCTTGGCCGCGGGGCGGGGTGCTGGAAATCGTGGAGCAAGCCGCCAATTACCTCAGCAAGGACGCCCTGAGCGACAGCCTGACGCTCATCGTTGGGAGTCAGGAGAGCATCTCCCGCTGGACCGGGCGCGTCAGGGCCTACCCCGAGCTGATGATGGGGTTGTACCTATCCTTGTTCCTGGTGCATCTTCTGCTGTTTTTTTCCCTCCCCAGCTACCGCTCCAATCTATGGGTCGCCCTTCTATGCGCTGCATGGGCCCTGCGCACCGGCGTCGTCGGCCGCAAAACTCTCCTGGATCTGTGGCCGGGGCTTACCTGGGCGGCGGCGTTTCGTATCGAGTACCTCACCATGCCCGCGACGCTCCTTCTGCTGACGCTCTCCTACCGCGAGATGTTCCCGGGCGCGCTGCAAAAATGGTTTCGCCTGAGCGTGTACGGCGCTACGGCGCTCATCTCGGCCTTCTACCTCACGGCGGATACGCTTGTTATGTCCCGCCTGGGCGTGCCCTTTTTGGCGCTTTCCGGCGCGGCCATCGTGTACGCGCTGCTGCGCCTCGTGTGGAAGGCGCGCAGGCCGCATACCGAGCAGAAGATCATCATCGGAGGCTTCGGGGCGCTGCTGCTGGCGCTGACGTTCGATGTGCTGTATTATGGCGAGGTGATTACCGCGCACGTTCCCGGCGCGGCCATGGAGACTGCGTTTCTCCTCTTCTCGATGCTGCAGATGACGGCCATGCTGCACGCCACCCTGCGCGAGGCGGCGGCGGCGCGCGAGGCCGAACGGCGTCTGGCCCTGGAGAACGCCGCGCTCGACCGGGTGAACGCCTTGAAGAACGAGCTGATGAGCAACCTGACCCATGAGCTGCGCACGCCCCTCACGGTCATGTCCACCTACGCGCAGCTAGCCCTGCGCGAGTTGCGCAAGGTACATGCCAGCGAACAGGCCGAGCAGGACATGGACACGATCCGCAAGGAGGCCGAGCGTCTGGCGGCCATGGCGTCGGGCTACCTGGACGTGTTCTCCCGTACAGCCTCATCCGGCGGCCACGTGCCTCTGGCCGTCGAAGAGATCCTGGAGCAGACCGTTCGGATCTACCGTCCGGTCGTGGATAAAAGAGACAGCACGCTCACGCTGGAGGTTGAAGGCGGCCTGCCCCAGGTGATGGGCGACCCGGACGAGCTGACGCAGGTCATGTTCAACCTGCTCTCCAACGCGAACCGTCATACGCAGGGCGGACGGATCACCGTGAGCGCGCGCGTGGCTCCGGGCGGTGAGGGCGACGTGGAGATCCGCATCGCGGATACGGGGGAGGGCATCGCGCCCGACATGCTGCCCAGGATTTTCCGGCGGAACGCAGCCGGAAAAGGCGGGGAGACGGGCATCGGGCTTGCCCTGTGCAAGGAGATTGTGGAAGCGCACGGCGGCGCCATCAGCGCCCAAAGCCGGCTCGGGGAGGGGACAAGCCTGCGCATCGTCCTGCCGTCCTGTCGAACCGGCGGGCGCCCCAGCAGCTGAGAGCGAGCCATCCGAACGCGCGAGCCGCGGCGAAGCAAGCCAGCCGGTAGGGCGTCTTGCGCCCGGCGCGGCGTGTGGGCGTTTTTCTGTACAGATCGGCCCCCGCGCGGGCGGCGCTCATCTGCTCGCCCCAATGGCGTGTCACCCGGCGTAAAACAAGGAGGACGGGACGAATGACGAAACGGCCGGTGGTTCTCGTGGTGGAGGACAACGAGCGGATTCTCGCGGCCGACGTCAGGGTGCTGGGCGACGCCGGATACGACGTGCTCGCGGCGCCCAGCGTGGCTGCCGCGCGCGCCCACCTGGAGGCAGCGTCGCCCGACGCCGTGGTGCTCGATATCCTGCTGCCCGACGGCAACGGCCTGGACCTCATCGCCGAAATCCGCGAGTGGACCAACGCGCCCGTCCTCATCGTTACGGCGCTGGGCGCCAAGGACGAGCGCCTGAACGGCCTGCGCGCGGGCGGGGACGACTATATCACCAAGCCCTACGACCTGGACGAACTGTGCGCGCGCGTCGCGGCGTTTCTTCGGCGGGAGGAAATGCACAGGGACCACGGCAACCGCGCCCTCCAGCATGGCCCGCTCGCGCTGGAACTCATGTCCGGACGCGCGTACCTGAACGGCCAGGACCTGCTGCTTACGCAGAAGGAGTTCGCCGTGCTCCTGCTGCTCATCCAGAACGAAGGCCAAACGCTACCCAAGGAGAGGATTTACGCTCAGGTGTGGAAATCGCCCATGGCGGGGGATGACCGCGCCGTGAAGACCGCCGTGTCACGCCTGCGCAAGAAGCTGGACGGCAGCGGGATGAGCATCGTGTCCATGCGAGGCGAGGGCTACCGCTGCGCCAGCGCGCCCGAAGGGCCGCCGGAGCCTTCGACGGACAAGGGGAAGGGATGATGTCGTTATGAAGCTGCCCGAGCAGCGCCTCACCGCGTTTGTCACCATGAATGGGCAGGCCGAGGAGGCCATGCAGTTCTATACTTCCGCCATCGCGGGCGCGCGCATAGAATCCATCGCCTATTACGGGCCGGACGATCCAGCCGGCGACGAGGGCAAGGTGCTCGCCGGCGTTGTGACCTTCGCGGGCCAAACCCTTCTCTTCATGGACATGCAGGCCGCCTACCCCGCGCCGCCGTTTAACTGGGCGATCTCCCTGTTCATCCGTTGTCTTCACGAGGCCGAGTTCGACCAGCTGTTTGCGGCTTTGTCCGCAGGCGGCCAGGTGATGATGGGCCCGGAACCAGTGCTCCACATGCGCAAATGCGCCTGGGTGACCGACCGCTTTGGCGTCACTTGGCAGCTCGCGTGGGAATGAGCCGGCATGCAGGAAGGAGAGGGACGGTTGCTGAACAGTCCGCAGGAATACCTGGATACCTTGGACGATCCCGGCCGGGCGTGGCTGGGCGAGTTCATCGCACACATGGCCGTGCGGCATCCGGACATCGCGCCTGTGATGTTTCGCCAGCGGCCCATGTACAAGGTGGGAGAGAGTTACCTGCTCTTCACCGTATCGAAGGAACACTTTTGTGTGCACACCCTGCATTTTAATCTTCTTGAAGGCTTGAAAACGCGTCTCGCGTCCGCCGCTTACGGCAAAGGGTGCGTCAAGGTGCGCTTCGCGGACGAGGCGGCCAAGCCGCTGCTTCGGGAGCTGTGCGAGGAGGTCGTTCGCCTGAGCCGACAGCCCGGCGCGCCCAAGCCGGGCGTTGGCGCAGCGCGCTCCTATGAAGAGAGCCTTCAGCTTGCGTTTGCCGGAAACAAGGCGAAATGGCGTTCGTTGTACGAACAGCTGCGCGACATGGCGCGGGCTCAGCTTCCGCAGTTTACCGAGTACTTTCCCGCAGTCAACGTTCTTTGGAAGCATACCTCCACATTCGCCCAGGTGAGCGCCGTAACGTCTGCGCTGCGCGTGGAGTTCTACCTGGATCGCCTTTACCCCGAAATTGCCGCCATGAAGACCGTGCAGACCTCGGCCAACCGCGTGGCGCACACCGTGGAATGCGCGAACGATTCTGCCCTTGAGCGGATCGTGGGCTATATATCGCGCTCGTACCAGCTTACAAAAAAATGAAAACGAAGGGAGATGGCCGCATGACGAACTGCGTGCTGGATACCATCAAGCGCCGCCGGAGCATACGGGCGTACCGGCCCGAGCAGATCGAGGAAGCGGAGGTATGCGCCATCGCGGAGGCCGGGCAGTTTGCGCCCTGCGGCGGCGGGGAAGCGTGGCACTTCACCGTGGTGCAAAACAGCCGGATGCTGGAGCGCATAAATGTCCTGGCGAAAGCCTATGCGGCCACCTCGGGCCTGCCGTGGCTTGAGCGGCTTGGCCGGGACGAGAGCTTCCACAGCATGTATCACGCGCCAACGGCGGTGTTCGTGTCGGGCGAGGAGGCGGGGGTATGCGCCGTGTCCGACACGGCCGCCGCTACGCAGAACATGCTGCTCGCTGCCTGCAGCCTGGGTATCGGTTCCTGCTGGGGATATTTTCCCACGCAGGCTTTTCGCGGGGCGCAGGGCGAGGCGCTGCGCCGCGAGCTGCAGATTCCGGACGGGTACACCGTGTACACCTGCGTGATGTTGGGCTATCCGGCCGAGGAGAAGGCCGCGCAGCCGCGCAGGCCCGGCACGCTTACCTTCCTACGTTAGCGGGCGGCAGGGCATGCGGTACGCGGCGTTTTTCCGCGGGATCAACGTAGGCGGCAAAAATGCCGTGCCCATGGCGCAGCTGGGGCGGTGTTCGAGCGGCTTGGTTTTCGTGCGGTTCGCGCGTACATCCAAAGCGGCAACGCGCTCTTTCTGGCCGACGGTCCTGCGGAGGACATAAACGTGCATCGCCGCGGGCTTTGCCGCGACTTCGGGTTCTCCTGCGCCGTTTTTCTGTGCACCGAGGCCGAGCTATCTGACATCCTGCAGGCGATGCCCTTTACGCCGCAGGAGGTTGCGGCCGCCGGGCCGCTGGCTCCCCAGCGGAGCGCTTGTACGCGCGTTTGCTCCAGGCGCCTCTCCCGCCGGATCAGGCGGCGGCGCCACGCCACGCCCGGTGGGAGGAGGGCGCGCTGCGCTTGCATGGACGCGGGGCGTTTCTGCTCCGCGCGGGCGGGCATCCGCGGCAGCAAGGCCGCCGAGGCGCTCGCCGGGCTGGACGCACCCATGACCGTGTGCAACTGCAAGACGCTCGCCCGGATGCGTGCCATGATGGCGCCTTAAACCTTGGTCCGGCGTGCCGGACGCCCCTGTCCGCCGCGGTGTAAGCATTGCGCTCTACGGCCGTGTTTGGCGTTTGCGGAACGATAAAGGCGCGGCAGGCCTGCCGTCGCGCGGCGCAGCCGTATGTGCGTTGTAGCCGGCGGGGATCGTCAAAACAGCCGCAGCTGCTCGCCCATCGCTCTGTCCGCAGGAGGATCCATGGGCGCGACCTCAAGGCGCGGTCCAGCGCGGTCCATGATCATCTGCGCGTGCAGCGGGCTCTCAAGCCACAACCGCCGTTCCTCGGCCTGCAGGACAACAGGCATGCGGTCGTGGTACGGGCGCATGTCCTCGTTGGCGGCGGTGGTCAGTATGGCGAACCGCCACGCCTTCACGCCCTTATGGTCGAGCATCAGCTGATATAGGCCGGCCATGTACAGCATGCCCCGCCCGGGCAGACGAAAGCGGTATTTCCCCCTGGCCTTTCCGGCCGGGTCATGTTCCCATTCGTAGAAGCCCGTGGAGGGCACGACACACCGCCGCGCCCACAGCGCATCGCGGAACATCGCCCTCTGGGCGGCGGTCTCCGCGCGCGCGTTGATGACGTGCTTGCCGCTGTCCGCCAGGGGGAACCCCCAGCGCATCAGCGTGGGGCCGCTGTGCAAAATGACAGAGGCGACGTTCGTGGGGAACACCTCGCCGCGCGCCATCGCCGCATGCTCCGGCGTGCCCGCCTGCGTGCGGTTCAGCTCCTCCATCATCGCTCTGTACTCCTCAAAGTCCACTTCGTCCATCTCATAGCGCCCGCACATGCCTCTCACCCTTTCCGTCAAGGCCATTATACCGCGCGCGGGGGCGTACGCCAACACCCCTAGTGATAGCAAGGGGCCCGCGGAAGGAAGTTCCCCGCGGGCCCAGCGTCCTATACTATGTATGTGGTCATGCGAAAATGGCGGATTGTGCGGGAGGCTACGCGAGCCGCGCGTCCAAGAGACTCAGCGCGCACAGGATGAGGATGAGCGCGGCAGGCACGAGCTGAACGAGCACGGAGGCGCCCGGGCGGCCCTTGCTGCGCAGCGCGCGCGCCGCGATTATACCGGCAGGTATGACGAGGATGTTCAGGTACGCTACGACGATGAACGCGTAGACCAGCGCGGTTTCATAGGCGGGGGAGCCGCTGTACAGCCCGTCGCTGAGCATGCCGGACATCAGGGCAAAAAAGGAGTACGGCAGGAACACAACGCACCAGAACACCGTGAGCGTCAGGCTGGCGCCTCTTGTCGCCTTCAGCGCGTTCATGTATATCGCTCCTTCCGCGCCGGCGGCCTTTACGGTTTTGCCTCCACGTATGCGCCGGTCTTTGTGTTGAGCAGACGGCGCGTGCCGTCCGTCTCCGCAACCTCCACATGATCCGGGCCGCGCGGCGCCGCCTCGGCGTACGACTCCGGGCGGATGCGCTCTCCCTTGGCGTTCATCACGGCGAGCGCGCCCCGCGTAACCACCGCGAAGGGCGCCTGCGCGCCTTCGGCCAGGGCATAGATGCGCTCTGCCTGCGGCTGCAGCACCCAGTTACCCTCTATGTCACTCAGCCCGAGACCGTCCTTGGTCTTGAGGATGAACCAGTCGTTCACGAAACCGAAACCCTCTCCCAGAACGTCCTCGGACAGCTTCACGTAGCTGCCGTCGTAGCAGACAAGCTCCACGCGGCCGTCGGGCAGTAAGCCGATGGCTCCCGGCCCGGTTGGGTTGTGTAAGTACAAAAGCTCATAGCACGCGGGCATGATAGGGATGAACTGCTCGTTCACCAGCCCAAAGAGCTCGCCTTCCTGAAAACGCGCCACGCCGTGGTGGAAATTGGTGATACCGTCGTACATGGGTTCCTTCACGTATGCGCCTGTCCTGTCGATGAAACCGTACTTGCCGTCCTCGCTGGCGCAGGTCATACCGTTCTGAAAGGGCCAGACGTCCACAAAGCGATAATCGATGACCGTTTTGCCCGTCATATCCAGGAAACCGAACCTGTCGTTTTTGTCGATGCACATCACAAGGTCCTCGGTCATGTCGATGATGCGGCGCACCTCGGTGGGGAAGAGCGCTTTACCGGTTGCGTCGTACAGGTTCCAGCCCTTTTCTGAGCACATCGCGGCGTATCCGCCGTTTAGGAGAAACCCGTCCTCATATACCGGGGGCAGGATCCACGCGCCGGTGAAGGAGAGCAGCCCGTAGGGCGGGCGGGAGTAGGGGCTGCCCGCATCGCGCACGAGGATCAGATTGTCTGTCACGGTATCGGCCAAAGCTCCGCCCTTGGCCAGGGTGTAGGAGAACACGGTCCTGCTTCCGCTTAGGATGCGCGTGGGCGCGCCGTCCTCGCCCTGGGCGAACAGCCACGTCCGCTCAGGCTGCACGGCCTTGCTGTTGGGGATGACCTCAATTGTGCGCACATCGCTGAACTCATAGCCGTACACAAGTTCCCCGTCAGCCGCGACAATGCCGTATCGTCCGTTCTTGTTGTCATAGAGGGGATACACGGCGGCGTAGTCCTTCGCCGGCTGCGGCGTGGCCGAAGGCACGGGCGTGGGTGTGCATGTCAGCGGGAAAACCGTCAGCGTGGGCGCCGGGGTTGGGACCGGTTTGGCCGAGGCGTCGGCCCGGGCGGCCGCCGCAGTGGGGGCCGGGGTCGCCGCCCCGAACGCGGACGGAAGAGGAGCAGCGGGCGTGGCCGCAGGCGCTATCTCCGCAACGGCGCGCAGGTACGAGGAGCAGCCGGTGAAACTAAGCGCCGCCAAAGCAAGCGCGGCGAGGGCGGCGCGTCCGCCGGTCATGTTTACCACTTCCTTGCGGTCTCCTTAAGGTGCGGCGGGTTTGCGCAGCGCGCCGTACTGAAGGATGAGATGGGCGCGGTCGTGCACGCTCAGTTTTTTGTATAGCGAGGTCATATGGAAGCTGACCGTGGTGCTCTTCACCCCGAGCAGCTCGGCGATCTCGCGCATCCGCTTGCCCTGCAGCAGCAGCGCGAGCACCTGGGTTTCCCGGGGCGTCAGCGAGGCGAGCAGCGCGTCGCGCTCGTCGCACTCCGGCTCCGCGCCGGCCGCAGGCTGGCTGCCTCCGCCTGGGGGAGCCGTGCCGCCGCCCGCCGTACGAAAGGTTTGTATCGCGCTTTTTATGCGGTGTAGGAAGCTCATGGCGTACCTCGTCATACGTTGCAGCGCAGCTGGGAAAAGGCTATTGCATGGGGTGGATGCCGTTGCGCCGCTCGTTGTTCACCGAGATCAGGTTATACGCGCCCTTCTGCTGCAGCACTTGCAGAATCTCATCGTCCGAGCCGACGGTAAACACCTCGTCCAGATCGGTGAAGGTGAGCGCCGTGGTTTCGATGAGCGCATAGGTCGTGGATTCGTCCATCAGCTCCACAAGCGTCATCACGTGCCCGGGCAGAATGACCAGGTACGCGTTGAACCCGAGCGCCTCGCCTGCCGAGGCCATCGCGGCCGCGGTTTCCACGCACAGCCCGCTGCGGTCTTCAATGACGTTGCGCGGCAGGGCCATGCGCTGCTGGGCGTTGTTGCCGCTGGTGGACACGGCTGTCATGTTGTAGCGCACCTTGTAGACGTTGGCCAGCGTGTCGTACAGGGCGATGAGCTGCATCAAGGTCATGTTTTCGTTGCCCTGGTAGCCGATGAACTGCTGAAGCTTGCCTTCGGTGTAGATGCCCAACATGTCCGTGGCGTCGCGTTGCCAGGTTCGGATAATCGGGTCCTCGGGCGTCACCCAGGCACAGATGTGGCTGTGCAGAAAGTACTTGTTTTCCACATCCACAAAACGCAGGTCGTACATCGACTGGATGGTGATTTCCTTCGTGTCATGCAGAAGTGATTTACCTGTCGCCATGTCGGTGAGCGTCACCTGGAGCTGCCCTTTTTTGGATGTGTTGCACTTCTCCAAAACGCCGTCCAGCATGGCGGGCAGCACCTGGATGTTGACGCCGAGCGGCGTGATGGTGATCTTCTTTTCGTACTTATGCGTGAAGCCCAGTACTTCCACGGTAAGCAGAGCCTCGCTCGCCGTAGGGGATGTGGCGGTGAGCGTGAGCAAGTGGCTGCGCGAGCGGTACATGGCCGGGAAGATCACATCGTCCGCCGTGTAGCTGGCCTGATAAGGCACGACGCTTCCGAAGTACGCCGTCATCATGGCCGTCATGGAGTTGTCCTGCAGCGTTTCTTCGCGCATGTTCACATTGCTGGTGGGGACGGGCGTGGGCGATGGGGTGGGCAGCGCCGCCAGCGCTGTCACCGCAGGCGTTGGTTCGGGCGTCGCCGCGGCGCGCTTTGCGCGAAGCTGGCCCACCGCGATAAGGTTGACCGCAAGCACGATTGCGGCCACCAGCCCCAGCGCGCCGCAGGCAAGGCCGATGATTTTGCCTGCCCCCATCCCTTTGCCGCCCGCCGGGCGAGGAGGCGGCATCGGGCGAGCGGGGGCCGTAGGCTGCTGCACGAGGGCTGGCGCGGGCGCGGCGCCCTGCGTCGGCCACTGCGCGGCGGGCGACGGCGCGGGCGGCTGTGCGATGCTTTGTACGGGCGCAACCGGCTGAGCGGGGATGACTGTCTGCGCGGGGGCGACCGACTGTACGGGGATCTCTGGAGGAGGCGTCTGCCCGTTTCCGGAAACGCTCTGCACGGGGATGCCGAAGCTGGACGCGGGCGTCGCCTGCACGGGGACGGTGGATTGAAGCGGGGGGGACGGAGGCAGAGGAACGGGCGGTGGCGCTGCCGGAGCCGCGACTTCGGTCGCGGCAGGGGCAGCCGGCGCGGGCTGATCCTGCACAACCGCGTCTGGCGCTTTGCCGATGGGCTGGCCGCAGCTGCCGCAGAACTTCTTCGTTTCGTCCACCGGGGCGCCGCATCCGGAACAATACTTCATCGTACTTTCACTCCTTGCGCGCGGGCATGTATTTGATGAAGGTAATGCCGCCCAGGATCGGCAGGGGCCTGGCCTTGCCCTGCCACGCCTGCACCATGCCGATCAGGCAGAGCACCGATACCGACATCATCATGCCCCAGCTGAGCACCCCGCAGATGAGGGTGAGGATTGGTCCCACGGTGGGCACAAACACGGTCAGCGCGCCGATGCCGAACAGCAGCAGCCCTCCGCCGAAGCAAAACACGTACGTGACGAGCGAGCGGTTGGCGTGAAAACGGACGTAGGGCGAATTTTTGCACTGCGTGAGGGGCAGGAAGATGAGCAGCAGCATGTAGCTGATCATCGCCATGCCGCGGTTTGCGGCTACGTCCGCCGGATCGGGCATAAAAGCCGGCGGCCGGTTGCGGGGTGCGGCGGGCGCGGCGGCGTACGCATAGCCGGGCGCGGTCCCAGGCGCATAGGCAGGCCCGGGCGGAGGCGGCGCATACGCGGCCGGGGCGGGCGCGGCCGCG
>JAVBLU010000038.1:0-15711 GCA_031553225.1 Eubacteriales bacterium
CCGTCGCCCCCTGCGCGGGGGCGTGGGTTGAAATGCGTCCCTTGCGCTATCTGCACCCCGTCGTAATGTCGCCCTCTGCGCGGGGGCGTGGGTTGAAATCACGCTCCCACGTGCGCGTCACACGCAGGTCGCGGCGCCCCCTGCGCGGGGGCGGGGGTTGACATGCAGATACCCCCGGCGATAGCATCGCAGGGTACGGTCGCCCCCTGCGCGGGCGCGTGGGTTGTATGTAACGCGGGATATGCGACCAATGGAGGAAGTTTGCCTCCTTTACCCCGCGGTTGGCATCGGGGTCGACTTCTTCTTGTTTCATAATTTGAAAGCGTTTCTTACCGCCCTTCTCGCGCTTCGTTATCTCTTGGATCAGTCGGTTCATGCGCCGGCGGCCATTCGTCATCATTTTGCCATCGCGCTAAAACTGCACCGTCTGATTACGACGCGCCGAGCGATGCCTGGATTTATCTGCGCAGGAACGGATCTGACTTGCCTTACTCAAGGATGGCGCCAAACTCGTCGAACGACATATCGCCGTCTTCTTCCTGTCCAAAGCCTGCCCAGCATCCTCGATTGCTCAGAGGCGCGCTGCGTCGGCAACGCGCTCCGTTTCTGGTGTCGCCCGCTGCATCGCGGATGTGGCGCGTCCCATACGGTTCCCGGAATACGGACAGCCGCATCCAGGATACGCGGAGCGATGTTCTTGCTTTGCTGTTGATCTTCCTTCCCCTGCCTCGCAATGTGCGCTCTGTTTGTATATGTTCCGTGTCGCACCGGATAGCTTGCGTCCATGTGATAACGCATATTTCATTTGCCTCTTGACCTTGACACGATGTCATACTCTATAATCGGGGTAGTGCGCTTTGGGGGTGACCGTCGTGGAAGTGAAAACCATCAGCCAGGTCGCAAAGGCTTTCGACATTTCCTCGCGGATGCTGCGCTATTACGAGCAGGCCGGGCTCATTCAAAGCCACAGAAACGAGGACAATGCGTATCGGCTATACGACGAGGCCGCGCTGCGGCGCGTACAGCAAATTGTCGTTCTTCGCAAGCTGCAAATCCCGGTCAAGCAGATATGCGTCATCATGGAAAATCCGAACGCCGGAAAAGTCATCGATATTTTCAAGCAGAGCATCACGGAGCTGGACAGCGAGATCACGGCGCTGTCGACCATTAAAACGATTTTGGATAAGTTCGTAAAAGAGCTGGAAAAGATGGCCGGACTGCAGCTCAACCTTGACTTCCTGCACGACGATTTGGTTTTGCATCTGGCCGGCTCGCTTCCGCTGACGCAGAGGAACATAAAAGACAGCGTTACCATGAGCGATTTGAACAGGGCCGCGGACGTCCTCAACAAGCTGCGGAACGTGCGCGTCGTATATCTGCCGCCCATGACTGTGGCGTCGGCATTCTGCACGGGCGAAAACTCTGGCGAAAAAGCGTGGCGGTTGGTCGATGATTTCATAAGGCAATACAGCCTCGCTGATGCAAAACCTGATCTGCGCGTCTTCAGGGTTGAGTATGCCAACGCCACCGGGCAGAGCTTTGGGCACGAGGTCTGGGTATCGATACCAGCGGATTTCGAGGTCCCCGCTCCGCTTACCAAGAAGCGGTTCCTCGGCGGCCAATACGCCGCCCACGTGCTGGGTGAGGACGGCTTTTTAACCTATCTTGGCCTGCAGGACTGGATCAACGAGAGCGAGCGATATTGCTATGACTACGACGGCAACCTGACGCGATACGATCCGCCCATACAGGAGATCGACAGCTTTGGCGGCACACGGCTTGACCCGGAGGAAATTCTCAACTATCGCGAGGTCTGCCGCGAGCCCGGTTCGGACATCCAGTACGACGTGCTGTTTCCCGTAAAGCGATACCGCCCGGTGAAGGACAAGCCCCTCGATGTGCCCGGCAGCAGGCAGAAATGCGGCTTCAAGGCGAGCGTCGTCCTGAAGAACAAGTTTCGCATTATGGGGTTTACCAGGATCATGACGCAGGAATCCGGCGGCCCGGAGTAATTCGAGGAGGAGCTGGTCGCCGACGGGCGCTTTCCTATCCTGAACAAATACAAAAGACCCGGCGCGCCGGTGCTGGCTTTCGGTTCCCACGATATGGATTCCCAGATGCGGGGCGGATGGCGTTGGACGATCTGCCTTGCGGAAGAGGACGTCACCGATGTCCCGGCGTTTATGGCGCACGATCTCTACATACGAACCATTGACGCGGCAAAATGGCTGATCTTCGAGCACGCCCGTGGAGAGCCGTTTGACGACCACGGCGTGTGCATGAAGCTGGGGTACACCTGGAACGGCACGATCTCCGGCTCATTCCTTGTGCGGCCGGACGGCATAATCGGCAAGCCCGGCCCGGACGACAAGACGGATTCTGAAAGCACGCTCTACTGCTGGTATCCGGTAAAATAGAAGTCATCAAAGGAGAGCTGCAAATGTCCGAGCAGAAAAAGCCATCGTTTCATGAACAAAAAAGCTCAAGCTGCAAATCGAGGATGAACTTCCAAGGTTTCTGGACGGCGATATGAGGCAGTCCGCGCTCGAATTCATCGCGTATTTGCGGGCCGGCAGAATGCAGCCTTCCTGGCAGTCCACCGATTCATGGAAGGCGAACTATAAAGGCCAGAGCGTGTGCGTCATCCGCTTGTCAAAAGGGTCGTGGTGCCTCGTTCCCCGCATCAGCCGCTGGAACAAACTGGTTGATAGCTATAATCTGTACGAAACGGAAATCGCTGAAGCAGGCTTACGGGACACCGTTCTCGCCAACGTCAATTACTGCAGGCGCTGCGCCAACTGTGGGCCGGGGTGGGCCATGACCATTTTGGGAAAAGAGCACGAGGACGTGTGCCACAACGTGCCCGTGCGATACGTGGACCCCGGAATAACGGAGATCAACTGCATCAAAAGGATACTGGAACTCATGAAGCATACGGTGGAGGCGCAGAAAAATGTCGGAGCATAAGCACCAGAACACTTACCCCCAGATCGGGACGAAGCTCACAAGCGCCCTTTGCGGCGACGCGCTGGACAACGCGCTCGGATTCGCCGCGTTCCTGCTGGACAAGGGCATGACGCCCGGCCCGGTGCTTGATTCCAGCATACGGTTCAACTATATGGGTGCAGAAACGTGTATCCTCGTGTTTTTTAAAGACGAGGCGAACCCCTCCGGCGTATGGGTGATCTGCGACTGCCCCATCCGCGAGCATGATGGTTTTCCACTGGACGAGAGCTTGCAGGCGTTTGCACGGGCGCACGTCATGATTTGCCGCGGCGAGCACGGCTGCCCCGGCTGGCCCCGGGGCGGGGATAAGGAGATCTTCGGGCAAGCGTTCAAAAGCCTTTGCTCCTCCGAAATCCACTTCATCGACCCTGACGCCGAGGCGCTGGCCAAAATCAGAAAGCTGATGGAATACTGGATGCTGATCATCGCCGACGCAAAATCGGGGAAGCGGGGCGGCTGCCATGTCGGAAAGCCCGATTGAACATGTCATCGCCAAAAAATGCACAGACGGCGCACGACGATCTCTTTATCAGGATCAAAAAATAACCAAGCCCAAACCCGAGGATGTCGCCGAGGTTTTTCTAGACGCCGAAAGGGCCGCCGCAATGCTGAACCTCGTGACGTTTGTGCGGGATGTAAAAGTAAATGTTCGATGGGTTTCCTGCAATTCGTGGGCGCTCAACTACAAGGGAAAACAGCTGGGGTTCCTGAAAATATACGAACACTATATGCCCGTTCCCGCTTTCCTTGGCACGTGGTTTTTTTGCCACAGAAGCGATTACCTGGATCGTTACTACAGCATGGAAGACTGTGAATTAAAGACGTTTGTTTTTGAGCACATCTATGCGAAGGCCTGCGGGAGAAAAAACTGTTTTGCCGCCCCTCACGCAGACCCAGGTGCCCTACAAGCTGGGTACGCGAACCCGGCCCGGTGCGGGTGTTGGCCCTTGCGGGTTTATAACCCGGACGGGGAAAAACTAGAGCGTACAAAGCAGTTGATTGAATACAGAATGAAATGCTTGTCAGAACAAGCCAGGTAGCTACTGCGCATAAACACGCGCTATGGCGAGCCTTTGTAGGAGGACGAGCCTGTGCCGGGGATTGCGCCGGGTAAACGGCTGATGGACTTGCTCCGCAACAAAGAATAACCTGAGAGGTGCGGCCCGTTATGAAAAACGCACTCGACTTTAACGTTCAGTACAACCAGCTTGAAGGCCTGAACTTCATCCAGCGCTTTGCCACTGCGTATACGTTTCTGGAGACCGAGAAGGACGCTACGGGCAACGCGCACAACCCCGATATCGCCGGTCTGTGCGTCGGTTGTTTCCCCGGTTGCAAAAAGGACGAGGCCGCCGCCATACGCTGCCGGTTCTTTTTCCTGTTCAACACCGTGACCGGGAATTCGGCCGTCCGCTGCCGCTTTGACGGCCATCCGACCGAAATGCAACGCCTGATCGGCGACACCGACGAGGAAGGGCACGGCTGCGGCTCGGATTTCGTGGCCGACTTCCTGTTCGGCTATGCCGGGTATGATTACCGAAAGTGTACCGATCCTGCCATGTTCAAAGAGGCGATCATCGCCGCCATAGACGCCGGGAGGCCGGTCATCGCCCGCGCCAAGACCGAAAGCCCCCGGTTCTACCTGATCAGCGGCTATGATGGCGACGCGCTGATCTGCCCGGAGTTTACCAGGATGAGCTGGGACTTTGAGCAGAACAAGCTGCGCGGCGAAGGGCCGGACGGGCCATCCGGCTACGACGCGCTGGACGCGCTCTACATCTTCGGCGGAAGGATCGCCCGGCGCTACACTCTGCGGGACGGGCTTGAGAACATCCGCCGGGCGCTGGCGTGCAATATCCGGGAAAGCGTACTGAACGGTTATCTGGCCAAGCTGGGCGGCTGGGGCAAGTATTCCACGGACGACGGTTTTGATGCGATAGGCCCTGAGGAGAGGGCGGCGCGCGCGCTGCGGCTGCATGAGACGGTGATGTACATCTACAACATCTGCTCGCTCGATGGCGCGTTCGGCAACGACGGCAAGGCGCGCGGCCACTACCTGCACGCCGAGCAGTGGAACCCGGCCCTCATCGAGCTATGGAAGAACATGGAGGAACCGTGCCGGGCCATACTCGAATCCGGGCACAAATTTGGCGGATTCCGGCGCAGGGACTGGGCCGCGCTCGACCCTTCCGAACTGCCCGGCGTATCCGCCGGGATCTGCAGAGCGGTCGAGCGTGTCATGGAAGCCGACAGGAAACTGCTCGCCATCATCAACCGGGCGATCGAAATTCTGGATCGCGAGAGGCATGAGAATGGCTGAATCTATATATGCTTCCCTGCTGCAGGAGCAGAAGACGACAAAGCCGGCCATCGAGGACGTGATACCGCAGGTCCTGGACGGCGGCATGGCGGCGGCTGCGCTGGATTTTGCCGCGCATATGCGGGCAAGCAAGCTGGCGCTCAAGTGGGCGGGCTTTACCAACGCCTGGAAAGCGGTTCATAAGGGCAAGTGCATTTGCTACGTAAGGCTACGGCAGAACAGCGACTGCATGGACAAGGCCTGGGTCATCACCCCGTACCTTGACCACGCGAACGAATACGAGGATACAGCCGTCAGCGAAGGGCTGCACCACATCGTTTTTCGCAATCTGTTTTACTGCAAGAGGTGCTTCCCCGAAAAATACCCCGAGGGCAGGCCCTGCGTTCCGGGGCGAAACATCGCGCTGTTCGGCAAGGAAATCGCGGGCGTCTGCCGCGGCCGCCAGCCCGTGTGGTTCTGGGAACCCGACGGGGAGGCCGTCGGCTGCGTTAAGCGTTTGCTGGAGCTCGAAAAGCTGTCAAGGACATAAAGGAGATGGGCCAATGTCAACGTACGGCGAACAAAAGAACACAAAGCCCCAGATCGAGGACGTCATTCCCGAACGCCTCACCGGGGCGAAGAAGCAGCTGGCTCTGGACCTCGTGGCCTATCTGCGCGCCAACAAACTCTCGCCCGTGTGGGCGTCCGCCGATTCGTGGAAGTGCAGCGAGAAGGGCAAGGGCGTCTGTTATGTGCGGCTGCGGACGGGATGCCTGAGCGTCAGCCCGTATGTCGATTACACGAAAGAGTTTGAGGCCTATGCCGAGAAGGAAAACCTGTGCGGCATGATATGGGGCAACCTGGCGTTCTGCAGGCGATGCAATCCCCGAAGCTGCGCCGCGAGGCTTGGCCAAAGCGAGGACGCGTTCAAAGGCGTGAAAAAGACGTTCCTCGGCAGGGAATTTGACAACATCTGCGCCGGCGGCGGGGACGCGCATTTCCATGACCCCGGCGAAGCGGAGCTCGAGTGCGTCAAGAAGCTGATAGATTACAGGCGGCGGAGCATCGGCGGAAACGCGGTGCCCAAGGTGAAGTACATGTCGCCCAAGCGGCGGATCAGCAAGACGGAAGTCATCACCATCGCCCAGGACATCAAGGTCGTCGGGCTGAGCCTTGAAAAAGCCGGATGGGCCAAGCGGGGCGACAAGATCGGAGATCTGTGGGGTGTTTATGCGGACGAGCACCGCAGGAGGGTCAACGTCAGATACCCCATCACGGGGTACGGGTTTTGGTTTGACAGGGGCGGGGACTACGATTATATCGTCGGAAGCGAGGTCATCGAGTTCAGTGAAACCGGCGACGAACAAATCGCCTGCACCATTCCCGCGGGCAGGTACATCAAGGATACATTCAACGCGTTTGATTTTGAGGAGCTGGTCACCGACGCCATCATGAAAAGAAACGTAAAAAATTGGGCGGCGGAAAACGGCCTCGCCATCAAGCAAATGCCCGCGTTCCCCGTGGGCGGGATCGAGGTCTATCCGGTGCAGGACATGGTCAAACCGACAGGCGAAGTCACGAACGGGGGCTTCCGGCAGGACGACAGGCTGAAGGCCAGGTTCCCCGCGATGTACACCCTAACGCCCGTCGAGTAGGCGCGCCCGAACGGCGCTTGTTCATGAGCAAACGCCAGCTTGGGCGGACATGAACCGCGACGGTCGCCACAGCCGCCTCCCGGCCAAACCGTGCGCGGCGCCGCCGCGCGTCAAAACATCGGCGCGCTATCCTTATCGCGAGGCGCGCACATGGCCGTTTGGCGTGTGGCATGTGCAATCCGCCACCACAGGGGCCGCCTCCATGACGATTTGTCCAAGGAGGCGGTTTTCATTTTGCGCCGTACTGCCGCCCGCGCAGACGCGCCCCCTTCCCGCGGCGGGCCGGTTTTCCGGCGGACGGGCGCACCTTTTTTTGGAATGTCCGGGTCCTCAGGCTTGACATGCCGCGGCGTTCCTGTAAAATAAATATATGGAGTAAAAGTGCACCGAATATTTTATTTTGGAGTTTAATTTCAACATTTACGTTTGGGGGATGCCTATGATCAGCAAAGAGACGTTTCTCGCGAGCGTCCGCGGGGGGCTCATCGTATCCTGCCAGGCGCTGGAGGACGAGCCGCTGCACGGCTCGCACATCATGGCGCGCATGGCGCTCGCGGCCCAGATGGGCGGCGCGGTGGGTATCCGCTGCAACAGCGTGCCCGACGCCCAGGCGATACGGGCCGCGGTCTCGCTGCCCATCATCGGGCTCATCAAGCGCCACTACGAAGGCTTTGAGCCCTACATCACCCCCACCATGGCCGAGGTGGACGCCCTCATCGCAGCGGGCGCGGACGTCGTGGCCGTGGACGCGACGGACCGGCCGCATCCCGGCGGGCCTTCCGGCGCGGAGTTCATACGCGCTATCAAGACCGCGCGCGACGTGCTGATCCTCGCGGATATTTCCACGCTGGAGGAGGGCATGCTGGCCGAGCGGGCGGGCGCGGACTTTCTCTCCACAACGCTCTCGGGCTATACGCCCTATACGCTGGACCGGGACGCGCCGGACTTCCCTCTCATGCGGGCCCTGGCGGGCAAGGCCTGCGTCCCCGTGCTCGCGGAGGGGCGCATCGAGACGCCGGCCCAGGCGCGTGAGTGCCTGCGGTGCGGCGCTTACGCGGTTATCGTCGGCGGGGCCATCACGCGGCCCCAGCTCATCACCCGCTCGTTTGTCACGGGTATGCGGGCAGAGGAGGCGAAGGCATGAACTGCGGCCAGCCGGAGAACGCGGGCGGTGTGGGCAACATCGTCGCCCGCATCAGCAGCGTCTACTCGGGCATGACCAAATCCGAACAAAAGGTAGCCGCCGCCGTGTTGAAGAAACCCGCGGGCGTCATCTACGAAACGGTGAGCGACGTGGCGGCCAACGCAGGCGTAGGCGAGGCGACGGTGCTGCGCTTTTGCCGCAAGATGGGCCTGAGCGGGTTTTACGCCTTTAAGCTCGCCGTGGCGCAGGAACAGGCCAGCGCGGGTCAGCTGCCCGGCACGATCGACGACATGAGGGCGGAGGGCGCGGAGGGCATACGGCAGCTCGCCCGACGCACCATGGAGCAGTCGATGGCCTCGCTGGAGGAAACGTTCCGCCTGCTCGACCCCGCGTCGGTGGACAAGGCCGTGGACATCCTCATCCATATGGGCGGCACGGCGCACTTCTTCGGCCTGGGCATGTCCAACAACACGGCCGTTAACGCCATGGTCAAGTTTATGCGCATCGGCGTGCGGTCTTCCGCCGTCATCGACGCGCACACGCAGCTCATGGCCGCTTCCCTGCTGACGCCCGACGACGTGGCCGTGGCCATCTCCCTCTCGGGCAGCACCAAGGATACGGTCGACATCATGCGCACCGCCAAGCAAGCGGGCGCGAAGACGGTGTGCATCACGCACCATTTGCGCTCGCCCATCAGCGCGTACGCCGACGTGATTTTGCTCATGGGCAGCCGCGAAGGCCTCTACCAAGACGGCTCCACAACCCTGAGCCAGGAGTTTGTCATCAACGTGCTGTTCAACTGCGTATGCGTCCGCTGCCCGCAATTGGTCGGGCGCGCGCGCGAAAAGGTATCGGCGGCCATCGCCAACCGCCTGTACTGACGTGGAGACGCAGGGGCGCTGGCTGGCCGTCGACATCGGTGGCACGATGATCAAGTACGGCCTTTTCGACGACGGCGGACGGTTGCTTGCGCAAAACGCCACGAGGACGCTGGCGCACGAGGGCGGCGAAGCGCTGATGACGCGCGTGGAAGCGCTGTGCGCGGAACACGGGCGCGTGCGCGGCGTGGGCGTGTGCACGTCGGGTCAGGTGAACCCCGTGACCGGCTCGGTAACCTTCGCCACGTGCGCCATTCCCGGCTGGGAAGGCATGCCCGTCGGGGCGCGGTTGTCCGCCCGATGCGGCGCGCCCGCCACCGTGGAGAACGACGCCAACGCCGCCGCGCTGGGCGAGGCGCGCTTTGGCAGCGGCAGGGGCGAGAGCAACCTGCTTTGCCTCACCTACGGCACGGGGATAGGCGGCGGCCTTGTGCTGGACGGCCGTCTGTACCGTGGCGCGGGCTTTTCGGCGGGCGAGTGCGGGCATCTAGTCATTGTGGCCGGCGGGCGCAGCTGCGCGTGCGGCGGCAACGGCTGCTACGAGGCATACGCCTCCGCCGGGGCGCTCTTTCGGGACGCGGCGCAGGAGCTGAGGACAGAGATCGACCCCCGCGCTTTTTTTCGGGCGGTGGAGGCCGGAGCCGAAGCCGAGCGCCGCGTGTACGCCCGATGGCTGGACTACGTGCTGGCGGGGCTGGCCGGCCTGACGCACGTGCTCAATCCCGGCCGCATCGTGCTGGGGGGCGGCGTAATGCAGCAGCCCTTTATCGCGCGGGACGTTGCGGAGCGGCTGCCGTGCCGCGTCATGCGCAGCTTTGCGGGCGTGGGCGTCGCGGCGGCGGCGCTTGGCAACCTGGCGGGACTGTACGGAGCGTATTGCCTGGCCCGGGAGGCGGCAGGAGAGGAGGGGTAGCATGACCGCAAAGGAAACACTGGCGCGCAGACGTTTTTTAATGCGACTGTACAGAAGCAGGTTTTTGTTCAGCATGCTGATACCGGCGGTTCTTTACTACGTCATATTTCACTACATCCCCATCTACGGCGTGACCATCGCCTTTAAGGACTTCAAGTTTTCGGCGGGCATACTCGGCAGCCCGTGGGTGGGCATGAAGTGGTTTGTCAAGCTCTTCGCCATGAAGAGCTTCTGGGAGGTATTCAGCAATACGCTGATCATCAGCGTGTTCAAGCTCATCTGCAGCTTCCCCGCGCCCATCATCTTCGCCCTGCTGCTGATGGAGCTGAACAACGTCCGCTTCAAGAAGGTTGTGCAGACCATCAGCTATCTGCCGCACTTTCTGTCCTGGGTCGTGCTGGGCGGCGTGTTTATCCAGCTGCTTTCGCCTACGAGCGGGCCGTTCGGTCTGGCTTTCAATGCGCTGGGGCTGCAGCCCATCTTCTTTTTGGGCGACAACCGTTGGTTCCGCGCCACCCTCGTCGCCACTAGCGTGTGGAAGGGCATGGGCTGGGGCTCAATCATCTATCTTGCGGCGCTTACCGCCGTCAACCCCGAGCTGTACGAGGCGGCCCTGATCGACGGCGCCAACCGCCTGCAGCGCATCCTGCATATCTCAATTCCCTCGATTCTGCCCGTCATTTCCATCATGCTCATTTTCGCCGTAGGCGGCATCGTCAGCGACGATTTTGACCAGGTGTTCAACCTGTACAACCCTTCGGTGTACAAAACGGGCGACGTGCTCAGCACGTACGTGTACCGCCAGGGCATCGAGAAGATGGAGTACGGGCTGTCCACAGCGGCCGGCGTGTTCCGCAACGTCATCTCTTTCATCCTCATCATCGCGACCAACTACGCCTCGCGCCGCATGGGCGAGTACGGCATCTGGTAAGGGGGGGCTGCGCGTGGCTAAGATTCGTTCATCCGTGCCCAGCAAGATATTTGACGCGTGCAACATCCTGTTTATGTTGCTGCTGTGCCTGACCATCCTCTATCCGTTCCTCTATCTGCTGGCTTCGTCCTTCGCCGTCAATCCCGCGTCCATCAACCCGTTCAACCTCATTCCGCCCAAAATGACGACGGCCAACTACGTAAGCGTTTTCCAGTCGACGTTCATTCTCACCAGTTACCTCAACACGTTCGCGCGCGTCGGGCTGGCGACCGTGCTCGTATCCCTGGCCAGCATCCTCACGGCGTACCCCCTTGCCAACCGGGGGCTGCCCTTCCGAAGCGTGTTCACAAGCCTCATGGTGTTCACCATGTTCTTCAGCGGGGGGCTGATACCCCAGTACATCCTCGTGCGGCAGCTGGGGCTGCAGAACACGCTGTGGGCGCTCGTACTGCCCGGGCTCATCCCCACGTTCAACATGCTCATCATGCGCAACTTCTTTATGACGCTGCCGGCCGGCCTGGAGGAATCGGCGCGCGTGGACGGCGCGGGGGATTACCGTATCCTCTTCCAGATCGCCGTGCCCATCTCCATGCCCATCATCGCAACGGTCGTGCTGTGGACCGTCGTCGGCCACTGGAACGCCTGGTTCGACGGCATGCTCTACATCACCGATTCCAAAAAACAGGTGCTGCAAACCGTGCTGCGGCAGATCGTCATCGCCGGCCAGCTGGCGTCACTGGAGAACCAGATGGGCCTTTCCGCCTCGCCGGACGCCGTAAAGGCGGCCACCATCGTTTTTGCCACGGCTCCCGTCATCGCGTTCTACCCGTTTGTGCAAAAGTACTTCGTCAAGGGCGTCATGGTCGGTTCCCTCAAGGGCTGACCACGCATATAAAGGAGGATGCTTCATGAAGAGGACTCTGGCCGTACTGCTCGCGGTGCTGCTCGTCGCGGCGCTCACCGCTTGCGGCGCCCCCGCGGAAACCGGGAACACGCCTGCGGCCTCCGCCGCGCCCGCCACGGCCGCACCCGCCGCGCCTGCGGGCGACCCGCTTGTGGAAAAGTACCGCCCCGACCCCGCCAAGGCGTACAACATCAACTGGCTGTCCATGCAGGCGTCGCCCGTACAGAACGACGCGCCGCTCGTGCAGCACTGGAACAAGCAGTTTAACGTGAACATGAACGTCGTGAACGTGGCCAACTGGGATGCGCTGAGCATCCAGATCGCCGCGGGCGACGTGCCGGACACGCTGCAGGTTTCGGGCAACGACCGCTTCCTCAAGCTCGTCGCCGACGGCATCTTTGCCGAGCTGAGCGACGATGTGCTGCTGACCTACGCGCCCGACCTCTATCAGGGCCTGGAGAAGGAGTTCCCCGGCTACTGGGCCGACAACAAGGTGGACGGCAAGCCGTACGCCTTCAACGGCATCAACTGGTGGCAGAACTACCGATATCCCATCATCTGGAACGGCAAATGGCTGGAAGCCGTCGGCATCCAGAACATGCCCTCCACCATGGACGAGGCGACGGCCGCGCTGCGCGCCTTCACCAACGACGATCCCGACAAGAACGGCAAGAAGGACACCTTCGGCCTGTCCCTGACGGGCATGCAGCTTGTATACAGCGGCTTTGGCCGCATCGTGCCCAACGCAGGCCTCTTTTGGTACGAAGAGGGCGGCAAGGTTGTGCCCTCCCTCATCCAGCCCGAGGTGAAGGAAGCCCTCGCGTACCTCGCCAACCTGTATAAGGAAGGCGTCGTGCATCCCGAGTTCGTCACCGGCGAAAATCAGGGCGGCTATTGGGCTCTGACGCACCAGTTTATCAACGGCCAGATCGGCCTGACCTGCATGGCCTCGCACTATCACTGGGGCCCCGGCGACCCCGCGCAGGACTACGGCAGCGCCGGCGCCATCTGGAAGGCCATCTACGACGTGGACAAGGATATGGCGCTCAAGCTGGGCTTCGGGGATCCTGTCGCCAACCCCAAGGGTGAGAAGCTCTTCCAGGCCGAGGGCGGCAAGTACCAGTTTAGCTACCAGGGCGTGTCGAAGAAGGCGGCCGACCGCGACCCCGGCCTTGTGGGCAAAATTTTGCAGATGTGGAACTACTGCATGGCCACGGACGCGGACACCCTCTCCACGGCCATCTACGGCTTTAAGGGCGAGCAGTGGGATTACATCGAGCTGTACGGCGAAAAGGTGCCCGCCCGCTTCCCCGACCGCACGCCCACCAACGACATCGAGTTTGGCGGCAACACGCTCATGTTCGGCGTGCCGCTGCGCGCGACCTATTCCGCCGCGTACCCCGGCAACTTCATCGTCGGCGACAAGTTCGGCTTTACGAACGGCGTCAAGCAGAGCGCCGTGACCATGCCCATCCTCGCGCAGAACGAGTATATTGCCGAGCTTGACAAGCTGCACCAGGAAACCTTCTTTGCCATCATCCGCGGCGAAAAGCCCGTGGATGCCTTCGACGCCTTTGTGACCGAGTGGCTCGCCGGCGGCGGCCAGGCCATCATCGACGAGGCGCAGCAGGTATACGCCAAGTACAAGTAGCAACCGCGGGGGCGGGAAGGGGCGACTCTTCCCGCCCATTTTTACAGGTGACGTACGGGAGGGAACAACATGGCGGCAACGCAAACGCGGCTTTTCTTTTGCGGGGACGCGGGCGATGTGGGGCGCGCGCTCTCCGGCTGCGGCTATCCATTCGGCGGGGGCGACGACCTGCGCACGCTGATCGCGAACGCGCCCGAGGGCGGCGCGGTGCTTGCTCTTGCGGCGGCCTATCCCGCGCCTGCGCTGACGGTTGACGACGAAACGCTGCGCCTCAGCGCGAGCAGGGGCGTCCGCCTGCTGCTGGAATACCCCAAGAGTGTGGGAGGCGTCGTCCTCGGCGCGCCGCGCACCGTGGTGTACGAGCGCGCCGTCGTGACGGCAGATTCGCTGAGCGGCCTAGCGCGCGGCAGCATCCTCATGCCGTGCGGCGTGTACTATCTGCCCTGCGAGGGCGTCAGCTCGCCGCTGATGGCGCTGGCCCGCGTGGCGGGCTACGACAGCATGGCCTTCGGGCTGCCGGACACGGCGCAGCCGCTTCTCTTCTTGCACCCGCGCTACCCCAACGTTTTGGTGTGCGCGGGCAGCCTCAGCCGCGTGGTCGAGGCCCGCGCCGTGCCCACGCGCGCTTATCGCGCGCTGTGGCGGGCGCTGCTGGCCTGGGCGCTGGGCGAGGAGATCCCGGTCGCCTGGACGCCCAACACCGGCGCGACCTACGGCCCCGACGCCGCCCTTCCGGCCGGCGCGCCGCAACAAGCCGTCGCACGCGGCGTGCGGTGGTTTCTCGACAACGCCGTATTCCGCGTGGAGGTCACGCGCGACATGTTCATAGATAAGCCGGGCGGCGGCGCGCCTCACTTCGACGTGATATCCCGCGACAATCTTATGGGCGGCGTGCTGGAGGGCTACGAGGCGGGCGTGAACCACAACGGCCGCCAGCGCATCCGCAACGTGCTGCGCGGCGATTGCATCGGCGAGACGGCCATGGTTATGGCGCTGGATTGGGCAACCACGGGGAACCCGGAAACGCGCAAGGTCGCGTCCGATATCGCCGATTATGTCTTTTCCAACGTTTTCTTCCAGAACGATCCACGCAGCCCCATGTACGGCCTGAACAACTGGTTCAAGGGCGGGCCGATTTTCTACGGCGACGACAACGCCCGGGTGATCATGGGCGTGCTGCTCGCGCGCAGCGTGCTGGGCGAGAGCCGGTGGGACGAGCGGCTGCTCAAGTGCGCGCTGGCCAACCTGCGCACGTCGGCCAAAACGGGGTTCCGCCACAACTCGCTGCGCGACTCCTCCTTCGCCGACAAGAACTGGACGGACTTTGCCGCGGACGAGACGCTGGCGCTCTATTCTCCGCACTATCAGTGCTACATTTGGGCCGTTTATTTGTGGATGTACGCGCTGACGGGCTACGCGCCCTTTCTTCAGAAGGCGCGCACGGGCATTTCCATGTGCATGGCCGTCTATCCGGACGGTTGGCGGTGGACGAACAGCCTGACGGCCGAGATGGCGCGTCTGCTGCTGCCGCTTTCCTTCCTGGTGCGCGTGGAGGATACCCCGGAGCACCGCGCGTGGCTCGCGCGCGTGGCCGGCGACGTCGTGGGCTGCATGGCGCCCTGCGGCGCGGTGCAGGACATGTTCGGCGACCTCAGCCGCGGCAAATATCCGCCGCCGCAGTCAAACGAGTCCTACGGCACAACGGAGGCCTCCCTCATACAAAACAACGGCGACCCGGCCACCGACCTGCTCTACACGGCCAACTGGGCGTACATCGGCCTGCACGAGGCCTCTCTCGTGCTGGGCGACAGGGAGCTCGCCGCCGCGTGCGAGCGCATGACGGACTTCTTCTGCCGCATCCAGGTGACCTCGCGCGCGCATCCGTACCTGGACGGCAGCTGGATGCGCAGCTTTGATTTTGACAAGTGGGAGTACTGGGGCAGCTCGGCAGACATCGGCTGGGGCGCGTGGTGCGTGGAATCGGGCTGGGTTAACACGTGGATCTGCGCAACCATGGCGCTGCACGCCCGCGGCGAAACGCTGTTCAACCTGAGCGCTAAGGAATCGCTGAGCGCCATCGCGCCCGCCATCGTGCGCGAGATGGAGACGGACAACACGGGCGGACAGCGCACGGGCGCGGCCGCGCAGCTCGCCGCGATGCCCGGCGCGGAGCAGTAGGCGATATGCGGCAAACGGCCGGCCCGCCGCGGCGGGCCGGCCGGTTGCCGGGCGGGAAGGGTTACCCCGAACAATCCATAAGCGCGCGCAAAATGCAGGGCGGAGTGAGGCGGGGGACATAGCAGCCGCAGCGGAGGATGAGGTAGCGGTTT
>JAVBLU010000041.1:0-19091 GCA_031553225.1 Eubacteriales bacterium
TGCGGGTCGTTGCGGTAGTTCACGTCGCCGTACTGGCCCTTCACCGCCACGATCACGTCGGCGGGCAGCTCGTCGGCGATGGGCAGGAACACGTCCGGCTCCAGGGAGCACCGGCCCGCGCACAGATAGGTGCGCACGATGAGCTTCATGTGCGGGCAGCCGGCCTTCATGGCCTCGTACACCCACTGAATCAGCATCAGGGCGCGGCGGGGCGCGTCCAGGTGGCGGCAGCGCTCGCACTGGCAATAGAAGATGCTGTTCTGCTTCTCGCCCATCCACAGCTCGATCCCGGCGGCTTCCGGCATCAGCTCGCACGCTTCGCGTATTTTGCCCTGCACATACGCGCGCGTCTGCGGGTGCACGGGGCAGGGATTGGCGTGCGGCTGCAGCTCGTGCCCCGCCTCCTCGCGCGTCCCCATCCACCCCGGAACGTCCGCAAGCGCCTGCAGCGGAAAGCGCAGCTCCGTGGTGGTCACGTACATGTCCAGGCCGAGCGAACGGGCGTAGGCCAGCGCTTCGCGGTACGCCGCGCGCACCTTGGCCGAGCGCTCCTCGTCCACGTACCGAGCGAGCGCCGGAACGTACTTGTACTGCAGGGCGTCGTCCAGGTGCACGGGCCAGTTCTGCGCCAGGATGAACGTGTTCGCCCTGCGGCGCAGCGCATAGTCCATGTAGCGCTTCGTCAGGCTCAGGGCGTCCAGGTGGTCGCTCAGCAGGGCCGGCGCATGCTGGTTGAACACGCGCAGACTGTCGCCCGGGCCGTCCTGCACGTCAAGCGCCTCGGGCAGGACGCCCGCTTGCGCCCGGTCGAGCAGCTCGCACGCAGCGTAGGCCGCCCCGCGGCCGTCCCGCGCGCGCACGGCCGCGCTGCCGCCCTCAAGCGTCAGGCGAAAGTGCTCGGGCGTAAGCGCCTCATCAAAGGTCACCCGCAGCGCCGGTACGGGCGCGCCCTCCATGTCCAGCAAGCGCTCAAGCGCAGACCGGCATCCCTCAAGCCGTTCGTCGATCTCCAGTGAAAACCCTTTTTTCATCATTTTGTTCACCCTTTCACAGCGCCGGCCACCAGACCCTTGATGAAGTATTTTTGCGCCGCCACAAACAGCGCAAGCGTTGGAAAGCTGGCGAGCACCCCGGCCGTCGCGGTCAGTTCCATTTTGGACTCGTTGGCGTCCACAAACGCCGTCATGCCCAGCGGCAGGGTAAAGAGTCTTTGGCTGCGCAGAAAGATGAGGGGATTTTCGTAGTCGTTCCACTGCCAGTTGAAGTTGAGGATGACCACCGTGACGATGGCCGGAACGGCGAGCGGCGCGTACACCTGCAGGAACGTGCGGTACAGCCCCGCGCCGTCTATGGCCGCGGCCTCCGCAAGCTCGCCAGGCAGCTGCATGAAGTACTGACGCATCATAAACACGCCGATCACGCTGAAGAGGCCCGTAAAGAACAGGCTCCAGTGCGTGTTGATCACGCCCATCCAGTCGAAGAGGATGTAGCGCGGGATGATGGTAATCTGCGGGGGAATCATCAGCGTGCCCAGATACAAGAGGAACAGCTTGTCGCGCCCCCGGAAGCGGAGCCTGGCGAAGCCGTATCCCGCCAGCATGCTCGTGAGCACGCCGCCGCACACGTTGATGGCCGTCACCTTGACGGAATTCCCATACATGAGCAGAATATTGTACTGCGGCTGCAGCACCAGACGGTAATTTGCCCAGTTGAGCGCCTTGGGCAAGAAGACCTCCGGGTTTTTCATCAGCTCCATAGGCGTTTTGAAGGAGATGGAGAGCATCCAGAAGAAGGGCGTAACCGTCGCCGCGCCCAGCAACAGGAAAAACAGCGTGAAGAGCGTACTTTGCACGGCCTGCCTGCGATGATCGATCGGCATTTAGTACAGCACCCACCTATCCTGCAGCTTCCACTGCGTAAGCGTGAACACAAAGATCACGAAGAACAAAACCCACGTGATGGAGGCTGAATAGCCCATCTGGTAGTACTGAAACGCCTGGATGTAGATGTAGTAGGCAAGCATGCTGGTGGACGTGCCCGGTCCGCCGTGCGTAAGCAGCTGCACGGGCGTAAAGATGCGAAACGAAAAGATGAGCTGCGTGATGAGGATGAAAAAGGTTGTGGGAGAAAGCATGGGCACGGTGATGTAGCGGAAGCGCTGCACCTCGCTGCAGCCGTCCATGGTGCATGCCTCGTACAGCTCCTGCGGGATACTTTGCAGCCCTGCCATGTACAGCACGAACACGTACCCCAGCCCGCCCCATACGCCCATGGCCACCAGCGCCCAGATGGCCCAGGCGGGATCGCCCAGAAAAATGGGCACATTCCCCACGCCCAGCGTCTGCAACAGCATGGTGATCAGGCCCCGCTTGGAGAGCATCATCTGCCACACGTAGGCCGCCACCACGGTGGAGATGATGTTCGTGGAGTAGAGCATCAGCCGCACCAGGCCTTTGCAGCGCACGAACCGGTCCACCAGATACGCAAACACCAGCGCCAGCGCCATGGTGACGGGCACGGTGGCCACGGCGTACACAAAGTTGTTGCGCACCGACGCCAAAAACCAGCTGTCCGACCACATGCGCGCGTAGTTGGCAAGCCCCACGAACTGTATCTTGTCGAAGGTTTGTATGTAATCCCATGAACTGAAGCTGATGACCAGGGAGAATACCACGGGGATCAGCGTAAAGGCCAAAAAACCGATCAGGTTGGGGGCGATGAACGAGTACGCCACCAGCTCCCTCTTCAGCCTGCGCCATTTGCCTTGGGCCATGGCCATGCTCCTTCCTTATGCGGCCGCCGATTTGCCAACCGGCTGCCAACCGTTCGCGGAGGGCGCCGGCCGCCCTGCGCTCGCGCACTCCGTATCGCGCAAAGCGCACCGGGAACGACGCCCCGTCCCGATGCGCTTGCTTTCGCGGCCGCTTTTTACGTTGCTATTTGCCGGTCAGCGCCTGGGCGGCCTCCGCAGCCGCCTTGGTCAGCGCCTGCTCGACGCTCTGCTGCCCGAGCATGGCCAGCTCCATCTGTTGGGCAAGGCGGGTATTCGCCTGGCTCACTTCCACCTTCTGGGTGCGCGCGGCCAGGGTGCGCGTGGAGGCGTATACCTTGGCGAAGGAGTCCATGTCGATCAAATCCTCATATCCGGCGGTGAGGTATTGGCCAACCTGCGCGGCAGTGAAGCCCGTATAGGAAGGGATGCGGCCGCCCTCCACAAAGCTTGCGAAGCCTTCGCGGTAGAACCACTTGAGGAACGCCCAGCATTCCTCCTGGTGCGTGGTTTTGGGAGAGATCATGATCGGGTCCTCCAGGTCGGCCACGCGGTACGCCTTGTCGGCGAACTCCGCAGCCAGCGGGGGCAGGGCAAAGCCGGTCTTGAACGTGTGCGGGTAGGTCGCGCGGTCCTTGATATCGCGCAGCACGTACGAGCCGGAGTAGACCATGGCGGCCTTCTCGGTCATGAGCATCTGGGAAGGCAGGTACTTCTCCGCCGCGCACTCCGCGTAAGAGGGAATGGACTTGTCGGTATCCTGCATCTGCTGGAATAGGTTGGCGGAGAAGGTGACGCGCGGGTCGGTGAAGACGGGGGCGGTGAACTCCTTGTTGTACAGGTCCACGCCCTGAAGGAACCCGCTGGAGGGTTGCAGCCACATATTGGCCCAGTTACAGGTGAAGAACGCGCCGAACACCTTGTTCGCCCCATCGCCCTTGGTGAGGGCCTTGGCGTAGGCCTGCATGTCCTTGGTGGTCCACTTGTCGTCCGGAAGGGACAACCCGGCGTCCTTCAGCTTGTCCATGTTGAACATCCAGATGACCAGCGAGCGCGATGTGGGGATGTTGTAGTACTTGTTCTGGTACATGTAGTCGGCGATGTCCGCGCCGATGTCCTTCGTAAGGTCGATGCCGTCCTTGGTCAGGAAGGGCGTCAGCTCCAGGGCCAGACCCTTCTCGGCCTTCTCCAGATACCCGCGCGTGGGCATGTACACATCGATGCCGACGCCGCTCATCAGCGCCGTGTCCAGCTTTACGTTGCTGGCGTCGTCCCAGCCGAGCTTGGTATATTCGATGGTGATCTCGGGCTTGATCTTTTTGTACGCGGCAATCACCTGGTCGGGCCCCTTGTCCTGCGGCACGCCGCCCCACCAGTACAGGGTGAAGGGCTGGGCGGCTTGGGGCGTTGGGGCGGCCGTGGGCGCAACCGTGGCCGGAGCGGCCGTGGGGGCGGCCGGAGCAGCGGACGGGGCGGCCGGAGCGGGCGTAGCAGCTGCGGCAGGGGCGGGCGTGGGCGCGGCCGCGGGGGCGGCGCACGCGCACAGCGATATGAGCAGCACGGCGAGCAGACATGTGGCGAGAACGTTTCTACGCATCATGAAAACCCCTCCTTGTATGAGTGGCTTCATTGTACCGCGCGTTTGTGTGCATGAACATCAACAAACGGCAGCCAAACTTGCACATTCTCCACTTGTTTCCAGGCCCCGCTTGCACGTTTTGTCGTTCTTCGCGCGTCAGGCAAGAAGCAGCGTCACGGCCTGATACGCGCCGAAGGGCACGAGCAGCGTGCCGCCCTCCATGACCAAGGGCTGCAGCTTCTCCTCGTTCATATTCGACAGCCATGCCTTCGTGTAGCCGGCCGTTTCAATGCGCGCCGCGACGGGCCTTCCCTGGTTCTCAAACAGCCGCAGCACCGCGCCCGGGCCGTCCATGCGCGGCTTGAAGGCGGAGAACTGAACGCCAGGCGCGTCCCACCGCACCGGGCAGGGCAGAGCGTTGAAGTCCTCCCGGGCGGACCGGGAACGCACGGCATGTACCACGGGCGGATACAGAAAGCTGTGCACCTCGGGCAGAAAGGGCGCGGCGTCCTCCCCATGCGCCTGATAAGGCGCGTACGACCAGGCGATCTCGTGCGCGCCCAGGCACTGCGCGCCCGGCACGTCGTACGCGTCCGCCGCCGCGCCTGCGCGCTGGGGCATGTTCACGCGCGACATCTTCTGCACGCCGCGCAAGAGGGTGAAGCTCAGGTCCACAAAGCCCGTGCGGCCGCAGGTCTCCGCCTCGTAGTCGTACACGCCCTTGAGCGCCACGGCCAGCCCGGCCTGCCCGTCGCACGCAGCCGCCCACTCGCGCATGGGCTGCAGACGCGTGGGCGGCTGCCTCCAACGCTCCGTGGCCTCCACAGGCCGCACGCCGCGGCGCAGAACCGCCAGATGCCCCTGAGAGAGCACCTCGTCGCAGGCAAGCCCGGTGGGCACGCGCAAGCGGATGCGGTGGTCGCGCGCGGTGTTCTCCAGCCGCAGCGCCACGTCCAGCCGCGCAATGCCCGCGTACAAGCTCACGGCCAGCGTCACGGGCAGAACCACCGTTTCCCGCGAGCGCTCATCGCCCACAAGACAGCTGGGCACGCGCAGGCTGCCGCTCTGTGTAATCGTCGCCCGCACGCATCCGCATTCCGTCAGGCGCACGGTAAAATCCGCCGCGCTGGAGCGCACCGCCGCGCCGGGCAGCCAGGGCGGCGAAAAGTCCCACACGTCGCCAGCGTCGGCCTCCTCCTCCAGCAGGTTCAGGTTGCGGTACCAGCGGCCGGTGCGCTTGTCCAGCACATGAACCAGCGCGCCCGCCGCGTCCACGCGCAGGAACTCGTTTTCCAAAAAATCCTCACCGGCGCGCAGCGCGCCCGGACGCTCCTCGCCTCCGCCTTCCACCGCCGCAAAACTGCGCACCTCCCCGGCCGCCATCGGGCACAAGAAGAGCACGCGCCGCAGCGAGGCGGCCGGCAAGGAAAGATTGCGAACCTGCCCCAGGGCGTTGCGCTGCGCGCTCTCACGCGGTTCCACCTGGGAAGGCAACGTGCGCCCGGCCTCGTCCACGATGCGCACGCTCGCCTCCCCAACGGGCAGCCACACCTGCGCCGGCTGGGCGAAGGCCGCGCCCGCGGGCGCATACGCAAGCATGCCCCGGCCGCCGCCCCACCACCTGCGCACATGCCGCCCCAGATGGGCCATGGCCTGGTGAATCACGCCCGCGGCGATCTGGCGGGCCGCGCCGTAGCGAGACTCCATGTCCGTGTGCACTTCGTCGGTGCTGGAGCCGTGGATGGAGTCGTGCGCGCTGTTGATGAGCAGTGCGCGCCACGCCTCATCCATCAGGCGGGCGTTTCCCGCATGGCCATGCCGGGCGGCAATGGCCAGCAGCGGCTCGGCGTAGCGCTCCATCAGCGCCTCGCACGCAAAATGCTGGCGCTTAAGGTAGCTGCGGCTGGACAGGGCGCCCAGCAGCACGTACTGATAGCGCGAGCCGGTCAGCTCCATGCGGTACACGGCCGGGTCGGCCATGCGCTTCCGCGCCAGGCGGACATAGTCCTCCACGTTCCCCGCCCGGAACTCGATGTCGCCCTGTAGACGGTTGGCCGCGGCGATCGTCTCGCCCACGCGCTCCTGGGGCGGCAGGTGGTCGTACCCGGAGATGAGGGGCACGACGCCCGAGGGGTAGCGCCGCGCAATGCGGCGCACGTTATCGATCATCGTGCGGGCGATGCGCTCAGGGTCGTCGTGCTCGGCCAGCTCCACGTGGTGCTCAAAGGAAAGATAGCCCTCATAATACGGCACGTCGCGCACCTGAAGCGGGTCCACCTGCTTATCAAAGATGTCGAACGCGCCGGCGTAGCTCTCCCGAAAGTGGCTGGCGAGCACGGCGGTGCCGTCCAGCCCTTCGTACAAAAATTCGTCGGGATGGCCTCCTGGAACCTCGGGCATTCCGCGCATGAACAGCAGGCTGTCAATGCCAAACCCCGCCAAAATCTGCGGCATCTGGCGCGGGTGGCCAAAGTTGTCCGGCAGGTACCCGGCCTTCATGCACCCGCCAAACCGCTCCGCCGCACGCGCGCCGTACAGGCAGTTGCGTATCATGCACTCCGCGCTTGGTATCCACTCGTCAAACTGCGTGTAAAACGGGCCGATGGCCAGCTTGCCCGCGCGAACGAGCGCGCGCATGGCCGCTTCCTGCTCCGGCCGCACCTCCAGGTACTCCTCCAGCGGAAACACCTGGCCGTCCAGGACGTAGCACGGAAAATCCGGCCGCTCGGCGGCCGACAGCAGGCGGTCAAGCGTCTCCACCGTCCAGAAGCGGTAGCAGCGCAGGGGCTGATACCACTCGATGTCCAGATGCCCGGCGGTGATGACAAACCCGATGCAGCGCTCCATGTCCGCGCCCTCCCCCGTATTTTCGCAGCGGCAGCCAACGACAACAGCGCATACGCTTTCGGCATACGCCGGTGAAAACCCTCTCCGGGCCGCTGCGCGCAAGAATGCCGTCATGCTGCGCATGCCCTTGCGCTCGGCTTGTAAAAACGCCAAAAAGGCGCTATAATATTCTGATGTGAACGACAGACCGCGCAGGTGATGAGGGAGGCGCGCCATGTACCAGATCGGCTTTGATAACGAGAAGTACCTGCAGATGCAGTCCGAGAACATCCTGGAGCGGATCAACGCGTTTGGCAACAAGCTGTACCTGGAGTTCGGCGGCAAGCTCTTCGACGATTTTCATGCCTCGCGCGTGCTGCCCGGGTTCCAGCCGGACAGCAAGATACGGCTTTTGAAGACGCTCGCCGACAAAGCGGAGATCGTGCTCGTCATCAACGCCACGGACATTGAACGCAACAAGGTGCGCGGCGATTACGGCATCACCTACGACGACGACGTGCTGCGCCTCATCGACGCTTTTCGCCAAAATGGCCTGTACGTGGGCAGCGTGGTCATCACTCAGTGCGCGGGGCAAAGCTCGGCCGCGGCCTTCAAAGAGCGGTTGGAGCGCCAGGAGGTGCCCGTGTACCTGCACTACCCCATCGACGACTATCCCACGAACATCCCCCTCATCGTCAGCGAGCGCGGGTTCGGCAAGAACGACTACATTAAAACCACCCGCCCGCTCGTGGTGGTGACGGCGCCCGGGCCGGGCAGCGGCAAGATGGCCACGTGCCTGTCACAGCTGTACCACGAGCTGCAGCATGGCGTGAAGGCCGGATACGCTAAATTCGAAACTTTTCCCATCTGGAACCTGCCGCTGAACCACCCGGTGAACCTGGCGTACGAAGCCGCCACAACGAACCTGAACGACGTGAACATGATCGACCCCTTCCATTTAGAGGCCTACGGCGTCTCCACCGTCAATTACAACCGCGACGTGGAGGTTTTTCCCGTGCTCAGCGCCATCTTCCGCCAGATTCTGGGCGTTTCGCCCTACAAATCGCCCACGGATATGGGGGTCAACATGGCCGGTTACTGCATCAGCGACGACGGGATTTGCCAGCAGGCGTCCAAGCAGGAGGTCATCCGCCGCTACTACGCCGCGCTGTGCGAGGAGCGCACGTCCGGGGGCATGAAGGGCGAGATACAAAAGCTGGAGATGCTCATGAACACGGCGGGCATCAGTGCCGACGACCGCAGCGTGGTGCGCCACGCGCGCGCAAAGGCCGAGGCGAGCGATACGCCCAGCGTGGCCATCGAGCTGCCCGACGGCCGCGTCATCACCGGCAAAACGTCCTCGCTACTCGGGGCATCCTCGGCCGCGCTGCTCAACGCCCTGAAGACCTTCGCGGGCATCAACGACGAGGTGCGCCTTATCTCGCCCATCATGATCGAACCGATCATGAAGTTGAAGCTGGACTTTTTGGGAAACAACAACCCCCGCCTGCACACGGACGAGCTGCTCATCGCCCTGTCCATCTGCACGGCCACAAACCCCGTGGCCGAGCTCGTTCTGGAACAGATCCCCAAGCTGCGCAACAGCGAGGCGCACTCCACGGTCATCCTTTCGCAAGTGGACGTGAACGTGTTCAAAAAGCTGGGTGTCAACATCACGTGCGAGCCCAAATACCAAAACAAAAAACTGTACCACAAAAAATAGGGTTCCGGCCCGGCGGGTTACCGCCGGGCTTTTTTCCGCCGCTAAAGGGAATTGCCTCCGCCCGGGTGAACTATATGCCGCAGGATACTCATGCCAACAAGCGATGGGAGTGATACGGCCATGAACGAATACGGCCACCAGGTGTTCCCGGCGGATTTCGGCTTTTCTGCGGAAGCCAGCGGGCTCGTCAACCGCGATGCGCTGCAGAAGGCGCTGGACATGGGCGGCACGGTGGAGGTTTCCCGGCCGGGCACATACGACCTGGCCGGCACAGTGTACATCGGCAGCGACACAACCCTGCGCTTCACCGCCGGCGCAAAGCTGCGCAAGGTGAACGAAGCGGGCGAGTTCTGCCATGTGATTCTCAACCGCGGCGCGCTGAGCAAAACCTACGACGAGCGTATCGTCATCGAGAACCTCTTCATCGAGGTCAACGGCATGGACAACCGCCTCTTTCAGGTGTTCGGCCTGCACGGGCAGCTGGCCCTGCATTACGTGCGCGACGTACGCATCGAGGGCTTCCGGTGCCTGGACATCGGCAAGGCGCAGTACGGCATCCACATCTGCACCTTCGAGGACGCGCGCGTGTACAACGCCGTCATCAAGGGTGACAAGGACGGCGTGCACCTTGGCCGCGGCAAGCGCTTTCACATCAGCGGGTGCGTGTTTCAAACCTACGACGACGCGGTGGCGCTCAACGCGCACGATTACGACGTCGGCAACCCCGAGATGGGCTGGATTGAAAGCGGCGTGGTGGAAAACTGCCACGACCTGGGCGGACAGAGCCCCACCGGGTACTTTTGCCGCATTCTGGCCGGGGCCTGGCGCGACTGGTGCTCCGGCATGGAGGTGCAAAAGTCCGACACCGTGGTGTCCGCCAGCCGCCTGTACCGCGTGAGCGCCCAGCCGGACGGCACGATGTACCGCTCCCTCACCCAGCCCACGCACGAGCGGGGTTCCGCCGTGCTGGACGGCATCACCTGGGTGATGGCGCAGGAGGAGGCGACCTACACCGCGGGCGTGCGCGACGTCACCTTCCGCGACATCTTTCTGGAGAAGCCGCGCATCGCGCTGTCCGTCCACTTCGACACCGGCCGCTACAGCCGCTCGTACTACCCGGGCGCGGTCGTGCCCGTACAGCAGCGGCTGCGCTTTGAGTCCATGCGCGTGCTGCACGATCAGGACGTGCCCTTCATCAGCGCGAATACGCCCGTGGATGCGTTCACCCTGACGAACTGCGATCTGCGCAACGCGCATGTCGTCTTCCACAACAGCGCGGACTTGCCCGACCTGGGCGTCACGCAGGTCGGCGTGTCCGGCTGCAGCCTTGGCTACCCTCTCTCCGCTTTGGTGCGCAACGAAGCGCCCGGCAAGCGCGTGGTGGTGCACGCGCCCGCGCAGAGCAACTATCCGCTCGCCGGCGTCGAATAACAAGCGCCGCGCGGCGCAGCGGGGAGAAATGCCGGTATGACCTGGAAGGACGCCTACGACAAAAAGCACCGTCCGCGCAACGAGCAGATCCGCGCGTTCCTCGGGCCGGAGGTGGCCGCGCTGTTTGAAGACTATTCCAAGGCGCTCGCGCGCGCGTACGGGGCACATTGCACGCCCCCCGTGTACACGCAGGGCGAGGGATGGATCTACAGCTTCGCCCGCAGCGGCGTCCCGCTCATCCCGTGCGTCGTCATCGGCGAGGGCGCGTTTTTTGCGCAGGACAGGCGCGTGTGCGACGAGCCGTCCCTTGCGCTCGCCCTTCAGGAGGCCGCCGGCCTGCGCGCGGAGGGATACGCCGAGCGCTACGAGCGGGAGACCGGCCGCAAAAAGGAGCGCCGCCAGCAGACCACGCTGCGACGGCAGGCGCGCGAACGGGATGAGATCGCCGCGCTGGAAGGGCTGAACCCTGAGCGCCTCAACCGCTACCGCTGGTCGCCCAAGGTCCCCCGAAGGCTCCTTGAGCGGCTGTACGAGGCCGACGCCCGAGGCCTGCCCGAGGAAACGCTGGCCGATGAGGTGGGCAGCCTTTTGTACACGCGGTGCCTGCAGGGCCGCGAGGAGCGCGCCCTCATCGAGCGCGGACAGCTTCGCTGCCATGCCTGCGGCGCGGAGGTGCCCGGCAAGCGGGGACTAATGCAGTGCGCCTGCGGGGCGCAGTACCTGTTTCGCGACTACATGCGCAGCTTTCGCGCGGCGAACATGCCCTCCGGCGCGGCCTCGGCCATCTTTTCGGCGTTTGTGGAGCGCTGGCCGCTCGCACGGGCGTACGCCGAAAAGATGGCGCTTGTGGACGGCCTCGTGCACGAGTTCCATATGAACCTGCACAGCGGCGTGAAGGGCCGCTTCGTGGGCGTCAACCTGATCGAGGGCAGCAAGAAGCAAATCGAGGCGCTCATCCTGCGGCTGGCCTTTGGCGGCGCGCCGCACAACGCCGAGGCCTTCCGCCGCAACCTTCGGCGTGAATAGCGCCAGCTTTGGGCGCATCCTGCCCCATGGGCGTTTTTAGGCGAAAAACCTCTTGACATTGACGCCGCGTCAACGGCTATACTTCGGCTGGAAAGGAGGTGCGCCCATGGACCTCATGCCGATCGGGCAACTCTCGCGTTCGCTGAACGTATCCACGCGCACGCTGCGCTACTACGAACAAATCGGGCTGATCAGCAGCCGCAAGAGCGAGGCGTCCTACCGCTGTTACGACGAGGAGGCCGTCGGCCGCCTGCAACAAATTCTGCTGTTGCGCAAGCTGCGCATACCGCTGGCGCAGATCGGCGACATTCTGCAAAGCGGCGAGGCGCGCACGGCTCTTGACGCCTTTCGCCGCAGCGCACGGCAGCTGGACGGCGAGATCGCCGCGCTGTCCACCATCCGCCAGATCCTCACAACCCTCATCCAGCGCATGGAGGAAAGTATTCACCGCGATATCCGGCACAGTTTTCTGTCCGATCAGGCCGTGATGGACCTGGCGGGCGCGCTCTCCTTAAGCAAAACCAGCTTGAAGGAGGAGATCGCCGTGGAGGAACTCAACAACGCCAGCGCCGAGCTTTCGCGCATTCGCAGTGCGCGCATCGTGTACCTGCCCCCTTCCGCCGTCGCGTCATTCCACCACGTAGGGCCGGAGTGCGAACACCGGGCGAGCGAGGGCATCGAGCGTTTCATACGCGATGTGCGGCTTTGGGAGATCAAGCCGGACATGCGTTCCTACGGCTTCAACCACCCCAACGAAGTAAAGGGAACCGACTACCACGGCTACGAGTTCTGGGTGACCATCCCTGCGGACATGGAGGTGCCCGCGCCCTGCGTCAAAAAGCACTTCCCAGGCGGACTGTACGCGGCGCACGCCATAAAAATGGGCGACTTCCACGAGTGGGGCTGGCTTTGGCGATGGGTGGAAGAGAGCCCCGACTGGGAGATGGTGCTTGTGGAGGACGGCGGCGAGTGCATGAACGGCCTGCTGGAGGAATGTCTCAACTACATCGAGGTGGCGCGCGGCGACGGAATTGCCGCCAGTGACCAAAGCATGCTCCAGCTGGACCTGCTCATCCCCATCCGGCACAAGTCCACGTAAGAACGGAGGTTCCTCATGCGCGAGCCCACGCACGTCCAGCGCATCGTGCGCCGCTCACAAAACGCCGTTCCGGAGCTGCCGCAGAGCTTTGCGGTGGCGGAACAGTTTCTGCAGGGGCTTGGGGCCGACGAGTTCATGGACGGCCTGCGCGCCCTGCAGGCCGCCGTGCTTGCCCTGCACGAAGCCGCGCGCGAGAACCCTGCCGCCTACGGCCTGTGCGAAAGCCCGGCGGAGGAGCTGCGCGTGAACCACCCGGTCACCCCTGAGGAGCAGAAGGCGCGCAAGTCCTTCTTCCGCGTGGCGACGGCGTTTGCGGCGATAGCGGCGGGCGAGCTGCGCGGCGGCGAACTGGCCGTGCCTGGCGGCGCCCTTTGGGCCGCTGGCATATCGCGGCCGCACCTGGCGCTGGCGCTGCTGCGCGACTGCGGCTTTGCCTTCGAAGGCCTCGCCCCGTCCGGCGCGCCGCACAAGGACCGCCCATTTTTCGTCTCCTTCCCGGACAACCGCTTTGTGCCCTGCGTGCTCAAAGCATACGCGCTGGTCGCCGACCCGCACCCGGCGCTGCGCGGCGGCATGGCGATACTGCACGCCGAGTGGCGCCCTTTTGCCGCCGACCGCGCTTGCTTCGCCTATGACGTTGCGGACATGCTGCGGGGCCTTCCGGAGCTTGACGCCCGGTGCGTGGCCGCGTGCTACGCCTTCATGTGCGGCGCGGGCTACGCCCCGCACGTGGCGGACACCGGCGGTCTTGAGCTGGACTTCGTCACCAAGGGAGAACGCCAGCGACTGCTCACCATCAAGCGCGAGCGGGACGATCTGCGCGTGCGCGCCAAGTTCCTTCATCTGCCCGGATTTGCCGGCGCGCTCGCCTCCTGTACGCCCGGCGTGCGCAACGCCGTTCTAAACGGCCCGGACTGCCGCGGCTGTGGCTGCGCAAACCCCGTACGCTTCACATACCTGGGCGAATCCTACGAAAAGTGCCAGATGATCTCCCTGAACTTCACCTTCCCCATCGCCTCGGACGAGGACATCCGCTCGCTTCTGCTGCTCGCGCAGAGCGAGCTGCGCCTGCGCCGCGCCCCCGCCTCCTGACGTTCGCCGGGCATTGCGGCCGCCCCGCGCGCGGCGCAATGCCCGGCGGGGACGATGGGCCCGGAAACCGACGGTTTCCGGGCCCATCTGATGCATATGCTCCTTATACGGCTACGCCCGCGGGCTCCCGCCCTGCGGACCAGGAGGCGAACAGGCGGGCCGTGGGCAGATCGATCACGCGCAGCGCATCCGCGGCCGGATCGGCCACATAGGCGAAGCGCCCGTTCGGGTCCAGGGCAATGTGGTCCGGCAGGCCGTCCACACCGATGGTCCACAGGTGCGACAGGTCCGACAGGCGCAAGGCTGTCACCCCGCCCGCGTGGGACACGAGCGCCGCGTCCTGGCCGGGCAGCGCGCACAGCCGCATGGGCATGGCGGGAAACGCCCGCCCCTCCTGCAGCTGCAGCCGCGCGCCCAGGCGGCACAGCCACCCTTCGGCGCGGTCGTCGCGCAGCAGCACCGCCACGCTCCCAGCCCCGTCGAACACGGCGCTGCTCACGGGGTAGGGCATGGGGCATTCGGCGACAAAGTCCAGCGTATGCAGGTGCAGCAGGTGCAGGCTGGAGGGGATGCCGCAGGCGACCAGAAGCGTCCCGCTCCCAAGGCTAACGTCCAGCGAGCGCGGATACCCGCCCACGCGCGCGGCCGATAGCATGCGCCCGTCGCGCGCGTCCAACGCGACCACCGAGTCGCTGTCCCCTCCCGCCAGCAGAATGCGTCCGTCCGGCACGGCGCACACGGCGGTGGCGCCGGGCGCGCCGGGCGCAGTCCACACCGGCGCGCCTTCGTCCGTAAAGCAGGTAACCGAGCTGTCCGCCTGATTGTACACGAACAGCCGCCCCTCAAACGTGCACAGCGGCCCGGGCATGGCCGGCCCGGCGGTCGTGCCGATGCACGCGCCCGTGCAGGGGTCCAGGGCGAGCAAACGTCCCTCCCCCGCCAGTGATATCCAAACCCTGCGACCCTGTGTGGCTGCGCGATTGTGTCCGCTTTGCGCCGTCATCGCCATCCCCCTCGCGGCGTGCCGCACCCTCTTTGTTCTACATTATGCCGGTCGGCCCGACACGTGACGGCAGGGCGGCGTGCGTGGTATAATGCAGCCAGGGCTCCGCCCGCCAGGGGCGCGCCCTCTGTTTCCTCCCACAACCAAAGGATGTGATGGCTTGCGGCTTGACAAGCTGCTCTCCCATGCGGGGTACGGCTCGCGCAGCGAGGCAAACGCGCTTGTGCGCGCGGGCCGTGTGCAGGTGGACGGCGCGCTTGCGCGCGACGCGGCCATGGGCGTTTCGCCGGACGCCTGCGTGCGGGTGGACGGTGCGGACGCGGGGTACCGCCCGGTGCACCTGCTGATGATGAACAAGCCCGCGGGCCTGCTCACCGCCACGCGCGATCCCAAAGCGCCCACCGTGCTGGATCTGCTTGCCCCCGCGCATAGAAAGAGCGGCGTGTTCCCCGTCGGCCGTTTGGATAAGGACGTGACCGGCCTTCTGTTGCTTACCAACGACGGTCAGCTCGGTCACCGGCTCCTCTCTCCCGCCTCCGGCACGGTCAAGGTGTACGAGGCGCTCTGCGCGTCGGCGCCGGCAGCGAACGCCGAGGCGGCCTTTGCGGCCGGCCTTCCCCTGTACGACTTTACCGCCCGCCCGGCCGTGCTGCGCCGGCTTTCCCCCGCGCAGCCATGTCTCGTGCGCGTGGATGTGACCGAGGGGCGCTTCCACCAGGTGAAGCGCATGCTTGCGGCCGTGGGGGCGCCGGTGGTGACGCTCAAACGTCTGGCGATAGGCGGGGTATGGCTGGACGAGAGCCTGCCGCCCGGGGCATTTCGCCCATTAACGCTTACGGAAGAAGCCGCGCTTCGGGGGGATGGCCATGCCTGATCACTACTTTACCGGCACGCCCGCCTCCGCGCACGACGTGCGGACGCTCGCCTACACGTACCGCGGCCATCACCTCACCTATGAAACGGACGCGGGCACCTTCTCGCGCGACGGCGTGGACGAGGGTTCCGCTCTCCTGCTCAGCGTGCTTCCGGAAAACCTTGCCGGCCGCGTCCTGGATCTTGGCTGCGGCTGGGGAGCGATGGGCGTGTGCATCGCCGCCGCCAACCCGCAATGCGAGGTCACCCTGACGGACATCAACGAGCGCGCCGCCGATCTGGCCGGCCGCAACATCCGCCTAAACCGGCTGACGAACGCCCGCGCCGTGTGCGCGGACGGGCTTGCCGGCGCGGAGGGCCTTTTTGATCTGATCGCGCTCAACCCGCCCATCCGCGCGGGCAAGGCGGTCGTGTACGGCCTGTTCGCCGCCTGCCGCGAGCGCCTCACGCCGGGCGGATCGCTCTACATCGTCATCCGCAAGCAGCAGGGCGCTGAATCGGCGCTGACGTACCTGCAAACGCTTTACACATCCGCCGAGCGTACGGCGCGCAAAGGCGGCTTCTGGATCATCGTATGCCGATAAAACCGCCCGGCGTCTTGTCAGGGGCGGCGATTCTCTGCTATGCTATGGGCGTAGCCCGCATGCAAGGAGTGATCTTCATGAACCTGTGTTTCAGTACGGTCGGCTGCCCGGAGTGGAGCTTCGGCGAGATACTCGCCGCCGCGCGCGACCTTTCCTATAAGAGCATCGAGGTGCGCGGCGTGGCCAGCGAAATTTACGCCCCGCGCATCCCCCAGTTTACGCCCGAACACGTGGCGGCAACCCGCGCGCAAATGGCCGGCCTTGGCCTGTCCATTCCCATCCTCTCCTCGGACAGCGCGCTGCACGTGCGCGCCTGGCACGAGCGGGCGCGCGCCGAGGTGGGCGAATACATCGCCCTTGCCAAAGCGCTCGGTACGCCGCTCGTACGCGTGATGGCCGACGACCCGCGCCCGCAGCCCAGCGGCCCCGTGGACGAGGACGCGGCGGCGGAGCTTCTGCGCCCCCTGTGCGACCAGGCCGCCGCAAGCGGCGTTACGCTGGCGCTGGAGACGCACGGGTGGTTCTGCGACACGAAGCGTCTGGCGGCGCTCATCCGCCGCGTGGACCGGCCCAATCTGGGCGTCGTGTGGGACATCCACCACCCGTACCGGTTCGCGGGCGAAACGCCCGAGCAGACGATGAACAACATCGGCAGCCTTGTGCGCCACGTGCACGTGAAGGACTCGCAAATGACGAACGGCGCGCCGCGCTATACCATGTGCGGCCTGGGCGATGTGCCCATCGCCGACTTCGTCAGACTGCTCGCCGCCTCCGGCTACACGGGCGCGTACGCCTTGGAATGGGTGCGGCGCTGGGATCTGACGCTGGAAGCGCCGGGCATCGTGTTCGCGCAGTACGTCGCCTACATGAACGCCCTGTAACGGCGCGCGGCCTTTGGCTTGCCATGCCGGCCACGCTTTCCCGCCGGGTGCGGCCTTGAGGTTGCAGGTAAACTGCTCAGCTGGGAGGCGTCCGCCATGACCGGAAAACAGCGCGTTCTGCACGCCATCGCACACGAAGCGACCGACGCGGTGCCCTGCGACTTTCACAGCGTGCCCAGCGTTACGCGCCGCCTGTACGAGGATTTGGGCGCGCAGGACTACCGGGAGCTGCTGCGCCGCCTGGGCAGCGACATGGTGGACATACGCGGCGTTGTGGATCCTGTATGGGTCGCGCCCTTCCCGCAGACGACCACCTCCTCCGAGGGCGTCACGCTCAACCATCTGGGCTTTATGAGCAAACTCGTGCCTACGGTGTTCGGCGAGCTGGAGGAGCACTGCGGCCACCTGCTGGGCGAGGCGCAAACGCTGGACGACCTGGAGCGCTTCCGCTGGCCCAGCGCTTCCTGGTTCGATTTTTCCGACATGACGGCCCGCCTCGCGCCCTTTGCCGATCTTGCGGTGATGGTGAGCGGCCCCAGCGTCTACCAGCACCCCGCCCATGTGCGCGGTGTGGACATGCTCCTGTGCGACATGGCGAGCGACCCGCCCATGGCCAACCGTCTGCTGGACGGGTACACGGACTTCTACGTGGACTATCTGAGCGCGCTGCTGGCCGCCGCGGGCAACGCCGTGGACGTGGTGCGCGTGGCGGACGACCTGGGCATGCAGGACAACCCGCTCATCAGCCTCTCTATGGCGCGAGAGTATATATTCCCGCGCGTCGAGCGCCTGGCGGACGTGTGCCACCGCTTCGGCGCAAAGCTCATGCTCCATTCCTGCGGATGCGTGCACTCCTTTGTGGAGGACATCATCGCAATCGGCGTGGACATCCTGGACCCATTGCAGCCCCGCGCCGCCGGCATGGATCTGCAGAGCCTGAAAGAGCGTTTCGGCAGCCGCATCTGCCTGCACGGCTCCATAGACACGCAGTACACCCTTCCGCGCGGCACGCCAAGCGACGTGCGCACCGAGGCGCTGCGCAACATGGACCTTTTCGGCAAGGCGGGCGGCTTCATTTTGGCTCCCGCGCACAGCCTGCAGCCCGACGTGCCCACCGCCAACATCCTCGCCCTGTACGACGCCGTGCGCGAGTACAACCGCGCCCGATGACCCTTACGTGAAATTGACGTACGGGGGTTGACAGCGCGCACAACCCCTGCTAGAATAAACAAGCGCCTTAACGAGAGACCAACAGCATGCCGTGTACCTGTAGCTCAGCTGGATAGAGTGTTTGGCTACGAACCAGATACTCCGTCCAGAAATCGGAACCTAACTCAATAGCGTGTGCCTGTAGCTCAGCCGGATAGAGTGTTTGGCTACGAACCAAAAGGTCGGGGGTTCGAATCCCTCCAGGCACGCCACAGAAACCCAGTAATGGTGCGGCTTCCGAGGTTTGATGGAAACGGAGCCGCACTATTTTTCTGCACACAAAGGTCGTTTTCTTTCACACAAAAGCTCAACTCCTTCGTAGGTTTGCCAGTAGCGATGCCTCTTTTTTCGCTTGTACGCACCAGTACCCTAACCGATGCACACAATTTTGAACACAAGCCTATTTCGTGTTCTGCTGCGCGTACAGCGCGCCGAGTACGCTTTTTAGCAATGCCGGGTCAGCGGCGAACCGCTCCATGATGACCTTCACCATTTGCTCGTTGGCTGGAGCTGGCGGCCTGCTCGCGTCTGCATGTGGGTTATTTTCGTAAAAATCCGTCTGCATGACGTTCGTCAGCGCCCTGCGCCTTTCGTCCTCAATGTGGGTGTAGGTGTTCATCAGCACTTCCGGCGTTGCGATCCCCGTGTCCCCTTGTACGGACTTGAAATCGCCCTGACTCAGGTTCACCTTGTAGGTGGAGTTTGAGTGGCGAAGTTCATGGAAAACCAGTTCCGGCAGTTCGACATCAGTTTTCTTCTACCATGCCTTGAACCACTTTTCGCACAGCTTCGGTTCGATGGGATTGCCGTTCGGTAACGCGAAAACCAGGTCATAATCGTTGTACTCATCACCCAGTGCCAGTTTTTCGCGGTCTACCACCGCTTTTCTGGCGAGAAGCTCCGATTTCAGCTCGTCCGTCATGAATACGACGCGCGAGCTTTCTTCGGTCTTGGGTGTCTTCAGAATGATCCTGCTCTTCTTCGCGGCGTTCTGC
>JAVBLU010000053.1:0-5447 GCA_031553225.1 Eubacteriales bacterium
GCCCTCCTGGGGGTTTGGATATGGGTTTTCTGCGGGCGGGGGGTTGCAAATTCCGTGGGAAAGGCCGGGCGGCAGGTATGCCGCCGGGCCTTCGGGCTGCGCAAGGTGTGTGCGCGCGGCTGTCCTCCGAAAAGGCAGCCCGGCAGGCTGCGGAAAGGACAGCGGCATGCAGGGCGGCGCGTGCGGCGGGTTTTCACAGCAGGATGGAGCCGAGAAGGGAGGACGCAGGCCGAAAGCGCCGGAGGCAGGCGCTTTAGGCTTTGGCCCGCTCGGCGGCCATCTCCGCCACGGTCTTCGTGTGCAGGCGCGCGGCCCCTTCCGTCTGCCGGGTGGGCAGCAGGGGGCCTTTCTGCAGGCGCGCTTTGGCGGCGGCGATGGCGGTTTTGTACTGCGGCAGCCATTTGGCCTGGGCCACGAGCATCTCGTCCACCATCTGCCAGATCTCCGGCGGGTTGCACACCGCGCCCACCAGCGGGTCCATCAGGAAGGCCTGGCGCAGGAGCGCGTCGTCGGCGTGCACGGCGGCCTCCACCGCCAGGCGCTGCACGCTGATGGAGGCGTTGCACACGGCCGCGCATCCAAGCGGCAGATCGCCCACGGCCGGGATATTCACGCCGTTGGCGTCCACGTAGCCGGGCACCTCCACGATGGCGTCGTCCGGCAGGTTGCTGATGCAGCCGTTGTTCACCACGTTGAAGTGCCCGCGGTACACCCGCCCGGTTTCCAGCCCCTCGATGATGTAGGAGCCGTGCTCGTGCCCGCGCGCCTCCTGGCCGTACCTGTTCGGCTCGCTCTTCATCCAGTTGGGGAAGTCCGTGTCGAACCAATTGCGGCCCTCGGTGCAGATGCGCAGGTATCCGCCCGTCTCGCCGTTGATCCAGGAGGACAGGTCGATCCAGTCGCGGATCTCCTCCGGCCGCTTGCGGTACCAGGCCACGTACTCCGACAGATGTCCGTTCGACTCGGTGGAATAGTACCCGAAGCGCTTCATGATATCGATACGCACTTTCTCGGTGCGCGAAAGCTCCGGGTCGCTCTCAAACGCCGGCAAAATCTTGGGGAGCATGTCCTGGCCCTTGTGCCGGGCCTGGACATACCAGGTTTGGTGGTTGATGCCCGCGCAGATGATGTCCAGCTCCTCCTTGGGCACGCCCAGGGCCTTGGCGATTTGCGCGTGGCCGCCCTGCACCCCGTGGCACAGCCCGATGGTGAACACTTTTCCGTACTTGTTGCACGCCCAGGTGATCATGGCGTTGGGATTGGCGTAGTTGAGCATGATGGCCCCGGGCGCGGCCACCTCGCGTATGTCCTTGCAAAAGCCCAGCATGGCGTTGATGCCCCGCTGCGCATACATGATGCCGCCCGCGCACAGCGTATCGCCCACGCACTGGTCTACCCCGTACTTCAGCGGGATCTCCACATCCAGCGCGAAAGCTTCCAGCGCCCCGATGCGCACGCAGTTGACGATGTACTTCGCGTCCCTGAAGGCTTCGCGGCGGTCGGTTGTGGCGTGTATTTGTATGGACAGGCCGTTGTGGTCGATATCGCGCTGGCAAAGCTTGCGCACCATCTCCAGGTTCTTTTCGCTGATGTCCGTGAAGGACACCTGGATGTCCCGGAACTCCGGCACGCTGAGCAGGTCGGTGAGGAGCTTGCGGGTAAACCCGATGGACCCGGCCCCGATGAACGCCACCTTGAAGGACATGCGAGCACCCCCATACGCCTATCATAGGAAACCTCTCCCATTGTAGCGCAAGCGCTTCGCGCAGGCAAGTCCGGCTGCAGGATATAGATGGAAACAAATTTTCGTGTTCGCATTGAAATGCTGGGACGAGGGATGGTATAATGCGGGAGATGCAGGGCGGACAAAGCCAGTGAAGCCCTTCATCAGCTGGAACATACGGGGGGCTGTTTGTGCCGGACGAGATCGTCATCCATGGCGCGCGGGAGAACAATCTGCAGAACGTCGACCTGCGCATACCGCGCAACAAGCTGGTGGTGATGACCGGGCTGTCCGGCTCGGGCAAATCGTCGCTGGCTTTTGATACGCTGTACGCCGAGGGCCAGCGGCGCTACGTGGAGTCGCTGTCCGCCTACGCGCGCCAGTTTTTGGGGCAGATGGACAAGCCGGACGTGGACAGCATCGACGGGCTGTCCCCCGCCATCTCCATCGACCAGAAGACCACCAGCCGCAACCCGCGCTCCACGGTGGGCACGGTAACGGAGATCCACGACTATCTGCGCCTTTTGTATGCGCGTGTGGGCACCCCGCACTGCCCGGAGTGCGGCAAGGAGATCAAGCGCCAGAGCGTGGACCAGATGGTGGACCTCATCACCGCCTATCCCGAGGGCACGCGCATCCAGGTGCTCTCGCCCATCGCCCGCGGCCGAAAAGGCGAGTACATCAAGCAGCTGGAGGAGCTGAAAAAGCAGGGCTATGCGCGCGTGCGCATCGACGGGGAGACGTACGATTTTTCCGAGCTGCCCACGCTGAGCAAACAAAAAAAGCACGACATCGCCGTGGTCATCGACCGTATCGTCGTGCGGCCGGACGTTTCCCGGCGGCTTGCCGACTCGCTGGAGGCCTCGCTGCATCTGGCGGAGGGGCTGGCGCTCATCGACGCGGGCGAGCAGGGCGAGCACCTGTTTTCGGCCAACTACGCCTGCGCCGACTGCGGTATCTCCATCGAGGAGCTGCAGCCGCGCATGTTCTCCTTCAACAGCCCGTTCGGCGCCTGTCCCACCTGCGCGGGTCTTGGAACACTGAGCAAGATCGATCCGGAGATCATCGTGCCCGACAAGAGCAAGTCGCTCAAGGAGGACGCGGTGCGCGCCTCGGGGTGGTCGTGGTTTGAGGACCAGCGCAACTCCATCGCCGCCATGTTTTTTACGGCCCTGGCCGAGGAATACGGCTTTTCCGTGGACACGCCCTGGCGCGAGCTGCCCGGGGAAGCGCAGCAGGCCATTTTGTACGGCACGGGCGAGCGCCGGCTGCACGTGAAGTACTTTCGCGAGCACGGCTCCGGCCAGTACGACGCGCCTTTCGAGGGCATCGTGAACAACCTGGAGCGGCGCTACCAGCAGACCAACTCCGAGAGCATCAAGCAGGAGCTGCAAAGCTGCATGTCCAACGTTCCCTGCCCGGACTGCGGCGGCAAGCGCCTGCGCCGCGAGGCCCTGGCCGTTACCGTGGGCGGGGTGAACGTGGCGGACATCTCCGCGCGGCCCATCCACGAGGCGCGCGCCTTCTTCAAGGGCGTGCAGTTTTCCGAAAAGGAACGCATCATCGCCCAGGGCATCCTCAAGGAGATCGAGGCGCGGCTTGGCTTCCTGCAGGACGTGGGGCTGGACTATTTAACCCTTGCGCGCGCGGCCGGCACGCTCTCGGGCGGGGAAGCGCAGCGCATCCGCCTGGCCACGCAGATCGGCTCGCACCTGGTGGGCGTTTTGTACATCCTGGACGAGCCGAGCATCGGCCTGCACCAAAGGGACAACGGCAAGCTTCTGACCATGCTGAAAAAACTGCGCGATCTGGGCAACTCGCTGGTTGTGGTGGAGCACGACGAGGAGACCATGCGCGAGGCCGACTACATCGTGGACATCGGCCCGGGCGCGGGCGCGCACGGCGGCCGCATCGTCGCGCAGGGGACGCTGCAGGACATCATCGACAACCCCGACTCCCTCACCGGGGCCTACCTGTCCGGGCGGCGGGTCATCCCCGTACCGCCCGCCCGCCGCGCGGCCATCGGCAGGCTCACCGTGCGGGGCGCGCGGGCGAACAACTTAAAAGGCATGGACGTGGCCATCCCCCTGGGCGTCATCACGGCCGTAACGGGCGTGTCCGGATCGGGCAAGTCCTCCCTGGTGAACGAGATTCTGCGCAAGGCGCTGCTGCGCGACTTAAACCGCGCGCACGCGCGGCCCGGCCCGCACGACGGCATCGACGGCATGGAGCAGCTGGACAAGGTGATCGACATCGACCAGTCGCCCATCGGACGCACGCCCCGCTCCAACCCCGCCACTTACACGGGCATCTTCGACATCATACGCGACGTGTTCGCCGCCACGCCCGACGCCCGCGCGCGCGGCTACAAGAACGGGCGCTTCTCCTTCAACGTGAAGGGCGGGCGGTGCGAGGCCTGCTCGGGCGACGGCATCATCCGCATCGAAATGCACTTTTTGCCGGCCGTGTACGTGCCCTGCGAGGTGTGCAAGGGCGCGCGCTACAACCGCGAAACGCTGGAGGTGCGCTACAAGGGCAAGTCCATCGCCGACGTGCTGGACATGCGCACCGAGGACGCGCTGACCTTTTTCCAGCCCATACCGCGCATCGCCACCCGCCTGCAAACCCTGTGCGACGTGGGGCTTGGGTACCTGAAGCTCGGGCACCCCTCCACCAACCTCTCCGGCGGGGAGGCGCAGCGCGTGAAGCTGGCCACCGAGCTTGCCCGGCGCTCCACCGGGCGCACGCTCTACATTCTGGACGAGCCGACCACCGGCCTACATATGGCCGACGTGGAGCGGCTGATCGAGATTTTGCAGCGCCTGGCCGAGGGCGGCAACTCCGTGGTCGTCATCGAGCACAACCTGGACGTCATCAAGGCCGCGGACTACATCATCGATATGGGCCCGGAGGGCGGCGAGCGCGGCGGCCGGGTGATCAGCCGCGGCACCCCCGAGGAGGTGGCCCGCGACGAGGGCAGCTACACCGGGCAATACCTGCGCCGGGTGCTGCCCAAGGCGTGACGCAGCGCGATCTTCTGCGCCTCCTGCAGCGCGCTGTGGGAGGCGCTTTCCGCGTGCGGCCCCTGGAGCCGGAGAGCGGCTTTCTGGCGCTTCTGGACCCGGTGTGCCGGCATGAATTGCCCGGCGGCGCCGCCCCGGCTGTCGCCTATTCCCGCGCGGCGCATGCGGTGAACATCGGCGGCTCGCCCGCGTCGCATGCGCCGGACGCCGCCGGCGGGCGGCGCGGCGCGTCGCCCGCCGCATACGCGGACGGGGCGAGCGGTGCGGACCGCGCCCGGGCGCTAACGGCGGATGAAGCGCAGGCCGACGCGGCGCTGAAGGCGGCCGAAGAGGCTGGGTTCGCCGTCGTGCGCCTGCCCGGCCGCAGCCCGCGCGCGCGCATCGGCGCCCCACTCCTGCTTGCGCCGTGGGGCTCGGACGCGGGCGCGGGTGTGCGCGCGCATCGGAACGCAGGCGTGCAGGCGGATGAGGACACGGATCCCTGCGCAGGCGCGGACGCGGACGCGCGGGCGGCCGCCGGGGCCGCCGAGGCCGGCCTTGTCTGGTCGCTGTCGCTGCACCGCGCGGCGCCGGACGGCCTGATCCCTTCGCCGGAGTGGGACGACGTCCCGCTTGCCCTGGCCGCCCAGCGCCTGGCCGCGCTGCCCCGGCGCGCCGCGCTGCGAGGGCGGGCGGCTGCCCTTCGCGATTTGCGGCGCGTG